>NZ_JACSPP010000160.1 GCF_014837065.1 Phocaeicola intestinalis
TTCCTCATCACAGAAGCAAAAATGCCTCAAAAACTCATCCCAAATCATCGCACGATAAATTCAAAACAGCTTCTTATTCCCTTTGCTCGTATAGCGCACGTCTGGAATCCGTTGCTGAGGAAACCCATTGAAAACAGCATCGTCAAATTCTGCTTTTATCTCTTCATCAGGTTGGTTAGGATTCATTTTTTCTCCGTAAATACGCCAAGGCCTCGTCCCATAAATAGCTTCGCCATTCATTTGCATCCAGGTGTGCAACTCTTTTATAATCGGAAATGTCTGTTTAGGGAAAGCTCCCTGACCATTAGGAGTCACATTTAATAACATATTTCCCCCTTTGCTGACTATATCCGTTAAATAACGTATAATCATATCTGGTTTTTTATATAAGGTATCATAACTAATACTTCGTTAAATTAATAGTTAATCCTTTGATAGCAAATAAGTTAATTAATAAAGTTTAGCAGAATAAAATAGGTCAAGTGGCTGAAATTCAGTACCTTTAATGGTATCTAACCAC
>NZ_JACSPP010000161.1 GCF_014837065.1 Phocaeicola intestinalis
AGTTCCCTCTATAAATCGGGTTATGGACTCTTTGACTCTTCTTGCCGCCCTCTTGGACTTGCAGAATATCATCGAGTCATCGGCATAGCGAACAAAAGGAAGCCCTCTGCGTTCGAGTTCCTTGTCCAACTCATTAAGCATAATATTACTCAACAAAGGACTCAGTGGTCCTCCTTGGGGAGTTCCTTCCTCGCTCGCTTCGAACAGACCTTTGTTCATTACACCGCTTCGGAGATATTTGTGTATTAGACTGACCACTCTGCCGTCTTTAATAGTACGGCTGAGGATTTCTATGAGTTTGCTATGATTAACGGTATCAAAGAAGCGCTCGAGGTCAAGGTCTACTACATATATGTAGCCTGCATTGATTATTTCTTGCGCCCCTCGCAGTGCGTCATGACAACCTCTTCTTGGACGGAAGCCGTAGCTTCTCCTCGAGAATTGGCACTCATAGATAGGGGTCAGAACCTGGTTAATGGCTTGTTGCACCAAACGGTCTACCACGGTG
>NZ_JACSPP010000162.1 GCF_014837065.1 Phocaeicola intestinalis
TTTTGGATTTACGCAAAGAAACAAAATTATTCTGAAAGGGACAATAAAAAGGCGGCTCAAAAGAACCGCTTTTTTATTTATCACCTCTGCTCTTGGTACTGAAAAATGAGATACGTTCATAAAAGTACGCCTGCAATGGCTACGGTGACTAATTGCTTATCCGCAAGCTTATGAGTCCTCGCATAATCCTAATATACCAGGACTGCAGTCCTAATACATATAGGACTCCAGTCCTGATGCGTGAAAACAACAGTCCCAGTATGTCAGGACTGGGAAAGGATTGTATTAACTCCATTTAATCAGGTTGTTAAGACGGTTGATAAACATTAACCTACTTTCCAGTCCTCCACCGTCCCCGTTTCGGAAGAGAAGTTCACACCTATTTTATATAAGGTGCGCGGGTCGGCTTCGTAGGGTCGGGCATAGCCCTTCGCCTCTATCTGCGCCAAAGCCTCGTCCGCCGTGCCGTCGCGCTTGAATTCGAAAATATAAATGTAGTCATCCGT
>NZ_JACSPP010000016.1 GCF_014837065.1 Phocaeicola intestinalis
TTTCTTTCATTTACAAATTTAATAATTCTCTTGGCTTTATGCTATTTTGCTAGCACATTACAAACATAGGAACTAAATAATTGTCCGTTTGTCCATTGTTAATTGCGCAAGTTTTTTGCCATCTGAGAATTAATTGCTAACTTTGTAGACAAGAGGCAAAGAACTTGCTTTGTCCTATCAGAATCAACAAGACAAGGAGGAACGTCTTATGAAAGAATACAAACCAATAGAAAAAGAGACCACGGGCATGGTCAGCGAACCAGGGCTTTCATACAGCAGTCCTAATGCGGTAAAGCCACCTGTGTCAGAGTTTTCTGACCAAATAATGGACATGCTTTTACAGCAACCCACCCAAGTCAAGCTGTTGATTATTAACAAACTAGCTGGAAGTATGCTTGTGGACAAAGAAACGGGAACGACGCATGAAAATCCTGAGGTTTGCAGTCGCAAGGAAATTGAAGCGAAGTTGGACAATCTTCATGTGAAAGGGCATTTACGCCGATTATTTGGAGCAGCTCCTTTCATTGATGAGAATGATGACTGGAAAAAAGAAAAAGAGGCTTATTTAAGGAAAAAATACGGAATGTAAGATGAAATTATTCTTAGACACCAATGTAGTGGTAGATGCTGTAAAATTCCGTGAACCTTTCGTACATGCAATTGTCCCGATATTCGAAATGGCTGATGGTGGCATCCATCAACTGATAATTTCAGATTTAACCTTTGTCAATGTGGCATACCTTACAAAAAAAGGAATGTCGTTGGGCGAATGGTACGGACTATTGGATGAGTTGCGTTCCAATGTACAAATTGTAACCACAGGAGAAACAAGTATTGATGCAGCTTTATTATTGAGAGCTAAAGATTTTGAAGATGCCGTGCAATATTTCTCGGCAAAGCAAACTGCGGCAGACTGCATCATCACCCGCAACAAAAAAGACTTTTATTTTTCGGATATTCCGGTATATACTCCGGAAGAATTCTTGCTTAAGTAGCATACTTATTCGTTCTTAGAAGCTGTTTTGAATTTATCGTGCGATGATTTGGGATGAGTTTTTGAGGCATTTTCGCTTGTGTGATGAGGAAGATAGCGGGCTATCTGACGAAGAACAGGGGCGAAAAGGACCAAAAAATCGCCCAAAGCACACACGAAAACGGATACATCAAGCCAAGAAAAACTTTTTGGAGAAATTCAAAACAGTTTCTCAAATATTATTTTGCTTTTAATGCATAAACACAACGATAAGATTGCGCCTATTTTGGCGTATGCTCAAAAGGCTGTAATCCGTCCTTCCAACATCTTTACCATAGACAATCCGGACGCTTTGTTTATAGCAAGTGGCAATCTCTTTGGGTTGTTTATCCCCACGAAAAGCGAAATCCAAAATGTGGACTTGCTGGTAAGAAGAATCATGGTGTCCCGCCTTGCCTATGCGGAAAACATGAAAACCTTGTTGCTGTCGGAAGACTATGATTTCTTGAATAATCAATTTTCGCTTCTCAACCGGATATGCCATCGGATATTGGATAATAGTGCGAATGAATACAACTTGACGTTCGAAAATGGCAGATTTGAATCGAACACTCCCGGTATAAGAGCTAAAATCAGAGCTAAGCAAGCCAACCTATATGCCCGCAACCTTCGGATTTACCAATTAGGGCAGGAGGAAAAACAAGTCTTTGCTCCGTTTCAAATAGATAAACGGTATACAAACGGAGCGATGGCGGAAAGTTGGTCTCAATCACAAGTCAGCGTTAAAGACGCCTATATGCTTGACGACCTTTTCATCGCTTTCAAACGGAAAACTACCATGTCATTCAAAGAGACATTCAATAACCTGATGACACTTTCGTTTTTCATGAATTACGCCATACACGAAGAGGGGATGTCTTACAGGAAAACATTGGAATGTCCCAAGATGATAAACAGCGACTATTCTTTTATCAGAGAGAACGACAACGACCCTTATAAATACATTCGTGTCTTAGCTTTTTTGGGTTTATCGCCGATTCAAGCAGGTTCATTGAATATCTGTCTCAGCATAAAAGAAAAATTGAAACAAAAATGGCAAAATCGAATAAATCCACGGAGACACTTTTAGTCCAGTTGGAAAGCCTTTGTACGACCGATGTGCAAAGAAACCGCTACAATGATATCGAATCGGAACATAGGGTATATAAAAATATGGACCGACGTATAAAAACCGATGACCAACGGTTGTATAGAGTGTTACACATTACCCGTATGTTAGACACAAGCCTTCAACTATTCCTAGATATACATGGCTGCCGTCATGGGCATTCTATTGGTGAATATTTAGATGACCTTTCGAGAGGAAGTACCCCTTTCTTGCGTCTGAATGTTTGCTTGAAGCAACGGTTCAAAGAACAAATAGCTAATGTAAGAAACAAGTATATGCATTCTTCCAACCAATTTCCACGGGAAAATGAAGTAAATGCCTTGACAAGCACCATCCATGAATGCTTGCAGGCTGTTTTGAATTTGAAAACTTCATAAATTTTTCATATAAACCACATGATGAATATAATAAAAAAATTATGGAACAACAGGCGAATCCTTCGTTCCATCCTTCCTACCGTTTATTTCAATTTCCACTATCTTCCTTTCAGCCAAGCTATCAGGCTTCCTATGCTGCTTTATAAGCCTAGATTGTTAAAAATGAAAGGAAATGTTAAAATCGGGGGGGGGTAAAATGAAGTTTGGCATGATACGGTTAGGATTTCCTACCGTTTCCTTATATCCCAACCCAGGTATTGTATATGAAAATCATGGCGGAACGATTACATTTAATGGTGAATGTAGTATTGGCAATAACTCTGCAATCTCCATAGGAGCTAAAGCAAATGTTGAGTTTGGGGATAGATTTACGGCTACAACTACATTGCGCTTGACTTCCTACTACAAAATAACCATTGCCAATTGTGTAACTTTCGGTTGGGATACATTAATTATGGATACGGACTTTCATAAATTAACGAAAGTGTCTGGTGGTTATAGCAAAGGATATGCCTCTATATCAATCGGTTCAAACAATTGGTTCGGCAATGGATGCAGAATCATGAAACGTACCACAACACCAGACTATTGTGTTATTTCCGCAGGGACAATATTGTCCGGTCCTGTTTCTGCTCCTTCTTATAGCGTGGTTGGGAATGACAGCCATATCGTTGTAAAAGCAACTGGAGTTTGGAGAAATGTGGATGATGATGTGATAGAATATTGATTGAAAGGAAAATTTCTAATAAAAAGATTGAAGAAAGTCTGAAAACGATGACAAATAATAAGAGGTTGATATATCTTGATACCGCAGCTGGAATATTTATTATTTATATGATATTTTATCATTGCAGCCAGTTCGCCGATATGACAAATAATCATGTGTTTAAATTTTTACAGGTTGTGTTCTCATGCTTTATGGCTTGGTTTTTCTTCAAATCTGGTATGTTTTATAAAAGAGACATAACGGTTAAAGAAGAATTTATACATACACTACGCAAATTATGGAGACCATATATCTTGTTTTGGTGCATTGGCATAGTTGTCGAGGCAATAAAGTATTCCAGTATTGGCGATACCAATTGGATGCATTATGTTTTGACACCGTTCAAGTCCTCCTTATTGTACGGCGGTGTCAATAACGGTGCATCGCCGATGTGGTTTTTAGTGACACTGTTTGCTGTACGCACATTGTCTCCCGTGATGTTGAAAATTTGCAATGGCTATGGTTGGGCTGTTTGTGGCGTAGTCGGTGCTATTTTATGCTATATTAATGGAATGTATGGCTGGGGATTCATCCATCCATATTATATTTCAAACTTTTTCCCTGCCATGTTTTTCTATGGTTTAGGATTTTTAATGAAAGAAAAACAGTTCGATAAGGAGATATTTTTCATTGCACTCGTTATTTATGCAATTTCATTTGCTTGGCCGTCAATGGTTGATTTCCAAGCCAATTCTCTAACAAGAGGGAATGCTTTTTTATGGTATGTTTATGCTCCTGCTGCCATTGTCGTGTTTAATTATATCTGCAAAAAAGTCAATTACGCAGTTAGACCTGTTACAAACATCGGTAGAAACTCAATGTGGTGGTTTCTTGCCCATTGGCCTGTGTTATGTCTTTCAGATATATTTTATGTTAATGTATGTAAAATTTCGGGGGGTACTGCTTGCAACAGAATTTATAACAGTCATGTCGATATTGGCATTGTTACACCCTCTTGTAAACCGCTCTCCACTTAAAAGTTGGATATAACGATTCATAATAACTCAAGTACTGTCCTGTATTTCTTTGACATCAAAAATAATAGCAGATTTTATTCATCTCAATAATGCCAGACACATCAGCCAACAACAAGCGCATAGCGAAGAACACGCTGTTCCTGTACTTTCGCCAATTTCTAACGATGGCGGTCGCCATTTATACCTCAAGGATTGTCTTGAAGGTATTGGGAGTCGTGGATTATGGTGTTTACAACGTTGTCGGCGGCATGGTGGCTATGTTCGCCTTTCTTAACTCTGCATTATCCCAAGCTACGCAGAGGTTTATTGCCTATGGGCTGGAAAAAGATGACGTGGATACCCAGCGAAAGACGTTCTCAATGTTGGTGAACGTGCACATACTCATTGCGGTTATATTGCTCGTGTTGTGCGAAACTGTCGGGCTATGGCTGTTTTACAACAAGCTTGTGATACCTTCTGACAGGATTGAGGCGGCCTTTTGGGTTATGCAATGCTCAATAGCCACTCTGATGATAAGCGTAACACAGGTACCATACAACGCCTCTATATTCGGCCATGAGAGGATGAACGCCTATGCATATATAAGTATCTTTGAGGTTTTGTTGAAATTGGGCGTGGTCATAATGTTGCAATATTTATTTTCTGACAAACTCCTTGCTTACGGAATAATGATGATGGCGGCACAGTTCATCGTAGCCATGATCTATCGCGTTTATTGCCTGCAAAAGTTCAACAACTGCAAATACTGCCTATATTGGTCAAGATCTGTGTTCAAGCAAATATTCAGTTTTTCGAGCTGGAGCCTTATCGGCAACTTGGCTTACACGATGAACAGCCAAGGAATGAATTTCCTGATAAACATATTTTTCGGCCCTATATACAATGCGGCAAGAGGCATCGCTGTTGCCGTTGAAGCAGCCATAAGCTCTTTCGTGACCAATTTTTTGAGTGCGTCTATTCCTCAAATCATTAAGTCGTATGCTGCCGGAGATTTGGACTATTGCCTTAAACTGAACTATAAGAGCAGTAAATTCGGCTTTTTCTTATTTATGTTAATTTCATTGCCGCTAATCAGCATAATGAATACTGTTTTATCGTTATGGTTGGTTGAAGTACCGACTTATGCAAATATCTTCTGTGTGCTTTCACTTTTCTACGTACAAGCCAATACCATGGGAGGCACGTTGCAAAATGTCGTGCAAGCTACCGGGAACATCCGGATTTTTCAAATCTATAATGGCACTTTAAAACTATTGCCTCTTCCCATCGTATATGTATTATATAAATGCGGAGCTACGGTAAGCACCTATTTATACGTACTCATTGCCGTATCACTGATAGGCATTTTCGTCCAGCTATGGGCAACCCAAAACATCATTCATGATTTTCGTCCAGCTGATTTCCTTAAAAAAGTCACATGGGCTGAATTAAAAACATTCCCCATTCCATGCTTTTGCAGCTTATACTGCTGGCACTTGCCGCAAACCTATCCTATGGCAATTGGAATTTGTGTATTCATTTTTATTATTAGTCTTAGTTTTGTTTGGTTGGCCGGGCTTACAAAAGGAGAAAGGTTGTGGATAAAAACAGCTATTCGAACGAAAATGAAAAGATGAGATTGTAAACATACCAAGGTTAATTATAAACTTATACGGTCTAAATCAAACAAAAAACTTAAACATGAAAATAAGTATGAGTTTATAAAAGAATCGTATTTTTAATCTAAAATCACAAACAATATCATATTACAATGAAAAAATTATATGCACATTGGTGTTATATTGACAATTTTGGAGATGCTTTGAATCCATATCTTTTAAACAAACTATCAGGCTGTAAGGTCATATATTGTAACTACAAGTTTCCTAATTACTACTCTGAAATAAAGGTACTGATTAAAAATATTTTAAAATTGAAAAGTGTTGATGTATTTAGGTTAGTACCTCCTTTATTTTGGAAAAATAAAAAAGTAATATTAGCAGTAGGTTCAATATTAGACCGTTCACGTTCCAATTATCTTATTTGGGGAGCTGGTTACATGAATAAAAATGAACATGCACAAGGGGGACAACTATATGCTGTTAGAGGTTATTATTCTGCAAAAAAATTGCATTCAGAAGGTTTTCCTTTCTGTACAGTATATGGTGACCCAGCCATATTACTTCCATTAGTATATACTCCCCAAATTGAAAAAAAATATGAATGTGGTTTAATCCCTCACTTAAAAGATTATCAATCGGTTAAGAAAATTTACAACTCAGCAAATATTATAAATCTTAAAACTGAAAATATAGAAAAAACAATAGATCGAATAGCGTCATGTAAATTCATATTATCAACTTCTTTACATGGTATAATAGTGGCACATGCATATGGTATACCGGCATTATGGATAAAAAAAGGTGATATATCTACAGACGGAATTAAATTTCAAGACTATTTCAGTTCTGTAAATATTCCACCATATTGGGGAAATTTCGATATGTCATTCCTAATAAATAAATCATACGATGAAATACCTAAAGATATTAAAAATTTAATGCTGCCACAAATTCCCATATCTGAAGTTCAAAAGTCATTGATTAAAGTTTGTCCATTCAAAATATTACCTACAGTTAAGCAAAAACTTCTTATCAATTAATCCTCAAATATGTAATAAGCACCTTAATTTTAACTAATAACTTTGGATTAAATGAACTGATGTAACCGATTGACAATCAAGCATTGTTTAGTAAAATCTTTTGCAAACCAATTCTGATTGACTATAAATAGAACAGAAAATGTAATAGGTATATCAAAATAAGACTTTGTGTTTTATACAAATTTAACTTAAGAACCATTCTAATGAAACCAGTTTTAAATTTTACCATTCGGACTTTACGAAAAATTATCGGCAACAAGTCCCATCACCACCCTTTAAAATATTATGGTTATGTTGACCTGAACGACCAACAGGCCAACGACTATATTTATAGATTCCTAACGGACGGGAACAGCGGAGGCAAAATGCTGAGCAAGTTTGGTTCAATAGAATTAGGCAATATAGTGGCAGCCCATTATGAATTACATCATTGGAATCGAGAATTTTTCAGTGATGTAATGGATTATAATGCATCTTTTGATTTACGCAGAATGATGAAGATGCTATGTTCTAATGCCGGTTTTTTCCCTTATAACTTAAACTTAGGCATAAAATATTATAATCGCATGCTTTTAGATATGCTTGAGATAGACGTATTAAGCAGTTATATATATGAAGAAAAATATGTCATGCCTTTTTTGACCGAAATAAAGAAACGTGTTAACCTTGATGGCTTTTACGCTCCCTTTATGTGGAAAAATCCTTGGACAAAGGCACTCAAAGGGAAACGTGTGCTTGTAGTACACCCATTCGTTGAAAGCATAAGGTATCAATACGAAAGTAACAGGGAAAAGATTTGGACTGACCCAAATGTGCTTCCTGAATTCAGTGAGTTGCTGACTTTGAAAGCGGTACAAAGTATAGCTGACGCAAAAGAGCAGCCATATAAAAATTGGTTTGAAGCATTGGAATATATGGAGGATGAAATATCGAAAATGGATTTTGATGTAGCTATCATTGGTTGTGGCGCATACGGTATGTGTCTTGCCGCTCACGTAAAACGTATGGGGAAAACAGCCATTCATCTTGCCGGCTGGACACAGATGTTGTTTGGCGTATATGGTAACCGTTGGATAAAAGACCAACCCGAATACGCTAAGTTCATCAACGAATATTGGGTACGTCCTAATGAAAATGAACGACCAAAAGGTGCAGAGAAAGTTGAAAATGGATGCTATTGGTAAGCCCTATTGGTAAGCGGGACGAAAGCAATGTATTTCTATAAAATAGGGATGGTATTTTGAACTAAAAACATAGATTTTGATAAAATGCCATGAGTATTTATCTTATTCTACTGATATTGTTGTGTGCAGAATTGATAGTAGCAAAAATAAACGTCCGCTATGCACGATTAATATTCCCTTTTCATATTTCAGGGGTACTCACTCCTAGAAGACCTCAAGAAATTCTTTGCCGAGATCACCGCAGTCAACCGCAACTACGGAAAACTTACACCATCGACCATCGGCTTAAATGCTAACAAACTGTAAAAATTAACTGAATTTTAATCTTATTTTAGACATACCGCCTGAAAAGCGGGAAATACGTCAGAATTGGACGTTTACATGCCTGATTGGACAGGAAAGCCATAAAATTGAAGAAAACGATTAATGAAACAAGTATAAATAGATGCCGAAAAGGTACTGTGCAGGATTTTATAAAAAAGTTTAAGGATTTACAGGTGAATCCGAATATGAAAAAAGAGGTTTGTCTTGCAATCAACTTTATTTCGATAGGTGAGTTGAAAGACGCTTTTAACAGGATGGAACATGGAGAAAATTTCAAACAAAAAGACATTGTGGTACAATTGGCATGGTTACTGAATGGATTCATTTCTTTATGCAAAGAAAGGGATTTGAATTGCAGAATCTTCTGTAATATGTGATTGTTGCTAAAACAGTTGTCGTTTTAATATTACTTTTTTACTTATGGCTTTCAGTTTTATAAAATTTGATAAAAAGAAAATAGGAATAGTGTTCTTATTGCTATTCATGACAAATATATTTAGTATTAGAGGATATGACACTCCTATGTATAAAAACACTACCATTATAGTCCTTGTTTTATTGGCATTGTACACATTTTTGTGTTTAGGAAAAATAAAAAATGAACATATTCGTTTACGAAAACTCGTTTGGGGATTGATTCTGATTCCGTTCTTAGGTTTTATTCCTGCATATATTCTTCATGGACAAGGCATTGGTATGTCTATTATAAGTGCTCATATTCATGTCGGGTATTTCATCTTTTTTTTCTTATTTCTTACAAAAATAAAAGAGCAAGAAGTTTTAAAGATTTTTTGTCTATTTGGTGTTTGTTGGAGTGCTATCGAAATCATTCAACAATTCACATATCCAACCTATTGGTTCGCTACAAGATATGAAACAGATGATAGAGGAATTGAAATTAGAAACGGTATTTATCGATTTGTAGTATATGGAGTGAATTTCGGATTAATTTTATTATTTTATTGTTTTGAAAAATTCATGCAGATAAAACGTAGGTCGTATTTAGCAGGTATGCTGATTGCATTGATAGGAATATATCTATTGGCTACTCGACAAATCATAGTTATGTCTGTAATTTGTTTGTTCGCAGGATTGTTTATAATGAAGAAGATTAGCGTTGGAAGTTTAGTGCTCTTGGGAATATTCTCAACAATAATCTATCTAAACGCAGATTCGCTTTTCGGAGACTTTATTGAAATGACCAAAGAAGTAGACGAAGATTATATCCGTTTCCTTGCATATGAATTTTACGGCATTACGTACAACAAAGGAAGTGTATTGGCTTTTCTATTAGGTAATGGAACGCCAAAATCACCTTCTGAATATTTTCAGGAAATAACAAACTACCAGGAGTATTATGGCCTTTATAGAGACGATGTAGGTTTAATCGGAATATACAGTCTTTATGGGATTGTGTATGTTATAATGATAATCTGGTTTTATTGGTATGCATTTAGAAACAGGAAATATTTAAGTCCTTATCTGCAAATGTATGTATTGTATATGGCAGGTACTTCTGTCATGTTGTTGCATTTTGGTGCTCACTTACCTACAATCGTTACAGGCAGTTTCATTCTTTATCTAATTGAGAAAAACATTGAGAGAAACAAATCTACGAAAACAAGCCAATATGAAATTCAGTGTAACAATTCCCGCTTATAAAGCCAAATTTCTAAAAGAATGCATCGAAAGCGTTCTTGCCCAAACCTATAAAGATTTTGAACTAATCATTGTCAATGACGCTTCACCGGAAGATTTGACTTCCATTGTAAAATTATTTGATGATCCACGGATTCGCTATTATATCAACGAAACAAATTGCGGAGCACTGAATGTGGTAGACAATTGGAACAAATGCCTTTCGTATGCCACTGGAGATTATATTATCTGTATGGGCGATGATGATAAACTGTTGCCTAACTGCTTGGAAGAATATGCTAAACTCATTGAAAAATACCCAGGATTAGGAGTGTATCATGCAATGACAGGAATCATAGACGAAGATTCAAACCTCATTCGGATGCAAGAAACTAGGCCAGAACGAGAAGGAGTGTATTCGATGTTGTTAGGACGTATCTTATATCGGCGGATTCAATACATTGGTGATTTCCTTTTCGATAGAAACTTGCTTAAAGACAACGGAGGATTCTATAAACTTCCTATAGCATGGGGAAGTGATGACATATCAAGTTATATAGCAGCAAAAAATACGGGAATAGCCAATATGCAAGTCATCGGTTTTTTATATAGGGATAACTTGCAAACCATCACCAATTCAAGTAATGTAGTTTACAAATTAAAGGCGATGATGCAAGAAGAAACGTGGTATAAGGAGTTTTTGTCACATGAACCAAGTAAAGAGGATATTATTGAATACATGTATTGGAGAATGTCTTCAATGAACATTTCTAAATTTATAATAAGAAGAAAACTGTCAACAATCGTAAATGATTTAGTAAATAAAGGCTTTGGAAGGGCATATTACTATTGGAAGAATAGAAAGGAGTATCTGATTAATACAAAATTAATTGCATATGCCTTGATTGAAACTATGAAACGGAAACAGATTACTAAATCTAAATGTTAGATTTTTATGAAAAAAATACTTGTTGTTTCTCCTGTTCAAACGCCTCCAGTGCTGTCCGGAAGTCAAAAATGTATTTATGAGTACTGTGAACTTCTTAGAGCTATAGGGTTTGAAGTTTATTTTTTGTATATAAAGGGACAAAATGAAATTGAAAAACATTTAAAAAATTATTGGGGAGATAGGCTATTCATATATAAAAGAAATCTCATTTTAGATGTTTTTAAAAGAGGATTCATCGAGTGTAGGAAGAAAATAAGTGGATACAATCATATTGATGATTTATATCCAGTAGGACTGACCCGATTTGTTAAGAAGCTTCAACAGAAGAATAATTTTGATGCCATTATTATCAATTACGTAATATTATCCAAACTGTTTACATCCAAACTTAGTGGCAAAAAGATCCTATATGCACATGACTGTTTATCGTTTAAAAAGCAACGTCTTAACGTAAAACAATTTTGGATAGACTTAACTCCAAATCAAGAAGCTAAAGGATTGCAAAGATGTGATACTGTACTTTCTATACAAGAAAATGAATCTGTTTATTTTAAATATTTGTATCCCCAAGGGAATATTGTAACTGTTTATTCAAATTTTAAAGTTAGTCAACAAACTATTACAGGTAATAAAAACATATTGTTTTTGTCCGGGAAAAGTATACTTAATGTAAATGGTATCAATTATTTCATAACAGAAGTGTTTCCTCTGATTTTAGAGAAAGAACCAGATGTTCGATTGGTGATTGGGGGTAGCATTTGCGATGTATTACCTCGAATAGAGAATCCGAACATAAAATTATTGGGACGAATTGATAAGGAAGAAACATTTTACGAAATGGGAGATATAGCCATTAATCCCATTTATCAAGGTACTGGATTGAAAATTAAAACATTTGAAGCACTTGCATATGGAAAGGTAACAATTGTTCATCCTCATAGTGCTGAAGGTATATATCAACCACAGAAAGCACCTGTTTTTATAGGCCATACTCCTCAAGAATTTGCGAAGCATGTTGTTGATGCTTTATCCGATATTAAGTTACGAAAGTTGTATTCAGACAAAGCCGTTGCATACATTCAAGATTTAAACTTGTTCATCGAACGACAATATTGTCAAATATTATCATAAGAAATTAATGTATTTATGAAATCTCCAAAAATCATTGCGGAAATCGGTTGCAATCACAAGGGTGATATGGCAATCGCTAAAGAGATGATTATGACTGCCGCCACTTATTGTAAAGTGGATGTAGTTAAGTTTCAGAAACGTTGCAATAAAGAGTTGTTGACTCCTGAAGAGTACAATGCTCCGCATCCTCATCCGGAAAATTCATACGGGAAGACATACGGCGAGCACCGGGAATTCTTAGAGTTCAACCTTGAACAACACCGCCAACTGCAAGAATGGTGCAATGAATTCGGCGTGGAGTATTCTACATCCGTTTGGGACATCACTTCGGCTAAGGAAATCTGTACCCTGCATCCTAACCTGATAAAAGTGCCTTCCGCCTGTAACTTGAACAAAGGCTTGTTGGAATATCTGTGCGATTATTTCGGCGGTGAAATCCATTTGTCTTTCGGCATGACTACCCGTGACGAGGAAGAACAGATTATCCAGTTCTTCGAATCCAAAGGTCGTAACAAGGATTTAGTTATTTATGATTGCACATCAGGTTATCCTGTGCCTTTTGAAGACATTTGCCTGCTTGAAATCAACCGTTTGCGTGAACTGTATTCAGACAGAGTGAAAGCCATCGGTTTTTCCGGACATCATTTGGGTATAGCTGTAGATAGTGCTGCCGTAGCTCTTGGTGCGGAATGGATAGAACGCCATTATACGCTCGACCGTACTTGGAAAGGCACAGACCATGCAGCTTCCTTGGAACCGGATGGCGTGCGTAAGTTGGCTCGCGACTGCCGTGCCGTGGCAAAAGCGTTGACTTATAAGAAAGAGGACATTCTCGATATAGAGAAAGTGCAAAGAAATAAATTGAAGAAAAATCAAGTGAAATGGTAATCGCATTCATACCTGTAAGGGGAGGTAGCAAGTCTATCCCCCTTAAAAACATCAAGCCGTTCTGCGGCAAGCCATTAGTTTGTTGGAATATCGAAGCTTTGGAACAGTGTGAAGCAGTGGATGAAATCATTGTAGCTACAGATTCGGACAAGATAGAAGAAACGGTAACATCTCAATTTTATAAAAAAACAAAAGTATATCGCCGTTCTGCAGAGAACGCTTGCGATACGGCAAGCACGGAAAGCGTGATGCTGGAATACATCCGTTACGCACAACTTACGGCGGATAACATCTTCATGCTGGTACAGGCTACATCCCCTTTGACTGAAACCATTCATTTTACGGAAGCCTTGGAGATATATGGCAACGGTGAATATGATTCCATTCTTACCTGCGTCCGTAACTACCGTTTCTTTTGGAACGAGGATGGCACAAGCATGAACTACGATTACAGGAACCGCCCCCGCCGGCAGAACTTCTTAGGGATGCTGATGGAGAATGGTGCCTTTTATATAAATAAGGTAGGGAACATCCTTGTGTCTGGCAACCGTCTCAGCGGACATATCGGTATCTACGAGATGCCGGAGTACACAGCTACGGAAATAGATGAGCCGGATGACTGGATTGTGTTGGAGAACCTAATGCGCAAGCACGTTTTGTCAAAACACAAAGAAACGAAAAAGTCAATCAGGCTTTTCTTGTGCGATGTAGATGGTACGCTGACCGACGGAGGCATGTATTATTCCGAAAACGGGGATGAATTGAAGAAGTTCAATACCCGTGACGGCATGGGTTTTCAGTTGCTTCGTGAAGCCGGAATAAAGACTGGCATTATTACATCGGAAGACACTAAGATTATGGAAAAACGTGCGAAGAAGCTGAAAATAGATTTCTTGTATCAAGGGAAGCGGAATGGAGGGAAGTTAGCTGTAGCTAAAGAGATATGTGAACGGCTTGGCATCACACTTGATGAAGTGGCTTACATCGGTGATGATATAAATTGTATCGAGCTTCTGGAAGCAGTTGGTGTGAAGGCTTGTCCGGCTGATGCTTGCGAGGAAGTAAAAGCGATTGTTGGCATACAGAGGATGACGAAGAAAGGTGGATTCGGTTGTGTAAGAGAGTTTATCAAAAACTTTATATTATAGGAGTGTAAGATGGAAAAGATAAAAATTATATTTGTACATCCTTCTCAATTATCAGAACGATGGTTGAATTATTATCATTTAGACGAATTGCAAAACGCATTCGACATTGAATATTGGGATTGTTCTGCACTTGCGAATCCTAATTTTAAGGCAAAAGAAATACAAGAACGGCCTTATTTGCAGGTAATAAAGAATATTGGTGATTTTAAGGAAAATATAAACCGAATTCCCAAAGATACATTAATCGTGAACGATTTACATGCAAATGTAGCGAATTATCCCCTTTACATGAATATAGCTAAGCGATTTAATCATCGAATATATTTCGATTTTTTCGCTAATACACAAGGAGTACATAAGAGTAAGTTGTTTTCTAAACTAGCCACCTCCAATCTTAAAGATTTAATTTGCTATATCTTGATTAGAAGGAAATTTCACTTTTATGTATTTAGTAGCCGCTATTCTTCTGACGGAAGATATCGAATCAACCATCCTGATTTTGAAGTGTATCAAAAGGTTGCTAAAGATTCAACTAATAATAACCTTTCGAATTATGTGGTATATGTGGACAATTTTTTCCCATTTCACCCCGATATACTAAATAGAGATTCTCATGTTGACCCTACTCGTTTAGCACCTCTATTTTATGGTTCGCTAAATTCCTTCTTTTCCAAAGTTGAACAACACTTTGGTTGTAAAGTAGTGATAGCTGCACATCCTTCGTCTGTATATACAAACAATCCGTTTGATGGCAGGGATATAATTTATAATAAGACCTGTGAATTAATCAAGGACTGTACGGCGGTATGTATGCACACAAGTAATGCACTCTCATACGCCATCCTATTCAATAAACCTTTGGCTTTGTTAACCAATAAAGCTTTTCAACAAGCCCGACTTGAATTTATGAGATTAGAAAACATATCAAACATGCTTTCGATGAAACTTATAAATACAGATACAGTGGACGATATAAATTATGTATTCAACCATGTAAGCAAAGATTTTACTGAATTTTATAAAAAAGAATATTTGATTGCTGACCCAAATAAAACAAATGCAGAGCTTTTTGTTGAATATTTTAATTTATTACACAAAACAATTTATCAGTCATAGTGATTTAAGGAGAATATGCAAATAAGTAAGTTGTAAGCAGTCAAAAAAAGGCTATTAATTGAAATGAGTAACTTCGCTGCCAACCAAATTTATAGAATTATGTATAGCAGTGAAGATCTTGAAAGGTTTTACTTTCAGTACCAGACTGAGGCTTTGCCTCATGGAGAATTTCTCCAATCGTTTTGTGTCAAGAATAAAGTCCCTTATAACATTTTCCAAAAATGGTTTAAGGATACTCGAAAAAAGTAGTTGAAGTTCAGGTTGATGGTGCTCCAGTAATTACCTATGAGGAAAAGACTAAGACTGGTGACCAGCCTAAACTTGCATCAAGAAGCAGTGATGACGACACTGAGATTACCGCAACCTATCATAGTGTAATAGGAACGGTAAAGCTTCATGGCAGTTCTGCTTGGAACTTCATCGGGACTTTCTTCAAAAATATCTTTAACGGGTGCAGGGATTATGTTAACATGGTTCCTAATAAAATCACTTTGGCTACCTGCCAATGTTGAATTCAATAATTAACAAAACTCGGTTTTGAGCACTGAAAAGTGCCCTTTCAAAGGGGGATGCCCTAAATTGAGTGCTTACTAAATTCAAGCCTTTAAACTGTTAAGCACTTTATTGCTTTCGTCATGGAGTAGCAGAGGAACTCAGACAGAACTGAGGCATTAAATGGAACAGATTATTTCCGCATATATCGCTGTTTCATACGTAGTATTCTGTCAATTATTGCATTGATGACAACATGCTTTTTGATGTGCAACGGATATCCAAACGGGGAGGGCACAATAAGTTTGAAGCCTTTACGATAGAATATCCGTCGTTGATAGACCAGTGCAGGCAAGACGGCTGGATTTCGGAAAAATGTAAAAGACACATCTTGCAGCATATTATGACGGAATTTCTGCCTTCGTTACTATTTAATAAGTATATCGCACGGATAGAGACGTTCGATGCTACAGGTTTTCGACAAAATATCAGAAGATATTTTCCCAGGTATGCATACGGGCTGGTATGGTTGCTTGCATTTATTCAGCCTTTCCGCTTATTAGCGCGCAGATTGAAACTCCAAATTCATTCCTAACTATTTGGCATTCTCAAAATAAATCTGTTACTTTGTGTTGTAGGCATTTATTTACTGCTAAAATTGCTATTTTAAACTTTAAATGGATAATTGATTATGTCAACCTCTGCTTTAACATTTGATTTGGATGAAAGCATTGCCAATGCTTATTTGACCTTATTGCGGCAACAGAGCAAAAAAGTGAAGCTGTTATTGTTAAAAGGATTGCAAGAAGAATTGGATAACTCTGCGCAAAAAGAAAAAGTTTCAGCTAAAAACGGATCTTCCTTAATGGGGTTACGAGGCATTTTATCGGATGAATTGTCGGATGAAGAAGTTCGTATAATGCATTTCAAAGAAAAATATGGCTTATGAAACTTTTTTTAGATACAAATATTCTGCTGGAGTATTTTTGTAATCGAGCTCAAGCAAGAGTTGTAGAAAAAATTCTTCAATATATAGAAGAAAAGAAAATGGAAGGCTACATTTCTGTAGGTTCATTTTATACAATAATCTATTTGATAGATGGACATTTGAAGAAAAGCGGTCTTTTCAATCCCAAACGATTAGCATTGTTGCGTAAAATTCTGGAAGGGATTCTTACGCAATTTAAAGTCGTTTCTATTACAGACTTGCAATCAGCAATTCTTGATGAACGATTTTCAGATCTGGAAGATAGTTGCCAATATTATACTGCACTTTCTGCCAATTGTGATTTTTTACTTACTCTAAACGAACGGGATTTTAAAAATGTTATCTCTAACCGTATTTGTGTTTTGACACCGGAACGTTTTTGGACAGAATATATGAACCCTATCGAATAAATATACACATATTTGTGTTTTTCTTAACTGTTTGGCTTTTCTTGAAATAAATCCGTTACGATGATTTGTATATACATAAATACAAGTATAAAATGAAAGCATCAGAACCTGCACCAGCTTATAATACAGCATCTTTTCAAGCATTGAAAGACAGGATAATAGCATCTGTCAATACCGCGACAGATGAAAGCAAACTTGAGCAATGTTTGGCTATCTTGCATGACCATGAAATGCCGGGAATCTACACGAATGAGGAGTTTAAAGAAGAATTACGCTTGTCTGAAGCTAATGGATTCATTTCGCACGAAGAGGCTTTAGCGGAATTTGCAAAATGGGGATTCGTAAAATAAAATGGAGCAAAAGAGCGGTTTCTAATTTTACAGAAACTTTAATGTAGTATCGGAAATAATTTATCGCTATGACTCAACTATTGTAGCGATACGTGCGACAATGAAGAAATATCAATAAACAGCATTGACATCGAAAAACTGTCCCCCCCCTTAACACAAATTTAGGTAAAATCTTCGAGATTCTACACCGACAGAAAAAAACGTTTTTTCTTTAGAGGAAAGATAGAAACATCTGCTTCCTCTGAGTGCATTGCTTGTCATAGTAGCGTTTATACCTTTGCGCCATCATCATTAAAATCTATTTGGCTGATTAATATCATCATAGCCATTTGTGTATTCGCACCTTCTTTGCCCGGAATAGAAGTTTATTGTATCTATACAAGCTGAAAGACATCAAACAAATCTATAACATATCATCCAATGAAAATTGCATTTATCAGCACCCGTGGCATACCAAACAATTACGGGGGCTTCGAACAGTTTGCCGAATACATTTCAGTAGGATTGGCAAAAAGGGGGCATGAAGTAACGGTTTATTCGCCCCAATTCCACCCATATAAAGAAAACATGTACAAAGGCGTGAAGATTAAGCACATCTATAGCCCGGAAACATGGATGGGCAGCTCCGTTGGAAGTTTCTTCTATGATTTCGCCTCATTGAAGGACGCACTGAAGAATGAGGATTTTGACATAATCTATGAGGCTGGTTATACGAGTATCATTCCAGCCTACATTTGGTTCAACGTAAAGAAGCGGAAACGCCCGATATTCACCACGAATATGGACGGACTGGAAAACAAACGGTCGAAGTTTAGCCCCATGGTGCGCCGCTTCCTTGACTGGGAGGAGAAGATGGCGGTGAAGTATAGCCATTACCTCATTGCCGACAACATGGGCATCCATGATTATTACAAGGAGAAATACGGTAAGGAGAGCAAGTTTCTGGCTTACGGTGCAGACATACACGATAATTTCAACCCTGAATACCTGAAAGAGTATGAATTGAAGCCGGAAGAATATTACATTCTCATCGCTCGCCTTGAACCGGAAAATAACATTGTGATGGCCATTGAAGGTTACCTTCATTCAAAAGAGAATGGGCACAGACCGCTCATTGTAGTAGGAAAGACGAATACCCCACATGGGAAAGAACTTGTAGCCAAATATGGAAATGAACCAAACGTAAGATTCGTGGGTGGAATCTATGATTTCAAAAAACTCGACTCCGTGCGCCACTTCTCACTGGCTTATTTTCACGGACATAGTGTTGGAGGCACCAATCCGTCGCTGCTTGAGGCGATGGCTGCTGGATGTTTCGTGTTCGCGCATGACAACATTTTCAACCGTGCTGTGCTGAAAGATAATGCCCTTTATTATCCGACAGTCGAAAAGGTTACGGAATATTTTGACAACATTGATACCATTGCCGAAAACAGCAAAAAAACATTCACAACCAACAACATAGAGGTGATAAGGAATGAATATTCTTGGGAACACCTTGTTGATGAGCACGAGAAATACTTCAAGTGGCTGATGGAACAAAACAACAGATAAAGACAAAACTTAATTTAGACTTATTATGAAAGGAATAGTATTGGCAGGTGGCAGCGGTACACGGTTGTACCCTATCACCAAGGGAATCAGCAAGCAGTTGATTCCTATATTCGACAAACCGATGATTTATTATCCCATCTCGGTGCTGATGCTTGCCGGAATCAGGGAGATACTCATCATCTCCACTCCTTACGACCTGCCGGGATTCAAGCGGTTGCTGGGAGACGGCAGCCAGTTCGGGGTAAAGTTCGAATATGCCGAGCAGCCCTCTCCTGATGGACTGGCACAGGCATTTATCATAGGGGAGGAGTTTATTGGCGATGATTGCGCCTGTCTGGTGTTGGGCGACAATATTTTCTATGGTGCCGGACTGAACAGCATGTTGAAACAAGCAGTCAAGGATGCCGAGGAGAACGGTAAGGCTACGGTATTTGGCTATTGGGTGAGCGACCCGGAGCGTTACGGCGTGGCGGAGTTTGACAAGGATGGTAACTGTCTGAGCATTGAGGAGAAGCCGAAAAAGCCGAAGAGTAATTACGCCGTGGTAGGATTGTATTTCTATCCGAACAAGGTCGTGGAAGTAGCCAAGCATATCAAACCGTCTGCCCGTGGAGAATTGGAGATTACAACAGTGAACCAAGAGTTTCTGCGTGACAATGAATTGAAGGTGCAAACCATGGGACGTGGATTTGCTTGGCTTGACACGGGTACGCATGATTCACTTTCTGAGGCATCGACATTCATTGAGGTGTTGGAGAAACGCCAAGGCTTAAAAGTGGCTTGTCTGGAGGGAATTGCCTATCGCAAAGGTTGGATTACAGCTGATAAGCTGAAAGAGGTCGCGCAACCGATGCTGAAAAACGACTACGGGAAGTATCTGATGTCGATTCTTGAAGAAAAGGAAGATTCGTTGGAGAAGAATTTGGAATATTAAAGGAATATGGAAGTAATAAAGACAGAAATAGAGGGCGTGGTGATTATCGAGCCACGCATCTTCAAGGATGCCCGCGGCTATTTCTTCGAGAGTTTCTCGCAAAGGGAATTTGAGGAGAAAGTCGGTCATGTGGAGTTCGTTCAGGACAACGAGAGCATGTCATCGTATGGTGTCATGCGTGGGCTGCATTTCCAGCGTCCGCCTTATACACAGGCAAAACTTGTAAGGTGCGTTCGTGGCCGTGTGCTTGACGTTGCTGTTGACATCAGGAAAGGCTCGCCCACTTACGGCAAGCACGTGGCTGTGGAGTTGACCGAGGATAACCACCGGCAGTTTTTCATCCCAAAAGGCTTTGCACACGGTTTTGCCGTGTTGAGCGAAACGGCTGTGTTCCAGTACAAATGCGATGAGTTCTATCATCCAGAAGCGGACGGCGGCATAAGCATTCTTGACGGTAGCTTGGGTATTGACTGGCAAATACCGACCGAACACGCAATACTGAGCGAAAAGGATACGAAGCATCCGCTGTTGAAAGACTTTGAATCCCCTTTTGTTTATTCAAAATAACGGAATGCCATCATGAACATACTTGTAACAGGCGCAAACGGCCAGCTTGGTAACGAAATGCGCATAATAAGCAAAGACACGAACGACAACTATACTTTTACGGATGTCGTAGAGGTTGAGGGCGTTGAAACGACAATCTTGGATATAACTAATGCCGACGCCATACGGAAAATAGTGAAAGAAAAGGATATACGGTGCATAGTCAATTGCGCCGCTTATACTAATGTGGACAAGGCAGAGAGTGACGAGACATTATGCAGGAAGCTCAATGCTGATGCACCGAAGCTATTGGCAGAGGCGATGAAGGAAGTGGGAGGACTTCTTGTGCAAATCTCAACAGACTATGTTTTCGGTGGCGACCCGTATAACACTCCTTGCAGGGAAGACCAAAAAGGCACGCCTACGGGCGTTTACGGCCAGACAAAGCTGGAAGGCGAGGAGAACATCAAGGCGGTGGGTTGCGATTACGTGATTATCCGCACGGCATGGCTCTACTCCGAATACGGCAGGAACTTCGTGAAGACGATGTTGAACCTGACGGCGACGAAACCGAAACTGAATGTGGTGTTCGACCAGGCCGGCACGCCGACCTACGCCTACGACCTCGCGGTGGCGATAAAGACCGTGCTCGCGGACTATGAAAAGGAGAACCCGAATAACGGATATTCAAAGCGCGGCATCTACCACTTCAGCAACGAGGGCGTATGCTCATGGTTTGATTTCACCAAGAAAATCGCCGAGCTTGCCGGAAACACGGCATGCGACATTCAGCCCTGCCACAGCGATGAATTCCCCAGCCCGGTGAAACGTCCCGCCTATTCGGTATTGGACAAGACGAAAATAAAGGAGACATTCGGGCTGAAGATACCCTATTGGACAAACTCATTGAAAGTCTGCATGGAGAATATGAATGCCCTAAAATGATAACGACAACAAAAATATAAACGACATGGAATACAAGAGAAACATCATCATAACAGGCGGCGCGGGCTTTATCGGAAGCCACGTGGTGCGCCTGTTCGTAAACAAATATCCTGAATACCGCATCATCAACTTAGACAAGCTGACATATGCCGGCAACTTGGCTAATCTGAAAGACGTGGAAGACAAACCGAACTATACTTTCGTAAAAGCCGACATCTGCGACTATGAGACGGTGAAGTCGCTGATGGCGAAGTACAAAGTGGACGGAATCATTCATCTTGCGGCAGAGAGCCACGTTGACCGAAGCATAAAAGACCCGTTCACCTTCGCCCATACAAACGTAATAGGAACTTTGACGCTGCTCCAAGCCGCAAAGGAATATTGGGAGAGCCTACCCGAAGGATATGAGGGGAAACGCTTTTACCATATCTCTACGGATGAAGTTTACGGAGCATTAGAGCTGACCAATCCGGAGGGAATTGAATCTCCGTTCACTACAAAAGCAAGTTCGGAGCACCACCATGCCTATGGAACCGAGTTCTTTACCGAGGAAACGAAGTATAATCCGCATTCTCCTTATTCGGCTTCAAAGGCAAGTTCAGACCATTTTGTACGTGCTTTCCACGACACCTACGGAATGCCGACCATCGTAACCAACTGTTCCAACAACTACGGACCTTACCAGTTCCCTGAAAAACTCATTCCATTGTTTATCAACAACATCCGCCACAGGAAGCCGCTGCCGGTCTATGGAAAAGGCGAGAACGTAAGGGACTGGCTGTATGTGGAGGACCATGCAAGGGCGATTGACCTCATCTTCCATAAAGGCAAGATAGCCGACACATACAACATCGGTGGCTTCAACGAGTGGAAGAACATTGACATAATCAAGGTTGTCATCAAGACCGTTGACCGTCTGCTCGGAAGGAAGGACGGCGAGGACATGGACTTGATAACCTACGTCACAGACCGCAAGGGTCACGATATGCGTTACGCCATTGACTCACGCAAACTGCAACGCGAACTTGGCTGGGAACCGAGCCTGCAGTTCGAGGAAGGTATCGAAAAGACTGTCCGCTGGTATCTGGATAATCAGGCATGGATGGACAACGTGACGAGCGGTGACTACCAGAAGTATTACGAGGAAATGTATAAGGAACGGTAAACGTCTTTTTTGCCAACTCAAGGGCAATGCCGTCCCTTTTGTCCCATATTATACTTAACGGCTGTTTTTGGCTATGGTAAACATAGCTGGCATACGATGTACCATGGAACGTTGTTGCTGGGAGCGCGAGGGTTATTTACAGGCAAAAGTTTACCGCATAGAGCGGCTTGTTTTCCATCCATCCTTGGTCCTTGTAAGGCAACATCGACAGGCGCATTCCTTTCAACTGGGGATGTTTGTCAATATAGGTACGTAGTGATTTCGAACGGACATTTACCTCTGCTTTCACTTCGATAGGGATGACCTTTTCATCCTTTTGGATGATAAAGTCTATTTCTACTCGCGAGTCATTCGCACTGTAATAATAGGCAGGGATGCCCTTGGACACCATCTGGGTAAGCGCAAATAGCTCGGTGAATGCGCCTTTGTACTCACTGAAACAGCTTTCGCCGACCAGAATGGTCTCTGGGGGCGTGTCTACCATCGCGCCCATCAAGCCGACATCGAGGGTGAACAACTTGAAAGCGGAAAAGTCCTCGTAAAACTTCAGCGGAAGCGACGGTGTGGTGACGCGGTTGACACGGTAGACCAGCCCTGCGTCGATGAGCCGCTGTATGGCCAGCTCGAACTCGGAAGCTCGGGCACCCTTCTTGATGGCACCATAGATAAATTTCTTGTTGTCCTTGGCTAGTTGTGAGGGAATGGTGTCCCACACTTGGTTGATGCGCGGCACTTGACTTGAAGGGGCATGCTTGGAGAAGTCGCGGCGGTAGCCGAACAATATTTGCTTTTGAAGGTTTCTCACCTCACTGATGTCATGACTCCTGGTGTACTCGCTTACCACCGCCGGCATACCACCTGTGAAGTAATATTGACGTAGACAATCAGTTAACTTGCCGGCAAAAGTGTCTATCACGTTAAAATCCCGTGTACGCAATATGTCTGCCAATTGTTTCTCACCAATGGCCATTAAGAACTCGTCGAACGTCATGGGGAACATCTTGATCACGTCTACCTTACCCACAGGAAAGGAGGTGTCGCCATGCAACGATATGCCCAACAATGACCCTGCCACGGCGACATGATACTCGGGGGCGTTCTCGCAAAAATATTTCAAGGAGTTTAATGCCAAGGGATTTTCTTGTATCTCGTCGAGGATAATCAGCGTTTCGCCAGGCTTGATGCTGACATGGGTAACGGCAGACAAGGACAAGATGATGCGGCGGATGTCATAGTCCCGCGAAAATATCTTCGTAACCACATCGTTGTTGTCGCAGTTGACGTATGCAATGTTTTTGTATTGCGTCCTGCCAAATTCTTTCAAGATATATGTCTTTCCCACTTGC
Source organism: Phocaeicola intestinalis (assembly GCF_014837065.1). Classification (GTDB taxonomy): domain Bacteria; phylum Bacteroidota; class Bacteroidia; order Bacteroidales; family Bacteroidaceae; genus Phocaeicola; species Phocaeicola intestinalis. Next base: position 24,011 of record NZ_JACSPP010000016.1, read on the forward strand.
CGCGCACCATTGAGGATAAGTGGCTTACGGTTGGTTTTATTCTGCCAATCAATGAGTTGAGCTAATATATTACGTTCCATATCGCATTTATTTGCACGAATAACTGGCACAAAGTTACATTTTTTTGCATGAATAAACAAGTGTTCCATACATTTTTCTGCACGAATAGGAACTGTGGTTGCGCTATCCGAAGGCAAGGAAGCTGGGCATGACCGCCACGCCTTGCCGGTTGAACCGTAAGGGATTCAAAGACTTATTTGACACGCTCATCACTTCGGACAGCATCGCGGACTTTATCAGGCAGGGATGGTTGTCCGCTTTCGACTATGTGTCTATAAGGCCGGGCAGTTACGATCAAAGGCTCATAGACGGCCTGTCGAAACGTGGTGCCGACGGCGATTATCAGGTCAAGGAAATGGATGCTGTGCTGAACCGCAGACCGAGCATAGAAAGGCTATATGAAAGCGTGCTGCTGTATGCCGACGGAAAGAAAGGCATCGTGTATGCGATAAACATCAGCCACGCACGGAACATTGCTGAATATTACAAGGAACATGGGATGAATGCCGTCGCCATATCCAGATGGCAAGGCCGACACTCTCTCTTGCCAAATACCTGCAGCAAGTAGGACGCGGACTTAGGAAAGTGGATGGCAAGGAAACGTGTGTACTGATTGACAACGTGGGGCTATACCACATATTCGGGTTGCCGACCGATTATCGGGACTGGCAAGCGATGTTAGAAGGGCGTATGGCAGGAAAAGGCTATGCTAACCATATTGGCTTGGCAGTCCGTGACAGTTCTATATCCATTCCTACAGTCGCGGACAACGGGCTTGAACTTATAGTGTCGCACGACAACCTTATGACGTATCTTAACAAAAATTGTCCCGTCCAAACAATACGGCTTGCCTGAAAGCCTATAAGGACGTGGCGAGTGGACTGTACGGACTGAGGCGCGGAAATATGATTACCTGCAAACCGCAGTTTGTGAGGGTGTTTGATATTTAAGAAGACTTTGCCATCGTAAGGCTGGTGAACTTGAGCATGGCCGTGGTAGACGATAGCGGAAAAGTGAAGCACAGCCTTGCCGGTTACAAAAGCGTAAGGATTCAGGAAAACCATATTATCGCTGTTACGGACAAGAGGAACAATGAAATGTACATCGACCTATACAGCGGACACTTGTACACGGGGAAACCTAAAGTTGTTAGGTTGGGAGACGTGCAGCTGTTGGAGGTGGACGGCATCTACTACAGCCGCACACGGGAACTGTACAAAAGCAGGAAGAGTACAAGTGGGACAAACATCCTCACCTGCGGGCATTACGTGCGCATCGTAGATTATTTTTCACCTCCCCGATGCAGGCAGGTCAACGAGGACGATGCCACGTGGGGGTATGACTGCGTGTGCCTGTTTGCCGGAGACCACGACACATATTATCATTATTGCGGGATGTTGACTGGTGGAGACATCGTAATTGTCGACAATGCCGGGAAGTATTACCTTGTGGAGAATGCAAGCAAGGCTAAGCGATACATAGCCTGCGAGCATCCCCAAACAGCGGAAGAGGACTTCGATGGTGTCATTCAACGGCTGAAGTCCGAAGCCATGAAACGCTTGACGGAACGAAAGATGGAAGAGCGGCAAAACGATGAACGGAAGCACAGGGCGCGGCTTGACGAGCTGAAAGCCGCCGTGCCGTTCAGGTCTGGTCTGAAATGGGGATTGCAGTTGGACAGGCGTGTTGTCGTACCGCCAATTTACAGAAACATCAAAAGCCCCGTGGGCTGTTATTGCGCCGTGGAGGGCAACCCCAATCAATGGGGCATCATCATGGTGGATGGGAAAGTGGTGATAGAAACGCGCTACACGGATGTGGAGATAAACGAAAACGGAACGGCCCGGCTGACAATAATACCAGGGAAAATCAAGACGGTGAATCTGAGAAAACAATAAGGTCGCATAATGCTTGCTTGGCTGTGTAGCGGTCAGACAAGAGAAATAAAAAGCCTTTGCATTTCTGTTTCAAACAGGAGGCAAAGGCTTTTCTTGCAGTAGGACAGATAGGTTTCCGCCACATCCGAATATTTATTGCATGGACGTCTTTATGCCAAGCTCCCTGCAATGCTTACACAATAAATACAAATCCTTATTTCAATAGCGGAAGCTGATCCAGCATGTTCTTAATGCGGATGGCTGTGCGGGGCATAGGTTCGGCTACGGTCAGCCCGACAATATCCTTTTCCTGCCCGATATCGTTTATCACACGCACCACTTCTGCGATTTTCATTCCATCCGGGACCACACCGACCGCCGCAATGATTTCTGCCGGGTCGAGTACATCCATATCAAAGTGAATGACAACCTTGGATGCCCCGCACGATTGCAACCATTGCCGTACCGCATCACTGTTCTCGCGTACATCTTCCGGTGTCAGGTGTTTGATGCCATATTGTTTTTGTCTTACCTTGATTTCGTCACGCTCCCAATCGCACAATCCGACAAAAAGGATTTTGGAAGGGTCTATCTTCACCGGCAGTTCGGAAACAAGCTGTTTGTCGCCCAGCCCCATGCAGGCTGTTACCGCCATGGCGTGATAGCCCGCATACACGTCGCCGGGCAAGGTGATGTCCGGGTGTGCGTCAATCCAGACCATTGCCACATCATCCTTGTATTTGTCCGCAAGATAGGTAAACGGAACGACGCTTGCCGAACATTCTCCGCCCAGTGTTACGATTTTATCAGGATGGGTTATTTTCAGAATATCCAAAGCTGCTCGGGTCTGCGCGATGAGCGCCTCTTTGTCCAAAACGCCGTCGGTTACTTTACGCTCTATCTTGTCGGTTGCCACAGGAACCGTGTAGGTTTCTTGCCCGCTGTCCGGTGCAAGGAAATTCAGCAACTGCGCCCCAAGGTAATATCCCCTCGAAGCCTGCTCCGGGTCTTTTACTTCCGTTATCCAGTGGGCGATGTCTCCACCTTGCCACTGCGGATAAACCAGCCGGATGGTTTTTGTACGTTGATTATTATCCATGGTGATTTCGTTATTTTGTGCCTTGCCGGAAAACAGCGTTCCGCATAGCAAAGCAGTTACTAATAACATTCTGTTCATATTCCCCTTTTTTGTGTGCGAAGATAGCATCCTTACGCCACGTCTGCAAGTACGGGCAAATTATTCATATACGGATAAATTTGTCCCTATATCCGTTTCTCGTCATAAAATATGTACTTTTGTCCTGCGAATTGACAACATCAAATATATGTATAAGAAGAAAATACCCTTAGACTTGGATTGCGGTGTGGCCATAGCCATGGAAGTCATGGGCGGCAAGTGGAAATCGTGCATCCTCTACGAACTGGAGAAAGGCTGCAAACGTCCCAGTGAACTGCACCGGCATTTTGAGGATACCAGCCCCCGTGTCATCAACCAGCAGTTGAAAGAGCTGGAAATGCACGGCATGATAGAGAAAACGATTTATCCCGAACTTCCGCCCCATGTGGAATATTCCATCACGGACGACGGGCGGAGCCTTATCCCCATTATCCGGATGTTGGAACAATGGGGAAATGATTTCCGCCCGAAGATGGTGCGGATATTAGAAAAAACGGGAATGGCAGAATAGTTTTTATATACAATTGTAACACGAAAAAGTTATCTTTGCCCCGGATATAAATCAAGCAAACATGGAAACAGAAAAAATGAAAATGAAGGCAGGCAAGTTGTACGACGCCAACTATGACAAAGAACTGTTGGCGGAGCGTGCGGCATGTGCCGATCTGACTTACGAACTGAATCAGCTACGCCCCTCCAAAGCGGAAGAACGGGATGCGTTGGTAAGGCGCATATTGGGTAAAGTGAAGGGCAACTGCACGATTGTCTCTCCTTTCTTCTGCGATTACGGCTATCACATCGAAGTGGGTGAGAATTTCTTCGCCAACATGAACTGTGTCATCCTCGACGAAGCTCCGGTGAAGTTCGGCGACAATGTGTTCGTGGCTCCGAACTGCGGCTTTTATACGGCAGGGCATCCGCTGGATGCAGAACGCAGGAACCAGGGACTGGAATATGCACGCCCCATTACGGTAGGCGATGACGTATGGATAGGGGCCGGTGTCAGTGTGTTGCCGGGCGTGACGATAGGCCGGGGTGCGGTTATCGGTGCGGGCAGCGTGGTGAACCGGGATATTCCGCCACGGGTACTGGCTGCGGGAAATCCCTGCCGGGTGATTCGTGAGATTACAGAAGAAGACAAGAAGCGATATACAGAAAACGTCTGAATAACATCAGTCCAGCCCCTTCGCGCACAACCATTCGTACATCAGCTCCGCCACTTCCCGGTTGTTCAGGTCGGACATCGGGAAGTGGGTGTTGCCGTGCAACCCTGCTTCGGGCAAATGAACGACCGTGACATCACCGCCCAGCTTGTTCAACATGTCCGCCCAGCGGCGCATCAGGTGGAGGCGGCGTGTCCATTCGTAGATTTCGGGACGCTCGTCCGTCTCGGGCAGGTTGTCGCTTGGATAATTCTTGACAGAAAGACGGGTTAAACATAAAATTAATTGTTTGTTGGTTATCTCGTTAATAATAACTTTCGTGGAAAGTCTCGAAATAGATAATACCACCCCGATGAGAAATGATGATTTTGTTTTCTCTTGCCAACCAACCGATGGCACAAGCCAATGTAAGTGGATCCAACTTCGTGTTTTCTATGAGTTCTTCCCATGAAAGATTCTTTCCATGCAGCGCACGCCATACGATGCCTGCATTTTCACCAATTGCATTTACATTCATAACTATATAGGTTTAAAGTTCATTATTACAATGTTTCCTCCAGCGGCATAATGACACTGTTCATCACTGCATCTGCATCGGCACCCGTATAAGTGGCTTGCACCATTACCGTAGGCGGCGCGATGTCCGGATATTGCTCTACAGGCAGGCTGACGAGCGAAATCGCCCCAATCATCACAATCAGGATGGAGATGGCAAGGGCTGCCATCGGGCGTTTGATGAAGATATTTTCTTTCATGCTTTCACGTCCTCCTTTGTTTTATTTAACAGTCATGCTTTCGCGTACCAGTCCGGCACCCTTGGACACAATTTCATCACCTACGTTCAGGCCGTCCGTCACAATGTATGTACGTCCGTCGTTCACGTCTGCCACGGTAATCAGCGTGGATGTGGCTTTCCCGTCCACTACCTTATATACGATTATTTTGTCCTGCTGCTTCACGGTCGCCTCTTGTGGGATGACGATGCAGTCTGTGTAGGTATTGGGCATCAGTACACAACCCGACGCACCGCTATGCAGCAGTCTCTTCCCGTTGGGGAACACAGCCCGCACGCTCACCGTACCCGTCTTCCGGTCTATCACACCGCTGATGGTCTCGATACGGCCCTTTTCTTCGTAGATAGACTGATCGTTGAGTTGCAGTTGCAGGTCGGGCATCTGCACCAGCGCACTGTCCAAGGTGCCGTATTGGCGGACAAGCGCAAGCAGTTGGTTTTCGGTCATGGAGAAATAGACGTACATCGACGAGTCCGATACGGTGGTCAGCGGTTGCGCCATACTGGGGCTGACCAGTGTGCCCACTCGATAAGGCAGTGTGCCCACCACGCCGTTGCCGGGGCTTTTCACCACGGTGTACGAGAGGTCGTTCCGGGCGTTCACCTCCTGTGCCTCAGCCTGTGCCAGCCCAGCTTGGGCGGTGAGGTAGCTGTTCTCAGAGGTGCGCAGAGTATAATCTGACACCACGTTCTGTTTGCGCAGTTCCTTGTTGCTCTCGTAAGTCAGTTCGGCAGTCGCCAATGCCGCTTGTGCCGACTTCACGTTGGCAATAGCGGTGTTCAGTGCCGCCTGATAGGGCACTTGGTCAATGATAAAGAGTGTCTGCCCCGTGCGTACTTTCTCGCCTTCGGCTACGCACAATTCTTGTATGGTTCCCGACACCTGCGGATAGATGTCGATGTCCTGCCGTCCGCGGATAGTAGCCGAATAGGCGGTATTCAGTTCTTGGTTGGAAACAGTCACCTTCATGGTTTCATAGTTCCCTCCGGCAAGCGGCTGTTCGTTTGTCTGCTTGCAGGCTGTGGTTAGCAGAATGCAACCGAGCATTCCCCATAGCTGCATCTGACATTTGCATTTGCTTTTCTTCATTGCTGTCATATATTTTGTTGTTTACAAGTTTGTCGGCAAAATTAGAGGGTTTATCTGGTACGCCCGGTTTCTTTTCGTTGGGGATGATTGTCAAAATCGGAAGTAAGGGAAAACATTTTTTCTACGTTCAGAATGATATTGTCCAAAAGAATATTACCTTTGCATGCACATTCTTCCTGCAAAGAAATACGTTCAAAGGTAGCCACAGTATACCTTTAAAAATGATTTCTTGCAATCTAACAGCTGATAAAGACATGGATAAAACAGAAGCATTACACCGGAAATGGCAAGCTCTTCAACCTTTGCCGGAGCGCAAGCGATACCTGCTGAGCCAACGGTTTACGGTGGATTACAATTATAATAGTAACCACATCGAGGGCAATACGCTCACCTACGGACAAACAGAGCTGTTGCTTCTTTTCGGTAAAGTAAGTGGCGAGGGTGACTTGAAAGATTTCAACGACATGAAGGCCAGCCAAGTGGGACTGAAGATAATGGAGGAAATGGCAGAAGAACGGAAAACGCCGCTTACGGAAACCTTCATCCGGCAACTTCACCGGACACTGATCCGCGAGGATTACACTGTCTATCGTTCCTTGCCCAGCGGCGGACAAACTAGTTACACCATTCACGCAGGGCGGTACAAGACCCGCCCCAACAGTGTCATCACCCGTTACGGCGACCGCTTCGAGTATGCATCGCCCGAAGAGACTCCGGCATTGATGGCCGACTTGGTAGCATGGTACAATGAGGAAGAGGCTGGCGGACGGATAAGTCCCGTGGAGTTGGCAGCACTGTTTCATTACCGCTATATCCGCATCCACCCCTTCGAGGACGGCAACGGACGCATAGCCCGGTTGATGGTGAACTACATCCTGTCGCGCCACGGCTGGCCGATGGTGGTGGTGAGGAACAAACGGAAAAACGAGTACATCGATGCCTTGCATGAGACAGATGTCGTTGTCGGGCCTACACCGTCGGTAGGGGCACATGCCCCATTGGAACAAATCAGGCATTTTGTCAGATATTTCAAGGCGTTGGTTGAAAAGGAGCTAAAGTATTACATCAGTTTCGCCACCGAGACTTCGCCCGATGTATGGTGGTACGACGGTGACCGCATCGTGTTCCGTAGCCCGACAAGCAGCCTCCTGCTCCATGCCATGCAGCAAAATCCCGACATCACGATAGAAGAACTAAGTCGGGCGGCGGGCATCGTGACAGCGGCCGTGAAGAAACAACTCAAGCAAATGGCTGAAAAAGGTTACATACAGCGTCGTGATAAAGACAACAGTTGGCTCGTATTGGCCACAGCCTCGGTATAGAATACTAAACATCTAAAGGTAGCCACAGTATACCTTCAGGCATAAAGATAAAAGATGTGTATGAAACAAAACAAGCCGACATTTGCTGACAGTGCAACTGGCATTTTGCAACTGCCTTCTGAGGAACCTTTTGTTGTGGGTATGAATGTATCCGTACCTTCTCCTGAGTTTCAATTACAAAAGCTGGAGCATTTCACCCTCGTGTTCGTCAACCAAGGGACAGCACAGGTGGAAATCGACTTCCGTCTTTTCCGGATAAAGCAAGGCGACATGCTGGTGCTGGCCACCGCCCAATTCTTCCAGTGCATAGAGGCTACGCCAGACTTGAATCTCTCTTATGTGACCTTCACGCACGACATCTACCACGAAGTGACGTTGGTGTTCGACACGCCTTTCTTTGCTTTCCTGAAAGAATATCCTTGCTTGTCTGTCTCAGGCGAGGAGAATGTACGACACCTGAATCACATGCTGCACGCACTGGCCGATATTTACCAAGAACGCGACCACACTTTCCGTCTGCCGATGTTCAGAAATCTCGTGCAAAACTTTCTGATGAACCTATACGACAAAGTGAAGGGGCAGTTCCTTAACCATGACATAGCCCATACCTCCCAGCAGGAGGAACTGTTGGGCAAATTCATTGTCTTGGTTTTCCAACACAGTGGCAATCGACGTGAGGTGCAGTTCTATGCCGACAGCCTTTCTATCACCACGCGCTATCTTTCGTCCGTAGTGAAAAGTCTGACAGGGAATACGCCCAAGGATATCATTGATACCCGCTGCATACAGGAAATCAAGATGCAGCTCCGCACTACTCGCGACAGTATGCAGGAAATTGCTTTTCGCCTTGACTTCCCCGACCAGTCGTTTTTCAACCGCTACTTCAAGAAACACACGGGCATCACGCCATTGGAATACCGCAGATCCAGAGGAAGTCTACTCGTATCTTTTTAAGCTGGCATCTATTATGATGCAATATAGTAAATCAATTCTCCCTTATGGCTTCATCAGCTTTTCAAACCTGAAGTATTCCGCCCGGTATCCGGATAGATGTAGAACAGGTCCATTTTGTTGCGATGGGTTTCCTTATCGATGGTCAGCACGACACCGCCGACTCGCCTGTTGTCCTGATAGACGTAGAAGACATCGGCCTTGGGATGGTAAAGCGCTTCGTCCACATCCCGGTCGGGAACAGGCTCACCGTCATCGGGCATACCGAAATGTTCTATGACACCGATGGCAAAAATCTCTTTGACATCTTTCTTAAAGTCCCCGAATTCGTTTCGTGGTACCGGTTCAAACCGTATGTTCATCTGTTTAACCTCCTGTTCGTTTTGTGCAAAGTGATGTGCTGTCATTTCATTTCGTTCAGCGATGCCCGGATGCGGCTCAAGGACTGCACCGTGACACCCAGGTAAGACGCGATGTACTTCATGGGGATTTGCTGGATGACCTCCGGATATTCGTCCAGAAGCGTCAGGTAGCGTTCGAAAGCATTCTTTTTCCATAAGTCCATGAGCCAGTTCTCGTAGAGCAGGATGAAGTTCTCCAGCATCCTGCGCCCTAAATTTGCCATGGTAATGGAGGAGTTGAAATGCCTGTGCAGTTCTTCTTTGGAAAGGCAAATGGCTTCGCTCTCCGTCATGGTCTCGAACGACAGGCGCGAAGGCTCGTCGGAAATATAGCCCCAGACGGAAAACACCAGTTCGCCCGGCGTGGCAAACCAGGCAGTAGCTTCCTCTCCGTTCTTGAAGTGGTAAGCCCTCCAGATGCCTTTGGTGATGATATACACGTTGCTGTCGACCTCATCCTTGTGGACGACGATTTCATTCGTCTTGAAACCCAGAAACAAGGTCTCTTTCACCCGGTTCAGATGACCGGCTCCGTAATTGAACGAGAGGATAGGCACTATGCCGTCCGACAGCCCCACGAACATCTGCACTCCCAAGTTCAGCATATAATTGATGGCCGTAAATGCAGCTACTCCCACTTCTCCCCAGTTCTTCATCATCACCCAGTTGAAGAGGAATACCGTAATGCCGGCTGACAAAGGTAGTAAGTAGATGTTGAGAATTAGTTTATATAATGTGGTCGGCTCAGAAACGCAGATTAACGCAGATTTTCGCGGATTCTTTTAATTTACTATTTTTCGATTTACGAAGTACGATTTAAAGCTCAAATAGTAGATAGTAAATTGTCAAATCGTAAATTACAATAATCTGCGCTAATCCGTGAAAATCTGTGTTTCTGGTAATATCATTTAATTTTGCACACTTACTTAAAAAGAATAAATGGATATTCAACGACAGTCAATACGTCCCTCCTGAAAAATAAATATATACTGCATTCTTTATGTGGTCAGATTGGCAAATAGCTATAAGTTAGGCGGCATTTTATTTGAGCATTCCGGTTTTTACCTGTATCTTTGTCATCGCTAAAATCAAGCTTTATGGAAAACTTCAGTGAATTAATCAAGAGACGGCGCAGCATGCGTAAATTTACCGGCGAAGAATTGACTCAGGATGAAGTGGTATCATTGCTGAAAGCAGCATTGATGTCACCCACATCGAAACGGAGCAACAGTTGGCAATTTGTGGTCGTGGACGACAAGTCTACGCTGGAATTGCTGTCGAAGTGCAAAGAAGCGGGGGCTTCGTTCCTGAAGGATGCCGCAGTGGGCATCGTGGTGCTTGGCGACCCGTTGGCAAGCGATGTGTGGATAGAAGATGCATCGGTAGCTTCCATCATGATTCAGCTTCAGGCAGAAGACCTGGGGCTGGGCAGTTGTTGGATTCAGGTACGCGAAAGATATACAGCTACAGGTATGTCGGCCGATGAGTTTGTGCACGGGGTGTTGGATATCCCTTTGCAGCTTCAGGTACTTTCCATTATTGCGGTTGGGCATAAAGGCATGGAGCGGAAACCTTTCGATGAAGACAAGCTGCAATGGGAAAAGATACACCTTAATAAATATGGTGAACGATGACTGCAAAGGCTTCGAATCATAAAGACACGTATCGTGCTACGGCAGTGTTCTTGGGAATAATGGGACTTCTTTATTTGCTCGACCGTCTGATTGGTTTCGCTGCCCATGGTTTGCCTTGGGTGATGCAGAAAGATACGATGTTGCTCTATGCGGCGGTTATCTTTTTATGGTTTAAGGCGGACAAGTCGGTAGGAATTGTCCTGGCAGGTATCTGGTTGATACAGAACATCGGACTGGTAGTTTCTTTGTTAGGACAGATGTCGGGCTATCTGCTTCCTGTAGCATTGCTCCTGATAGGTATCTTGTTGTATTGGCTTTCATCCCGATAAATGAAGAATGAGAAAATAATGAATAAAGAATTGATAGACGGACAGCCTGTGTCCTTGAAAAAGGTCGTATTGGTGGGTGCCGGAAATGTGGCTACCCATCTGGGACCGGCATTGTGCGATGCCGGTTATGAGGTTGTACAAGTGTTCAGCCGTACCGAAGCCTCGGCTTCGGCATTGGCCGGTAAGTTGCACTGTCCCTATACGACAAGGCTTGACATGGTGAATCCGGAAGCTGACATGTATATTGTATCTGTCAAGGACTCGGCTTTGGAAAAAGTGATACCTCCTTTGGTAAGTCGTCATCCGGATGCTTTTTTTGTACATACGGCTGGAAGTATGCCGATGAATGTATGGAAAGGTCTGGCGCGGCATTATGGAGTGCTTTATCCGATGCAGACATTCAGCAAGGGTAGGGGGGTAGACTTCTCAACGGTGCCTTTTTTTGTCGAAGGGTCGGGAAAGGAAGAAATGGAAACCTTGAAAATATTGGCAGGGCAGTTGGGAGGAAAGGCATACGAGGCTACGTCCGAGCAACGCCGCTATTTACATGTTGCTGCAGTGTTTGCTTGCAATTTTGCCAATCACATGTATGCTGTGGCAGAGCATTTGTTGGCATTACACGGATTGCCTTTCGGGGCGATGTTGCCTTTGATAGACGAAACGGCACGCAAAGTACACGAGCTTTCTCCCTTGGAGGCACAGACCGGACCGGCAAGGCGGTATGACGAAAATGTAATCAACCGTCATCTGAGCATGCTTGCCGATGAACCTGAACTTGCCGAGCTATACGAGTTGATAAGCAAGAACATTCATAAGTTTTTAAGTTCTTGAGTTTATGAACTTTTTAGTTTTTGCATAAGAAGCTGTTTTGAATTTATCGTGCGATGATTTGGGATGAGTTTTTGAGGCATTTTCGCTTCTGTGATGAGGAAGATAGCGGGCTATCTGACGAAGAACAGGAGCGAAAAGGACCAAAAAATCGCCCAAAGCACACACGAAAAAGGATACATCAAGCCAAGAAAAACTTTTTGGAGAAATTCAAAACAGCTTCTAAGAATAATTGAACTAATGAACTTACAGACTCACAAACTAAAAAAACACAAACTCAGATATGATTAATTATGATTTGACAAAAATACGGGCACTGGTATTTGATGTGGACGGAGTGTTGAGTGCCGAAACCATTCCGATGAGCATGGAAGGTGAGCCGATGCGGACGGTGAACATCAAGGACGGATATGCTTTGCAGCTTGCCGTGAAATGTGGGTTGCATGTGGCAATAATTACAGGAGGCCGTTCGGAAGCGATACGGAAACGCTACGAAGGGCTGGGGGTGAAAGATATCTATATGGGTGCGTCGGTAAAAACCAACGAATATGCCGACCTGTTGGCAAAATATGAGTTGATGCCGGAGGAAGTATTGTATATGGGTGATGACATTCCCGACTATGATGTGTTGCGTATGGTGGGTTTGCCTTGTTGTCCTGCCGATGCCGCCCCCGAAATCAAGGCGATATGCAAGTATATTTCCCATCGCAAAGGAGGATACGGATGCGGAAGGGATGTGGTAGAACAGGTATTGCGTGCACAGGGCAAATGGATGTCGCACGCGGATGCTTTCGGATGGTAAATGCATGAATATTAAAAATAGAAGAGTGATATGATATTGGAGAATTTACAGAAATACAAAGTGAAGCTTGCTTCCAATTCACCCCGGCGCAGGGAATTGCTTTCAGGCTTGGGCATCGATTATGAAGTGAAGGTGTTGCCAGGCATTAACGAAACATATCCCGAATCGTTGAGAAGTGAAGAAATACCGGTATATATTGCACGTGAGAAAGCCGATGCTTACCGTAAGGATATGGATGCGGACGAATTGATTATCACGGCAGATACCATAGTGTATGTTGATGGTGAAGTGTTGGGAAAGCCGGAAGATGAAGCAGATGCTTGTCGGATGTTGAAGAAGTTGTCGGGACGGACTCATCAGGTTATTACAGGAGTATGTCTGACTACGGCAGAGTTTCAGAAGACATTTGCATCAGTGACAGAAGTGACTTTTGCTTCGTTGAGTGAGGAGGAGATACATTATTATGTTTCCCGTTATCGCCCTTTCGATAAGGCAGGTGCATACGGTGTGCAGGAATGGATAGGTTATGTTGCTGTGGCCAGCATTCAAGGGTCATTTTATAATGTAATGGGGTTACCAGTGCAACGCTTGTATCAGGAATTGAGCAGTCTGTAAGGTATGTGCAATCATAAAAATGAATGTCCGCATTCTGACCGATTACCCTGCATGGGTTGCTTGCGGAATTCATTCAAAGCTCAAGTAGGCCTTTTGATGAACATAAGTGAGTTGGCTGTTTCACATAAGTAACCCAGGCGTTTCACATAAGTAAGTCAGCCTTATCACTTATGTTCGTTTTTTCTCAGAAGCTGTTTTGAATTTATCGTGCGATGATTTGGGATGAGTTTTTGAGGCATTTTCGCTTCTGTGATGAGGAAGATAGCGGGCTATCTGACGAAGAACAGGAGCGAAAAAGACCAAAAAATCGCCCAAAGCACACACGAAAACGTATACATCAAGCCAAGAAAAACTTTTTGGAGAAATTCAAAACAGCTTCTCAGTGTTGTCCGTAAATTCCTTATACTCTAGGAGACAGATTTCCTGTCTTTAGTCACCCCGGTAATAGTATAGTAAAGCGTGACGGGCGATGAAATCCAGATTCTTTTGTACCAGGTCTGTGTTTTTCCCTTCTGGAAGTGATGCATCGGGAAGTAAGCCGTTGCGGATGCAGTAGGTGAGCAGGTCGGGAGGGCAGAGGCTTTCTTCTGTCAGCAACCGGAAAGCGTTGGCTTGCGCCAGGCTATGGTCATACATCGGATTGTTTTTGTCGGCTATGTATTCGCAGATGTCTTTTGCCAGGAGGATTCCTTTGGCGGGATTCGTCATCAGAATGAAATTGCGGTGTGCTTTCATTTGCGGCAAAGTGTGGTTGTCGTCATCTTGCCAGTGCAATGTATCGACCAGGAAGCGTCGAAGTTCACCGTATCCGTTCAGGTAAACAATGGAAGTTCCGTCGGTTCCTTCGGTGAAGTCCCGGTAGATTTTCTCATTAGCCGCGGCTATGTGTGGAGGTAATACAGGTTCTTCTGTGAACAATCCTTTTATTGCTTTCCAGTCGGTGTTGTCCGAAAGTATGCTTATCCATTCGTGGAGAAACAGTGCCAAGGGACCTGTTGGCATAATGAACCGGTCGTTAGGTGCTACGTGGTTGATATAAGGATACATCGAAGGTTCGGTCAGGTACGTGTGCCCGAAAAGCCAGGTCAATTTGCGGTCGGCATCGGTTTCACTATCGAAAGAAGCAAAATAATTTTTCAGTACAGGATTTTCAGGTGCTTCTTCGTATGCTTTGTCCAGGATGGAGTAAAAGCTTTGTGCCAGGTTGGTGATACGGGTATCTTCGGGATTAAGGTAGCTGGAAGTTATTCCGGCCTTCTGCCAGGTGTTCCAAATCAGGAAACGCAAATCTTCCTCGTTGATTTCATCGGGATAATAGGAAGCATCGATAGTATAAAATGGAAGCATGGTACCGTATAGTCTTTGGTGCTCGCCGGTAAAGCTTTGCCAGAGTTGCAGGCCGGATATTTGATCTTCAAGATATGCCGAAGCATAGAGCGCCAGCTTTTTGCGGAGAGCTTCGGGCAGTCCTGTCGTAGTGCATGCATGGAACAGGCGGTTGGCAAGTTCCACGAAATAAATGTCGGAAGGCTGTAGGGTTGTATAAGGATGAATTTGCAGCCAGTCGTTTGCGTAAATGTTTTTTTGCTTCATGAGAGTGCTATGTTTTAGTGTTTGGCAAAGAGGGTAATAAGTAAGGAGGTTCCGGCAAGGCAGACACCGGTCAGGGTGACGCCTGTCCATCCGGCATGGTGCCAAAAGGTTCCGGCGAGAAAAGTCCCAAAAGCACCTCCGATGAAATAAGTAGTCATGAAAATTGTGTTGACACGGTTTGCGGCACGTGGAGCCAGCGAAAGGGCACAGGTCTGATTGCTGATTTGTATGCATTGCATGCCAATGTCTATCAGGATGATGCCGGCAATGATGCCTGCGTAACTATTCTGGAAAAGGTAGAGGAGACACCACGATGCAATCATAATGCCACAACCGATGAAATTGAAACGCCTTACTCCGTAGCGGTGTACATATCTCCCGACGAAAGATGCAGTCAAGGCTCCTGCCATGCCGCATAGTCCCAGCATTCCAATGATGTTGTTTCCTGCATAAAAGGGAGCTTGGCTCATCTTGAATGCAAGACAAGCCCACAAGGTAAGAAAACACCCGAAACAAAGTCCGGCACGGAAAGATACCAGGCGGAGTGTGGCATTCTGCCGGATGAGTGTAAAGACCGATTTCATCAATCCCCAATAGCTTCCTTTAAAATTGGAAGGCATGTCGGGTAATGTGCGTATGATGATGAAAATGCAAGCCAGCATCATGCCTGCCGCAATGTAGAAAATGGTCCGCCATCCCCAGTATTCGCCTACAATGCCACTTATCACGCGTGACCCTAGTATACCGGTCAGCAGTCCGCTGATGAGTAGTCCTACATTTTGGGCTTTCTTTTCGGGGCGTGAAAACTGGGCAGCTATTGGGATGAAGATTTGAGGCATGACCGAACAGATACCCGTGATGAGCGAGGCAAGCAAAATAAAATGGATGTTTGTCGCTACCGCTATGCCGAACAGTGATGCTGAAAGCAGCAGAAAATTGACAACGATAATGTTTCGCCGGTTATAGAGGTCGCCAAGTGGAATGATGAACAGCAGTCCTGCCGCATAACCTATCTGGGTGGTCATGGGAATGAGATTGGCGGTAAATTCAGAAATATCCAACTCATCGCTGATACGATTCAACAATGGTTGGTTGTAATAAAGGTTGGCTACCGAGATGCCTGCAATGATGGCTAGTGTCCACAGCAGTGAGGCGGGTAAGCCTTTGTTCTCTTCCAATGTTTGTTTCATGTCAAGGAAATCATTTTTCGTTAAGTGGCGCAAAGTTAAGAAACTATTTTGAGATAGACCGCTATCTTCCTCGTAGTAGAGACGTAAAATTTTGCGTCTTTGCAAGAAATCATCCCTGATTCATGATAAGAAGCTGTTTTGAATTTCTCCAAAAAGTTTTTCTTGGCTTGATGCATCCGTTTTCGTGTGTGCTTTGGGCGATTTTTTGGTCCTTTCCGCTCCTGTTCTTCGTCAGATAGCCCGCTATCTTCCTCATCACAGAAGCGAAAATGCCTCAAAAACTCATCCCAAATCATCGCACGATAAATTCAAAACAGCTTCTAAATTCAAAACAGTTTCAAATGCTTTTTATGCATTTTGTTCCGCTTTCGTCTCGATGGGCATTGTGTTTTCCTTGTATGCGGCGAATCCTTTTACTTTAACCCGTTCCTTTTTCTCTTCTTCAGCTACGGTAGCATTACCCAGTTGGTTCAGGTTTTCTTTGATGGCGTTGTGTGTGTCGAAGAAAAAGTCGAGCAACATTTTCAGGTGTTCTTCCAGTTCTCCTTCGTTGGGTGAAAAGTATGTATGGCAACGCGAATGCAGTCCTACGGTTTTCCCGTCCTCATCTGCCATGTAAACGGTAGTGACCAGCGAATTGACATTGACCAGGTTGATTATTTCTTTCAATACAGGGAAGGCTTCGTTGTCGGTATTGATAGAGCCCCACCATGGATTCCATATCATGATGAAACGGTTTTCTTCTTCTGCGGCAATGTAGAAATCGTCTCCCTGATACTTGAAGGCGATGTGTCCTTCCTCGTTTTCCTCGGGTTGGCATCCTATCTTTTTCAAGGTGCTGACTACCAATTGTTTTGTACTGATTTCATCTAGTTCGTCCTTGGTCATTTGTTCCAGATGTTCCAGCCGTTTTTTTCGTTCGTGTATGATGCGAATCAAGAACAATACAATTGGCCAAAGGGCAAGGGCAATGACGGCTACCAGTATGGTGATATCTGAAATGTTGTTCATAATGATGGAGTTTTAAGATTTATACACTTAAAGATACGAATAATCTTGATATAGATTAAGCTTCTGCTTCCTTTTATATTTTTTTAATCTAATATTCCGCAGTAAAAGGACTTTGAGTTTGTTTTATAGACAAACATTAAACAAAAAAGGAGAGATTGATTATGAAAAAGATTTTATCAACTTTAGTCATTTGTGTGGCATTTTTAAGCACTGGTGTGCTTCAAGCCCAAGAAACAGAACGTGAATTGACTCGTGAAGAAAAGAAAGAAATGCAAGCCAAATTGGACAGCTTGCTTTTCGAAGAAGCGAAACAAGCCTTGAATGACAAGGCATTTACTTTAGAAGCCGACAAAGTTGTCTTCAAGTATGGACAGATGGCATATGTCAATTCGAATACAAATTTTGTATCTGTAGATGGTGAAAAGGCGGTTGTACAGGTCGCTTTTAATATTCCAGTCAGTGGACCGAACGGGCTGGGAGGTGTAACGGTAGACGGTTCGGTATCTTCTTATGAAGTGAAAGAAGACAAGAAAGGCAATTTGCGTTTGACCATGAATGTAATGGGAGCGGGAATTTCGGCAAGAGTGGAAATTGGCATGATGAAAGGTTCCAATCAAGCATCGGTTGAAATCTTCCCTAATTTTAATTCGAACCGTTTGACTTTGAATGGTGTTTTGTTACCTTTGCATAAGAGTACAGTATTTAAAGGACGTTCGTTTTGATGGAATGTGATGGATTGGCCAGGAAACTGGCGTGACATTTTTTATGATTTGACTAATTAAATGGAAAGACAGATATGAAAAAGAATTTGTTTATGGCATTCGGTATAATTGCTTTAATGAGCTTGGCCGCATGCGAGAAAGACCCGGATATGGGGCAGTTGGACAGTGATTTGGTAGTATAGACAAACATTAAACAAAAAGGAGAGATTGATTATGAAAAAGATTTTATCAACTTTAGTCATTTGTGTGGCATTTTTAAGCACTGGTGTGCTTCAAGCCCAAGAAACAGAACGTGAATTGACTCGTGAAGAAAAGAAAGAAATGCAAGCCAAATTGGACAGCTTGCTTTTCGAAGAAGCGAAACAAGCCTTGAATGACAAGGCATTTACTTTAGAAGCCGACAAAGTTGTCTTCAAGTATGGACAGATGGCATATGTCAATTCGAATACAAATTTTGTATCTGTAGATGGTGAAAAGGCGGTTGTACAGGTCGCTTTTAATATTCCAGTCAGTGGACCGAACGGGCTGGGAGGTGTAACGGTAGACGGTTCGGTATCTTCTTATGAAGTGAAAGAAGACAAGAAAGGCAATTTGCGTTTGACCATGAATGTAATGGGAGCGGGAATTTCGGCAAGAGTGGAAATTGGCATGATGAAAGGTTCCAATCAAGCATCGGTTGAAATCTTCCCTAATTTTAATTCGAACCGTTTGACTTTGAATGGTGTTTTGTTACCTTTGCATAAGAGTACAGTATTTAAAGGACGTTCGTTTTGATGGAATGTGATGGATTGGCCAGGAAACTGGCGTGACATTTTTTATGATTTGACTAATTAAATGGAAAGACAGATATGAAAAAGAATTTGTTTATGGCATTCGGTATAATTGCTTTAATGAGCTTGGCCGCATGTGAGAAAGACCCGGATATGGGGCAGTTGGACAGTGATTTGGTAGTATATACCGATCATGACAATAGCGTTGATTTCAGCAAGTATGTTACATATTATTTGCCTGATAGTATTTTGGAGGCAGGTGATATACATGCTTCGTATTGGACCGACAACAATGCACTGGCTATAGTCGGTGAAGTAGAAAATCAGATGAACCGTTTGGGTTACCAGCGTATTACTGATCCGACTCAAAAAGGCAATGCTGATGTAGGTGTACAATTATCGTATGTGTCACAGACCAATACTGTCATTTCCGGCGGTTATTGGGGAGGCTGGTGGGATCCTTTTTACTGGGGAGCCGGCTGGGGCGGATGGTATTATCCTTATCCGGTAAGTTATAGTTATGACACGCAAGCCTTGATTTTAGAGATGGTGGATTTGACAGGACAGGATGCAGACAACAATCAGCGTCAGATTCCTGTAGTATGGTATGCCAGTGCTTCGGGGTTCCAGTTCGGGAGCAACCGTGTGAATATGCAGTTGTTGTTGGATGGTGTGGACCAGGCTTTCAGTCAGTCGGCTTATTTGAGTACCAATAAATAATAAAGGAGGATTAAATTATGAAAACAATGATATTCAGAAGTTTTGCAATAGCTTGTTGTGTAATGCTGTGTGGAGTCGCAAAGGGATATGCTCAATGGGATGCCCGTAAAATGCATTTTACTATCGACTGGCAGGTAAATGCTCCATATTCTACTGATTTTGCAGATAAAATCAGCGGGTGGGGGATGAATTTTGAGGCTACTTATAATGTGGCTCCACGTTGGGCGATAGGAGGCTTTATAAATTTCCACACCAATCATAGGTATGTAGGCAGGCAAACTTTACAACTTTCCCCTACTGAATCGCTGACGACTGACCAGCAACGTTCGGCTTATCAGTTACCTTTTGGACTTACAACTTCGTATAGTATATATAATGGTAAGGTAGTTAAGCCTTATGTAGGTGTGAAACTGGGAGCAGCATATACACGTTATACCACCTATTATGGTACAGGAGGGGTGTATGATAATCCATGGGGATTTTATGCTTCGCCTGAAATCGGTTTGCGCATTTTCCCATTTAAAGGTCATCGTTTAGGTTTTCACATAGCAGGTTATTATAGTTATATGACCAATAAAGCGGAAACCTTAGCCAGTGAAGATATTGATGGACAGAATAATGCCGGTTTCCGGTTGGGTGTGATTTTTTAAAAGGTTCTTTTAAAAGGTCTTGATTTCACATAAAGGGTCATCTCAAAATTTTTAGGGATGACCTTTTATGTGTTTAATTGATTCCTGACAAAATGACATGACTTGGGACTTATTGTAATGTGCGATTGACTGATTCGATGTAATCCAGCAATTCTTGTCTTCCTGTCTTTTTTTCGGATGAAGTAATGAAATAGGGGGGGAGTTCTTCCCATTGCTCTTTCAAGGTATCAAGAAAACGTTCTACATTTTGCTTAGTCTTTCCGGCACTTTGTTTGTCGGATTTGGTAAATACAAGCGCAAAAGGCACGCTGTTCTCACCCAGCCACTCAATGAATTGTAAGTCTATCTTTTGAGGTTCAAGCCGGCTGTCAACCAGTACAAACAGGCATGTCATCTGTATTCGTTCCAATACGTAATGTTGGATGAGGTTCTTGATATTTTCCATTACCTTCTTCCCTCGCTGTGCATAGCCATACCCAGGCAAATCAACCAGGTACCACGAATTGTTGATGAGAAAATGATTAATGAGTAATGTCTTTCCGGGAGTAGACGAAGTCATAGCCAACTTAGAGTGATTGGTCAGCATATTGATGAGGCTGGACTTGCCTACGTTGGAGCGTCCGATAAAAGCATACTCGGGCAGATTTCCATCCGGACACATATCCGCCCGCGAATTACTGACAACGAATTTGGCACTTGTTATTTCCATATTGTTTTTATTGATTGTGTTAGAGATGTTAATATTCCAGACACTCATCCAAATCATGTGTGATTTGTGCTTTATCGAGATGTTGCCCGATGAAAACGAGTTTTATCATGCGGTCTCCATACTTTTCATCCCAGTCACGCATTAACCCAGGCTCTTGCACCATCAGTTTGACCAAGTCTTCTTCGGGTGCGGTGGCATACCATAAGCCTGCTTCGTGCAGTTGCTTTTGTCTTCCTGCCTGTTCGAAAAGATAAGACATGTCGCGGTTATGGCTGAAGTAGCATACCCCTTTCGCACGGATGATGTTTTTCGGCCATTTGGTAGCGATGTAGCGGTCTAACTTATGAATGTCGAAGGCAGGGCGACGGTAATACACGAATGTGCAGATACCGTATTCTTCTGCTTCACCCTCATCGTGGTGGTGATGCTCGTGATGGTGATGATTTTCTTCTTCGTGAAGTCCGTCTTCATCGTGGTGATGTCCTTCGGCAGCTTGTAGGTGAGCTTCGCGTTCTTCTTCTTCGGTCGCAGCTTTTTCAATACCCCGAATCCATCCGGCAGATGTTGCCACACGTTCGAAATTAAACATCTGTGTATTTAGCAACTTATCGAGGTCTGCATTCCCATAGTCGCATTCGATGATTTCGGCAGCAGGCTGAATTGTACGGATTATTTGTTTGATACGGTTTAATTCTTCGGGTTTTACTTCAGAAGCTTTGTTGAGCAGGATGATATTGCAAAATTCGATTTGTTGGATAATCAGGTTTTCAATATCTTCTTCGTCAATGTTTTTGCGTGTCAGGTTATCTCCACAGGCAAATTCGTCTTGCATACGCATGGCATCTACTACCGTTACGATGCAATCCAGCCGGCAAATGCCATATTTTGCATAGGCACCACCTAGTGAAGGTATGGAACAGATGGTTTGTGCGATGGGTTCCGGCTCACAAATGCCACTAGCCTCAATGACGATATAGTCGAATCGCTGGCTTTTCATCAGCTCAAACAACTGTTCTATCAGATTGGTCTTTAGTGTGCAACAGATACATCCGTTTTGCAAGGATACCAGGCTGTCATCTTTTTGATTTACGACACCTCCTTTTTGAATCAGGTCAGCATCAATGTTTATTTCGCCTAAATCATTTACAATGACGGCAAATTTGATACCCCGTTTGTTGGAAAGGATTCGGTTTACTAAAGTGGTTTTTCCGCTGCCCAGATAGCCGGTAAGGAGCAGCACCGGAATTTCTTTTGGTTTCATATGAGATGAGGATTAATAACGGTATTTTGAACGCAAGCCACACAGGCTACACAGAAAATAATTTTCAGAAACTGTTCGGGAATTCTACAAAAAGTTTTTTGGCTTGATGTATTCGTCTTCGTGTGTGCTTTGGGCGTTTTTTGTCTTTTCCGCTTCTTTCTTCGTCAGACAGACCGCAATCTTCCTCATCATAGAAGCAGAAATGTCTCAAAAACTCATCCCAAATCATCGCACGATAAATTCACAACAGTTTCTCAATTGAAAAGACTGTGTCGTCTGTGGGTGCTGTGATGGTATCAGCAAAAGCGTATTTATTCGAATAAGCTTCTGAATTTCTTGAATATTTTTTCTTTCAAGGTCATGTTGGGCTTGAAACTTTCCGATTCCTGCCATTTTTCCAACGCTTGGCGTTCTTCTTTGTTCAGCTTTTCAGGAATATATACACTGACATTTACCAGTAAGTCTCCCGTACCTGTATTGTATCCGTAACTGTTAATTGTAGGGAGCCCTTTGCCTCGCAGGCGTAAAACTTTACCCGGTTGAGTGCCTGGCTCTATTTTGATTTTTGCCTTGCCATCGATAGTGGGGATTTCTACCGTGCCTCCCAATGCCGCTGTAGGCACGCTTAGCAAGAGGTTGTAGATGAGGTCGCTTTCATCACGGATTAGTTCGGGATGTTTTTCTTCTTCGATCAAGACCAGCAAATCACCCGGTACACCGTTATGTTTCCCGGCATTTCCTTTACCGTTGATAGTGACCTGCATACCTTCGGCTACGCCTGCCGGTATCTTTACCGTTACGATTTCTTCGCCGTAGACAATGCCTTCTCCGTCACATTCTTTGCATTTGTTCTTGATAATTTTGCCTTCACCTCCACATTGTGGGCACACAGACTGGGTCTGCATTATGCCGAAAATGCTTTGCTGGGTACGGGTGACACTGCCTGTTCCGCGACAGGTAGGACAAGTTTCCACGCCTCCTGTGCCTTCAGCTCCAGTTCCGTGGCAATGACTACATTGAACGTATTTTTTCAGTTTGAATTTTTTTTCTACTCCTGTAGAAATTTCTTTCAAACTGAGTTTTACTTTTACTCGCAAGTCGGAACCTCTGTATCGGCGTTGGCGTGGCTGGGCACTTCCACCACCGACTCCTCCGAATCCTCCTCGTCCGCCGAAGATATCACCGAACATAGAGAATATATCATCCATTGACATTCCGCCTGCGCCGAATCCTCCGAATCCTCCTCCGCCGGCAGCTCCGTCTACGCCTGCAAAGCCGTATTGGTCATAGCGTGCACGTTTGTCCGGATTGCTTAGGACTTCATACGCTTCTGCTGCTTCTTTAAATTTTTCTTCGGCTTCCTTGTCGCCGGGGTTTCTGTCCGGATGATATTGGATTGCTTTCTTCCGGTAGGCTTTCTTTATTTCATCTGCCGAGGCCGACTTGTCGACCCCTAATACTTCATAGTAGTCTCTTTTTGCCATATCAACAAATCTTTTTTATATTATTGTGCAACAACAACTTTCGCGTGGCGGATTACTTTGTCGTTCAGTTTATATCCGGTTTGTACACAGTCCAGCACTTTTCCTTTCTGCTCTTCATTGGGGGCAGGGACCAATGCGACAGCCTCGTGATAGTCTGTGTCAAAAGCTTCGCCTATTGGTTCCATTTTCTGAAGTCCTTCTTGCTCCAGCACTTTGTGGAACTTTTGCGAAATCAATTCGATACCTTGGCGGATGGCATCCAAATCTTCTGTCTTTGCTGCATTTTGCAAGGCACGCTCCATGTCATCAAGAATCGGGAGTATGGCACTGATGGTTTTTTCTCCTCCATTCTTGATTAATTCAGCTTTCTCTTTCATCGTGCGTTTCCGATAGTTGTCGAATTCGGCAGACAGACGCAAGTATTTGTCTTTTTGCTCCTCGATGGTTTTTGTGGCTGTTTCCAGTTCTTTTTGCAATTTTGCTTCACCGGCCAATTCTTGTTCGTCTTCTTTCTTATTGGGTTCTTGCTTGTTTTCAGATGTTGTCTCAGTTTGTTCGCCTGAAGGCTGTTCGGCCTGGCCTTGTTTGATTTCTTCTTCGTTATGATTATTTGTACTCATAATTATATAATGTTTTGTTTGTTCTGAAAAATGGCGCTACAAAATCCGTGCCTGAATGGCTGGCATGCGAAAAACAGGTGCAAAAGTAATGAATTTTTGCCATACTGGCAGGCTTTCTGTATTTCATTTGCCTTTTTTTCTTATCTTTGTGCCCACATAAGTTTAATATAGGTATAGTAAAAAGATGATAACAGTTTCAAACGTAGCCGTTCAATTTGGTAAA
Organism: Phocaeicola intestinalis; assembly: GCF_014837065.1. Lineage (GTDB taxonomy): Bacteria > Bacteroidota > Bacteroidia > Bacteroidales > Bacteroidaceae > Phocaeicola > Phocaeicola intestinalis. Next base: position 48,006 of record NZ_JACSPP010000016.1, read on the forward strand.
AGAGTGTTGTACAACGATGTGAATATCAAGTTTACCAATGGAAATATTTATGGTGTCATTGGTGCCAATGGCGCTGGAAAATCCACATTTTTGAAAGTCATTTCAGGAGAACTGGACCCTACGAAGGGAAGTGTAACTTTAGGGCCTGGCGAGCGTCTTTCAGTATTGAGCCAAGACCATTTTAAGTATGACACGCATACCGTACTCGACACGGTACTGATGGGGCATACGGTATTGTGGGATATCATGAAGCAGCGTGAAGCATTATATGCCAAGGCTGATTTTTCGGACGAAGATGGGCTGAAGGCAGCTGAACTGGAGGAGAAATTTGCAGAGTTGGAAGGATGGAATGCTGAAAGCGATGCGGCGATTTTATTGAGCGGATTGGGCATTAAGGAAGACAAGCATTATGTTCTGATGGGTGACTTGAGTGGAAAAGAAAAGGTACGTGTGATGCTGGCACAGGCTTTGTTCGGTAATCCGGATAACTTATTGCTTGATGAGCCGACCAACGATTTGGATATGGATACAGTGACATGGCTGGAGAATTATTTGGCCGATTTCGAGCATACGGTTTTGGTGGTGAGTCACGACCGCCACTTTCTTGATTCGGTATGTACACATACGGTAGATATTGATTTCGGGAAAGTGAACCTTTTTGCAGGGAACTACAGTTTTTGGTATGAATCCAGTCAGCTTGCTTTACGCCAACAGCAGAATCAGAAGGCAAAAGCGGAAGAGAAACGTAAGGAACTGGAGGAATTTATACGCCGTTTTTCTGCCAATGTGGCAAAATCAAAACAGACCACCAGCCGTAAGAAAATGCTGGAAAAACTGAATGTGGACGAAATCAAGCCTTCTTCGCGTAAATATCCGGGCATCATCTTTACTATGGATCGTGAACCGGGAAACCAGATACTGGAAGTGTCAGGGTTGCGTGCTACCACTGAAGACGGCACAGTGTTGTTTAACGATGTAAACTTTACGGTGGAGAAGGGGGACAAGATTGTGTTTTTGAGCCGGGACCCACGTGCAATGACGGCTTTATTCGAAATTATCAACGGCAATCGCAAGCCTCAGGCAGGACATTATAACTGGGGGGTGACGATTACCACAGCCTATCTTCCATTGGATAATACCAGTTATTTTAATAGCGATCTGAATCTGGTGGATTGGTTAAGCCAATATGGCGAAGGAAACGAAGTGTATATGAAAAGTTTCTTAGGCCGCATGCTCTTTTCTGGAGAAGAAGTGTTGAAAAAAGTCAATGTACTTTCGGGAGGCGAGAAAATGCGTTGCATGATTGCGCGTATGCAACTTCGCAACGCCAATTGCCTGATATTAGATACGCCTACTAACCATCTTGACTTGGAGTCGATTCAGGCATTTAACAATAACCTGAAGATTTATAAAGGAAATATCCTCTTTGCCTCGCACGACCATGAGTTTATCGAGACCGTGGCGAACCGTATCATTGAGCTTACGCCAAACGGTATCATTGACAAGATGATGGAGTATGACGAATATATTGCGTCCGACCATATTAAGGCGATGCGGGCAAGAATGTACGGGGGTGAAGATTAAAGAAACTGTTTTGGATTTATCGTACGCTGATTTGGGTTGACTTTTGAGAGTCTCTCCCGACCTTCCTTTATGAGGAGGCTGGGAGAGGCTGTGATGAGGAAGATAGCGGATTGTTTGGCAAATAACAGAAGCGGAAAGGCAGATAAAGTCCATCAAAAGTTAGATGCCTTAAAAAAATAGATGCCAAAAAAATAGATGTGTTTGCTTTTGGGAAAAAAAGATTGCCAAAAATTTGCAGGTTACAAAATAAACCATTACCTTTGCATCGGTTTTGAAAAAATGACCATTCGGGGTGTAGCGCAGTCCGGTTAGCGCACCTGCTTTGGGAGCAGGGGGTCGTGGGTTCGAATCCCGCTACCCCGACTTGAGTCCTGATTTCGTTGGAAATCAGGACTTTTTTATTTGGTAAATGTCTGTAGAAAAATTGAATATTTGTTCATAAATGTTTTTCTCTGTAACTTCATGTAGATTTAGAGTTTCTGAATCAGAATTTCATCACAATCTTCATAGAAGGTTGCAGCGATGCCATTGAGAAATTCAGAACGGTTTCTCTGTATCTCACTTTTTTGTATTATCTTTGTGCCGCAATAAATATATTTATATTAGACATGGAAAATAAATACATCACTGTATCATACCGCCTTTACGCAATGAACGGCGGAGAAAAAGAACTTATCGAAGAAGCACCTGCCGCACATCCGTTCCAGTTTATTTCTGGAATCGGATATACGCTTGACCGTTTCGAAAAAGAAATCACTGCCTTGGAAAAGGGGGCCGACTTCAGTTTCACCATCCCTTGTGCCGAAGCATACGGCGAGCGTGATGAGGATAATGTGCGCCAGGTATCGAAGGCGATGTTCTGCGATCCCGATGGGAATTTTGATAGCGAGAATATTTATCCGGGCAATATCATCATGCTGAACGACAACGAAGGGCATCGCTTCTATGCCAACGTGGGCGAAATTACCGATGATAAGGTAGTAATCGACTTGAACCATCCTCACGCCGGTAAAGACCTGATGTTCGAGGGTAAGATTATTGAGATGCGTCCTGCCACGAATAAAGAAATCGAAGAAATCGTGAACGCCATGAGCGGAGGATGCGGAGGACATTGCGAAGGTTGTGGCGGAGGATGCGGTGAAGAAGGGCATCATCACCACGATGAAGATGGGTGTTGTGGAGGCGGATGCGGACATTGTCATTAATAGTTTTTGAGTTTCACCACAAATTAGAAGCTGTTTTGAATTTATCGTGCGATGATTTGGGATGAGTTTTTGAGGCATTTTCGCTTTTGTGATGAGGAAGATAGCGGGCTATCTGACGAAGAACAGGAGCGAAAAAGACCAAAAAATCGCCCAAAGCACACACGAAAACGTATACATCAAGACAAGAAAAACTTTTTGGAGAAATTCAAAACAGCTTCTTAATTTGTCATGCTGGACGAAGTGAAGCATTCCGGATGCATACACATGATGTCCACGAGATTCTTTGCCGATGCTACCAATGACGAATTTACAATTTGTCATAATCGAATGGGTTTTCCGCAGGAAATAGGCACTCAGCATGACAAAAGGAGAAAATGAAAATCTGTGAGTGCCTGTGTGCTGACAAACTCAAAAAACTTAAAAACTCAAAAACTTAAAAACTCAAATGATTCTGATAGCCGACAGTGGAGCAACGAAGACTGACTGGTGTTATGATACCATCGGTGGGGCTTACATGCAAGTGCAGACCGAAGGTATCAATCCGTTCCATCAGTCTGCTGAATATATCCGCCATATTCTCGAAGACCAGTTGGTACCCCGATGCACAGTACTTGCAGATACATGTACGGGTATTTTCTTCTATGGTGCCGGATGTCTGCCATCCGTATCGGCTCCTGTCACCGAAGCGCTGCAAGACCTTTTCCCTAAGGCGCACATTGAGGTAGAAACGGATTTGTTGGGAGCTGCACGCGCTTTGTGTCAACACCGTCCGGGCATTGCTTGTATTTTGGGTACCGGCTCTAACTCGTGCTTGTACGATGGAGAGCGTATCACCCAAAATATTTCCCCTTTAGGTTATATTCTGGGCGATGAAGGAAGCGGGGCTTACTTGGGCAAGCATTTTGTAGCAGATTGCCTTAAGAGCCAACTTCCCCTGAAGCTTCGCGATGCCTTGTTGGACACGTTGCGCCTCGACCCGCAAGGTATCATTGAACGCGTGTATCGTCATCCTCAGGCCAACCGCTTTCTGGCAAGTCTTGCACCGTTTATCCATGCGCACAAAAACGACCCGGAGGTGCATACTTTCCTACTTCAACATTTCGGAGAGTTCTTCCGGCGTAACGTTCTGCTTTACTCCAGACGCCTGCCTGTTTCGTTTGTAGGCTCTATAGCCTGGCATTTCCGTGCTGAGATAGAGGAAGCAGCTGCCTGTTGCGGCTTGTGCACCGGCACATTTCTACAAAACCCTATCAAAAAGTTGGTGGAATATCATTCCTCCTGAGAAACTGTTTTTAGAAGCTGTTTAAACTTTGCTTAGAAGCTGTTTTGAATTTATCGTGTGATGATTTGGGATGAGTTTTTGAGGCATTTTCGCTTCTGTGATGAGGAAGATAGCGGGCTATCTGACGAAGAACAGGAGCGAAAAGGACCAAAAAATCGCCCAAAGCACACACGAAAAAGGATACATCAAGCCAAGAAAAACTTTTTGGAGAAATTCAAAACAGCTTCTTAGGTTTATTTTGCAAATTGTATTCGTTGGATAGCCCGCTATCATTCTCATAAAATCGAGAAAACATCCTCGAAAACAGTTCTTTCTTATCTTCTTAGCATCAATGTCTTGAAAGGAGTGGGGTATGGGGTCTCAAACTCCATCCATTCGTGTGTTACTGGATGGTAAAAACACAATTTAAAGGCATGAAGAGCCAATCTTTCTAACGGATTCATTTCGCATCCATAACGTTCGTCTCCTACAACGGGATGCCCTAATGATTGCATGTGTACGCGAATCTGATTTTTCCGCCCCGTTTCCAGTTGCAATTCCAATAACGAAAAGCCATTGGCACGCTTGATGGTGTGATAATGAGTCACCGAATATTTGCCTCCGTCATCTGTCGGAGAGGAGCTTACGTATAGCTTACGGTCGGTAAGCCAAGAACATACCGTGCCTTCATCTTGTTCCATCTCTCCTTGTACAATTGCTACATAGCGGCGGTCGCGCACAAGGTCGTGCCAGTTATCACGTAATGTATGCTGCGTTTTTTCATCTTTGGCATACATCATAATACCTGATGTTTCCCTATCCAGACGGTGGACGACATAAATCCGGTTCCCTTTATGAATCCGTTTTACATACTCATTTAATATATGTTGTGCCGTCCGCTCTTTTTGACGTTCTGTAGCAACCGAGAGTAATCCTTCTTTTTTTTCGACAACGATGATGTATGCATCTTCATACAAAATCTTCAGCATCGGATGATGGAATTCGTGTTTGTGCTTTTCCCGGCTGATTTGCACACACATGCCCGGTTGCAACGGATAATTGTAAAGCGTCTGAATCGTATTGTCCACCAATACCACCCGGTTAGTCAATAAAGCTTTAACCCGTGTGCGGCTTATTCCTGCCATTTTCTTCATCAGGAATTCCATCAATCCGGCAGGTTCGGTTACCCGGTAAGTTGTATATTTCGAAGTAGCATGCGCCTTAATAGGCTTGTTTGTCTTAAAGTCTTTTATTGCCACGTCTATTATTTTTTAATGAATTTTCTTTTCTAACAATACCACATTTTCCACATGATGCGTATGTGGAAACATATCTACCGGCTGGACTGCCTTTACTTTATATTTCACATCGAGTAACTGCAAATCGCGGGCTTGTGTAGCCGGATTGCAACTCACATAAACGATGCGTTCCGGTTCTGCCGCCAATATCACCTGAATGACATCGCCATGCATGCCTGCCCGAGGCGGGTCGGTAATGATCACATCGGGCCGTCCATGCGTGCGGATAAAATCTTCGGTCAGGATATCTTTCATATCGCCTGCATAAAACAAGGTATTCTTTATGCCGTTCAATTCTGAATTGACTTTGGCATCCTCTATCGCTTCGGGCACATATTCGATTCCTATTACCTTTTTAGCCTGACGGGAAACGAAATTAGCGATGGTTCCGGTTCCGGTATACAAATCATATACCAGCTCATTGCCCGTTAATCCGGCAAAGTCACGGGCTACCTTATATAAATTATAAGCTTGTTCTGAATTGGTCTGATAGAATGACTTGGGACCTACCTTGAACCGAAGCCCTTCCATCTCTTCGAAAATATGGTCTTTCCCTTTGAATACGCATACATCCAAATCGCCGATTGTATCGTTGCATTTGTTATTGACCACATATAATAAGGAGGTGATTTGAGGGAACTTGTCCGCTACAAATTGAAGGAGTTCCTTCATTTTCTCCAATTCCTCGTCATTCACAATCTTGCATTGCAACAAGACCATCAACTCTCCGGTAGAAGAAGTGCGTACCATCATATTGCGCAACATGCCTTCTTGCGTGCGCAGGTTGAAAAAAGCATACTGATGTTCGTACGCATAGTCGCGGATAGCGTTGCGGATTTGATTGGAAATATCATCCTGGAGCCAGCATTTCTCGATGGCAAGTACTTTGTCGAACGCACCGGGGATATGAAAACCCACTGCATTCATCTGCTCGTATTTCACATCCTGCTTCACTTCTTCTTCGGTCAGCCAACGCTTGTTCGAGAATGTGAATTCCAGCTTATTGCGATAATACATCGTCTTTTCCGAACCGATGATGGGGCTGATTTCCGGCAATTCGATTTTCCCGATGCGGGTCAGGTTGTCATACACTTGCTTTTGCTTGTACCGAATCTGGTCGGCATACGCCAGACATTGCCACTTGCATCCGCCACACACACCGTAATGCTCGCAAAACGGCTCTACACGCATCGGAGACTTTTCGTGCAACTTTACGGCTACAGCTTCCGCATAATGGTTTTTCTTCCGCTTGACTTGCAAATCGACAACATCGCCCGGCACTACGTATGGCACAAAGATGACCAAATCATTCACCTTGGCAACAGCTTTTCCCTCTGCCGCCACATCCGTTATCGTTACCTTTTCCAGTAAAGGAAGTTCTTTCTTCTTTCTTGTCACGTCGTTTTTCTAATAAATCAAGTTTGCGTGCAAAGGTAAGCATTTTCCTTCATATTCCGGAAAGATTTTAAAGGAAGTCCGAATTTATCCGCATTTATTTTTCACATCCCTGCATAATTTCCCCCAAACTCTTGACAACCGCCTTCCCGGATGGTATCATTGCGAGACGCAGCCGGTTGCGGAAGCCCGCGGATACAGGTGCGGAGGCAAGCGCATATAGGTGCATACGTTGCAAGATTATTAATCTTCAGGCCGCAAGATTATTAATCTTACAAGCAGAAGATTATTAATCTTACAAGCAGAAGATTATTAATCTTACACCAGACGAAGCTATCTATATGGCCAGCCAATCATAATGGTATGAAAAAGCCTGAGAGCCGCTTTTGGCAAGTCTGTTTGTCAAAACATGCCCAAAAACACCTTATTTGTATTTGATATGTTGCAAATTTTCCATAGCTTTGCAGACACTCTACTTATGAGAAACATAATAACCTAATAAATCTTACCAAAAGAAATGGAAACAAAAAGAGTTTACACCTTCGGAAACGGACATGCCGAAGGAAAAGCAGACATGAGAAACCTGCTGGGCGGTAAAGGCGCTAACCTTGCTGAAATGAACCTGATTGGCGTACCTGTTCCTCCCGGTTTCACCATTACTACAGAAGTTTGTAACGAATATTTCGAAAAAGGCAAAGACGATGTAGTAGCTCTGTTGAAAGATGACGTCGAAAAGTCTATTGCGGGAGTCGAAACACTCATGAAATCAAAGTTCGGTGATGTAGAAAATCCGTTGCTCGTATCTGTACGTTCGGGTGCACGCGCGTCTATGCCGGGCATGATGGACACTATCCTGAACTTGGGATTGAATGACGAAGTGGTTGCCGGATTGGCACGCAAGACAGGCAACGAACGTTTCGCATGGGATTCATACCGCCGTTTCGTGCAGATGTATGGCGATGTTGTATTGGGCATGAAGCCTGCCAATAAAGATGATATCGACCCGTTCGAGGCGATTATCGAAGACGTGAAGAAGAAGAAAGGGGTCCGCTTGGACAATGAACTGGAAGTGGACGACCTGAAAGAACTGGTAAAACGCTTCAAGGAAGCTGTTAAGACTCAAACCGGTAAAGAATTCCCTGCCAATGCTTACGAACAATTGTGGGGAGCTATCTGTGCCGTATTTGATTCGTGGATGAACGAACGTGCTATCCTTTACCGGAAAATGGAAGGCATACCGGCTGAATGGGGTACTGCCGTAAACGTACAGGCAATGGTATTCGGAAACATGGGCGACACGTCTGCTACCGGCGTTTGCTTCTCTCGTGATGCCGCTACAGGCGAAGACCTCTTCAACGGTGAATACCTGATTAACGCCCAAGGCGAAGACGTAGTGGCAGGTATCCGCACGCCGCAACAGATTACTAAAATCGGTTCTCAACGCTGGGCGCAACTGCAAGGCATTTCAGAAGAAGAACGTGCCAGCAAATATCCTTCGATGGAAGAGGCCATGCCGGAAATCTATAAAGAACTTGACGAGCTGCAGACCAAACTGGAAAACCACTATCATGACATGCAGGATATGGAATTCACAGTACAGGAAGGAAAACTTTGGTTCTTGCAGACCCGTAACGGAAAGCGTACAGGTGCTGCCATGGTGCGTATCGCCATGGAGATGCTGGAACAGGGCTTAATCGATGAAAAGACAGCTGTCTTGCGTTGCGAACCGAATAAGTTGGATGAACTGCTTCACCCTGTATTCGATAAAGAAGAACTCCGTAACGCTAAGGTCTTGACTCGCGGACTTCCCGCTTCTCCGGGTGCTGCTACAGGTCAAATTGTATTCTTTGCAGAAGATGCGGCTAAATGGCGTGCCGATGGTCATCGGGTGGTTATGGTACGTATCGAAACTTCTCCCGAAGACTTGGCTGGAATGACCGTTGCTGAAGGTATCTTGACCGCACGTGGCGGTATGACTTCACATGCTGCCGTAGTGGCTCGCGGTATGGGTAAATGCTGTGTGTCGGGTGCAGGAGCTATCAATGTAGACTATAAAGCCCGCACGGTAGAAATCGATGGCGTCGTGCTGAAAGAAGGTGACTATATTTCCTTGAACGGTAGTACAGGCGAAGTTTATCAGGGCGAGGTGCCTACCAAGGCAGCTGAAGTATCAGGAAACTTTGCAAAACTGATGGACTTGTGTAACAAATATACCCGCTTGCAGGTACGTACCAATGCGGATACTCCCCACGATGCGGAAGTAGCCCGTAAGTTTGGTGCCGTAGGTATCGGACTTTGCCGTACGGAACACATGTTCTTTGACAATCAGAAGATTATCGCTATGCGTGAAATGATTCTGGCACCGGATGAAGAAGGACGCAAGAAGGCACTTGCTAAGTTGTTGCCTTACCAGAAGAATGACTTCAAGGGCATATTCAAAGCAATGGACGGTTATCCTGTAAATGTACGTTTGCTCGACCCGCCTTTGCATGAATTCGTTCCGCACGACCAGAAAGGCCAGGAGGAAATGGCGAAAGCGATGGGTGTTACGGTAGATTATATCCACCAGCGTGTAGAAAGCCTGTGCGAGCACAACCCGATGTTAGGTCATCGCGGATGCCGCTTGGGAAATACTTATCCCGAAATTACCGAAATGCAGACGGAGGCTATTTTGGGTGCCGCTTGTGAGCTGAAGAAAGAAGGTTACGACCCGCATCCTGAAATCATGGTTCCGTTGATTGGTATCTTGTACGAATTCGAAGCACAGGAAAACATCATCCGCGCTACGGCTAAAAGAGTTTTCGAACAAGAAGGTATAGAAGTTCCGTTCAAGGTAGGTACGATGATTGAAATTCCACGTGCGGCTCTGACCGCTAACCGCATCGCTTCGCATGCTGAATATTTCTCATTTGGAACGAATGACTTGACGCAGATGACATTTGGCTATTCGCGCGATGATATCGCTTCCTTCTTACCGGTTTATTTGGAGAAGAAGATTCTGAAAGTAGATCCGTTCCAGGTACTTGACCAGAACGGTGTAGGCCAGCTTATCCAAATGGCAGTAGAGAAAGGCCGTTCAGTACGTCCTGATTTGAAATGCGGTATCTGTGGCGAACATGGAGGCGAGCCTTCATCAGTGAAGTTCTGCGATAAAGTAGGATTGAACTATGTCAGCTGTTCTCCATTCCGCGTGCCTATCGCACGTTTGGCTGCGGCGCAGGCTGCTATTGAGAGATAAAGCAAGATAACTAACTATTGGTAAGATAGGCGGCAGGTGTGGGAAAAACCACCTTGCCGCCTATCATCGTTAGTGGGGTATGTACAATCTGATATGCTTTTTAGCGTATAGTATCGATATCGAAAGTTTTTTATAGTCAAAAGTGGGTAATTGGGCAGCAGATAAAAATGTATCCACATTACTAAGGCTAACGACAAAAAGGAAAACATGTCTATTCAAAAGACGTGTAATACCCTTATGTGTTACAAGGAATATTTCAGCGAACATTCGGACATGGATTTGGATGCATTCTTAGGCTTCATCCTTAACAATGTTGTAATGATATACATTTCTGCAGACTCATTCCATAGAGTCACCCATTGGATATTCCAAGCCTCAAAAGGATACAACAATCTCATACATGGCACAACAGAAAGCAATGTATGCTAATGCTTATGAACGTTGGACTGATGAAGATGACCAAAGATTGTTGTACCTTTATTCTCAAGGGAAAAAGATATCTGAACTTATGCAAATATTTGCCAGAAATAAAGGTGCCATCAAATCGAGAATCTTAAAACTGACAGGAAAAGAATTTTACAATTAAATATAAAGCTATAATTATTGAATACCGGAATTTAGTAACGGATTCTTTATGTCAATAGTCCATTAAAAATTCAACATATCGGCTAAGCGGCTTCTGCCACTATGCCAAATAGTTCTTTGATAAGTTTAGTATTAAAAGTTCTGTTCGGTTTCAGACCGGACTTGCTAAAAATTCTTTTGAGCATGTAAATATTACCCAAATAGCCATGCATAAAGTCATCAGCGACTCACTGGCCAGTGATTTCCGCACGTTTATGGCGAAGAATTTCTCACGTTACCGCACGGTCAACCTCTATTGGGAGGCCAAGTGGGCACACGACTACACGTTCAGCCTCGACGGACAGGAGGTGGAGAAGATGCGCAAGAAAAACTTGCATACCCTGAAGGTTTCTACCATGATTCCGTTGCTGAAGTTGAGAAAGGTCTCGCTTTACGCCAACCTGGCATACAGCCGCTACCAATTTACCGTGTACGACAGACAGACCGGACAGTCGTCAGAGGTCTTTCAGCAATCGGCTTATGACTATTATGAGGGAGGGCTAAATGGGTCGTATTATTTCGGGCTATTCAACAAACCCATGATTGTCTCAGCCGCGTTGTCCGTGGACGGGTGGAACAAAGGGTTCGGCATGTTCGATGGGACGTTCTCCGCCGTCATGCTGCTGAAGAATACCGAGCGCACCAGCTTCAGCCTGGGCGTTATGGCGCGGACGCTGTTCAGCAGTATGCCCGTCATGCCCGTCGTCACGTGGTGGCACCGCTTCCGCAATCCGCGCCTCAGCGTAGACATCACCATGCCCAGTCAGTTCTACCTGCGTTACGAACTGGAGAAACAGCGCATCTCAGCCGGAGCCTCGATGAGCAGCGAAAACTTCTACCTGCGCACCACGCTGGAAGACGCCCCGTCCACGGCCTACTATTCCGACGCCGTGCTGAAACCTGAGATTCATTATGAGTACATCCTCAACCACCGTCTCTACTTTTCCGTCCATGCAGGCGTGTCAATGGTAATGAAAAGCGGACTGTATAAGAAGAACCGAAAGGGCATCAATGTGAAAGACGAGGAAGGTAAGACTGAGGTGGAGCCGGTGGTGAAACAGGACCGTTCGCCGATACCATTCTTAAATGTGGTGGTGTCGTACAGTTTGTTCAAGTGATTTCCCTCCTATGCGCTTGGATATTGGTCACAAATCCATTATCTTTGCAAAGTCCAATCAATAAAGGAGATATAACAATGAGAGCAACTATTTCGTTAGACAGCCTTTGGCAAACCATTCAAAGCTTATCGCTCAACAATCAGGAGTGGCTGCTGGACAAGCTGCAAGAAAACATCCGTGAACAAAAGGAAGCAGAAACGGAATATATCAGCAAGGAAGAAATCCTGGCAGGCATTGATGCAGGGCTGAAAGAAATGAAACTGATGAAAGAAGGCAAGTTGCAAGCCAAGTCTTTTGATGAATTTCTGGAGGAACTGAAACATGAAGCCTAAAATTCTGCCTCTGCCGACATTTATGAGAGAGACTAAACGTCTGCTTAAACGTTACCGTTCTCTCTGGAAAGATTTGGAGGGCTTACAAGAAGAACTTCTTGCCAATCCTACCCTCGGCACAGACTTGGGCAGGGGACTCCGCAAGGTCAGGATGCGTATCTCCTCCAAAGGAAAAGGGAAGAGCGGCGGAGCACGGGTCATTACGTTCACCGTCATTGCCAGCGTAGACGAGACCACCATCAACCTCCTCTACATTTATGATAAGTCCGAACGAGAAAACATCTCACCAAAAGAAATTGATATGTTGCTAATTGCCAACGGATTCATCGCCCAACCATAGTCTGTCATTCTTGCATTGGATGGCAAGGCTATGAATCCGTCGGCAAGTCGGACTAAGCCATTTGTTATAATTTTTCCTTCAGCACCTCAAACAGCTCATCCCTTGTGAACTGCTTGCAGCAGCCGGGCATCAGCAGGCAGGTGTCGGCAGCGGCACACAGGACTGTCTCGTCCGTGATGCCCATCTCGCTCCAGCGGGTGGGCAAGCCGATTTCCCGAATAAAGGATTCAAGGGCATCAATGCCGAGAGCGGCGGTCTGGTCTGTCGTATCGCCTTTCACGTTCCATACCCGTTCTGCCATGCGTGCCAACTTCTCCTTGCCCTCACTTAAAAGGTGGCGGTAGAAGGTGGGGTGAATGACGGCCAGTCCCTGCCCGTGGTTACAGTCGGTGTAGGCTCCTACGGCATGTTCCAGCATGTGACATTGGAAATCGGTCTGCTTACCCAGTTTCAGCAGGCTGTTTTCGGCGAGGGCGGAGTCCCACATCAGTTCGCCGCGAGCAAAGTCATCATCGGGATTGGCAATGAGGGCACGCAGGTTCTTGATGACGTTGCGCATTACTGCCTCGTTGATTTCGTCGGAGAGATTGTCTCCATGCGGACGGCCCATATAGGTCTCCATGCAATGGCTCAGCGTGTCGAAAGCTCCGCTGACGACTTGTTTCATCGGCAAAGTCTTTGTCAGGTCGCTGTCGAGTATGGCGAAAGAATGGTAAGCACCGACAAGCGGCTGCTTCAGTTTCTTCGCGGTATGGGTGATGACCGCTCCGTTGTTCTGCTCGGCTCCCGTGCCCGATGCGGTGACTACGGCTCCCATCGGCACAAACTCCGTGGGAAACTGATGCCGCGTGTACTGCATGTCCCAGATGTCTTCGTCCAGTCGTGCCTGTGCCGATACTATCTTACAGCAGTCGATGACCGACCCGCCGCCTACGGCCAGGATGAAGTCGATGCCGTATTTGCGCACCAGTTGCGCTCCTTCCTGCACCTTGTCGTAGGTGGGATTGGGCAGGATGCCGCCGAAGTCCACCACGTTCTTGCCGCACTCGTGCAGCCATTCCATCAGCGTTTCATACAACCCTGTGCGTTTCAGCGAGCCGCCGCCGTAAGCCAGCAGCACGTTCTTGCCTACTTGTTTCATTTCTTCTTTGATTGCGCTCTCAGCGCACCCTTTGCCGAAGTGTTGTCGGACGGGGTATTGATAAGTGAATTTGTTCATATCTTTCAGATTTAATTGATACGGCAAAGTTACGCCAATCCGACTTCCCGGTCCATACATGGATTACGGATTGAAGCACCAATATCAACGAAAGTTTCACTCTTCTTTACTTTTTATAGGCGAACCGCTGAACACGTCGCTCATTTGCATGGCATCAAGAGCAGCATCTATATTCTTTATTTCTTCGGAAGAGAGGCGGATGTCTGCCGCCCCGATGTTCTCTTTCAACCTGCACAATTTACGGGTGCCGGGAATGGGGACTATCCACGGCTTTTTGCACAGCATCCAGGCGAGAGAGATTTGAGCGGGAGTAGCGTGTTTCTGCTCAGCCAGCTTATCAAGGAGAGCGAACAGAGTCTTGTTCTGCCCGAAGCTTTCCTTCTGGAACTGGGGCATGGAAGCACGGTAATCGTTGACTGCATCGAAACGGTCGTTTTCCGTATAATACCGGGAGAGCAAACCGTTGGCAAGTGGGGAGAATGCTACAAAGCCGATGCCCAGTTCTTTTGATTTTTATTATATGAATATCCTCAATTTCCCCAATAGGGAATAAGAAGCGTTTTATGGTAAACTTCCGCCTTCAAGTATCCTTGCTTCTATGACCAAGTATTATTGGATACTCAGCCATTTATCCTTGCTTCTATCGCGGTTGAAGCATAGTTTCATTTGGAAGGGAGTAATTGGGCAAAATGCGGATATTCATTTTTTATTATATTGCTGCAAAAGTACGGTAGTTAGGGGGAAGCCTCGTTATAAGAATTACGGTAGGGCATACCTATATTTCCGTTTTTGTCCGATAAATAGTATATTTGCAAAGGAAATAAAAGAATGAGGATATGGCAGAAGCGGAAAATATTATCATAAAGGATACCCTTGACGGACTGGGTACGGATGCTTACAGCAATTATCTGGCCCATGCCCTTTGCCTGGCAGGCAGTTGCCGGCTGAAATATAACGGCGAGGAACGTGAGTTACAGGCAGGCGACCTGATGATTGTCCGTAAGGGCAAGCTGGTGGAACGCATTCGCCCGGCAGACGATTTTCGGGTAAAGGTGATATACGTTACTTCTGAATTCATCGTGCTGTCCACACCGCTTAGCAACTATGGCATGAAAGGCCAGCTGGCTCTGTTCCGCAATCCCATCATGAAGTTGGATGCCAAACAATGGGAATTGTGCCGCCGGGATTTCGAGATGGTGGAAGAGCGGCTGGCGCAGACCGACCACCATTTCCGTCGCGACTTGCTGATAGCCTCCGTACAGATGCTTATCATCGACTTCTTCGATTTCCATTCCCATCTTTACGGTGTGGATAATATCCCGCTGCAAAGTGCCACCATCATGAGCCGCTTCCTCAATATGCTGGAGAATGGGACATACCGTGAACACCGTGAAGTGAACTGGTATGCCGACAAGCTGTGCGTCACGCCCAAATACTTGTCCGAAGTCTCCCGCAAGATAAGCGGTTATGCCGCCAACTATTGGATAAACCGCTACACCGTGCTCGACATTTCCCGCCTGCTTCGTGACAAGTCGCTGACTTTCGTGCGTATTTCCGACCTGTTCGGTTTCTCATCGCCTGCCTATTTCAGCCGTTACGTGCAGCAGCATCTGGGGGTAAGCCCGACGGAGTATAGAGGGTGATATTCTTTCCCTTGTTAAGTAACTATAACCGCTTATAAAGAAAGAGATAGACATTAAATAGGATATATATGGAACAACAATTTTGTCAAAGTTGCGGCATGCCCCTGAACGATGCGAACAGAGGGACCCATGCCGATGGAAGCCGCAGCGAGGATTATTGCATGTATTGTTACAAGAACGGCACGTTTACCCAGGATTTCACGATGGGACAAATGATAGAGTTCTGCCTGCAATTCTTAGACCAATGGAATGCACAGGCTGGATGTAACCTAACTCCCATACAGGCCAAAGAACAGATGCTTCAATACTTTCCGCGCCTGAAACGGTGGAAAGAAAAAGATGAACGGACACTGACGGAAAAAGCAACCCATTTGCTTGCCCAATGCGAGAACGTGACGGTCGCTTCCGTTGATGCCAACGGTTATCCTCGGCCTGTGCAGATGTCCAAGATTGGAGCCAAGGGTTTCCATGAGGTATGGATGGCGACAAGTGCCGACTCTGTAAAGGTCAATGATTTTAAGGCGAACAACAAGGCGGGTCTTTGCTATGACCATTACGGAGACGGGGTTGCCCTACGCGGAACGGTAGAGGTTATCACGGACGATGCCATCCGCAAGGAAATGTGGCAAGACTGGTTTGCCTATCATTTCCCCGGCGGACCGAACGACCCGAATTATGTGCTTCTTCATTTCGTTGGCAAGGAAGCCACTTTCTGGATTAACGGCGAATTTTCTCACTCTAACATCTGATATTTATGGAACTATCAGATTGGTTCAAAGGATTTGAGAAAGGCATAGCCCGCCTCTCGCCGGAGCAACGGAGTGCCTTCTTCTCGAAATGTGGCAAGAACTGCGTGGACGGCGGCACGCTTTCCATTTACAGAAAACCCTATGAGGATGCTGGAGGGGACATGGATGTCTTCTTTCAGCTGGCGAATGGATTGCCGGGAGTAAAAGGCGAGGTCGTAGAGAAAGGCAAAGTCTATTACCTTACCTTCCTGGAATGTACTTGCCATTTGTGCAAGAAAGGCTATGTCACAACGCCTATGCTCTGTGAATGTTCCCGTCAGAGTGTCCTCTACTCTCTGCAAAGCCTTTGGAAAGGGCGGGATTTTCAGGTGAAACTCTGCCATTCCATTTTACAAGGCGAA
Source organism: Phocaeicola intestinalis (assembly GCF_014837065.1). Classification (GTDB taxonomy): domain Bacteria; phylum Bacteroidota; class Bacteroidia; order Bacteroidales; family Bacteroidaceae; genus Phocaeicola; species Phocaeicola intestinalis. Next base: position 64,413 of record NZ_JACSPP010000016.1, read on the forward strand.
CCGAATTGCAAGATGAGGATTGAAGTAGTAACGGGCTGACCGATGCCGTCCGCTTCAGGGAAGAAAATCGATAAAACCTCAGTCCGGACTTGAGCCTATCTCAGTGCCAGACTGAGGTAGGCTCTGTTCCGGACTAAGGTACGTTAACATATACCTTCATTATCTCCGACAACGCCAATCCGCCCCGATAACCGCTGTCCGAGGCTCGGATAGCACTAATCCTACAGGATAAGTGCCGTCCGAGGCTTGGATAATCCGTAAAAAAGGCACAAGCATCCGTAATCCTTGTATGGAATAGCTCGACATTCCGCCGTATCTTTGTCCCTATAGAAAACCGATTAAACAAAGACGAACATGGAAACAATCAAACTGAGCAACGGCGTGGAAATGCCGCTATTGGGCTACGGGGTGTTCAAGGTAGCCCCGCAGGAATGTGAACGGTGCGTCAGCGACGCGCTGAACGTGGGTTATCGCCTGATTGACACGGCGCAGGCCTACTTCAACGAGGAAGGCGTGGGGAACGCCATCAGCAAGAGCAGTGTCCCCCGGCAGGATATTTTCCTGGTGACGAAAGTATGGATATCGAATGCCGGCGAGGAGAAGGCGGCGGCAAGCATTGACGAGAGCCTGCGCAAGCTGAAGACCGACTACATCGACCTGCTGCTCATCCATCAGGCATACGGCGACGTGTTCGGTTCGTGGAGGGCGATGGAGAAAGCTTACCGCGCAGGCAAGGTGCGTGCCATCGGGGTAAGCAACTTCCAGGCGGGACGTTTCTTTGACTTCGCCCACTATGTGGACATCAAGCCGATGGTGAACCAGTTGCAATGCAATCCGCTCGTCCAGCAACAGGGCATCGAGCCGATTCTCGCGGAACACGACACGAAGATGATGGCATGGGGACCGCTCGGCGGCGAGGGTGCCGAAGGAGTGGTAAAGAACGAACTGCTCGCCTCCATCGGCAAAGGCTACGGGAAGACCGCCGCACAGGTGGCTCTGCGCTGGCTCACGCAGCGGGGCATCGTCGCTATCCCCAAGAGCACGCATGTGGAGCGTATGCGCCAGAACTTGGACATCTTCGACTTCACGCTGACCGATGAGGAAATGAAACGTATCGCTACGCTAAACAGTCACGATGCGGGGACGGTGAACTTCGGCGACCCGCAGTTTGTGAAATTCCTGATTGAGACATACGGGTAAAACAGGGTAGGGTACATAATAAGCGACAACGGGAGACATGGCAACTTGCATGTTTCCCGTTGTTGTTTATTAGCCAACCGGTCTTTCCTCTTTCGCCGGACTTACAGCCTTGCCCCCCAAACCATCTTCTCCACATCCTCCAGCGTGGCGTTGAAGAAACGCTTCTCCTTGTTGAGCGAGCGCATCTGCTGCATCTCGTCGTCGGTCAACTGGAAGTCGAAGATTTGGATGTTCTCCTTGATGTAGTCGGGATTCGATGCACCGGGGATGACGGAGAAGCCTTCCTGGATGTGCCAGCGCAGGATGACCTGTGCCGGAGTCTTGCCGTGGGCTTCGGCAATCTTCTTTATCACAGGGTCTTTGAACAAGGCACCGTTGCTCATGGCACCGCCCAACGGGAACCAACATTCCACCTGGATGCCTTCCGCAGCGGCTTTCTTGCGCATCTCCACACGTTGGGCGTAGGGGTGGCATTCCATCTGGAGCACTTGGGGCTTGATGGTCGCTGCCTGCATAATCGTGTTCCATACTTCGTCGTTGGCATCGAAGTTGCTGATGCCGAGGGCGCGCACCTTGCCCATCTTCACTGCCTTTTCCATGTCTTTCCAGGCTCCCACGAAGTCGCCTACGGGCTGGTGGACGTAGAGCAGGTCGATGTAGTCCAGTTGCATACGGTCGAGCATTTCATCGATGGCTTTCAATGTCTTGCCCTCGCCGTATTCCGTGGGCCAAAGCTTGCTGGTAATCCAGATTTCCTCGCGGGGGATGCCGCTTTCCTTGACGGCACGGCCTACACCTGCCTCGTCCTGATAGGCATGGGCGGTGTCGATGTGGCGGTAGCCGGCTTTCAATGCAGTGAGGCACGACTGTTCGCACACTTCGTCGCTGGGCTGGAGGAACGTGCCGATGCCGAACCGGGGCATCTCCACGCCGTTGTTCAACTTGACCACGGGCACGCCTGCCGTCGTCGTTTTCTCTTGCGCATAGGTAGCGCATACGCCGCCCCATAGCATCAGGGCGGACAACAGAAGATTCTTCAGTAGTTTCATACGTTCATTCTTTATGATTCGGATGTAAAGGTAGGGAATATGCCTCTGAACAGGCTTATAGAAAATTCGGGAGGATATGCCGGTTTTGCGGATAATTGCTATACTCCTGTCAACGAAAAGCCCCTGCAAACTCCTCGTGGCTTGCAGGGGCTCTTCTCAATTTTAGAAGCTGTTTTGAATTTCTCCAAAAAGTTTTTCTTGGCTTGATGTATCTGTTTTCGTGTGTGCTTTGGGCGAT
>NZ_JACSPP010000017.1 GCF_014837065.1 Phocaeicola intestinalis
TCCGAACAGAGAAGTTAAGCTTCGTCACGCCGATGGTACTGCGTAACAGTGGGAGAGTAGGTAGCCGCCGTTTTGGGATTCTCCTCCGGATATCAAACCGGGGGAGGATCCCTTTCTTTTTTTGAGATTATGCATTTATTTTCTTATATTTGCCCAGACTTACTATTGAATTTTAATATGGATACAATTCTGCCTTTTGCATTACTTTGTTTTACTTCCTTTTTTACATTAACTAATCCATTAGGAACTATGCCAGTATTTTTGACAATGACTAATGGACTGGAGGATAAAGAACGTAAACACATAGTGAAACGTGCCACTATTATTTCTTTTGTAATTTTGATGGCATTTACTTTTTTTGGTCAGTTCTTGTTTAAGTTCTTTGGTATTTCAACGAATGGATTTCGTATAGCTGCCGGAATTATTATTTTGAAAATTGGGTATGACATGTTGCAGGCCCGTTATACTAATACGAAGTTGAAAGATGAAGAAATTAAGACGTATGCTGATGATATTTCCATTACTCCTTTGTCTATTCCGATGCTGTGTGGTCCTGGAGCTATAGCGAATGGTATTATTATGATGAGTGATGCAGATAGTTGGGAATTAAAAGTGACGTTAGTGGCTGTTATTGCTATTGTCTATGTATTGACTTACATTATACTTTGTTTGTCAACTCGTCTAGTCAAGGTTATCGGAGAAACTGGAAATAATGTGATGATGCGTTTGATGGGGCTTATATTGATGGTGATTGCCGTGGAATGTTTTGTGAGCGGTATGAAACCGATTTTGATAGATATCATTCAATCTTCTTTATAAGTGTTTTTTATGATGGATGCGATTGTTTGGAGTGAAGTGCTCTGGAGTATATTCCGGATTCTTTATCTGGCAGTGATTGTGACTACTATATTTGTAGTCATTCTAGAAAATCGTAATCCGGTGAAAACCATGGCGTGGATACTTGTGCTTTTCTTTTTGCCGCTGGTAGGATTGGTGTTTTATTTCTTTTTTGGAAGAAGTACACGTCGGGAAAGGTTGATAAGCAAGAAAGGCTATTCACGTTTGAACAAAAGGCCGATGGCAGAATATCAGGCGCAAGAGGCTTTTTATGACTTGAATAATAAAAATCCATTGATATCCTTTTTCCGGAAAATCAATAGTGCTTTGCCGTTTGATGGAAATCAAGTAGCGGTTTATACAGATGGATATGCGATGTTACAGGCATTGATGCATGAAATCGGTCAGGCAAAGCACCACATTCATCTCCAATTTTATATTTTTGAAGACGATTCGGTAGGACGTTTGTTGCGGGATTTGCTGATAGATAAAGCACGTGAAGGAGTGAAAATACGCTTGCTGTACGATGATGTGGGTTGTTGGAAAGTAAATCCTTTGTTTTATGATGAGATGATGTGTGAGGGAATTGAGGTACAGAGTTTTCTGAAAGTCCGTTTTCCCCGTTTTACCAGTAAGGTTAATTATCGGAATCACCGGAAGATAGCGATTATTGATGGGAAAGTAGGATTTATCGGAGGTATGAATATCGCCGAACGTTATTTGCGTGGATTTTCGTGGGGGATTTGGCGTGATACGCATGTGTGTGTCAAAGGAAAGGCTGTATATGGTTTGCAGACGGCATTTTTGACTGATTGGTTTGTTGTGGACCGGATGTTACTTACTTCTTCTGAGTATTTTCCGAAAATGGAATGGCAAGGCAACGTGGTGGCGCAGATTGTAACTTCGGAACCGGTTGGAGATTGGCACGACATTATGCAAGGGCTTATCAAGGCTTTGTGTTCTTCCAAACGGTATTTTTATATTGAGACTCCTTATTTGCTTCCTACAGAAGAAGTGGTGGTGGCATTGCAGACCGCTTCCCTTTCAGGGGTGGATGTACGGGTGATGTTGCCTAAGCGTGCGGATACGTATCTGACTCATAAAGGGTCTTTGTCTTATTTGGATGAATTGATGCGCGCGGGTGTTAAGGTTTATTTGTATAGGAAGGGCTTTTTGCATTCCAAACTATGGGTGTCGGATGATGAGTTTTCATCGGTCGGATCTACCAATATGGATTTTCGGAGTTTTGAGCACAATTTTGAAGCGAATGTCTTTTTTTATGATGTTGAAATGGCTTTGCGTCTGAAAGGAGTGTTTCTTGCCGACCAAAAGCATTGTCAGCTTTTGTCGCGCAAGTTATGGAGCCAGCGTTCATGGAAGAATAAGATAACCGAATCGGTTGTACGTTTGCTGGCTCCCTTGCTTTAGTGAAAAAATGAGAAGTTTACGCTTCCATAGTGCCGGTGTTCGGTGAAGTGCGGATGGCTTTCAAAGTTCAGGTTCTTTCCATGTTCCAAAACGAAAAGTCCGTCGGGTTTGAGCAGATTGTATTCGAATATCTTGTCTGGGATGCTTTCTAATTCCGGTAAAGCGTAGGGAGGGTCAGCAAAGATAAAATCGAATTGTTCCTTGCATTTACTGATGTATTTGAATACGTCACCTCGTATGGTCTTGCATTTGTCGGTCTTTATATCGCTCATGATTTTGCAGATAAAGGCATAGTGTTGAGGGTCTTTTTCTACTGATACGACTTTGTCGCATCCTCTTGACAAAAGCTCAATACTGATGCTTCCAGTTCCTGCAAACAGGTCGAGTGCCGTTACGTTGTTTTCGAAATCGAAATGATTGTTTAAGACATTGAAAAGGTTTTCTTTGGCAAAATCGGTAGTAGGACGAGCCTTGAAAGTATGGGGCACATCGAACCTCCGGTGTTTGTAGATTCCACTGATTACTCGCATATAAATAAAGATTGAATATCAAACGGAATCGTTTCCAGCGAAGTGTCGGAAGACTGCTGGAGTTCCGCCTGAGGGTTGTTGATTATGAATATTTTCCGGATGAATTGTCGGAGGAAACTAATTTGTCCGTGCAGTTCCTCTTTCGTAAGCCCTGTGAGATGCAGTTCATCTTTTTCTGTATCATAGTCTAATTGTTTCCAGATATTCAGCAGGTAATACGAACGGTCTTCATTGGTGCTTATCGGATAGGTATTGGCAAGTTGTAATCTGCCGTTAGAGAAACAGAATACTTCCATATTGTCGGCATGTATATTGGCATATATTTGCTGTGTTTGTCTTTGACGATTTTCTTTGGTAAAGTATTCTATCTGAGGGCTTACTGTAGCAAAAAAACGTGCACGAGGAAAATGCTCGGACAAAAATACGTGGGTTAGTTTGTCAATAGAGAACAATACTACCACATTACTGTTGCCCAGGATGTTGCATAAAACGATTTCATTGTTCTGTTTGGGTACGTTTTGGTAGAAAAGCATTTCCATTTGTTCGTCTTCGAAGAGTTCGAGGGGAACGGTAGTATACCGTAAAGTATGTATCAGGATGTTGGTTTGATGGTATATAACGTTCAGCTCAGGAGTTTGAGACAGGAAACCTTTTACATTGGCTGCCATCGAACGTTGCACGTTTACTGCGGTATGCTGGAAATAGATATGGCTTGCATCTGCCGGATGATAGGTTGCAAAAGAAAATCCCTCCGGACTGAGTCGGATAGAGAGAGTTTGGAATTCCGGTTGAGTCTGGTTGGTATCTTTTTCTGGCATATTCTTTCTTCTTTTTGCGTTTTTTGGTTTATATTCGTGTATAAAAATATGACTTCTGTTTTTAAGAGTGGACAAAGTTACTAAAATTTATAGGATAAGTATGCTGAACATCAAATTATTGGATCAGATAAAGCAAAATTTCTTTAATAAGCCAACTTCCGGGCAAGAATTAACGATGAATTTGTTCGTTGATTTTCTTCTCTCCTCTCAACCGGATACCGTTTTCTTGTTGAAAGGATATGCTGGAACAGGAAAAACCAGTCTGGTAAGTGCATTGGTGAGAACTCTTGACGGGATGAAGCAGAAATGTATATTGCTGGCTCCTACGGGGCGGGCGGCCAAAGTATTCGCGCTTCACTCCGGACATCCGGCTTACACCATCCACCGGCGTATTTACCGCCAGCGTACTTTTTCGAACGAGATGGATAATTTTACGATGAATGTCAATCTGCACCAGCACACGTTGTTCATTGTGGACGAAGCCTCGATGATATCCAATCTGGGCTTGTCGGGAAACGTGTTCGGGAGCGGACGCTTGCTGGACGACCTGATACAATATGTATATGGCGGGCAAGGGTGTAGGTTGGTGTTGGTGGGCGACACCGCCCAGCTGCCTCCTGTAGGCGAAGAAGAGAGTCCGGCACTCTCGGCAGATGTGTTGAGAGGGTATGGGTTGGAGGTCGTAGAGCAGGAGCTGACGCAAGTAGTCCGGCAGGAGTCGGAGTCGGGCATCTTGTACAATGCCACTTGCCTGCGCCGGAAAATGGCGGAAGAGTTTTCCGGAGAGCTTCCCCACATACGGGTAGAGGGATTTCCTGATGTGCGTGTAGTGCCGGGGAGCGAACTGATAGAGACCCTCAACACCTGTTATGGGCGCGAGGGAATGGACGAAACCATCGTGATTTGCCGTTCGAACAAGCGGGCTAACCTTTATAACCAGGGAATACGGAATACGATTCTTTATCGTGAGGATGAATTGAATGCGGGCGATATCCTGATGGTGGCGAAGAACAATTATTTTTGGGGAGCCGATGTCAAGGAACTGGATTTTATCGCCAACGGGGATATAGCCGTGGTACGCCGGGTGCGCCGGGTGCACGAGATGTATGGATTCCGTTTTGCCGATGTGCTTCTTGCGTTTCCTGATTACAACGATATTGAGCTGGAGGTGAAAATCCTGCTTGATACGCTCCATACCGATGCGCCGGCATTGCCCAAAGAGCATGCCGACCGTTTGTTTCATGCCGTGCTCGAAGATTACCAGGATATTACCACGAAAGCGGGGCGGATGAAGAAGATAAAGGCAGACCCGTGGTATAACGCTTTGCAGGTGAAGTATGCATACGCCGTAACGTGCCACAAAGCGCAGGGCGGACAATGGCAAAACGTGTTCATCGATCAGGGGTATCTGACCGAGGATATGGTTTCGCCCGATTATTACCGCTGGCTTTATACGGCAATTACGCGTGCTAAAGGAACTTTGTATTTGGTGAACTGGCCTGAGAGCCAAAAGGAATAAAAAAGAAGTGCGCCTGATAGGACTCGAACCTACACGTCTCACGACACCAGATCCTAAGTCTGGCGCGGCTACCAATTACGCCACAGGCGCATGTCCATGTTAAAATGGAATTGCGGGTGCAAAGATAAGGCTTATTTTCGAAATCGCCAAATCTTTGTGTGAAATTTCACTACAGAGGTGGGTCACTACAGAGGTGCATAGAAACCATTTCCGGTAGAAACCATTTCCTTATTGTCCTTTCAGCACCCGGCATGCCGTTTCTATCATGGTGTCTTTCCCCTGGGCGATGTCTTCGCTGGTCATGTCTACTTTCACGTCAGGGTCGATACCGAATTCCAGGTGGTTCATTTCGGGGTCGAGCATCGGGCTGGCAGAGAAACGGATGGACCAGCCGCAGGGGATTTCCGATGAGAAGGGAAGCCCTGAGCCTCCGCCTGTCTTGTCACCTACAAGGGTCACGTTGGGGAACTGGTTCATGCTGTTCACAAAATCGTTGGTGGCGCTATAGGCACGGCGGTTGGTGAGCACTACCACCGGCTTTTGCCACCGGATGCCGTCCGAAGGCTCGATGTAGACAGGTTTAGGGTCGGAAAAATCATCGTGGGCAGGTCCCGTCTTGTGGTACATATAGCCTACAAGCACCCGCTCGTTGGTGAAACGTGCCGCCAGTTTTTGTGCCGTGGTCAGGTTTCCGCCTCCGTTATCCCGTACATCTACAATCAGTCCGTCGCATACGGCAAGCGAGTTCAGGGTCTGGTCCAGATTTCCGTCTCCAATGCCGTTCGAGAAACTTTCGCAATAGATGTAGCCGATGTTGTTTTCCAGTATCGACCAGGTAATGCCCGACGAGTTCACGTAGTCTTTTCCCAGGTAATTGCTCTGGATGCTGTCACTGAAATTATGGGGGAAGGCGTCAAACCATGCGCGGTATTGCGATGTGCCGATGGAACTGGACAGGTTGACATGCCCGTCCCTCAGCTCGTTCACCATGTCCGAGAGCACTTCGTAGAGGTTTTCCCACGTCATGTCGGACGTGATGCGCTGGGCGTAGCGGGTGTGCACTTCGTCCCAGTCCAGCCCGTATTCTTCGTGCTTGTATTCCAGAAAGCAATATTGTTCGTCAATGATTTTCCATAGGGACTCGAAGTTCGACTCGGGCGTATTGCCTGATATGTCTTCGCGGATGCAGGAGGCGAACAATGCCTGCACGGTAATGCATAGGTAGAGGATATATTTTCTCATGGTTTAAAACGGAGTTATTTTAGGTGGCGTGGTCATGTGTTTCTTTCCATGGAACAGGTACAGATTGCGCACGACGCCTATCATGAAATCGTGCGAGTAGGTATGGCTTTTCAGGTTGTTTACCTTTGCTTGCTGGAGGTCGCATACGTAGCCCACACGCATCACCGTGTTCCCTACCGGGAAGTCGAGGGTAAGGAGCTGGCGCAGGGACGGGTTGTTGTGCAGGGAGGTGAACACTACGTTCCGTCCTCCGTTGCCCAGCGAGAATATTTCGTAATACGATTCGCCGAACTCAGGCGAGAACATCACGCCCAGCAGGGGCAGGTTCGCTTGCCAGCGTACCGTGAGCGGATAGTTCTTGATGCGGAACCGGTAGATGAGCATCCCTGATGCCCCTAAGCCCCCGTAGGCTTTTGCCTGGGCAGGGTTGTTCGAGTTGCGCCGGTTGTATACAACGCCTGCATTGAGGTCGAGCATGGGGCCGAAAAGTATCTTCAGTCCCTTGGCAGGGCGGAACTGGTAATGCAGGGCATAGTTCCAGTTCACCAGACCGCCATACGTATGGTTGGTTTGCGAAATGTTTTCGGTGTACGAGGCATGTAGCTGGAACAGGTTTTGCGCCGAAACGTTCCCGTCCATCAGGCGGGTCATCCGCATCGTTTCGTAGGCGAAGCGCACTTCTGGACCTTCGTATTCCAAGGGCGAGAGATAGGTCTCGAATGTGTTGTTGTGTCCGGCTCCTATCATCACCGAGCGCATCACGTGGCGTGTGGCTTGCAGGGAGTCTTGCGCTTGGATACGGGTCGGAAGGCAGGTTAAGACTATCAGAATAAAAACACAGAGGCGCAGAGGCACAGAGGCTTTATTTTTTATTCTCAGTGTCTTTGTGTCTCTGTGTTCGATATAAATCAATGTTTTCATTCTTCTTCGTTATCGAATAGGTTCATTTGTCCGTTTTCGTCTTCGGATGTTCCGTTATCTTCTGTGTCGGGAACTTCTTCGGGTTCCGGCATACGGGTAGGTTCCAGTTCGTTTACCTCGCCCACGGTGTAGGTGGTGAGGCGTTTGCCCTTAGCCTTGTAGCTCTTTATGCCTACAAAGTCGGATGCTTCTACTATCAGCGGTTCCCGGAACGCGTCGTGTCCGCCGAATACCACCTGGATGCGCGGATAGGCTTCGGGGCTGAGCAGGAGCAAACGGTTTTGCTTGTTCTCGCCCAAGTAGTTCTGGCGCTTGCTTGTCGCCTCGAAGCAGAAGCGTTTCAGGTATGGGTAGTTCTGCTGGTCGGCATCGTAGAGCACGGCGGTCCACACCTTGTCGGCATCAAACTTTTCGATGAGCCGGATATCGGGGTCGTAATGGTTGTTCAGGTCGAAGTCGGTAGTATAGAAGTCGCCGTCTGTATGTACCACGAGGATGCGGTCATCGCTTTGGAACTCGCCTAAGTATTGTCCGCGCCCGTCGTAATTGAGGCGTAACACATCGTGGTCGAACCACACCTTGCGTCCGCCCAGGGTAGAGCCTCCGCGTTGTTTCAGCCCGATTTTGTGTACCTCGTACTTGGTGAGCAAGTTGCCCATCGACTGGCGTCCCTTGATGTTGATGGTGCTGAAGTCGCGTTCGAACACCAGTTTCTTGATGCGCGGGTTGGGGCGCAGGGTCACTTTCACGGTTTCCGCCTCGCCGTTGGGGTTGGCGGTGAAGTAGACGATGCGCGAACCCGGTGTGCCTTGCGTCACGTCGTACTCGCGGTCGCGTATCATCGAAGTCACGTTGAAACGCTTGATGTAGTGGTATCCGTCTTTCCCGTCGCGGTAGATGACGTTGTAGATAGTACGCTTGTCGTTCTTCTTGAATACGTTGACGTAGAGGATGTTCTTGCCTACGAAGAGCTTGTCCTGTACGCGCACCACCTTGTATTTCCCGTCGCGGTAGAAGATGATTACATCGTCGATATCGGAACAGTTGCACACGAATTCGTCCTTTTTCAGTCCCGTGCCGATAAAGCCTTCCTCGCGGTTGATGTAGAGCTTTTCGTTGGCTTCCGCCACTTTGGTGGCTACGATGGTGTCGAAGTTTCGTATCTCGGTGCGGCGGGGGAACTGTGCTCCGTATTTCTCTTTCAGGCGGCGGAACCAGGCGATGGTATAGTCGGTAATGTGCGCCAGGTGGTTTTCGGTCTCTTCGATGTCCGCTTTCAGCCGGGCGATGTTCTCGTCCGCCTTGTCTTTGTTGAACTTCAGGATGCGTGCCATCTTGATTTCCATCAGGCGCAGGATGTCATCCTTGGTCACTTCGCGCACCATTTGGGGATAGAACGGGGTAAGCCGCTCGTCGATATGCGCGCAGGCGGCGTCCATGTTTTCGGCTTGCTCGAAGCCGCGGTCTTTGTAGATGCGCTCTTCGATGAAGATTTTCTCCAGCGAGGCGAAGTGCAGGGTCTCCAGGGTCTCGTCGCGCTGTATTTCCAGTTCGCGGCGCAAGAGCCCGAGGGTGTGGTCGACCGACTTGCGGAGCACCGTGCCTACCGAGAGGAAATGCGGCTTCTTGTCCTCGATGACGCAGCAGTTGGGCGAGATGTTCACTTCGCAATCCGTAAAGGCATAAAGGGCGTCCAGCGTCTTGTCCGACGAGGCTCCGGGGGCGAGGTGTACCAGTATTTCCACCTTGTCGGCGGTGTTGTCGTCTACCTTGCGCACCTTGATTTTCCCTTTTTCTACGGCTTTCAATATAGAGTCGATGAGCGACGATGTGGTTTTCCCGTAGGGAATTTCGCTGATGCAGAGTGTCTTGTTGTCTATTTTCGATATCTTGGCACGTACGCGCACCACTCCGCCCCGCTCGCCGTCGTTGTAGCGCGACACGTCTACCGCCCCTCCGGTCTGGAAGTCGGGGTAGAGGTGGAACTCTTCGCCGTGCAGGTAAGCGATGGCTGCATCGCATAACTCATTGAAGTTGTGAGGCAGGATTTTCGATGAAAGTCCTACGGCGATGCCTTCTACGCCCTGTGCCAGCAACAGGGGGAACTTGACCGGCAGGGTTACGGGTTCGCGGTTGCGCCCGTCGTAAGAGGCTTGCCATTCGGTGGTCTTGGGATTGAACACCACGTCGAGGGCGAATTTCGACAAGCGTGCTTCGATGTATCGGGGGGCGGCTGCATCATCGCCCGTGAGGATGTTTCCCCAGTTTCCCTGGCAATCAATGAGCAGGTCTTTCTGCCCCAGCTGCACCAGCGCGTCGCCGATGGAAGCGTCGCCGTGCGGATGGAACTGCATGGTATGCCCCACGATGTTCGCCACCTTGTTGTAGCGTCCGTCGTCCAGCCGTTTCATGGCGTGCAGGATGCGCCGCTGCACCGGTTTCAGTCCGTCGTTGATGTGGGGTACGGCACGTTCCAGAATGACGTACGAGGCATAGTCGAGGAACCAGTTCTGATACATTCCGCTCAGCTGGTATTTCACTGCCTTGTCCGCCGGCGAGGCGGGCTTGTAATTCGTATCCGATTCTTTTTCAGGTATATCCGTTGTTTCGTTTTTGTCTAATGTGTCGTCGCTCATAATTGTTTTCTGCTTGATGCAAATGTACGGATAATTATTGGAAAAAACAAGTGCTTTGATGAATGGAATGGAACGCAGAGATGCAGAAGCACAGGGGGCCTCCGTTGCACAGTTACAACCGTTACAATTGTTACAATTACAGTTGATGTAAGTTGAAAATCAGATAGCGGGAAAAACTTGTTATAAATTATATATTATATATATTTATATATAAATATATATAATATATAATTTTAATAGGTGGATTTCTTTTTTTGTCCGGGATTGAAAAAGCATTTTACATTAACTGTAATTGTAACAATTGTAACGCATAGCAATGGGATAAGGCCCTTTCAAAAACGGCTTTTATCGGATATAGCTGCATCGTGCCGGGGATATACGTGCATAGCCCGGTGCAGATAGGTACGTGTGTCATGCAATATATATTCCCTATTGCAGTTAGTCTGTTTTCCGTAACGAGCGGAGTACCGGAATCGCTACGGGCAGGGCGAAGATGAACGAGCAGAAGTCGGCTACGGCCTGGCTCATCTCTACACCTTGCAGACCTAAGCAGTGGGGTAGCAGGATGATAAAGGGGATGAAGAACAGCCCTTGGCGTGCGGAGGCAAGCAACACGGCACGTACGGGCTTGCGGATGGTTTGGAGCAGCATGTTGCAAAGGATGACCCACGTGCCCAATGGCAATGTGATAAGCTGCCAGCGCAAGGCACGCGCACCTACGGCGATTACCTCGGCGTCGTCTTCGCGGAACCATGCCACGATTTCGGGTGCGTAGATGTAGCCGACAATTGAGCAGAGGGTGAGAAACACTACCCCTACTTTTACGCAGAACCAGAAGCCTTGTTGTACGCGTGGGTAGATACCTGCGCCGTAATTGTAGCCGCATACGGGCTGGAAGCCTTGGCCGAAACCGATGAGGAAAGAGTTGATGAACATGCAGATACGTCCCACGATAGACATGCCCGCAATGGCGGCGTCGCCATACCGTCCGGCGGCTACGTTGAGCAGGATGGCGGCAAGGCTTGCCAGTCCCTGCCGGCAGAGCGAGGGGCTTCCTCCGTAAAGGATTTCGCGGAAATAAGCTAGTTGTGGCGTGAAGTTGCTCAGGCGGATGCGGATGTTTTCTCCCCGGCTGTCCATGTAGAGCAGGATGCCGAAGCTGCACACCTGTCCGCACAGCGTGGCGTATGCCGCTCCGGCGATGCCCATGCCGCATACGAAGATGAACAGCGGAGCCAGCCCGATGTTGAGCACCGTGCCGGCGGTGATGCCCACCATGGCGTAGGCGGCGTTGCCCTGAAAGCGCATCTGGTTGTTCAGCACCAGCGACGATGCCATGAAGGGCGCTCCCAGCAGGATGATGCCCAGATAGGTCTCGGTATAGGGCAGGATAGTGGGGGTAGAGCCCAGTATGCGGCAGATAGGGGTCAGGAACAAGAGCCCGAAAAGCGTGATGAGGCATCCCATGATGAAGGCGCTGAAGAATCCCGTTGCCGCCATTTTCTCGGCACTTTGATAGTCGCGCGCCCCCAACCGGCGCGAGATGAAATTGCCCGACCCGTGTCCGAAGAAGAATCCGAACGCCTGTATGATAGCCATGACCGAGAAGGAAATCCCTACGGCGGCGGTGGCCTGGGTGTTGATTTTCCCTACGAAATAGGTATCTATCATCACGTAGAATGAAGTGACCAGCATGCTGACGATGGTGGGTATGGCAAGCGACCCTATCAGCCGGGGGATGGGGGCGGTGGTCATCAGGGTATATTTGTCGATGTGCTTGTGTTTCATAACCGTTTTTTCATGGATTGCCGGTGCAAATTTAGTGAATTTGGCGGACGGTGGACTGAAAAAGGAAGAAAAAGATTGGCGCTTTCAGAAGAAAGGTGTATATTTGCAAAAATGGAGGATGAAAGGAAAACAAATAAGCAAGTGATGCTTGGTGAACTTGGAAAATATTGTATTGATATTTCTAAGTTAGTTTTTGGTGGCGTGGTTTTGGCTGGTATTATGAAACTGGACGTAAATCGTGCCTTGTTGTTCGGATTGGGAACAGTTGTTGTCTTATTGACGGTATCTGCGGGTCTTATATGTATATTATTGGCAAATTCTAATAAAGAAAAATGAGTTATGGAATTGATTTTGTTTTTGTCTTTTTTCGGATTGATAGCTTTAGGGATTATTATGTGGGGAGTGAATCAGTTGCGGAAACAGCAATCTCATAAAATCTCATAAAAGCATTGGATGAATGCGTGTAGTAAGCAAGATTTGAGGGCTATACGGATTCTTTTGCTTATCTTTGACCTCAACCAAAAGAATAAAACTATGGAACAGGCTGCTTTTACCCGCGAGGAACTGATGCGCAGGCTGGAGGAACACCGGAGGAAGAAAAAAGTACTTATTGAAACCATACAGAAAGAAATGCACGACCGTATTAAGGAACGTACGGGAGAGGATGTGACATCTTTTAATGTGTGGTGATATGATGACATTGGATTTTTTGTCACGCTGGATTTGTAATCCAGCGTAATTCTGCGTGCGAAACCGTAGGTCGGCGAAGCCAATTGCAATCCGCATCATCAACTAATGGTTCCGGATTACAAATCCGGCGTGACACACGACCGCAAATACTCATTTAATTATTTAAGCTCGACGATAACGGACGATGAAGGCGTGGAGAACATTGTTGCCCTCTTGTTCCGCATCGACCATCCGCGGGCGGTGCAAATCAGTGGGGAGTTTGCACGTGCGGTGCAGCTCTTTCACGAGAAGCCCGAATGAAAACGGGGCGATTTGTTCCTGATTCGCATAAATTAATAAACTTGTGCTTCTTTTTTATGGATAAATCCGTATCTTTGTGCGCATTTATGAGTTTCGGAATTAATAATTTAAAGATAAAGAAAAATGGCACAAGAAGACGTTTTCAAGAAATTGGTTTCGCATTGTAAGGAATATGGCTTTGTGTTTCCGTCGAGTGAAATTTACGACGGGCTGGGAGCCGTTTACGACTATGGACAGAACGGTGTGGAACTGAAAAACAACATCAAGCAATACTGGTGGCAGAGCATGGTGCTCTTGCACGAAAATATCGTGGGAATCGATTCGGCAATCTTCATGCACCCCACTATCTGGAAGGCTTCGGGGCACGTAGACGCATTTAACGACCCGCTTATCGACAACCGTGACTCGAAAAAGCGTTATCGTGCCGATGTGCTGATTGAAGACCAGATTGCGAAATACGACGAAAAGATAAACAAGGAGGTGGCAAAGGCCGCCAAGAAATACGGCGATGCTTTCGACGAGCAGGAATTCCGTTCGACCAATGCACGCGTGCTGGAGCATCAGGCGAAGCGTGACGCCCTGCACGAACGCTATACACAGGCGATGAATGCCGGACCGGACCTGAACGAGCTGCGCCAGATTATCCTGGACGAAGAAATCGTGTGCCCCATCTCGGGCACGAAGAACTGGACCGAGGTGCGCCAGTTCAACCTGATGTTCTCTACCGAAATGGGCTCTACCGCCGATGGCTCGATGAAAGTCTACCTTCGTCCGGAAACCGCACAGGGCATTTTCGTCAATTACCTGAACGTGCAGAAGACGGGGCGCATGAAAATCCCCTTCGGCATCGCCCAGATAGGCAAGGCGTTCCGTAATGAAATCGTGGCACGCCAGTTCATCTTCCGCATGCGCGAGTTCGAACAGATGGAAATGCAGTTCTTCGTTAAGCCGGGCACCGAGCTGGAATGGTTTAAGAAGTGGAAGGAAACCCGCCTGAAATGGCACAAGGCGCTGGGCTTCGGTGATGACCATTACCGTTATCACGACCACGAGAAGCTGGCGCATTACGCCAATGCAGCTACCGACATCGAGTTTCTGATGCCGTTCGGGTTCAAGGAAGTGGAAGGCATCCACTCGCGCACCAACTTCGACCTGAGCCAGCACGAGAAGTTCTCGGGCAAGAGCATCAAGTATTTCGACCCCGAAATCAACGAATCTTATACTCCGTATGTCATCGAGACTTCTATCGGCGTAGACCGTATGTTCCTGAGCGTGATGAGTGCTTCGTACACGGAAGAGAAGCTGGAAAACGGCGAGACACGCGTGGTGTTGAGGCTCCCTGCCGCCCTGGCTCCGGTGAAGCTTGCCGTGATGCCGTTGGTGAAGAAAGACGGGCTGCCCGAAAAGGCGCGCGAGATTATGGACGACCTGAAGTTCCATTTCCATTGCCAGTACGACGAGAAGGATTCTATCGGCAAGCGTTACCGCCGTCAGGATGCCATCGGTACGCCGTATTGCGTAACGGTAGACCATCAGACGCTGGAAGACAACTGCGTGACGTTGCGTAACCGCGACACGATGGAGCAGGAGCGTGTGGCTATTGCCGACCTGAACAATATTATCGCCGACAAGGTGAGCATCACCAGTCTGCTGAAAACCTTGCAATAATGAAAAGGTCGACAAAGACATATTGTGGCTGGCTATGGATACTCGGTATGGTAATGTGTGTCTTTGCTTCGTGTAGCGACGATACACCTACCGCCGACCCATACGCCGATTGGGAAGCGCGCAACGTAGCTTATATAGACTCCATTGCTGATGTTGTAGCCAATCCGCCTGCTGGAGAAACATGGTACCGTTATGCGAACTATAAAATCCAGAACGATGGAATGGGTACAGATTTAACCCTGACCAACTCAGATTATGTGTACGTAAAGGATTTGACGGAAGCGGATGCTGAATTAGGTGAAACACCGTTTGCAACCGATACGGTAGCGGTACATTATCGCGGATGGTTGATAAACGGAGAAGTGTTCGACCAAAGTTATTCCGGAGATTGGAATGCGGAGGTACATGTGCCGGTTTCGTTTGCGGCAAGCGAGGTGAGAACCGGTTGGACTACTGCCTTGCTTCATATGCAGGAAGGCGAGCATTGGGAGGTTTATATCCCGTATCAGATGGGATATGGAACATCGGGAAATGGTACTATTCGTGGGTATTCCACATTGATATTCGACATTCGTCTGGAGGAAGTGATTCATCCTAAAGGTCCGGACGACCGGAGCCGGAAAGCAATTTCTCTGGCAACGGAAAATCAGGTATCCGTTGACGAATAATCCGTGGTATAACATCAC
The DNA here is from genome assembly GCF_014837065.1 of Phocaeicola intestinalis. Classification (GTDB taxonomy): domain Bacteria; phylum Bacteroidota; class Bacteroidia; order Bacteroidales; family Bacteroidaceae; genus Phocaeicola; species Phocaeicola intestinalis. The sequence continues at coordinate 15,064 of NZ_JACSPP010000017.1, forward strand.
TGCATTGCATGATAAAAGAACAAATATCGGAGATAAGGCTGGTTACAAAGCTTTATCTCCGATGTTGTTTTTATACTTATTTTTGAATTATATTGTGTGAAAAATTCCGCTCCGGATTCGTCTTGGAACATAAGGGCATAAAAAAAGGAGTACCGCTGTACTCCAACCTTTTGTTAACCTTAAATCTAATACTATGAAAAACACATTGCAAATGTACGGACTTTTATTGAATCTGCAAATAATCCAGAGGAAAATATCTGTTTTATAACATTGTTTAAGATATCGGCGCCGGATATTAGGGATATTGAAAGGCTTTTTAGTTATCTTTGCCGATGTAAAAGTATAAAAAGAAGATAACAAGACTATGGCATTTAACGCGACAAAGAAAGAATGGAGTGAACTCTATGCGTTTTTCCGTTTGCTGGCAGACGGACAGGTGTATGCCGGTACGCCGGATGTGAAACAGAATGAAGCTGTGTGCCTGCCGGTGGCTATGGTGCAACGTGAAGAACACGATGGGACACGCCGGTACGTAATCGGGAAGAATGAAGTGAGGATATGTGGAGAACAAATGGATAAGCGCGTTCCGAGGGAAGATTTTGCTACGGTATCGGAACTGGTATTACAGGCTTTGCGTGAATCGGAAACCGATGATGTTGCCTCGCCCGAAGGAGTGGAAGGCTTCTTGGACGAAGTGGCGATATACAATCTGGAAGCCAAAACCGATGACCGTACCGATTTTAAGGTAGCGTTCTATCGTGAAGACGCGCCCTTGACGGGCTTCTGTGTGCGTTCGAGGCTGGGAGCATTATATCCCTTGCTGGACGGTGGGAGGGCTGCAAACTTCAAGTTCGAGCAGACTGGCATCAAGTTTCCGGTACCTGCTGTGGCAAAAATCAATGCCTTTGGTGAGGAAGAAGATGTATTGGGGCGTATGCTGATGATAGAACGTATGGGAGGAAACTTGAAGTATAATGATGTGGCTGACAAGATTTTCCGCAGCAACCTCTCGATGATAGACCTGCACATGGGACGCTTGTTGGGTGAAATGACCCGGCTGATGTGGCTGGAGGGCAAGACTAAGGTATCCGATCTGACAGAAGCCGTCAGGCAGCTTAACCCGCTGAAGATTAAGGATGAATTGATTGTCAAGCACGGTTTCTACGATTATAAGATAAAAGAATTCCTGCTTGCCGTTGCTACCGGTATGCGTCCGGCAAAGATATACAACGGCATCGATTCGGCTATCGACGGATGCTTGTTGGTGACGGGAAATGGAGATGTGCTTTGTTACCAGCGGGCTTTCCGCCAGGTATTTGCCGACTTCCTTTTCTACAATACGCGTCTGGAAAAAGGTTCTACCTCTAAAGACAAGTATGGCTATCTGGAGCGTGAGAACGGTGTGTATTATTTTAAGCTGAATCTGAAAGTAGGACTGACGAAACGGTGATGAAATCTTTCCGCTACAGGTTATACGGATTTTATCTTTGAATACAGACAACACACAAGTGTAGTACATTAGTAAATAAAAAATACGACTATGGAACAAGAAGGGAAAATGATTATTTATCAGGTGTTCACCCGTTTGTTCGGAAACAAAGGGCTCCGCAATAAGATAAATGGAACCTTAAGTGAAAACGGGTGTGGAAAAATGGATGATTTTACCAACAAGGCCTTGCACGAGATCAAGAAGCTGGGCGCTACTCATATCTGGTACACGGGTATCCTCGCCCATGCTTCGCAGACCGATTATTCGGCTTACGGCATTCCGCGCAACCATCCGGCAGTAGTGAAGGGAAAAGCGGGCTCGCCATATGCTATCCGTGATTATTACGATGTAGACCCGGACTTGGCTGTTCATGTAGACCGCCGCATGGAAGAGTTTGAGGCTTTGGTGCAACGCTCGCACACAAACGGGTTGAAGGTGATTATCGATTTTGTCCCCAATCATGTGGCGCGTCAGTACCATTCGATAGCTAAGCCCGAAGGTGTGAAAGATCTGGGTGAGGATGATGACCCGTCGAAGGCATTTGCTCCGGATAATAATTTTTATTATATTCCCGGTGCCCATCTTGGCGGTGAGATAGATTTCTATGATGAAGAGCAGGGATTGTATGATGAGATGCCTGCCAAGGCTACTGGCAACGACCGTTTTGATGCTTACCCCAACAAGACCGATTGGTATGAAACGGTAAAACTGAACTATGGTGTAGACTACATAGGCAATACGGGCAATCATTTCGATCCCGAACCGGACACGTGGCACAAGATGTTGGATATCCTGTTGTTTTGGGCTTCGAAAGGCATCGACGGTTTCCGGTGCGACATGGCAGAGATGGTGCCTTGCGAGTTTTGGGGCTGGGTTATCCCGAAAGTGAAGGCGCATTATCCGGCATTGGTCTTTATTGCCGAGGTATACAATCCGGATGAATACCGTAATTATATCTATAAAGGGCATTTCGATTATCTGTATGATAAGGTGGGGCTGTATGATACCTTGCGTGCATTGGTGTGCGGATATACATCGGCAACCGCCATTACCGGGTGTTGGCAGCGTGTGAATGACATCCAGCCGCACATGTTGAACTTCCTGGAGAATCATGACGAACAGCGTATCGCTTCCGATTTCTTTGCGGGCGATGCACGCAAGGGGCTTCCGGCATTGCTGGTTTCGGCTTGCATGAACACCAATCCGATGATGATTTATTTCGGGCAGGAATTGGGTGAGGAAGGAATGGATTCGGAAGGCTTTAGCGGACGTGACGGGCGCACCACGATATTCGACTATTGGAGCATCCCCAGCATCCGCCGTTGGAGCAATCACGGGCGTTACAACCTGCATTTGCTGAACGCTAAAGAAAAGGAAATCCGTCGCTATTACCAACATGTGCTCAATCTGTGTCAAACAGAAGCTGCACTTTCCAAGGGGAGTTTCTTCGATCTGATGTATGTCAATCAGGGCGGCTGGCTGATGAACGAGCACCGCCAGTATGCATTCTTGCGCAAGTATGGCAAGGAAGTGATTCTGGTTGTGGCAAACTTTGAGGCTATCCCCGTGCATATCGGTGTGACTATTCCGCAACATGCATTCGATTTTCTTCATCTGCCTTCGTTTGCACGGTGCAATGTCACTGACCTGCTGACCGGAAAGGAAGAAATCATCTCGTGGATGCCTGATAAGGCGGTCACGATAGATGTGCCGGCACTGGGCGGGAAGATGCTGAAGCTTTCTTTTTGAATTTATGCGGCAAATGTAGAAGCTGTTTTGAATTTATCGTGCGATGATTTGGGATGAGTTTTTGAGGCATTTTCGCTTCTGTGATGAGGAAGATAGCGGGCTATCTGACGAAGAACAGGAGCGAAAAGAACCAAAAAATCGCCCAAAGCACACACGAAAAAGGATACATCAAGCCAAGAAAAACTTTTTGGAGAAATTCAAAACAGCTTCTAAAATTGCAAAGGTGCAGGAGGAGTGAAGATTTTGCGCCTTTGCAATTCTTATGTAGGGGTGTATGCGATACACTTCTACGAGTCATTGGTTGTTTTTTAACCGTCTGTTGTGAAAAGGAACAATCTCCATAAATGTTATTTAATTTTAAAAAAATCGTCCAATAAGAATAATAATTGGCATAATAACTGCTATTATTAAAGTTTGTATGGCTATTTCTGATATAGAAATATGGTTATTCGATAGATATTGAAATATTGAAGAAAAAATAGGCCATAATACTATAAATAGCAAGTAAAATGTGATTTCGTTTTTTCTTATAAATTTTTTGTTGTTCATAATTTCTACGTTTTTAAAGGTTATAGAGATTGTTCCTAATTTTTCATTTAATGTGGCGAAAAGAGGCATAATAAAGTGTTGTGTCTTGGTCCTTTTCGACAATGCAAAATTAGATAACCTTTTTGTGAATGAGGCTGTTACAGGTGTAACAATATCGTAGAAAAGTGTAACATTTACATTACGTATATGAACATGTGTGTTTGTTTAGGTCTTTTTATTGTTTTAATTTACCCATTTCCGGACAATGTTTTTCAATTTTCCAGCTTCATAATTTTCGCCTAATTTGGTTAGAATATCATGTTCTCTACGGTATACTGTTTGTCTGGTTAATTGTAGGAGTTTTCCTCTATCGGTAGCTGAATAGTCGGTCAATAATAGATAACAATAATTTTGTTCACTTGGAGTGAAACAAAATTGGTTGCTATATTGTAGTATGATGTCTTTTTGGTCTAATTCGTTGGCAAGGCTTCTCCAATCTTTTTCGGATAGTGTTTCTTTGGAATGTCCTTTTTGTTTAAGGATATGTTCTATTTTAGTGCGGGTATCTGAATGTTGTATGATTTCTTGTAAAAGAATGTCACGCTGGGCGTTTAAGTTTCTTAACTCTTTTTGTAAAGTCGCTTTTTTGTTAATATCAGATTGTTGGCAGGTGAGTTTGTACTGTAATTGTTCGATTTGGATTTCTTTTTGTTTTAATTCTTTTTGAAGGGATTGATAACCCTGGTTCATCCTTTCTTTTTTCGCGTGAAAAAGTTTTATTGTTTCTTTATGTCTTTTTCGTGTAGTATATAACCAGATGGTGCATAAAATGATTCCATAGAATGATGTCTTGAAATATTCTTTGATGTCAAATACAAAAATGCCGCTTAAGAAAGGGGATAACTGATTCCAGCACCATCCGGTGATGGTTAAAGCAAGAGTGGTTATTGCGAGGAAAGTAATGGTGGGATGAGAGATTTTCTTCATAAAATAAGAAGATTGTTAGATGTAATCATAAAATGGAAGAATCTTGCATACGAGTTTTGTGATGTATGCAAGATTCTTCCTTATTTTTCTCAGATCCCGTGTGCGTTCGCTTCTTTGTTGATTTTCTTAATCAATCCCTGCAATACGGCACCCGGTCCGCATTCTACGAATTCAGTGGCTCCGTCGGCAATCATGTTTTGTACAGTCTGTGTCCAGCGTACCGATGCGGTCAATTGGGCTACTAAGTTAGCTTTGATTTCAGCCGGGTCTGTATGCGGTCTGGCATCTACATTCTGGTAGATGGGGCATTTCGGTGCATGGAATTCCGTGGCGTTGATAGCCGCCTCCAATTCTACTTTAGCTGGGTTCATCAACGGAGAATGGAAAGCACCGCCTACCTTCAGCGGAAGGGCACGTTTCGCTCCGGCTGCTTTCATCAGTTCGCAAGCCTTGTTGATGCCTTCGATAGAACCTGAGATGACGATTTGTCCCGGGCAATTGAAGTTGGCCGCTACACATACTTCGCCCTCCTGGCTTACCTGTGCACAGATTTCTTCCACTTTCTCGTCGGGCAAAGCGATGATAGCCGCCATGGTAGAGGGTTGCATTTCGCAAGCCTTCTGCATCGCCATGGCACGGGCGTAAACCAGTTTCAATCCGTCTTCGAACGACAAGGCTCCGGCAGCTACCAGTGCCGAGAATTCGCCTAATGAGTGTCCGGCGGTCATTTCGGGCTTGAACTCATCGCCTAAACACAATGCCGAGATAACCGAGTGCAGGAATACGGCAGGCTGGGTCACCTTGGTCTGGCGCAAATCTTCGTCAGTGCCGTTGAACATGATATCCGTAATGCGGTATCCTAAGATTTCGTTCGCTTTCTCGAATAATTCTTTCGCCAGTGGAGAGGTCTCGTAAAGGTCTTTTCCCATACCTACGAATTGTGCTCCCTGGCCGGGGAATACAAATGCTTTCATATCGATTGTTTTTTAAGTTAATGTTTGGGACAAAGATAGTGATTTTAATGAAGAATGAAGAAGGAAGAATGAAGAAACAACGTTCGGCGTTTGCCAATTCCGTGCGGAGAGGGAATACATAAGCCAATTCTTCATACTTCATTCTTCATTTACCCTTAGGGGAACCGGTGCAAAGAAATGGTTCAGCGGTCCGTGCCCTTCTCCGATATGCACGTCTTTTCCCGACAAGATACCTTGATAGACGTATGCCTTGGCTTTCCGGACCGCTTCTTCCAAGGGTTCTCCCAAGGCAAGATACGTGGCAATGGCAGAGGAAAGGGTGCATCCGGTGCCGTGCGTGTTGCGGCTTTCGATTTTGGGTGAAGAAAACAGGTGAGGCCGGTCTTCTCCTTTTATATATAGCACGTCGCACATCTCCGCCTCGTTCAGGTGTCCGCCTTTGACCAGGACCGCCTGGCTTCCGAAGGCGAGCAATTCTTTTGCGGCTTTTTCCATGTCGGGTATCGTGGCGATGCGTTTTCCCGTCAGCACTTCCGCTTCGCTCAGATTGGGCGTGATAAGGGTGGCGAGGGGCATCAGCAAGGAGGTCAGTGCCTCGATGGCATCGTCTTCTATGAGCTTGCACCCGCTGGTTGAGACCATGACGGGGTCGAGCACGATGTATTTATAATAAGGTGTAAACCTGTGCAGGGATTCGGCTATGGCACGGATGGTTCCGGCGTCATTCAGCATGCCTATCTTTACGGATATAGGTGGGATATCCGTCATAACCGCTTGGATTTGCCCTTGGATATAGGTGGGAGGCACGGCGTGGATGCCTGTTACTCCGCAGGTGTTCTGTACGGTGATGGCGGTTATGGCGCTTGCCGCATAGGCTCCTAAGGCAGAAATGGTCTTGATGTCTGCCTGTATGCCGGCTCCTCCGCTGCAATCGGAACCGGCGATGGTCAATATGCATGGGTAGTGTTTCATGTCTCTGGTGTCTGGATGATTCAGGTTGCAAAGGTAGGAAATTTCCCGTTATCTTGTTCGGACCTGCTTTAAAACGTCTGTCTGGGTGTGTGATATGTCTTATGCGGTTAGGTATGTTTTATATTCCGCCAGCCGGAACATATATTCCACGGGCTGGAACGTATGTTCCATGGGCTGGAATGTACGTTCCAGCCCATGGAATATAAAAACAAGACGGCTTTGCCGGGAAATATAGCCTGTTGGCGGGATAAACAGAGCCGGCTGAAAAGCAGAATGCAAGGAGCCGGAAGCGGTCTTTTACCCTTTTTGTATCTGATACGATAAAGCAATGCATGGTTGTTGTATGATGTACGAAAACTATTTGTTTGAAGAATAATGTTTAATAACATGATAAATAATTTATGTATTTGTGTACAACGTATGCAAAAAGTGTTTATATTTGCAGTGTTCAAAGAAAAATACTCATGGAAAAGCAAACCGGAAATAACCAGATAATAGACGTTCACGTGTCGGTCGACTGCGTGGTGATAGGTTTTGATGGTGAGCAGTTCCGTGTGCTTTTAGTCCGGCAGATCGGCAAGGGTGCAGGGAGTGGATATAACGACATGAAGCTTCCGGGGAGTCTGATTTATGCTGATGAGGATTTGGACGATGCGGCCAAACGGGTGCTTACGGAATTGACGGGTTTGAAGAATATCCGGATGAATCAATTCAAGACTTACGGTTCGAAAGACCGTACGTCGGATCCACGGGATGTGTTGTGGCTGGAACATTTTCACCGGATAACGAAAAATAAGGTGGGACGGATTGTAACCGTTGCCTATTTGTCGTTGTTGAAGATAGACCGCCGTAGCACGAATCTTTCGGCTACTTATGATGCTTGCTGGATGCCGGTATCGGAGGTGAAGGGTTTGGCTTTTGATCATTTGCGTGTCCTCAAAGATGCGCTGGTGGTTCTCCGCCATTATGTGGAAAGTTCGCCTTCGGTGATGTTTGACTTGCTTCCCCGTAAATTTACGGCAGCCCAGTTGCGCGTGCTTTATCAGCTGGTGTATGATAAAGAGTTTGATGTGCGTAATTTCCATAAGAAAATCGCTTTGTTGCCGTACGTGGTTCCATTGGAGGAAAAGGAAAAGGGAGTTGCGCATCGTGCCGCACGGTATTATCGTTTTGACAGGAAGATATATAATAAACATAAATAAACGTACTGTACTATGTATTTGTTAGGGTATGATATTGGTAGTTCTTCGGTGAAAGCCAGTTTGGTAAACGCCGGGACAGGTAAATGTGTGGCTTCGGCTTTCTATCCGAAAACGGAAGCGGAAATTATCGCCGTTCATCCGGGATGGGCTGAGCAGAAGCCGGAAATGTGGTGGGCTAACTTGAAGTTGGCTACAGAAGCTATTATGAATGAAAGCGGGGCAAAGAAAGAAGAAATTGCCGCTATCGGCATTTCTTATCAGATGCATGGCTTGGTTTGTGTAGACAAACAGCAGCAAGTGCTTCGTCCGGCTATCATTTGGTGCGATTCGCGTGCTGTTCCTTATGGGGAGAAAGCTTTTCAGACATTGGGCGAAGAGAAGTGTCTTTCGCATTTGCTGAACTCTCCGGGTAACTTTACCGCTTCGAAATTGGCGTGGATTAAGGAGAATGAACCGGATGTCTTCTCGCAGATTTATAAAATCATGCTGCCGGGCGATTACATTGCCATGCGTCTGACTGGTGAAATCTGTACTACCGTTTCTGGTTTGTCGGAAGGTATGTTTTGGGATTTCCAGGCAAACGATGTCGCTCAGTTCCTGCTTGATTATTATGGTTTCGACCGTTCGTTGATAGCTGATATCCGTCCTACTTTTTCCGAACAAGGAAGAGTGACCGCCGTTGCCGCCGCCGAATTAGGATTGAAAGAAGGAACTCCGGTGACCTACCGTGCGGGCGACCAGCCGAATAACGCACTTTCTCTGAATGTTTTCAATCCGGGTGAGATTGCCTCTACCGCAGGTACATCGGGAGTCGTTTATGGTGTAAACGGTTCGGTTAATTACGATCCTCAATCACGTGTGAACACGTTTGCTCATGTAAATCATACGGCAGACCAGACTCGTTTGGGTGTATTGCTTTGCATTAACGGTACGGGTATACTGAATTCATGGGTGAAGCGTACGGTAGTACCCGCAGGTGTTTCGTATGCTGAAATGAACGACCTTGCTGCTCAGGCACCTATTGGGGCAGGTGGTATCAGTATCCTTCCTTTCGGTAACGGAGCGGAACGTATGCTTCAGAATCGGGAAACAGGATGCTCTATCCATGGCATTAACTTTAATCTGCATACGCGCAACCATATCATCCGTGCGGCACAGGAAGGTATTGTCTTCTCGTTTAAGTATGGCATCGACATCATGAGGAATATGGGAATGGATGTACAAAAAATCCATGCCGGGCATGCCAATATGTTCCTTAGCCCGATATTCCGCAATACGCTGGCTGGAGTGACCGGTGCGACTATTGAACTTTATGATACCGATGGTTCGGTAGGTGCAGCAAAAGGTGCAGGTATGGGCGCAGGCATTTATAAGAATAATGATGAGGCGTTTGCTACCTTGGATAAGCTGGCTGTCATCGAACCGGATGCGGCTAATAAATCGGCATACGAAGATGCCTACCAACGTTGGCTGGAATGCATGCATAAGGTAGGTTTTTGAGTTTTTGAGTTCTTTAGTTTTTTAGTTTCTTAGTTAATGCTTCTTTGGGCATTATGTGTGCATTCGTTGGTATCATCATCGTAGAGACGATGTGCACATCGTCTCTACAGAAGGTGCGAAAACACAAGGAGGCTAAAAACTCACAAACTTAAAAACTCACAAACTTAAAAACTCATAAACTTAAAAACTCATAAACTTAAAAACTTAAAAACTCACAAACTCAATACATTAACTTTTAAACAAATAAAACTATGGCAACAAAAGAGTATTTTCCTGGTATTGGTAAAATCAAATTCGAAGGTGTAGAAAGCAAGAACCCGATGGCTTTCCGTTATTATGATCCTGAAAAAGTCGTAATGGGTAAGAAGATGAAAGACTGGTTGAAGTTTTCTATGGCATGGTGGCACACTCTTTGTGCAGAAGGTGGCGACCAGTTCGGTGGTGGAACAAAGAAATTCCCTTGGAAAGGAAATCCTGATAAGGTACAAGCTGCCAAAGACAAGGTGGATGCCGGTTTCGAATTCATGCAGAAAATGGGCATCGAGTATTATTGCTTCCACGATGTAGACCTTTGCGATGAAGCCGATACAATTGAAGAATATGAAGCTAACCTGAAAGAAGTGGTGGCTTATCTGAAGCAGAAACAAGCTGAAACTGGCATCAAACTGTTGTGGGGTACGGCTAATGTATTCGGTCATGCACGTTATATGAACGGTGCTGCTACCAATCCGGACTTTGATGTTGTAGCACGTGCTGGTGTTCAAATCAAGAATGCCATTGATGCAACAATCGAACTCGGCGGTAGTAACTATGTGTTCTGGGGCGGACGTGAAGGCTATATGTCGTTGCTGAACACCGACCAGAAACGTGAAAAAGAACACTTGGCACAAATGCTGACCATCGCTCGCGACTATGCACGTGCTAAAGGTTTTACCGGTACATTCCTGATTGAGCCGAAACCGATGGAACCGACAAAACATCAGTATGACGTGGATACTGAAACTGTAGTAGGTTTCTTGAAGGCCCACAATCTGGACAAGGACTTCAAGGTAAATATCGAAGTAAACCACGCTACATTGGCTGGTCATACATTCGAACATGAATTGTGCGTAGCTGTAGACAACGGCATGCTGGGTTCTATCGACGCCAACCGCGGTGATTACCAGAACGGATGGGATACCGACCAGTTCCCGATTGACAACTACGAACTGACCCAGGCCATGATGCAGATTATCCGAAACGGCGGTCTGGGCAACGGCGGTACGAACTTCGACGCCAAGACCCGTCGTAACTCTACCGACCTGGAAGATATCTTCATCGCCCACATCGCAGGTATGGATGTAATGGCACGTGCTCTGCTGAGTGCAGCCAAATTGCTGGAAGAATCTCCATACAAGAAGATGCTGGCAGACCGTTACGCTTCGTTCGATGCTGGTAAGGGCAAAGAATTTGAAGAAGGCAAGCTGACGCTGGAAGATGTTGTGGCATACGCCAAGACCGTAGGCGAACCGAAACAGACTAGCGGCAAGCAAGAATTGTATGAAGCTATTGTGAATATGTATTGCTGATAGTTGAATGAAGAATTAAGAATGAAGAGTGAAGAATAGGCGGATGTACCCCCGGTTCTTCATTCTTCGTTCTTCATTTTTTTTGTTCTTCATTCTTTACCTTATTTGTTTTTATATCATGGATTACGCCGAAAAAGGAAGTAAAACTTATCTTTTTACGATTGTGCTTGTAGCCGTGTTGGGAGGGTTGCTGTTCGGATATGATACAGCAGTCATTTCGGGTGCGGAAAAAGGATTGCAGGCATTCTTCTTGGGAGCGGAAGATTTTGTATATACGGATGGATGGCACGGCTTTACATGTGCCAGCGCGCTCATTGGCTGCATTATCGGCAGTGCTGTTTCTGGTTATATGGCTTCGAATTGGGGCCGGAAAAAATCGTTGATATTTGCCGGTATCATGTTTTTTATTTCTGCATTGGGCTCGATGGTACCTGAATTCTTGTTTTTCGAGCATGGGGTGCCGACTTATCCGTTGCTTATCGCTTTTAATATTTATCGTGTCATAGGAGGAGTAGGGGTAGGGCTTGCTTCTGCAATTTGTCCGATGTACATCGCTGAAGTGGCTCCGTCTAATATCCGAGGTACATTGGTATCGTGGAATCAGTTTGCCATTATTTTTGGTCAGCTGGTCGTATATATGGTGAATTTCTTTATTCTGGGCGATCATACCAATCCTGTTATAGAATCTATCGGTCAGGGCATCAATGCTGTGGCTCCAGGAAGTGATCCGTGGACCATATCTACCGGATGGCGTTATATGTTTGGTAGTGAAGCTGTACCGGCAGGGTTATTTGCCTTACTGATTTGTTTTGTGCCCGAGACTCCGCGTTACCTCGTCATGGCTGGAGAAGATGACAAAGCACTTTCCGTGCTTTGTAAAATCAATGGAAAGACGGAAGGGAATAACATTCTGAACGAGATAAGAAATACCATTACGGAAAAAACCGAGAAAGTATTTACTTACGGTGTACTTGTTATTTTCGTCGGTATTATGTTGAGTGTGTTCCAGCAGGCTGTAGGTATCAATGCTGTGCTTTATTATGCTCCGCGAATTTTTGATGACATGGGTATGGCGAATCCTATGATGCAAACCATTATCATGGGTATTGTCAATATTCTGTTTACGCTTATTGCTATCTTTACGGTTGAAAAATGGGGACGTAAACCCTTGCTTATCACAGGTTCTATCGGGATGGCTATCGGTGCCTTGGGGGTAGCGTTTACTTTCGGACATGCCGGTGTGGAGCTGGTGACGATGTTGAGCATCATGGTTTATAGCGCTTCATTCATGATGTCATGGGGACCTATTTGCTGGGTGCTCATTTCAGAAATATTTCCTAATACGATTCGGGGAGCTGCTGTAGCCATTGCCGTGGCTTTCCAATGGATATTCAATTGGATTGTGAGTGCTTCGTTTGTCCCCATGTTCAATATGCAGACAAGCAATGACCCTGATTTCGGACATTGGTTTACTTATGGTCTTTATGGGGCTATCTGTATTATAGCTGCGCTGTTTGTATGGAGGCTGGTTCCGGAGACCAAGGGAAAGACACTGGAAGATATGAGTAATCTTTGGAAACGGAAACGCTGATTTCGGCTTTTCCGGACAGGAAATAATCTCAAGGAGTTAGAAGTCTTTACATTTTACTTCTAACTCCTTTTGTTTTTTTTCAGGTGAAATGCTTTTATGGCATCGTTTCTGTTATGATAAAGAAGGAGCAGTCAGGTTCTTATGTTTGATAACACTTTGCGTTGGAAAAAGAGATAAAAAATTGTTGAATATGGCCTTAATGAAATTAAAATACATATATTTGCAACTGAGATTTAAAATAATAAATTCAGTATGAATTCGAATAACAATCATGTCGTCATTATGGCAGGAGGAGTGGGAAGTCGGTTCTGGCCGATGAGTACTACTGATTTCCCCAAGCAGTTCATTGATGTTTTAGGATGTGGAAAGACGTTGCTTCAGCTTACGGTTGAACGTTTTCGTGATGTGTGCGGAGTGGAAAATATGTGGATTGTCACATCGGCGGCTTATGCAGAGCTGGTGAAAGGACAGCTTCCAGATATTAATCCCGAGCATATTTTATTAGAACCTTGCCGTAGAAATACGGCTCCATGTATAGCGTATGTGAGTTGGAAAATCAAAGCGAAGAATCCCAAGGCAAATATAGTGGTTACTCCGAGTGATCACATAGTGATGGATTTGCGTGAGTTTGTAAGGGTAGTCAATTCTGCTTTGAAGTTTACGGCCGACTCTGATGCCATTGTCACTCTGGGTATGCAGGCTACGCGTCCTGAAACAGGATATGGATATATTGAAGGTGATCTTTCTATGGCATGTCCTTCCAATAAAGAAATCTACCGGGTAGATGCATTCAAGGAAAAACCGGATTTGGAAACGGCCAAACGATACTTACAACGGAAAAATTATTTCTGGAATGCCGGTATATTCATTTGGAATGTCAGCACCATCGTCAATGCTTTTCGGGTGTACCAGCCTACTATGTCGAACATTTTCGAAGGATTGCTGCCTTATTATTATACAGAGGTGGAACAGGAGAAAATAGACAAGCTTTTCCCTACGTGCGAAAACATTTCTATCGACTATGCCATCATGGAAAAAGCAGAAGAAATTTATGTGTTCCCGGCTTCATTCGGTTGGAGTGACTTGGGTACATGGGGATCGTTGCACGATAACTTGCATAAAGACGCTCATAATAATGTATGCATCGGAGAAAACATTCATTTGCACGAAAGCCGTAATTGCATTGTACATACTACCGAAGAAAAGAAAGTGGTGGTACAAGGACTTGACGGTTACATCGTTGCTGAAAAAAATGACCGTCTGCTGATTTGCCGCTTGAGTGAAGAACAGCGCATCAAGGAATTTGCTGCAGAATAAAAAAACACTACGGATTACACAGATAAAAAATCTGCTTATGAGATTTTATCCGTGTAATCCGCAGTGATGGATTTAGCCTTTCAGGGCGGCAAGGGCTGCCTCGTAATCAGGCTCTTGGGTGATTTCAGGTACCAGTTCGGTATAAACTACTTTGCCTTCCGGATTGATGATAACCACCGCCCGTGCCAGTAGTCCGCACAATACACCGTCAGTCATCAGTACGCCATATTTTTCTCCGAAATCGGACGTATAGCGATAGTCTGATAGTGGAATGACGTTCTCAATGCCTTCTGTCGTACAGAACCGTCCTTGGGCAAAAGGCAGGTCTTTCGAGATTGCCAATACAATGGTATCACTCATTTGGGCTGCCAGTTGGTTGAATTTACGTACCGATGCTGCGCATACTCCTGTATCCATGCTGGGGAAGATGTTCAGCAGGGCATATTTCCCTTTGGTGTCTGCCAGGGTGAAACTACTTAAATCCCCTTTTACCAGTGAAAAATCAGGAGCTTGCGTTCCTGTTTTTACAAATTCACCTGCCAGGGTGACAGGGTTTCCTTGAAATGCTGTTTTTGCCATATTTACTTTGTATATCAATTAAACTTCTATGTAAAGTTAACAAAAGAACCTCGATTTTGGTTGTGCAAGTTTATGCTTTTTGCTATTTTTATGTTTTTCGAATAGTTCTTTTTATTCTCCTTCTACTTTACATTCATGAAAATGCATTTCGTGTTCGGCTTTTTCACGTGGAAAGGCAAAGTAGGTACAGACGGCTTGTGTGCATACTTCGCCTGCTTCATTGGTGAGGGTTGCTTCGATGGTGATAATGTTTCTTCGTTGCTCACGGATGGAAGCGCGGATGGTAAGCAGCTTGTCAGTGGTATGTACTGGTTTCAGGTAACGGGTTTCCATTTTTGAAGTGACGCCTGCGGTTTGTAGTTTACGCATGACGACCCATCCGCATGTTTCGTCGAGCAATAAAGCCTGGATGCCTCCATGCAGTGTGTCCAGCCATCCCTGGTATTTTTCATCAGGTTTCCAGTAACTGACGATACTGTCTCCATCTTCATAAAATTCCATTTTCAGTCCTGAAGGATTTTGCGGAGCACATCCGAAACAGTTATATCCCTTCATGCCTTCCCATGGGTTGATAATTTTTTTCATAACTTTGTCAATTGATGATATAATCTGTGCAGGCGCGGTCTTGTCTGTATCCATTCAGGATTCCGGCAGCAGCCAGGTGGTCGGGGTGAATCGAATAGGCTTTCATATCTTCCAGTGTGTCAAATTCACTTTCCAGGCAGATGTCCCATTTTTCATCCGGATTGATGTTCAGTCCTACAAAGATGTGCCGGATAGTCGGTATGCGGGCCGGTAAGGCTTCGATGGCTTCCTTGAAGCGGTGCATAACGTCTTGTTTTTCGGTTTGTGTCAGTGTCTCTTTCAGCTTGAATAATACAATATGTTTTACCATGATGTAAAAGTTTTAAAATTTATGCTTGTGTCTATTGCTACAAATGTAAGTATTTTCCGGATTACGGCGATTGTTTCAAGGGGCTTTTTTCATTTCGGATTTATGGATTTTATTTTTCATGGATGTCCTCATTCAGCCAATGTCTCATTCTTGTAAATTCAAGGTATAAAATATGCTGAAAAAACGTTTTTTTGATGCGGGCAGGAGAAAAATGTGTATATTTGTGCAAATTATCCACATCTAAAAACCAGTAAAGCATGATTATCATCGGTATTGCCGGAGGAACAGGCTCCGGAAAAACAACAGTCGTAAAAAGTATAGTCGATAGTTTGCCTGCCAACGAAGTGGCATTATTGCCTTTGGACTCGTATTATAAGGACAGCAGCCGTGTACCTGTAGAGGAACGCCAGAACATAAATTTCGACCATCCTGATGCATTCGATTGGGAACTTTTGTCGAAACAGGTGGAGATGCTCCGGCAGGGAAAAGCGATAGAACAGCCGGTTTATTCTTATCTGACTTGTACACGACAACCTGAAACCATTCATATAGAACCGCGTAAAGTGGTGATAATCGAAGGTATTCTGGCATTAAGTGATAAGCGCTTGCGGGATTTGATGGATTTGCGGGTGTTTGTGGATGCAGATTCGGATGAACGGTTGATCCGGGTTATCCAGCGGGACGTGATTGAGCGCGGACGTACAGCCGAAGCCGTGATGGACCGGTATGTAAAGGTGCTGAAACCGATGCATCAGGAGTTTATTGAACCAGCCAAGCAATATGCAGACTTGATTGTTCCACAAGGTGGACACAACTGGAAGGCTATCGAGATACTGAAGCTATATATAGAAAAAATCATTGGCCGATGAAAACAGTTGTTTTCTGGAGTTGGATAGGACTGATATGTTGGCTGTCGGTAGCTTGTAGTGGCAGGCAGTCGGCAGGAGGTGAGGCGAATGTTGATTTGCCTGTCATTAAAGAACGTGGAGAACTGGTGGTGCTTACTGCCAACAGTTCTACTTCCTATTTCAATTATCGGGGCGAACCGATGGGATTTCAATATGAGTTGGCACAGCAGTTCGTGCAGTCGCTGGGATTGAAAATGAAGCTGAAGGTGGTGAACAATCCTTCGGAAATGGTGCGATGCCTGCTGGAAGGTAAAGGCGACCTCATAGCTTATAATCTGGATATTACACAGGCGTGGAAAGACAGTCTGATTTATTGTGGTGAGGAGAATATTACGCATCAGGTCGTAGTACAACGCAGAGGTAGAGATGCAGTGAAAGATGTGACCCAGTTAATTGACAAAGATGTGTATGTAAGTCCCGGAAAGTACTATGAACGTCTGGTTCATTTGAATGAAGAGCTGGGAGGAGGCATACGTATTCATTTGGTAGATGCGGACAGCTTGTCGACCGAGGATTTGATTACGCAGGTGGCTGAAGGTAAGATAGATTATACCGTAGCTACCAATGAAGTGGCAAAGATAAACCGTACATATTATTCTAACTTGGATATCAGGCTGGTTGTCAGTTTCGACCAGCGTGCTTCGTGGGCAGTACGTAAAACATCGCCTTTGCTTGCCCAGGCAGCAGATAAATGGCACAAGGAAAATATCAATTCACCGGAATTCAAGGCAAGTGCACGCCGTTATTTTGAACTTAACAAGCAGCCGGTGCATGGTTCTATCCTCTCGGTGAAGGATGGAAAGATATCGCATTACGATGATTTGTTCCGTAAGTATGCTAAAGAAATCGGATGGGATTGGCGGTTGCTTGCAGCATTGGTTTATACGGAATCGAATTTCAATCCGGATGTAGTGTCGTGGGCCGGTGCTAAAGGACTGATGCAGCTGATGCCTGTTACGGCTCATGCTATGGGGATTCCAAGGGGCAAGGAGCAAGACCCGGAAGAGAGTATCAAAGGAGGGGTAAAGTATATAGCCCAGTTGCAGAATATTTTCCGGAAGGTGGATGACAAGGATGAGCAGGTGAAGTTCATATTGGCGGCTTACAATGCAGGAGCAGGACACATAACCGATGCCATGGCTTTGGCGAAGAAATATGGAAAAGACCCTTATCGGTGGGAGCACCATGTAGACCATTATATCTTGCTGAAGAGCAATGAGGAATATTATCAGGATCCGGTTTGTAAAAACGGTTATTTCCGTGGTACGGAAACTTATAATTTTGTGCGTGATGTAATGGGGCGTGCCGACCTTTACAAAAAGAAAATCAAAAGGTAAACATCATTTGAATTGTTCGATGATTTGGTTTAGTTCATGGATGTTCACAAATCCGCTTTGTCTCCATAGCTGTTTGCCGTTTTTGAATATCATAAGTGTAGGCACAGAGTGTACTGCATAATGCTGGGCTATTTGAGGATTCTTGTCGATGTTTATTTGGATAATCCGGATGGCATCTCCTTGCATTGCTTTCAGTTGTTTCAAGATAGGTGTCATAGCCTTGCAAGGTGTACACCATTCTGCGTAGATGTCTACCAGTACAGGAGTGGATGATGTAACTAAATCTGCAAACGTTTCCATAATCGTAATGCTTTTAGTGGGTCATAGTCTGATTGGGCGAATGTATCTGTTATTATAACATTTCCGGTTCTTGTTTTGTTCGGTAGGAACCGGGGATTTTTTGATAAAGATGAGGCACGACCCGGAAAGAGAATGTTCTTCTTTCCAAGTCGTGCCTCGTCTTTGTATATAAAAAAGTTTATTTCTTGCTCGGATTGTAACGGGCGTTCAGTCCTTCAACAATTTCATCGGTGATGTTGAATGCGTCGTCTGCATACAGCAGATTGTCGAATCCGGTATTGCTGATAATCAGGCTATATCCTTTGTCTTTGTTATAGATTTTCAGGAATGAATTAATGGAGTCGCGCAATTGCAAACTGTTCTTTTGGTTTTCTGTCTGTAGTTCGTTGGTTAATTTTTCTTGCAGTTCTTGCAATTTCTGCTGTTTTTGGACAATACGTACTCTTTCTTGTTCGGCACGCTCTTGACTTACAAAACCATTGTTTTCCAATTTGCGTTGGAATTCGCGCATATCGTTGTCCAAATCTTTGGCTTTTTCGTTCAAGGTAGTACGGATATTTTCCTCCTTCTGAATCATCTGTTCGTTCAGGTCGTTCCAGAACTTGTATTTAGTCAGCAATGAGTCTATTTCGACGTATGCTATTTTCATACTTCCCGGTACGGTAGCTGTAATTTCCGTCGAGTTTCCATTCTCTGCTTTCTTGTCAGTGCATTGTGTGAACATCAGCGCAAGAGCCAATGCCAAAAATCCATTCAGGACATACTTCATTTTTTTCATCATGTTTTTTCAGTATCTTAGTTATTAATTGTTTTCCTGTTCTTTTCCGTTAGGCATACGTTCGGCAATGGCATGCGGATTCGTTTGCCTTGCCTCGCGATCTTGCGATTGTACGCACCCGATACCCTTCCTACGCAACGCCTTGTTGCCGCTGACGTGGGTATTAGGGAATCTTCCGTTTTTTGTAAAGAGTATCTTTACAGAGAATAGTGCTATGCTGATAGCAACTATTAACACAGTAAAGAGGATAGTCTTAAGCATTTCTATTAATTTTGTGCTGCAAAGATATACTTTTTGTTATCGAAATTGGATGTTTGTCCTTGAAAAAAGCGGGGAGTATCCTCATTAATTCGTATTTTTAACTTATTTTTACGGAAGTAGAAAAATAAACACTTGATTTATGGAGAAAAAAGATTTGAAACCTGTTATTGTTTTCCAATATTTTGAAGAAGTGTGCCAGGTGCCTCGTCCTTCCAAGAAGGAAGAAAAAATAAGAGCTTATCTGTTGGATTTTGCCCAGAAGCACGGGTTGCATGCCCGGACCGATGATGCTGGAAATGTATTGATAGAGAAGCCGGCTTCGCGGGGCAAGGAGAATTTGAAAACGGTAATTCTCCAGTCGCACATGGATATGGTGTGTGAGAAAAACAAGGATACACAGCATAACTTCGAAACCGACCCGATAGAAACATATATTGACGGGGAATGGTTGAGAGCCAGAGGAACCACGTTGGGAGCCGACAATGGTATCGGAATAGCTGCCGAACTTGCCTTGCTGGCTTCGGATGATGTGGAACACGGACCTGTTCAATGTTTGTTTACGGTAGACGAAGAAACAGGGCTGACCGGTGCTTTCGCTTTGAAAGAAGGTTTTATGAAAGGGGATATCCTGATAAATCTGGATTCGGAGGATGAAGGAGAGTTATTTATCGGTTGTGCCGGAGGGGCGGGTACGACGGCTGTATTTCCTTGTCCGATGACGCATGCTCCCGAAGGATATTTCTTTTTCCGTGTAGTTGTAAAAGGACTTACTGGAGGTCATTCAGGGGATGATATAAATAAGAACCGTGCGAATGCTAACAAACTGTTGAACCGTTACTTGGTGCAACTGATGCGGAAATACGACCTGCGTCTGTGCGAGATAGACGGAGGGAATCTGCATAATGCCATTCCGCGCGAGGCTTATGCTGTATGTGCAGTCCCGATGGATAACAAGGAGTCGGTGCGTGTGGACCTGAACGTGTATTTGTCGGAAGTGGAAAACGAATATGCCGTAACTGAACCTAATTTGCAGATGGACTTGGAATCGGAAGCACCTCGTGCGGAAGTGATGGAAGTTGCTGACATGAAGCGTTTCTTGCTTTCTATTTATGCTGTGCATAATGGAGTGTATGCTATGAGCCAGGACATTGCAGGATTGGTAGAGACTTCGTCTAACCTGGCTTCGGTGAAACAAGGAAAAGGGGAACTGACAGTGGTGACCAGTCAGCGTAGTTCCATCCTTTCTTCGCGTGAGGATATGTCGATGATGGTAAGTGCAGCATTTTTGTTGGGTGGTGCTTCTGTTTCAACAGGTGACGGATATCCGGGTTGGAAACCCAATCCTTCTTCAGAAATATTGCACATTGCCGTAGAGAGTTACAAGCGCTTGTTTGGAACAGAACCGAAAGTAAAAGCCATTCATGCCGGATTAGAGTGCGGATTGTTTTTGGAGAAGTATCCTTCGTTGGATATGGTATCGTTCGGACCTACTTTGCGTGGCGTGCATTCGCCCGATGAGCGTATGCTGATTCCTACAGTAGATAAGTTCTGGCGTCATCTGCTGGATGTTTTGGCACATATTCCTGCGAAATCTTGATAAAAAATGATTGCACACCCATGGCACAGGCACACGTAAGTTCATATAGGTTTACCGGATGCCGTATCGGCAGGAAAGTAAATAGAATCAGGGGCTTTTTATGTTTGTCTGTGTTAGGTGTGTGCTTTTTCTGTTTGCGGGTCAGTGCACAGGAATCTTTTCGGGTGATGCACTATAATGTAGAGAATTTCTTCGATTGCCGTGATGATTCCTTGAAACAAGACGAAGAATTCTTACCACATGCCGTCCGTGGATGGAACTGGAACCGTTATCATGCAAAGATGAATAAGATAGCCAAGGTGGTGTTGACTGCTTCGAGTAATCAGGTTCCTGATTTGGTAGGACTGTGTGAGGTGGAAAATGCCTATTGCCTGGATGGACTGACCAGGTATTCGCCTTTGCGTGATGCCGCTTATCGGTATGTGATGACTGATTCGCCTGATGAACGTGGCATTGATGTAGCTTTGCTTTATCAGCCTGCTACGTTCCGGTTGCTTGGTATGCAGTGCATCCGTATTCCTTCTTTCCGTATCGGGCGAAAGCCTACCCGTGACTTGTTGCATGTAAGCGGGCGTGTCATTTCAGGCGATACCCTTGATGTATTTGTTTGTCATTTTCCTTCCCGTTCTGGCGGAACAAGGCAAAGCGAACCATACCGTTTGTTTGTTGCGGATGTATTGCGTCATACGGTCGATTCGTTGCTCTCCGTACGTCAATCCCCTTACCTTATTATAATGGGCGATTTCAATGATGAACCGTCCAGCCGTTCAATATCCCAAGTGCTGGGGGCACAAACGCCAGAAGAGGAGAATGATGTCTCATCTTTTCTTCTTTATAATTTAATGGCGGGAAAAGAACCCGGAACTTATCGTTACCGTGGAGAATGGGGAGTACTCGACCAGTTCATCGTTAATGGCAGTATGCTTCTTCCTTCAGCCTCACTTCATACCGGTACTGCGGAAGCCCATGTGCTTGACTTTCCTTTTTTGCTTGAAGAAGACGAACGATATGGAGGTATTACTCCTTTTCGCACTTACAAGGGGATGAGGTATCAAGGCGGATACAGCGATCATCTGCCCGTATGTCTGGATATCCGAATCAGATACTGATTCCCATAATATAGTCGTTCATATAAAAGCCGTTGCCGATGTGCGTGTCTTCTTCACGTACTTTTTCCATTCCCATGTGTTGGTAAAATCCAAGAGCCGGATTTTCCCGGTTTACGTTCAATTCCATTCGGCAGGGAGCCGGATGCAGTTCCTTGATACCTTTGATGGCCTGTTGGAACAGGAGTTTGCCTAGATGACTTTTTTGGTAATAGGGAATCACATAGATTTTCTGTAAGTGATACAGGTCTTCCCCTTCGGGTTGGATGGATACGTAACCTGCAGGCTCGCATTCTTCGTAGGCAATATAGTAGATGTGCCCTTCTTCTGTCATTTGTTTTTTCAGATTTTCGGGCGAATACATCCAGTCCATCATATAGTCGATTTGTTCCGGAGTCAGGATATCTTTGTAAGTGGCAGGGAAGACCTCTTTTGCCAATTGGTTGATTAAGTGAATGTCTTCGAGTGTAGCTTTTCTAATTGTAAACATTGTTCTTGATTTTTCTTACAAAGTTATTGTTTTTGCTTGAAAAAGAAGAATAAAGACAGGATAAATTCTGTTTCAAAAAGTATGATTGCATACTTTGTTTTGTTAAAAGAGATAAAATAAAAGTACTATGCAATACAAGGTATTTATATAATACATATATTTGTGCCATACAAAGAAATAAGGAGGAATGACAGATGAATGTTGATAATGTGAAATCTCAAATGCGCAAAGGGATGCTTGAGTATTGCATCTTATTGCTGCTTCATCGGGAGCCTCTGTATGCATCGGATATCATCCAGAACCTGAAAGAAGCAAAACTGATTGTGGTGGAGGGTACTTTGTATCCGTTGCTTACACGCCTGAAAAATGATAATTTGTTGTCGTATGAATGGGTGGAATCCACGCAAGGACCTCCACGGAAATATTATCGCCTCACTTCCGAAGGGGAAGAGTTCTTGAAAGGGCTGGAAACGGCATGGGACGAACTGGCGGCTACGGTAAATCATTTAAGAACGAAACTAATAACCTGTAAAGACAATGAAAAAGACACTGACTGTTAATTTGGGTGGAACCGTTTATCATATAGACGAGGACGCCTATATTTTGCTTGACAATTACTTGAATAATCTTCGCTATCATTTCCGGAAAGAAGAAAGTGCCGACGAGATTGTACGTGATATGGAAATCCGCATTTCGGAGTTGTTTAATGAATACCTTGCCGGAGGCATTCAAGTCATTACCGTTGTGCAAGTGGAAGAGGTTATCGCCCGTATGGGAAAACCTGAAGACCTGAGTCCGGATGAGGAAGAAACGGCCGAGAGAAAGACCGATGAATCGTTGCAAGGAGTGCAACGGCGCTTGTTCCGTAATCCGGACGACCGTATTCTGGGCGGTGTACTTTCGGGATTGGCTGCTTATTTCGGCATCGATTCTACTCCTTTACGTATTTTGTTGCTGATATTAGGCTTTATCCTGCTCAGTGTGGGAGGATTTTTCCCGTTGATGTTGGCATATATTATCATGTGGATTATTATTCCCCAGGCACGCACCGCCACCGAGAAACTTCAGATGCGAGGTGAACCCATCAATATGGAGAATATCGGGCGGACAGTGACCGACGGGTTCGAACGGGAAGGCGATAAGATACGTTCTGCCGGGTCTCGTTCGTTGCTGGCACGTTTTTGCGATGCTGTGATACAAGTGGCAGGTTTCCTCATCAAGGTAGTGCTGGTATTGGTTGCCATTTGTTGTGTGCCGGCATTGCTTGTCGGGCTGGCTGTAGCCTTTGCATTGTTGATGGCTGCCACGGGAGTATTGGCAAGTACGCCTGCCCTGCTTTATTATGCATTGCCAGAAGTAGATTGGAGCATGCTGACTACGAGCCCTGCTCCTGTTATCGGGCTCGCAGTCTGTGCACTGTTGGTAATAGGCATTCCCGTAGTCGGTTTGTTGCAGGTTATCTTGCAGAGTTTCAAGGTCTGGCGTCCGATGGCTACGGGAGTCAAGGTGACTCTGATATTGTTATGGATTATAGCGGTAGCAGTAGGTTCATTCTTTGTGTTCCAGCTTCCCTTTGTTATCCATAGTGTCACCGACTGGGTTTGAACTTTGTGCCAGTCTGTATACAGTTTCCTATTGTAGAAAAGTATGACGCTCCATTTCTACTCCACCCGAACGGATGATTACTTCGTATGGCAGGTTGTCACCGTCTGGGTGGAATGAGGGGGGCAGTATAAGTTCGGATACTCCGTAAGGTTCCAGGCTTTCTACAGTACCTTGTGCTATGGTTTTATCGTTCAGGCGCACTTCAACTTCAGCTGGTTGTGAGGTAGAAAGTCCGAAGTTTTCCACTTTTACTTTCAGGGTTCCTTGCGAGGAGTCGTATTGTGGGCGGCGTGCCGAGAGAAGGGCAGGAGTATAGTTGACATAGGGCAGGTAGGCATAGCCGAACAGTAACTCACCTTTTGTTGTGTGTCCAATAAGTTTGGGCGCAAATTCATCGGGAGTGATACCGCTTCCTTTTCCGTCAAAGGTCACTATCAGGTCTTTTCCGTCTTTGCGTGTCTTTACTGGCAGGCAACCTCGTCCGTAATTGACTTCTGTGTATGCACCGAAGCGGAGGGACTGAATATCTATGTCTGTTTGAGGATTGAATCCCGGTTCGGCCTGTATCCGTACTTCAATACGTCGGGTAGAGTCATCAATGGGTTGGGTGTTGAGTACCGAAAGCAGTATTCCTTTGTTGAGTGGGATACAGATGTTTTTCGATGAATGCCGGTCACCTGGAAGATCATTCCATTTAATGGTATCGATGACTGCAAAATTCATTTGTATGGCTCGTCCGTTGTGGTCTTGGAAAACTTTCGGTCGTTCGTATTTGAACCAATGCTCTATTTCTCCATCGCGATGGAAAGATACGCCGGGCATGTAGGCTTCGCCTTGTTCCGTTACCCAGTGTATGCCGTCTTTCGAACGTTGGTAATAGGCTATGCGTCCTAGCCAATCGTTGACAATCAGGTGATACTGTAGGCTGTCTTTCCATACCACTGGGTCTTCGAATTTGCCTTCTACAGCAGGATAGACCCGTTTGCCTGTCAGTTGCCGGTAAGGGGAGATGCCGTCGCGGCTAATCCATACACCTCCACCACGGCATACCATCAGGCGTGAGCCGTCTTGCCGGCGGGCAAAGGTGAGGTTGGACAATCCTTCGATGATTGGTCTGTCGCGTGGGTCGAAATCAAATTTCTGGTAATACCATATCGGGCTATCTTCATTTGTTGCGATGTAGTATCCGTCGATAACATAGACTACGATACGTCCGTCGTCCAGTCGGAAGGCTTCAGGGTTATGCCCTTTCCCGATGGAGTTCTGGATGTGATAGGGACCGGTCAGTTTATCGGAGGTGGCGTGAAAGACGGTCGAATTAGACCAGAACATGTGTCCTTTGGGTGAGTTTTCCGGCCATCCGCATACATATAGATGATACCGTTTGTCGGGAGTCTGGAGGATATTGCCTCCCCAAAAAGAGATGTCTGGCAGTTCGATGCCGTTGTCTGTATATCGGTTCTGCACGCTGTCTGTTCCCCATGTCTGTTTTCCTTGGGTTCCTTCAGGCATGGCAAGGAAGCGGTCCATAAACCGGGCTCCGGGAACCAGTTGTTGCCATTCGGCAGGACGTTCGCGTTCGACGGTTTGTGCATAGGTGCTGGTGCTGCATGCTAGTACAGACAGTCCCAGGAGTATTTTGGTTGCGATGTTTTTCTTCATATTCTTCTGTGTTTGGTTTTAGTATATTAGTTTAAAGTATTCTGTCTTTTCGATATCAGATAATTCTTTCCGGCATGAAAGATTCCGTTGATAATGTTATTGGAACGTGTAAACAGTTACTTAATACTTAAAAAGGTCATATCAATCACTGCTTTGAGTAATGATACGACCTTTTTGGGCTGATTTCATCGACACTGTTTGTGTCGCGGAATTTACGCTGTTTGTATGTATCCAATCGGCTTCTGCATTGGTTATAAGTCTGTCTTGTCATTGTTTTTCCAGTGCGAAGCCTAGCTGCAGGCCGTCGTATTCGTCCAGCAAGGAATTGGCGGTGCTTACCACCGAATTGGAGGAATTGCTGCTTAAGGCACTGCCTATTGTCTGCATCAGCGACATGACTTTGTCTGCCTTAAAAAGCAGGCTCATCTTCTTGGGAGCCAGTACATTCTGCGAAACGATGGCGTTGAATTTCAGTCCCAGTTTTGTCTTCAGTTGCAATTCTTTCGTTTCACTGTCATACGTATAGGTTCCAGATGTGGTACGCCCTTTTACTGTCGAGGTGTAGGTACCATCGGAATTGAAGGTGTATGAACATCCTTCTGTAAAGCCCAGCTTTTCCAGAATGCCAGTCATCTTCTCTTCTACTTTCTTTGACGCTACTTCGCCTCCCGCTTTTGCCAACAGATTGTCACTGGTAAACTTGCAATCGGGTCCCGTATAATTCCACGTGCCTTCTATCGACCACGAAGCAAGGTCGCTTCCTTTTCCTTCCGTTATCGCATTGGCTACTCCGGAAAGAATCGATTTCCAGTCTTGTGCCTTGCCTGTGCTGCAAAATACAAAGCATAAGGCAAACACCAACATTCCTTTTATGAAATTGTTCTTTTTCATTTTGTTCATCCTTTCATTATTCTAGTATGGCAGAAGTCACAGTGTACAGCAAAACGACTCTGTGACTCTGTGATGAAAAGGAAAATCAACAAGCTTTGAAGCTCATATCCAATCCTTTTACCGAATGGGTCAACGCACCTACCGAAATGAAGTCGACACCACATTCGGCATAATCACGAAGAGTATCAAAGGTGATGCCTCCTGATGATTCGATTTCGTAGCGTCCTCCTACCATTTCTACAGCTTTGCGTGTGTCGGCAGGCGTAAAGTTATCCAGCATAATGCGGTCTACACCACCCAAGTCGAGCACTTGTTGCAGTTCGTCGAAGTTCCGTACCTCGATTTCTATCTTCAAATCCTTTCCTTTCTCCTTGCAATATTCTTTCGCACGCAAAATGGCCTTGTCGATTCCTCCGGCGAAATCTACATGGTTGTCTTTCAGCAGAATCATATCGAAGAGACCGATGCGGTGATTTACTCCGCCACCGATTTTTACTGCCATCTTTTCCAGAATGCGCATGCCCGGAGTAGTTTTACGCGTATCCAGTACGCGGGTTTTTGTGCCTTCCAGACGCTCTACGTATTTATGGGTCATTGTAGCGATGCCGCTCATGCGTTGCATGATATTCAGCATCAGACGTTCGGTTTGCAGAAGCGACTGCACTTTTCCCGATACTATCATGGGTACATCTCCCGGTTTCACAGGAGTGCCGTCCTGAATGAACACTTCCACTTTCAATGTCGGGTCGAAACGGCGGAATACTTCCTTTGCCACTTCAATGCCTGCCAGTATGCCTTCTTCTTTTATCAGCAGCTTCGATTTTCCCATAGCATCGGCTGGAATGCACGATAATGTAGTGTGGTCGCCATCACCTATATCTTCGGCAAACGACAAGTCGATAAGCCGGTCAATCAAATCTTTTACAATTTTCTCGTCCATATTCGTTCTGTTTTTTTATTGTACTATCAAATCGGGGCAAAGGTACGGATTTATTCATACCTTTGCAAAAAGAAAATGTTTAAAACCCGATTAAAGATTATGAAATTTGTACTATTGGTTGTAGGAAAGACAGTAGAGAAACATTACATTTCCGCCATAGGTGATTATGTGCAGCGGATAAAGCATTATATTCCGTTCGACATTGAAGTGATTCCGGAACTGAAGAATACCAAGAGCCTTAGTACCGACCAGCAAAAAGAAAAGGAGGGCGAACTGATACTGAAAGCACTCCAGCCTGGAGACGTGCTGGTCTTGCTTGATGAACACGGCAAGGAGTTCCGCTCGACAGAATTTGCCGCTTGGATAGAACGCAAGATGCATTCCGTCAAGCGGTTGGTGTTCATTATCGGAGGTCCGTACGGGTTCTCGCCTGCCGTCTATCAGGCGGCGCAAGAAAAACTTTCACTTTCGAAAATGACTTTTTCGCACCAGATGATACGTCTCATCTTTGTCGAGCAATTATATCGTGCGATGAGCATCCTGAACAACAGTCCGTACCACCACGAATAGATGGACACATATTACTGTTTTTACAAAGTCAAACGGCTGCCCAGTCCGGGACATCCCAGTCCTCCCTCAATCCCATATTGCTAGGACTGCAGTCCTAAGCTTACTAGGACTGGAGTCCTGACCTATCGGGACAGCAATCCTGACTGCACAGGACTTTTTACGCAATCCAATGGCTTTAATTATGCAGTTTGCCGCATCCGGCAACGCAGCCTACTGTATCCGAATTACCTCTTCATTCCCCGTATCACGTCTTTTGTGGCGGCATCTACCCGGTATGACTCTACGATTTTCTGTAATGCCTTGTTGTAAGTGAAGTTGTCCAACGAATTTTGTTGCAGGTATGCCATCGTCTGTTGGGGAAATTTCACGAAGCAGACAGAGAGTGCCCATGCCACTCCCATCCGTACGTAATAGCCTTCGTGGTGAATCATATTATATAAGGAGAGAAGTTCACCGATGTGCTCCTTGTCGATGAAGAGCTGCATCGCCATCACCACTCCGAAACGGATTTCATACTCGCCCTCGGCTTGCATCCAAGTCTTCAGGTACTCCCACAGCCGTTCTTTGTTCGTTTCGACGAACCGCTTTCCTCCTCCGAACTTGAACGTGTCGCATACCGACCAGCTGTTGATGTTCCATACAAAACGGGTCACTCGGTGCAGGTACACCTCGATGTCGGCATCGGGACGGATGCAGCCCAATACCATTCCATGCAACATCCGCTCTTCCATATAATAGGTGTCGGCGGTATCGAGGTAAGCTTCCCAATCGGCTTTGGCGATGCGTGCCGCCAGTTTCCGCAAGTGGGGCACACGGATACCCAACACATGTTCCACGCCCGGATTCAGGCTTTCGGTAAACTTTTTGTTCCCCTGCTCTGCCAACCGGAGCAGATGCTCTTTGATGGTCAAGCCTTCGAGTCTGTATTCTTCCATATCTTTTGCTTTGTTGTCATATTTCCTGCAAAAATACGCATTGCTATCCCCATAAGTAGGTATTTAACATCTTTTTTTACCTAAAAGTAGGTATTGCCGCTATAAAGCAAGCTCCATACCTTTGCGGTAGTTAAAAATCAACAAAAGATAAAGAGAAATGAAAACAACGAGACTCCTATTCTCACTCTGTTTAGCGATGCTTGCCCCGCACGCTTTCGCTATAGCAGAGCAGGCAAGTAAAAGCAATGCGGACATAACCGCAGAGAGCGCATCGGAAACGGTTAAGACGGAAAAGAAGAAATCACGCTTCACCATCGGCGGGTATGGCGAAGCGGTATATAGCCGGAACTTTTATAGCGACAATTATTTGCGCTATGACAGTCCGCAGGATTATAAAGACGATAAACACGGACGTTTTGACCTGCCACATGTTGTCCTGATGTTAGGATATGATTTTGGCAAAGGCTGGTCAATGGGGATGGAAATCGAATTTGAACACGGAGGTACAGAAAGTGCCGTTGAGATAGAAGAACATGAAGGAGGTGAATACGAAACCGAAGTGGAACGTGGAGGTGAAGTTGCCCTCGAGCAATTTTGGATCCAGAAATCTTTCTGTCCGGAGTTCAACATTAAATTAGGGCACATGGTCATCCCGGTAGGTGCTACGAATGCCCATCACCTTCCTACCGAATTCTTTGGTGTATATCGTCCGGAAGGTGAAAATACCATTATGCCTTGTACGTGGCATGAAACCGGATTAAGCATTTGGGGACGTGCAGGAGATTGGCGGTATGAAGCTATGTTGCTTCCTGGACTTGACTCTGACCGTTTTAATGATAAGGAATGGATAAAAGGCGGTGCCGGAAGTCCTTACGAATTCAAGATAGCCAATGCTATGGCTGGTGCTGTCCGTGTAGATAATTATTCGGTAAAAGGCCTTCGACTTTCTGTAAGCGGATATGCCGGAAACACATTCAGCAATACGCTGAAGAAAGCGACCAATGCCATATACGACAATGTAAAGGGAACAGTATTAATCGGTTCATTTGATTTTCATTACAACGACCATAACTGGGTGGCACGTGGAAATTTCGATTATGGACACTTGTCGGATGCTGCTTTGATAACCCGTTATAACCAAAGTTTCTCCAATGACTCGCCTGCGAAAAAAAGACCTGTAGCTACATCAGCAATTTCTACAGGGGTAGAAGTGGGCTACGACTTATTCGGTTGGCTTGGCAAAAAGCAGCAAGAAAAAGGACGCAAATTCTATCTTTTCGGTCGTTATGAATATTATGATTCAATGTATAAAACGGAAGATGCAGTGACTGATTATGAAGAATATGGACGGCAACGCATCGCTTTCGGTGTCAACTACTATCCGATGAAAGACATTGTACTGAAGGGGGAATATTCATTGGGTATCCTTAAAAGCAAATTTAATAATGAACCTGCCGTCTCATTGGGAGTAGCATATTCCGGTTTCTTCAATTTGTAAAATCAAAAACAAGATACAAACAAAACACTAATTTAAAAATAAGACAATGAAAAAGTATTTGAAATTTCCGATTTACGTGGCATTGTCTGCCATGGTAGGCATGAATGTTACGGCTTGTAGTGATGACGACCCTGTTAATCAGGAAGAATCTGGAACTCTCTCTGCACAGGAACAGGCTCTGAAAGATGTAATAACTGATTATACAGACCAAACTGTGATACCTACTTACAAAGGAATGGCAGATGCCGCTATGGAACTGCATAGCCTATGTATTGATATTCGTACCAAAAAAGCGGACGGAACCTTATCTACCGCCGATGTAGAAGCAGCCGGCGAAGCTTGGAAAACCGCACGCGATTATTGGGAAAAAAGCGAAGCCTGGCTGTTCGGCCCAGCCGGAGACTACTATATAGACCCGCACATTGACTCTTGGCCGCTTGATAAGACCGGTATGGACGCTCTGCTAAACAACCCAGCGCAGATGGCACAAATGGATGATGAAGGTGTATACGTAGGTAACTATTTAGGATATGCATTACAAGGATTCCACGCCATCGAATATCTTTTATTCGAATTGACAAATACAAATGCAGACGGCAATGCTACAGCTGATTCCAAAAGCGTGGCACATAACCTGAACTATAGCGCTGAAGAATTAAACTATTTAGTAGGTTTAGCTGCGGACTTGCGTAATCAATGCATCTTATTGGAAGCATGCTGGGCAGGCACCGAAAATGTAACGGCTGAAAAACAACAGATTCTGACCGATACCGAATTGGACAAAGGCATCAACTTCGGTGAACGTATCAAAAATGCAGGCAACGCAGGCAGTGAATACGTAAACTATCTTGATGTGATGTACGACATCATCACCGCCGGAATCCAAAACATCGCAAACGAAGTAGGTAATATCAAAATCGGGAACCCGACAGGTAAAGGACTTCCTTCGGGAGGTATGGAATACGACCCGAACTATATTGAATCGCCTTATAGCCTGAACTCCATCCGCGACTTCCTGGGCAATATCCAAAGCATCCGCAACGCCTACCAGGGTTCTCCTTCGGTAGACGGAACCATCCAAGTGCCAACGAATACGCTTAGCACATATATCGCTACACTTGATGCCGACCTGGACAACCGTGTGAAAGCAGCCATCCAAGATGCATACGATAAAATTTCGTTGATGGGTGAACCGTTTGCATATACGTGCGGAGCATCTGAGTATGATACCGTTAACCAAGACGCAATCGATGCCTGCAACGTAATGAATGACATCTTCGACGAAGTGAAAGCTTTGCTACAAGCAAACCATTAATACGATTTGCCCTGATACAAAGGCATAGGCATTCCTCTTCGGAAGAATGTCTATGTCCTTTAAACATACCGTAACCACACTAACTTTATATTACTTTTGATTATGAAGAAACAGTATTATTTAGTCGCATTTCTGACAATAGGCATGCTAACGGCTTGTAGCGACGATGAAGTAAAAACAGATAATCCCACTCCCAATCCGGAACCGTCAGAACTCCCTGACTGGTATTATACAGGTGGAGAATTGGGTACGACATTCAACTCGTCTTCTACCGCCTTCGAAGACCCGACTCCCGTAGTGGACGGTGATGCCGATATGACCGCCTCTTTTAACAGAGGAGAACAATTCTTCGAGAAACCTTATACATCTAATTTCTCTGGTATGCGTCACGGTTTGGGACCTATCTATATCCGTACCTCTTGCCAGCATTGCCATCCGGGATACGGGCACGGACAAAGCCAACCTGCCGGTTCTTTCAATACAAACACAATAGGCAACGGCTACTTATTAGTTGTCTACAACCCTGCAACCAATGCCTACGTTTCTTGGCTTGCAGGTATGCCGCAGACCCATGCCGTGGCCCCTTTCAAGGCTCCGCTGGACGAAAGCCAGATTATGCTGACTTGGCATGAATATACCGACCAGAACGGGAACAAGTTCCCCGACGGTGAGACCTATTCGTTGCGCTATCCGGAAATAACGATTCCCAAGAGTGCCATTTATGTAGCCAACAAAGGATATGATGTGGGCACATACGAAGTCCGCCTCGAATCCACCATCGGCATTTACGGTACCGGCTTGCTGGATGCCATTTCGGATGAAGACCTGAAGGCGCAATACGTGCAGGAAGAAAAAGACGGTTATCTGAAGAACGGGCTGAACCCCAACATCTTTGCCAACGGAGACTGGACGGGGCAATATGCCAACACGGCACAGGGAGGTGACGGGACGAAATATCCTTTCCGTTATACGTATGCTCTGAGCCGTGGTCCGTTGCAGGATGCAGCCGGAGCCAACGCCTTTTGGAACATCACCAACGTTACACGTAGCGACCGCCGGTTCCATTACCTGGATGCGGCAGGCACGTATGCCCAGTATTCTTCGGAAGACCCCGAAGTGCAGGCAGGCTTCCGTGACTACATCGAGCAGGCAGACCCCGACAAGAATCATCCCGACTGGCACATCCAGAACGAGGACGGCACGTACAACGAACAGCAGAACATCTACAACTACCTGACTTCGAAAGAACTGGACGTGGAAGTGTCTGACCAAGACTACATCGACCTCATGGTATGGCATCGTGGGCTTGCCGTACCTGCCGCACGCAACGTAGACGATGAAGAAGTATTGAAAGGCAAGGAACTCTTCGAGCAAATCGGTTGTACGTATTGCCACAAGCCCAGCTGGACTACGGGCGATGACGAGATACGCGACCCGGCACGCTTCTTCACAGGAGACAAGGCAAACCAGTTGCCCCGTTATCCGCACCAGAAGATTTGGCCCTATACCGACATGATACAGCACAAGCTGCACATGCAGAACGATATCCGTACCGGCTGGTGCCGCACCACTCCGCTTTGGGGACGCGGCTTACACCAACGTTGCACCGGAGCCGAATATGCTGACCGTCTGCACGATTGCCGTGCACGAACCACGCTGGAAGCCATCATGTGGCACGGAACCAGCACTGAGAGCGATGCTTACGAGACTGTGGAACAGTTCCGCCAGCTCTCGAAAGAAGACCGTGACGCCATCGTGAAATTCATCGATTCTATTTAAATCAGTAGACTAGGTACTAGGTGACTAGGTATTAAACACCTCGTTTTAAAGACTATTTAAAACCTGGTACCTAGTCAACTAGTACCTAGTCAACTAGTCACCTAATAAAAAACAAATGAAACTGATAAAACGTATTGCTTTCGGAAGCGCAGGACTGCTCGTCTTGCTGATGATGGCCGCCACCGTTGTAGAAAAACTGCAAGGAACCGGTACGGCTTGGACGGCTATCTATGGCTCTCCGTTCTTTACCATACTGTGGGGAATCCTGGCGGTATGCGCTTTGGTTTACCTGATAAGCCGGAGGATGCAACGGGATTTTTTTACGTTCCTGCTGCACATCGCGTTTCTGGTTATCCTGGCAGGAGCGCTCACCACGCGCCTTTGCGGAAAGCAAGGAAGCATCCATTTGCGGATGAACGATACGCCTGTTTCGGCTTTCGTCACTTCAGGAACGGAGGAAGAGCCGCTTCCTTTCGATGTGCGGCTGCACGATTTCCGTATAGACTATTACAAAGGAAGCTTTGCGCCCATGGACTTTACCAGCCGCATCCGAATTGAGGATAACGGAATGCAGGCAGAGGGAGAAGTGTCGATGAACCGGATATTCACCTATCGCCATTACCGTTTCTACCAGTCGGCATACGACAAGGACGGGCAAGGAACTACCCTTGCGGTGTCTTACGACCCGTGGGGCATCGGCATTACCTATACCGGATATGCTTTATTGCTGCTCTCTGTCTTGGGCTTCTTTTTTCAGAAAGACAGCATGTTCCGCCGGCTTCTCCGTCATCCCGCGTTGCGTAATAAAACCGTTCTGTTAGGTATCGCGCTGTTTTCATCCGTCGCTGGCATGGCTTCGGGACAACCCAAGCACTTATCCCGTGAGGCGGCATCCGCGGTAGGCAACCTCTACATCTATTACCACGACCGCATCTGTCCCTTGCAGACCTTGGCGAAAGACTTTACCGTAAAGCTTTACGGCAAAACGACCTACAAAGGACTGACTGCCGAACAGGTGTTTACGGGCTGGTTCTTTTATTACGATGACTGGAAAGCCGAGCCTGTCATCCGCATTAAAAGCAAGGAAGTGCAACGCCGGCTGGGTATCGGAGGGGATTATGCTTGCCTGAACGATTTTTTCGGAACGGAAGGGTATAAGCTGAAAGAGAATGGAACGGGCAGTTCCCAATACAAACGTGAATGGAACGAGGCGAACGAGAAGTTCAACCTGATTAGCATGACCGCTACGGGAAGCATCCTGGAAATCTATCCGTGCCCTGTGGTACATAACCGAATAAACTGGTTCGCCCCCGTAGACGACCTTCCCAAAGAACTTCCCGATGAACAATGGTTGTTTATACGCAAAAGCCTGGGATTGTTGAGCGAACAGGTGATGAAAAGAAACGATGCCGCCATTATCGGACTTACAAACAAGATACGGAAATACCAGCAAAAGACCGCAGGCGAAGTGTTACCTTCCGACGCACGCTTCGAGGCGGAAAAGCTCTACAACCGCTTGGATTATACCAAGCCCTTGGCTATGGCCTGCCTTGCCATAGGCATCCTGTCCTTTGTCTTCTATGCACGGAGGATGAGCCGCTCGCTATATGACAAAACACGCTTGAACGCTTTCCTGCTCGCCACATTGGGCATCGTAGCGGGCTATCTGCTTATACTTATCTGCCTGAGAGGGTTCGTAAGCGGACACCTTCCGCTCTCGAACGGATACGAAACGATGCAATTCATGGCGTTGTGCGCCGTCGTGCTCACTTTCCTCTTTTACCGCAAGCTGGAAACCGTTATCGCTTTCGGCTATATGCTATGCGGGCTGGCATTGCTGGTGGCGATGCTGGGTGAAGCCAATCCACCCATCACCCAACTGATGCCGGTACTGGCATCTCCTTTGCTGAGCCTCCACGTGGTGACCATCATGATTGCCTATTCATTGACCGCATTTGTCATGCTGAATGGCATCATGGCGATTGTGTTGCGCTCCACCCGCACAGATTACCAAGAAGCCATCGTCCGCCTGCAAGTCATCAGCCGGATTATCCTTTATCCGGCGGTGTTCTGCCTGGCACTCGGCATCTTCATCGGTGCCGTATGGGCGAATGTTTCATGGGGGCGTTATTGGGGATGGGACCCGAAAGAGACTTGGGCGCTTATCACCTTATTTATATATGCGGCAGCCTTGCATGCTTCGTCGCTCCCCGCATTCCGTCGGCCTATGTTCTTTCACTGGTTTGCCGTTATCGCGTTTTTGAGCGTACTGATTACTTATTTTGGCGTCAATTTCATCTTAGGCGGCATACATAGCTATGCTTAAAAAAGAAAGCATCATTTGTTTTTACTTGTCATTCTGTTGAGAATGAAAACAGAGGCTGATGCGTGAGCACCGGCCTCTGTTGCTATAAAAGATTGTCTTGTATGATGGGGATTCAATATCAATATACTTCCACCTTGGCAGCCAGCGACTTGCACTTGTCGCGCAAGGCATCGAGGTCGCCGTCCGGTTTGTCGTAGCAAACCACTACGCCCATACGGCGGTTCAGCTTCGTAAACGGTTTGCCGAAGATGCGTAAATACGTATCGGGTTGTGAGCAGACCAGTTCTTCACCCCGATAACGCGGAGCTTCCTTGCTGGCTATGGGCGAAAGAATCACGGCACTGGCACCGATATGCTCTTGTGTAATGCCTGGGATAGGTAATCCCAGCACAGCGTATAAATGCAATTCAAATTCGTTCAGGTTCTGGGTATTTGCCAAAGTTACCATACCCGTATCGTGCGGACGTGGAGAAAGTTCGGAGAAGTACACGCCGTTTTCGTGACTCAAGAAGAACTCTACGCCCCAAATGCCATAGCCGGTCAATGCTTCGGTTACTTTTGCTGCCATGCGTTGCGCTTCGGCAAGATGTTCGGGAGCGATGTGTGCAGGCTGGAAGCTCTCGCGGTAGTCCCCGCCTTTCTGTACATGTCCGATAGGCGGGCAGAACAGGGTAGGACCGTTCTTCTGCGTCACCGTAAGCAAGGTGATTTCACTGTCAAACTGGATGAACTCTTCGATTATCAGTTCCTTGATATCGCCCCGGCTTCCTTCGCAACCGTAATGCCATGCGTGTTCCAGGTCTTCCGGACCTTTCGCTACCGACTGGCCTTTGCCCGATGAGGACATCAAGGGTTTGATGACACAGGGGAAACCGATTTTTTCTGCCGCTTCCTTCAATTCGTCGAATGATTTGGCATAGAAATATTTCGCGGTCTTTAATCCTAATTCTTTTGCGGCAAGGTCGCGTATCGCCTTGCGGTTCATCGTAAAGTTTACGGCACGCGCACTGGGCACCACCTGAATGCCTTCTTTCTCCAAATGGTACAACCGTTCGGTACGGATGGCTTCAATCTCAGGCACAATAATGTCCGGATGATATTTTTCAACTACACGGTCGAGCGCATCGCCATCCAGCATATTGAATACTTCACAAGCATCTGCCACCTGCATGGCAGGAGCTCCTGCATACGAATCACACGCAATGATGTACTGTCCCAAACGTTGGGCAGCAATCACAAACTCTTTTCCTAATTCGCCGGAACCCAGCAACAATATTTTCTTCGTCATACGATTAACTTTTTTCTATGTGGACAAAGATAACACAAATTTTGCTTTGCTTGCATGGAAACTATGAAAAAACAGTATCAATTCTTTTCATGGGGTATCCGACTTAGTTATCGCGTCATGCACTTTCTTCTGGTGTGGCTGTCTGGCTTTGAGATGATGTTTCATTATTTTTATCATTTTCATTTTCATCCGGTTCATTTTGTGGCTGTTCGGATTGGGTTTCGTCTGGTTCTGAAAGTTCGTTGTCTACATTTTCTTCTTCCTCTTCTGTTGGTAAATCACGGAATGCCTGCATGTACTCTTTAGGTGTTTGTCCAAACAAATCTTTAAAAGTATTCGAGAAATGAGACAAGTTGCTATAACCTACAGCATAGGCAACATCCGAGATAGACAGTTTCTTCTCTTTCAGCAATTTGGCTGCCTGCTGCATACGGATGTTGCGAATGAAATCGCGCGTAGAAAGATTGGTAAGTTCTTTCAGTTTCCGATACAGATGGACACGGCTTAAACCAATGCTGTTGGCAAGCATTTCTACGCTGAGTGATGGCTCTGCTAAGTTGTCGTTAATGATTTTCATAATGCGGCTCATCAGCATTTCATCGGATGATGGAACTTTTACTTCCTGCATCTTGTCATTTTGTTCTTGAGCTCCGCTGAATTTGTTTTTCAGTAAACGTCGTGTTTCTATCAGATTGGTAATGGTGCTCCGCAACACTTCGATGCTGAAAGGTTTGACGATGTAGCTGTCAGCTCCGGTTTCGATGCCTTCCGCTTGTTCTTCATTCCTTCCTTTGGCTGTAAGCAGAATGATAGGGATGTGGTTGATATTCGTATTCGACCGTACCTTTTTGCACAATGTGATACCATCCATTTCGGGCATCATTACATCGCTGATGAGCAGGTCTACCGGATGGTTTAGCAAGAAATCGTATGCTTCGGATCCGTTGCTGCACGTATCTACTTTGTATTCGTCAGACAGTTCGTTGCATAGATATTCGCGTATTTCTTTTTCATCATCAACTATTAGAACGTGAAGATTGTATTTCGTTTTCGCTTTCTTTGTTCCTGCTTCTGGTTCAGATGTTTCAGAGTCATTCTTTCCGATATATTGTTTTTCTTTGTTCTGTTTGAAGGTTTTCAGATTAAGATTGTTGTGCGAGATATCCAGTTCTTCCATCTTCAAATGATTACTGCCTTGAGGAATGCGTACGATGAACTTGCTGCCCTGGCAATCAGTGCGATTGCAGGCAGTGATAGTTCCATGGTGAAGTTCTACGAGCGAACGGGTCAGATGAAGTCCTACGCCAGTACCTGCCTGATTGCGGGTAATGTCATTGTTTATCTGATAGAACCGTTCGAAGATACGTTCTATTTGTGCATCATCCAATCCTATGCCTGTATCAGAAACTGTTATCTCAATGTATTTTTTTAGAGGAGCAGGTGCAGCTGCATCTTCTCCTACGGTGAGGGTAATGTCTACACTTCCTCCTTCGGGAGTATATTTGAAGGCATTTGAAAGTAGATTCATCAGTACTTTGTCGAAGTTGTTCAGATCTATCCATGCTTTAAGCCGTTCATCGTTATGATGAAAGGTAAATGTGATGTGTTTGTTTTGTGCCAGATAGCCGAATGTGTTGACGACATCATTGATGAAGCCGACGAGGTCTGTTTCGCGGAATTTCAGACTCATTTGTCCTTTATCTATTTTGCGTATGTCCATCAGTTGGTTTATCAGCCGCAAGATGCGTATCGAGTTACGATAGATCATTAAATAGGTTTTATTTAACTCCGGATTGTCACAGTTGGCTATTAACTTTTCCATCGGATTGATGATGAGTGTAAGCGGTGTGCGTATTTCGTGTGAGATATTGATAAAGAACTGTAGTTTGGCTTCATTGATTTCTTCTGTATGTTTGCGTTCTACCATTTCTTTCCGTTGTTTGAGCTGTGTGCGGGCATAGCCGATAAAGGCAAGCACAATAAGTACAATCAATGCACTATATAACAAGTATGCCCACCATGACTGGAACCAGGGAGGTGTGATGAGAATGCTTATTGTCTTTATGTTCGAATGGTATCCATGGTCGATGGCATAGACTTCGAAGGTATATTTCCCGGAAGCCAAGTTGTTGTAGGTGACAAAGTTGGTTCCGGGTGCAGTCGTTTGCCATTCTTTATCCAGCTCATGGATGCGGTATTTGTAAATAACCTGTCCCGCCTGTGCAAATTGTAAGGTAGAGAACGAAATGCTGAACGTATTGTCGGTATAGTTCAACTTGAAACGGTTGGCATCCGTTACAGCAGTATTGATGATGGGGTGTCCTCCCGATAAGGTGTTGGTGTTGACAGACTGTCCGGACACCTTGAAATCTGTGATGACTACGGGTGGAACAGTACGCTCGTTGATGATTTGTTCAGGTACGAAACTGGTGATTCCGTTGATACCGCCAAAATGGATGGTACCATCGGATGAGTGGAAATAAGAGCCTCGTGTAAATTCGTTGCCTTGCAGTCCGTCTCCAGAGTGATAGACTGTAAAAGTTTGCGTTTTTTGGTCAAGCCGGTTGATGCCGTTGAATGTACTTACCCATATATTTCCCAGTTTATCTTCGCAAATGCCGCATATGATGTTGTTGCTGAGTCCTTCTTGTTGGGAATAACGTTTCAGTTTTTTGTTTTTTTTATCGAATTTGTACAGTCCCTTTGAGGTACCTGCCCAAATGTTTCCCATATGGTCTTCTGTAAGGGTATATCCGATACATCCTTGCAGGATATAGTTCTTTTGTGTGAAGTTTATGAAACTTTTAGTTTTAGGGTTGAAACAAGTCACTCCTTTGAAGTGTCCAATCCAAACCAGTCCTTCACTGTCGCAATAGAGGCTGTTAATCCAATTGTTTGGCAATTCGTCATAACTATGTGCAGATGTACTCTTTTCTGTTGACTTGTACTGTGTGAACTGTTTTGTTTCTTTATGATAGACAAACAGTCCGTTGCCGTATGAACTGAAGTACAG
The DNA here is from genome assembly GCF_014837065.1 of Phocaeicola intestinalis. Taxonomy (GTDB): domain Bacteria; phylum Bacteroidota; class Bacteroidia; order Bacteroidales; family Bacteroidaceae; genus Phocaeicola; species Phocaeicola intestinalis. The sequence continues at coordinate 55,014 of NZ_JACSPP010000017.1, forward strand.
GTGCCGGTCGTGGTCTTCGGTAATGGCAAATACCCGCTCGTTATATAGTTCGGGTATGAAAGTGCATGAATTCATGCTTGGATTTAGTTGGGCAACGCCTTTTGTATAGGAGCCTAACCATATCGTATTGTCCGAGTCTTGGAATATGCTCAGTATGGTATTTGCTACGCTATGCGGTCCTTTGTCCGGTGTCAGGTGTTGGAGCGTATGGAAATGGTTGTCCAGGATGTATAGTCCGTCGTTGTCGGTCCCGACAAGCAAATTCTTTTTATTGTCTTGGAATATCGACATGACGCATTGTTTGCCGAAAGGACTTCCGTGCATGGATTTGAATCCATGGTATTGGAATGGATTATGTCTCATCGGGATGAAAGCTACTCCCTGCTGGAATAATCCTAACCATAGGTCATTGTTACGGTCAAAAAGGATGGTATGTATCTTTTTGTTTTTCAGATTGAACTGTGTATCCTCTAATTCTTTGTCTGTTATTTCATGTTTTTCCGTCGTATATACTTTCAGTCCTTCTCCATCAGTACCGATATAAAGTTGTCCGTTGGCATAAGTCAGAGCTTTTACGGGCAGGTTGTATCTGTCTTGATAGGGAATTTGTCTGAATTTCCGGGTCGAGTTGTTATAAATATTCAGTCCGCCGGTCAGAGTGCCGATATAAATATTTCCGTACGGGTCTTTAGCCAGGCTGGATATATTATTTTCGCTGATAAGAGGAGTCTTGAATGTCTTTATGGTTTCTTTGATTATATTGTAACAGATAAGTCCATCATTTTCTGCGCCAATCCATAAGTTGCCTTTCCCGTCATCCAGTATTGTGCTCAGATGCCGGAATCCTAATTGGTTGATGGCCATGATGCATTCTCCCTGTTCTTTTTCGGGATGAATACGGAATAAACCTTCTCCTGAAGTCGATGCCCATAAAGTGCCTTCTCGGTCTTCGATGATGTGGGTTACATCTGTATAAATCTGTCGTTCTTCTTTATATAGCGGTATGTTTGTGAAAGAATCGGTGTTCCGGTTGTATTTTACCAGTCCTCCCATAGTGCCTACCCAGATATTTCCTTTGCTGTCTTCGAAAGTCAGATGCACGTAGTCATTATTTAGCGAGGTAGTATCATTGTCCTGATGTCTGTAGGTGTTGAATTTGTTTCCGTCAAAACGGTTGAGTCCATATTCTGTTGATATCCAAATAAACCCGCTTCTGTCTTGATAGATGTCGTTGATAAGGCTACTCGATATTTGATTATCAGTTGAATAGAGAACGGAAATTTGCGCAAAAGCTTCCGCTACAACAAAACAGTAAAACAAACCGGTATATAGAATCTTTTTTAGCATAAGTATAAATGATAGTCATAATGAATGATAGCCAGTGGATTGTGTGCATTGGAAATTACTTTCCTCCGCTGGCTGTCATCTGTTCATTTGAGTTGTTATAAAACTTTAACCTGAATCTTGTGCAGAGAGTCGATGTCCGATGTTCCTCCATATAGAAGTTCGTAATTTCCTTCTATCAGATTCATCGCATTGGTTTGAGTATCGAACCATAAGAAATTGTCATCTGAAAGCGTCAAGACAACTTCTTTGGTTTCACCTTTCGGAATATATACACGTTGAAATGCGCGTAGGGTATGCGAAGGAGCATCGGTGTCTCCCGGACGGCGCAGGTATATTTGTACCACTTCTTCTCCGTCTTTATTCCCATTGTTGGTGACAGGGACAGTCAGTGTCAAAGTATTGCCTTTGCTGAATGTCGGACTGCTTATCCGTGCTTTCCCATAAACGAACTGAGTATAGCTAAGTCCATGTCCGAAACAAAACAACGGAGCTTCGGTCATATAACGGTAGGTACGTCCTTTCATCGAATAATCTTCGAAGTCGGGCAGTTGCTCTGTACGGGTATAGAACGTTATCGGTAATTTGCCCGAAGGGTTATATTCGCCTAGCAGGACATCGGCGATGGCTGTTCCTCCGGCTTGTCCTGGATACCAAGCCTGAAGGATACCGTCACAGATTTCACTTTCAGGAGCAAGCCCCATTGCAGAGCCTGAAAAATTGATGAAAACAATAGGTTTGCCAAGCTTTTTCAATTCCCGGATCATTTGTCTTTGGATGGCAGGCAGTTCGATGGTGGTACGGTCTCCACCTTTGAAACCTTCTACATTGACCGGCATTTCTTCTCCTTCCAAAGTGGGAGAGATACCACCGGCAAAGACAATTACATCGGCATTTTTCACTTTTTCTACTGATGCCTGCAGGTTTACAGGGATATTTCGGCCCATATCGAAATCCAGCTGAGCCGCACGGTCTTTGCTGTTGAAGATGAAATCAATTCGGATATCGTATGATTTTCCTGCTTCAGCTTTTAGGGTATAAAGATTGGCATTATTTTGAAGATATTTGCCTGAGGCTACTTCTTTGCCGTTGACCGACAAGCGTATGATGCCTTGTGTCTGGAAATGAAAACCTATATTTTCTGTCTTGTCTGCTGTGAATACGGATTCATAGCGTGCCGAAAAATCGGTAATGTTTACTCCCGGTGCAAATACAGTTGCACCTAAAGTCGTAAAATGGAACGGAGTAGTGGTTTGTACTATTGCCGCAGGAGTTCCTTCCTGTCGGATGTTGTTCCAATAAGTAGATTTGAATCCTTGTTTTCCTTGTAGGGAGCATTGGCTGAATACGCTTTCCAGTGTAACAGAAGTTGTACGGTCGCAGCCAGTATCGTAAATCAGTTGTTCAGCGGGAAGACGTTTCTTCATTGCTTCATATAAGGTCTCTGTATGGGAAGGGTAACCGTTGTAATTGCCCCAGTGCATGACTGAATCTGCTGCATTGGGACCGATAAGGGCAATTTTCAAGTCTTTTTTTAAAGGTAAGACATTATTCCGGTTTTGGAGCAATACAAGGCTTTCACGTGCCATTTGTAAGGCCAATGCTTTGTGCTTTTCACTGTCGACAACCGAATAAGGAATACTGTCCCAACATACATTCTGGTCCATTTCTCCCAATTCGAAACGGGCTTTCAGCAAGCGTTTTACAGAAGTATTTATCTGTTCTTCACTGATGAGTCCGGAACGGACGGCATCAGGTAAAGAGGCATAATTGTTCCCACATTCCAGGTCTGTGCCACTTAATACGGCTCCAGCACTGGCATGTGCTTTATCGGGATGTGTTTCATGGTCGCCTTTGCGCCAAAAGTCGCTGATGGCTCCACAGTCGGATACAATGATTCCCTGGTATCCCCATTCATTCCGTAGAATTTGGGTTAGCAGACGGTTGTTTCCGCAGCAGGGTTCGTCTTCCAACCGGTTATAGGCACACATCACCTCTTTGACATGGGCTTTTTGTACCAAATCTTTGAAAGCGGGCAGATAGGTTTCCCATAAGTCGCGCGGGGATATGTTTTCTGCATTGAATTCATGCCGGTTCCATTCTGGTCCGGAATGTACGGCAAAGTGTTTGGCACAGGCGTGCAGCTTGTTATATTTTGCGTTCTCAGGACCCTGTAAGCCTCTCACTACAGCCATTCCCATTTGTGAAGTAAGATAAGGGTCTTCTCCATAAGTTTCTTGTCCGCGTCCCCAGCGTGGGTCTCTGAATATGTTGACGTTTGGAGTCCAAAAAGTCAATCCTTGGTAACGTTTCAGCTCTCCCTGTTCTCGTGCTTTTACATATTTGGCCCGCGCTTCATCCGATATGGCAGTAAAGACTTGGTATAACAGATTGTCGTCAAATGAAGCTGCCATGCCGATGGCTTGAGGAAAAACGGTGGCTGTGCCTGCCCGTCCCACTCCATGTAAAGCTTCATTCCACCAGTCATAAGCCTTAATGCCCAAGCGCGGAATGGCAGGTGAGGCATTTTGCATCAAAGCGACTTTCTCTTCCAGTGTCAGCCGGGTGACAAGATCGGTTGCCCGTTGTTCGGCTGTTAATGTCTGGTCCTGATAAGGATACTTTTGCCCCATTATGGGAAGTGCGGCGATAAATGTTGCCATGCACACCCATTGTTTCATTTTGTTTTTCATGTTTTCAAATAGCATTAAATATTACACTAACCCTTTGTTGTTGTTAATGAAAAATGAAGAATAAAGGAATGTGTCGTACAGCCTCATTCTTTGGTTCTTATTTTTCATTGAGTAGTTTCTCTTTCAAGAATTGTCCCGTATATGAAGCCCCGCATGCCGCCACTTCTTCTGGTGTACCGCATACTACAATGTTTCCTCCCTGTTCTCCTCCTTCCGGTCCCAGGTCGATGATATAGTCGGCACATTTGATTACATCCATGTTGTGTTCGATGATAACCACGGTGTGTCCTCGTTCTATCAGTGCGTCAAAAGCTTCCAGTAATTTCTTGATGTCGTGAAAATGCAGTCCGGTAGTAGGCTCGTCAAATACGAAAATGGTGGGTTGCGATTTTTCTATGCTTAAGAAATAAGCAAGTTTTACACGCTGGTTCTCTCCTCCGGATAATGTGGAGGAAGATTGTCCCAATTTGATGTATCCGAGTCCTACATCCTGAAGAGGAAGCAGTTTCTTGACAATCTTTTTTTGTCCGTGTGTATCAAAGAATTCAATGGCTTGGTTGACTGTCATTTCCAGCACCTCATAGATATTCTTTCCTTCATAATATACTTCCAGTATTTCTTTTTTGAATCTTTTTCCGTGACATGATTCGCATTCCAATACCAAATCAGCCATAAACTGCATTTCGACGGTGACGGTACCTTCACCTTTACATTCCTCGCAGCGTCCGCCGTCGGTATTGAAGGAGAAGTAACCGGCTGTATATCCCATTTGCTTGGCAAGAGGTTGGTCGGCAAATAGTTTTCGTATTTCATCGTATGCCTTCACATAGGTGACAGGATTGCTGCGCGATGATTTACCTATAGGGTTCTGGTCTACAAATTCTATGTCGTTGACCATTGATGTGTCACCCCCCAATGATACGAATTCGCCAGGGCGTTCGCTTATTTCACTGTATTCCCGTTTCAAGGCTTTATAGAAAATGTCGCGCACTAGCGTACTTTTACCAGAACCGCTGACCCCTGTTACTACCGTCATGACATTGAGCGGAAAACGGACATCAATCCCTTTCAGGTTATTTTCACGTGCTCCTTTTATTTCGATGTAATTGTTCCAGGCGCGATGTTGCAAGGGGCGTTCGATGGTTTCTTCACCCAACAGATACCTTACGGTATAACTTTTGCTTCCACGTTTCAGGTCTTTCAGGTCACCTGAATAAACGATTTCGCCTCCCAGCCGTCCGGCTTTCGGACCTATGTCGATGATATAGTCGGCTGCACGGATGATTTCTTCATCGTGTTCTACGACCACTACGGTGTTGCCTAATTGTTGGAGTTGGCGTAACACTTTAATCAGCTTTGCTGTGTCACGGCTGTGTAGTCCGATACTTGGTTCGTCTAGGATATAGAGCGAGCCTACCAGACTGCTTCCTAGCGAAGTGGCAAGGTTGATACGCTGGCTTTCTCCTCCCGAAAGCGAGTTGCTCAGGCGGTTTAAAGTGAGATAGCCTAGTCCTACGTCTTCCAGAAATGTCAGGCGGCTGTTGATTTCGCTCAACAGTCTTTTGGCTATCTGTGTATCGTGGTCGTTTAGCTTCAGGTTCCGGAAGAATTCTTTCAGCTTGCTGACAGGCATTTCCACTAGATCGGCAATGTTATATCCCCCTACCTTTACGTAAAGGGCTTCTTTCTTCAGTCGGCTTCCGTGGCATTCGGGGCAAGTGGTCTTTCCCCGATAGCGGGCAAGCATTACGCGGTATTGGATTTTGTATTGATTCTCTTCCAGCATGCTGAAGAAAGAGTCAATGCATACTTTGTCCCGCGGACCATGCCACAGATAGTCTTTCTGTGCTTGAGTCAGTTCATAGTAGGGAGCAAATATGGGAAAATCGTGTTCTGGGGCTTCCCGTAAGAATGCTTGCAACCATTCACTCATTTTTTCCCCTCGCCAGCACATCACAGCTCCATCATATACGCTCAATGAGCGGTTGGGAATGACCAGGCGTTCATCAATTCCAATGATTTTACCGAACCCTTCGCATGTAGGACAGGCCCCTAGTGGAGAGTTGAAAGAAAACATCTGGTCACTTGGTTCCTCAAACTTGATGCCGTCTGCTTCGAATTTGGTACTGAAGCGGTACAGGCTGGTCGAACCGTCGGGTTGATAGAAACGGAGCAAGCATGCACCGTCGCCTTCGTACATAGCCGTTTCGGCAGAGTCGGTCAGGCGGCTGATGGCATCTTTGCTGTTGTCACAGCTCATACGGTCTACCAGCAGGTAAACCGTATCTTTGGGATTATACTGGTATTCTTCGATACGTATGGTCTTTCCGTTCACTTCCAGACGGGTGAATCCTTCTTTCATATCCGTCTCTATTTGCTCTGCCATATTGCGCCCTTCTCGGGGAAGAATGGGGGTAAGTACTGTATAGCGTGTACCCTGAGGATACGAGAGCATACAGTTCACGATATCTTCTGGACTATCCTTTTTCACCAGTTGTCCGCTTATGGGCGAATAGGTTTTTCCGATGCGGGCAAAAAGCAGGCGTAAGTATTCATAAATCTCAGTAGAGGTCCCTACTGTAGAGCGCGGGTTGCGGCTGATGACTTTCTGTTCGATGGCAATGGCGGGAGGAATACCTTTGATGAAATCACATTCCGGTTTGCTCATCCGCCCTAAGAATTGGCGGGCGTATGCAGAAAGGCTTTCCACGTAACGGCGTTGTCCTTCGGCATATAACGTGTCGAAGGCAAGTGAGGACTTGCCCGACCCTGACAAACCGGTAATGACTACCAGCTTGTTGCGCGGAATGTTAACGTCGATGTTTTTCAGGTTATTCACCCTGGCGCCTTTGATGGATATGTAGTTGGTTTCAGACATGCTAATGATTTCGTAAGTTTATCTGGACAAAATTAGGTAAAATCTATGAAATAATTGCAAGAAACGTACAGATTTGAGTAAGAAACTATTTTTGAATCAAGATAGTGGTACGTTTATTCTGTTTTATTTAAGAAGTAACTTTAAAGTTAAAGCAAATGACATCAATTAAAATCAAACTTATGGTTTCTGGGAAAGGTATGGAAGGCAGTCTGGTGTATCAAGTGATTCATAATCGTATCGTCCGTCAGATAGATAGTGGTTATAAGGTGTGGATTTCCGAGTGGGATGAACTGGCGGAAATGGTGGTGTTGGAAAAGGCAGATTCAGCCAGAAGAAGGTTGTTGTTGGCTGTTGCCCGTCGTATAAAGACAGACCGGGAGCAGTTGTTTCAGATTGTGGCCAGTCTTGACCGGCAAGGCATTTATACTACTGATGATGTGCTGGTTCGGTTTCGTGCTTGGGAATACGCCGGTTCTTTTGAAAGATTTATGGAAGAGGTCATCGTGCATCTGAAAGAGTTGGGTAAGGTACGCACTTCGGAAACATATACGATGGCATACCGTAATTTTATGTGTTTCAGGAAAGGAGTCGATATCCGGCTGGATGAAATCGATTCGGATTTGATGGAGTTGTATGAAAGCCATTTAAAAGGCAGGGGATTATCGTTGAATACCGTTTCTTTCTATATGCGTATTTTGCGTGCCACTTATAACCGGGCTGTAGCGAAAGGGCTGGCCAGGCAGTGTTATCCTTTCCGGTATGTTTATACGGGAGTGGAAAAGACTTTGAAGCGTGCATTGCCTTTGAAGTTTATAAAATGTATCAAACAATTGGATTTGTCACTTCATCCGTCTTTGGATTTTGCCCGCGATATGTTTTTGTTTAGCTTTTATACGCGTGGCATGTCTTTTGTCGATATTGCTTATCTGAAAAAGAACGATTTGCAGAATGGTGTCTTGACATATCGGCGGCGGAAAACCGGGCAACTGCTTTTCATCAAATGGGAAAGGTGTATGCAGGAAATTGTAGACAAGTATACTTTGCCATATTCAGATTATCTTTTGCCGATTATCAAGGAAAAGGCGGACGAGCGAAAACAGTATCAAAATGCGCTTCATGCGGTGAATCATAACCTGAAAAAGGTTTCTTTGCAGGCGTGTCTTCCCATCAGGCTTACCATGTATGTGGCGCGCCATTCTTGGGCAAGTGTTGCCAAAAGCAAGCATATTCCTATAGCTGTAATCAGTGAAGGGATGGGACACAGTTCTGAAAACACAACGCAAATCTATTTGGCTTCGCTGGACAATGCAGTTATTGACCATGCAAACCGGTTGATATTAAAAGATTTGTGAATGGGTATCTGATTGAATGGATGTTCGTTCTCTTAACAAGAGACGGATTGTGCCTGCAAATGTAAACAAAAGATATGAAATAACGAATTTTTGGTGATTTAATTTTATATGTAGAATAAAAAAAGCAAATAGAAATCCGCCCGATAAAAAATACACCTTTTTATATTATATACCTTATTTATATATTATAATGGTATGAATGTCCGTCTCTTGTTAAGAGACAGATAAAATTAGAGATATTATTATGTGTAAAGTTTTGTTTGGGTTCATCGGAAGTAAGGAATCATCCTCTTTCGAGTTTGAAGGAGGATGCCAATCAGAACATATTTAGATAGAGGTATCGATGTCACTGTATAGTTCAGATACTCTTTCTAATGCCAGGGGCAAGTAGAGAACGGATTGAAGACCGACCTGTCAATCCGGAAGGGAGAATTTATGCCTTCAGCAAACGGTACAATCGTTACATGGTGCTATCTTTTTGTTCATCATACCAAGGTGGAACGGGTGAACGAAAAGTTGAAAGAAAGGTTTAACACGTTTATACACAAGAGCATTGTGTATAAGCAAGTCAAGAATCGTGTAAAAAAGGAAGAACGTCCTACCATTTCAGGCTTGCTTTTTGTACAAGGCGACAATTGTGACATCCAACGTATGTTGCACGAAATCGATCCGGCTCTTTATCTGATGAACGATTGTTCTACTCATCGGACGGCAGTCATTCCCGACCGTGTCATGCAGGCTTTCATTCAGGTATCTCAAATGGATGAGAACCGTATCCGTTTTATGCCTCATGCTTTAAGTTATTATTCTACGGGGCATCCGTTGGTCCGGGTTACATCGGGAGTTCTGAGCGGTTTCGAAGGATATATAGTCCGCATGTCGCGCGACAAGTGCCTGGTTACTTCTGTAGGCGATATTACCGTAGCTATCGGTGGCATCCATAAAGAGACATTCGAGAATATAGAGACTTATCTGCGGTTGCGCAGGGAAGAGCAGAAGCTGGGTGGTTTTTCTGCAGACGATGAGGTTTTAAGTTGGCAGAAAGAATTGGAATCCTGTTTCTTTCATCCGGAAAATCAGTTGGACGTAGTGGCGATAGCTGGAAGATTGCACCAGTGGATTGCTGAAACCCATAATTGGATGCAGGAAAAGCGTTATGCTGATATTGCTGAGATGGCTTGTCTTTTGTTGGAGAAAACAGGTGCCTGTCTGTTGTCCATCGATGCTGGTTTGCATGTGGGCGGTTCAAAAGATTTGTTGTCAGTGTGTCGTGATGCCGAGCAGATGTTGTCAGTATTGGCTGCTGATGCCGGTGTTTCTGCAGAGTTGAAACAATACATTTTTTCCCAAAAACAGTCGTTGGCTGTCCGATATCCTTTCTTGTCACTTCAGGTTTAAGTGTTTATGTTGATATGGATTGTTTTTATAGCTATACAGCTCGGTCTGGTTATCGGGATTGGGATCTATTTTTTTATTCGACGCTATCAGTCATATTCACGTTTAGAGCAGGAGTTTATTGATTCTCAGAAAGAAGAAATGCCTGAAGATGCTCCTTGGGCAGCGAAGGTAGAAAGTGATGACCAGAGAGATAGAGAATTGTTCGAACGTCTCCATCATACGATTGTGGAACGTCAATTGTTTCTCGACCCTAATTTTTCCAGAGATACTTTTATGGAGTTAGGTTTGCTGAACCGGAATAAGGCAGCAAGACTCTTGAAGCTGTATGCCGGAACCAATTTGAGCGGATATATTAATGCCTTGCGCCTGGAATATGCCGAGAAACTGATTCAGGAGCATCCCGAGCTTCAGATTAAGGTGGTTGCATTAGAGTCCGGATTTAGCAATGTACGTACTTTCTACCGGCTTTTTTGGGAGAAAAACGGCGTGACTCCTTCCGAATACAAAGAAAAACTATGAGATTACAGATTGCCGGTTTTATCGTAGAAGTGAATTGCGATGAAAGACTGGTAGGGCAGATGCCCAATTACCTTCCTTTTATTGCTTCCGAAACCGAACAGGGTGATGTGTTATGCCGCATAGATGTCGGGTGTACATTGCCTGACGAAACAACTGTACCCGACATTGTCCAGTATATAGACGGTAAGGAATTGAGTATTTGGTTACGTTCCGGATATTGCGGTGTCTCACTGAAGTTCCATAACGGAGCGTTTCTTTATCGTCTGCGTGCCGACCGTAACTGGACGTACATACAAACCGACTGGGTGCCTGGAAATCCGGATTCTCTTTGGGTGTTGAACGATTTTATCATGATTGCTTTTATATACAGTGCAGCTTTCCATCATACAGTGTTGGTTCATGCTTCCAGTGTGGTGGTTTCAGGCGAAGGATGTGCCTTTGTCGGTCCCTCAGGAGTCGGCAAAAGCACCCATTCCCGTTTGTGGCTGCAATATATTCCAGGAGCTTGGTTGCTGAACGACGACCAGCCTGTACTTCGGTATATGCCCGATGGCAGGGTTTGTATTTATGGTTCCCCGTGGAGTGGGAAAACCCCTTGTTACGAGAATGCGAAAGCTCGGTTGCGCAGGCTGTATTTCATGAAGCAGGCTTCTTCCAACCGTTTGCTTCCTCTTGATGGGGTTCAGGTTTTTCAGAAGCTGATGGTTGCCACGTCGTTGATAGGGCGGGATACATTCAGTTTTTCTGCTATCAGTGAAACATTGGCAAAGATTGCCGGAGTTGTCTGTGGATATATGTTGGAAAACCGTCCCGAGCGGGAGGCTGCTTTACTCAGTTACGAGGTCTTTGTAGAAGACTAAGAAGCTGTTTTGAATTTCTCCAAAAAGTTTTTCTTGACTTGATGTATCCGTTTCCGTGTGTGCTTTGGGCGAT
>NZ_JACSPP010000018.1:0-17993 GCF_014837065.1 Phocaeicola intestinalis
GTTTGCCAAGGGGCGAAGTCAGAAGGAAGCATACGCCACTGGCAGCCGGTCTTGTTGATATAAAGGATGGCATTCATGAAAAAGCATGTGTTATAAGCAAATAAAAACATCTCCCGTTTGCCTTTCTCGAAATTAATTCGTTTCTTTGTAGAAAACTTAGGAACACTATGGAAGTGCCATCTAAAATAATGCATTCTATACAAGAAACAGCTTCGAAGGTATTGCCTATTGGAGCACAAATGATTTTGTTCGGGTCACGGGCACGTGGAGATGCGCGAGAAGATTCGGACTGGGATCTTCTTATCTTGCTAGAACAAGACAAAGTGAGCCATGATGATTACAACAACATCGCTTTTCCGTTGGTGGAGTTGGGATGGAAAATCAATGCAGAGATTAATCCTTTGGTATATACATATGCCGAATGGGGAAAAAGGCATTTCACTCCTTTTTATAAAAATGTAGAACAAGAGGGAATCGTATTATGGCACTGACGTTGGAAGAAAAAAGGGCAATCATAGCCTATCGCCTGCAAAAATCGGAACAAGCAATGGTGGAAGCACGGGACAATGCGCAATTAAAGCACTGGAATCTTGTTGCAAACCGTTTATATTATGCGGTTTTTCATGCAGCTACCGCATTGTTGATAGATAAAGGCTTTTCTTCTAAAACCCATAGTGGTGTAATCTGCATTTTAGGACAAGAATTTGTGATGAAAGGACTACTTAGTAAAGAAGATGCCCGTTTGGCCTCCCGCTTATTGAATATGAGACAAGCTGGTGATTACGATGATTTATTTGACTGGACAGAAGAAGAAGTTGCTCCTTTGTTCCACAAACAGAGACACTGCTAAGCAAATTAAAGTCTCTACTTTCTGTATATTCTTGATATTCTTCGCAAACCAATTTTGTTACAATGGCGAATCCAATGGAGATAAAGAAACCAGAAGAAAAATCTGTTCCACAAAATTCATATATTTCCTCAACACAGGAGATATCCCTTTCGATGCCACTGCGCCCGGATTGAAAGAAGCCCGTGAGAAACTGCGGCTTGAACGCATGAGCAAGGCAGAACCGAATGCGTATTACCGCCATTTAGACAATGTGGTCATCTTACGTGATAACATTGTAACAGCAAGAGACGAGGAACGTTTAGAGGGACGCGCAGAGGGGCGTACTGAAGGAATAAATATTGACGCGAGAAAAACGAAAGCCGACATAGCTAAACAAATGAAAATGGATGGTATGCCAATGGAAATCATCATGAAATATACAGGATTTACCCAAGACGAAATCGAAAAGTTATAAATACTCATAAGTCAACAAAATTAAATACAAGACACTTTAGATATTATCCATGCAACGTTACGATTACTTGATAGTAGGTGCCGGATTATTCGGCTCCGTATTTGCCTATAAAGCTACACAAGAAGGAAAGAAATGCCTGGTCATCGACCGCCGACCGCATTTGGGAGGAAACTTATATTGTGAGCACTGGCAGACAAGATTGTATTTACCGGTGCCATCGATGAGTATTACGGATATAGATTCTCCAAAAAGCTTTCTCGGCTTAATGCATCCGTTTTCGTATGTGCTTTAGTTTTTTAGTCATCCCAAATCATCGCACAATAAATTCCAAAACAGTTTCTAAAAATCAACCGGATTCTAATTTTATTTTAAGCATATTGCCTGTAACACAGAGAGTATGTCAGAATTGGATGCATTTCATATCTGACCGACTATACGATTTCGGTAATAGGGAACAGGACGTATGCCTGATAACGTGTGTCTTCGCCTACGGGAGTAAGTGATACATAACCACTTTCCAACCTTCCCCCAACCAACCTGACAGGATATGCATCTTGCATATATATGTGAAACCTCAAGGCTTCGCCCGAAGCAGGATAATGCTCGATAACGAAACGCCCACAGGCGGTGGGACATACATAACGGTCGAAGAAAAGGCGTGAAAGTACGCCCATATTCATCCGCAAGTTGATTTCGACACACGGATGGAGCATATAGTCCTTTTCATGACAAACCATCATGTCGATACCTAAATAGCCAATATATCGTCTACCCAACCATTGGGGCAAGACTGCAAGCAGATGCTGCCGCACTTCGTATAAAGTCTCAAGTGAAATGTATGCTTCAAGCCAATGCTCTATCGTCCCATCAGAAGCCAGCAGATTGCCTTTGTAATTGCCGAAAGCATCGGTCTCGAACAACGAATAACCGGCAAACGACACCTTTCCATCCTCATCAGCACGGAACTCCATAGCGAAATCACACACCTTATTATATATAGGTTCTGCCATAACCGCCCCTTGTGTACGAAGGATACGGGCAGTCCAACCTTCTACTGAAGCTGTCCAAGTTTCGTTGGAAACAAAAGCCAATCCGCGTCCACTCCCCGACCATGGAGCTTTCAAGACACATCTTCCCCAGCCTGCCACTATCGTACGCACCTCTTCCAACGTGAAACAGGCACACGCCTCTCCACATATTCCTTTCATACCAGCAAAACTCTGCAAGATTCGGACAGCACTTGTCCTGCCCGACAAGGCACGTATATCTGCCAAGATTCCGACGGAAGGAAGATACGCTTCGTCTACTTCCTCCTGCCTCAATGTATGCACCAATGCCGGGCTCTAGCCCCAAGGCGACCAAGCTACAGAAGGATATGCAGCCGTCCATTCCACTTCTGGAAAAAACATCCCCCCATTACCATCTTCTTCCCAATGAGGCATTCGCCCGATAGAAGGAAGTTTTACTATACTGCCTGCAGGAGCATACCAGGCAGGAAGCACCGACAAATCGGCAGCCATACGCTGTATTTCGGCTGGCACCTTATAATAAGGAGTAAAATTGGCAAGTGCCATATCATTCTCCGGATTGAATAAAAAAACCGTTTTCTTCATGACCTAATCCGATTCTTTACAGAGAACCCAAGACATTACAAAGAACCTCCGTGTATTTCTGTGCCCTCTACGGTAAATAATACACAAAGTTACATGAAAAAATTAATTATTTTGATAACCCCAGTTTGCAAATTAATGAACTATTAGTATATTTGCACCGAAGAAATCGAAATTCATGGAAGCATTCTACAGAACACATAATTACCTGGTTGAGCATACCAACGCCCCCGTGCGACGCGACTTGATGGACGAAATAGACTGGAACGCCCGCCTTATCGGCATCAAAGGCACACGCGGGGTAGGGAAAACCACATTCCTACTACAATATGCGAAGGAAAAATTCGGCTATGACCGTTCGTGTCTGTTTGTAAACATGAACAATTTCTATTTTTCACAATACAGTCTGGTTAATTTTGCAGGTGAGTTTGTGAAGCGTGGCGGCAAAGTGCTTCTCATTGACCAAGTGTTCAAACTTCCGCAATGGAGCCACGACCTGCGCACGTGTTATGAGCGCTACCCAAACTTGAAGATCGTATTTACAGGCTCTTCTGTAATGCGCCTGAAAGAAGAAAACCCCGAACTGAACGGCATCGTACAATCGTATAACCTGCGTGGCTTTTCATTCCGTGAATTTCTAAACTTGCAGACGGGTAACCACTTTTCTGCATACACTCTGGACGAAATCCTGACAGGACACGAACATATTGCGAAAACCATCCTTCCGCACATCAATCCGCTCAATTATTTTCAAGACTATATCCACCATGGGTTTTATCCATTCTTCCTTGAAAAACGTAACTTTTCAGAGAATTTGCTGAAGACCATGAACATGATGATAGAAGTGGATATTCTTCTTATCAAACAAATTGAACTGAAATATCTCTCAAGAATAAAAAAATTATTATATTTGTTGGCGGTAGACGGACCGGTTGCGCCCAACATCAGCCAGCTTGCTTCCGATATACAGACGTCACGTGCTACGGTAATGAATTACATCAAATACCTTGCCGACGCACGGCTGATAAACATGGTATATCCGAAGGGAGAAGTCTTCCCGAAAAAACCGGCTAAAATCATGATGCACAACACTAACCTGATGTACAGCATCTATCCGGTAAAGGTGGAGGAACAAGACGTGCTGGAGACTTTCTTTGTCAACTCATTGTGGAAAGACCACAAGGTGAACAAAGGAGAAAAAGGCACTTCTTTTCTGGTAGACGGCAATTTGAACTTCCGTATCTGCGGAGAAGGCTACAAGATAAAAAGCAACCCTGGAGTTTATTATGCCATGCACAGGACTGAACTGGGACACGGCAATCAGATTCCGCTGTGGTTGTTCGGTTTCCTGTATTAGACAACAAAGAGAAAAGAAACGATATATTTACCTAACAATATAATTAGTAATTGTATGACTAAACAAAAAAAATTTATCACATGTGATGGTAATGAAGCTGCTGCTCACATTTCGTATATGTTTACGGAAGTAGCTGCCATCTACCCCATCACTCCGTCGTCTACCATGGCTGAGCACGTAGACGAATGGGCTGCCGCAGGTCGTAAAAACATCTTCGGCGAAACTGTTTTGGTACAGGAAATGCAATCTGAAGGCGGTGCTGCCGGTGCAGTACACGGCTCGCTTCAGGCTGGTGCATTGACTACTACTTATACTGCATCTCAGGGTCTGTTACTGATGATTCCGAACATGTACAAAATCGCAGGTGAATTGTTGCCTTGCGTATTCCATGTATCGGCACGTACACTGGCTTCTCACGCATTGTGTATCTTCGGCGACCATCAGGATGTGATGTCTACCCGCCAGACTGGATTCGCTATGTTGTGCGAAGGCTCTGTACAGGAAGTTATGGACTTGGCTGGTGTAGCTCACTTGGCTACCATCAAGTCTCGCGTTCCGTTCGTAAACTTCTTCGACGGATTCCGTACTTCTCACGAAATCCAGAAAATCGAAAAGCTGGATAACGAAGACCTCGCTCCGCTTATCGACCAGAAAGCTTTGGCAGAGTTCCGTGAACGCGCACTGACCCCGAACAAACCGGTTGCACGCGGTATGGCTGAGAACCCCGACCACTTCTTCCAACACAGAGAATCATGCAATCCTTACTATGAAGCTGTTCCGGCTATCGTAGAAGAATACATGAACGAAATCAACAAGATTACGGGACGTAACTACGGCCTGTTCGATTACTATGGTGCTGAAGATGCAGAAAACATCATCATCGCCATGGGTTCGGTAACAGAAGCTACACGTGAAGCTATCGACTACCTGACCGCTCAAGGCAAGAAGGTAGGTATGATTGCCGTTCACTTGTATCGTCCGTTCTCGGCTAAACACTTCCTGGCAAAGATGCCTAAGACGGTGAAACGTATCGCTGTGCTCGACCGTACCAAAGAACCGGGCTCAAACGGCGAACCGTTGTATCTGGACATCAAGGACGTATTCTACGGACAGGAAAATGCCCCGCTTATCGTAGGCGGACGCTACGGTCTGGGTTCAAAAGACACTACTCCGGCTCAAATCTTGTCGGTATACGAAAATCTGGAACTTCCGATGCCGAAAGACCACTTCACTATCGGTATTGTGGATGACGTTACCTTTACTTCTCTGCCTCAGAAAGAAGAAATCGCTCTCGGTGCAGAAGGCGTATTCGAAGCTAAATTCTACGGTTTGGGTGCAGACGGTACGGTAGGTGCCAACAAGAACTCTGTAAAAATCATCGGTGACAATACCGACAAGTATTGCCAGGCTTACTTCTCTTACGACTCGAAGAAGTCGGGAGGTTTCACCTGCTCTCACTTGCGTTTCGGCGACCACCCGATTCACTCTACCTATCTGGTAACTACCCCGAACTTCGTGGCTTGCCACGTTCAGGCTTACCTGCACATGTACGATGTGACCCGTGGTCTGCGCAAGAACGGTACGTTCCTGCTGAACACCATCTGGGAAGGCGATGAACTGGCTAAGAACCTGCCGAACAAAGTAAAGAAATACTTTGCTGAAAACAACATCACCGTTTACTATATCAACGCGACCCAGATTGCACAGGAAATCGGTTTGGGCAACCGTACCAATACCATCCTGCAGTCGGCATTCTTCCGTATCACAGGCGTTATCCCTGTAGACTTGGCGGTAGAACAGATGAAGAAGTTCATCGTGAAATCTTACGGAAAGAAGGGTGAAGACGTTGTCAACAAGAACTATGCAGCCGTTGACCGCGGCGGCGAATACAAGCAACTGACCGTTGACCCGGCTTGGGCTAACCTGGAAGTTGAACCTGCCGCAGCAAACAACGACCCGGCATTCATCAACGAAGTTGTTCGTCCGATCAACGCACAAGACGGCGACTTGCTGCCGGTATCTGCATTCAAGGGCATCGAAGACGGTACTTGGTATCAGGGAACAGCCAAATACGAAAAACGTGGTGTGGCTGCTTTCGTTCCGGAATGGAATGCTGAAAACTGTATCCAGTGTAACAAGTGTGCATACGTTTGTCCTCACGCTGCTATCCGTCCGTTCGTACTCGATGCAGAAGAACAGAAGGGTGCAAACTTCACTACCCTGAAGGCTGTGGGCAAGCAATTCGACGGCATGACCTTCCGCATGCAGGTAGACGTACTCGACTGCTTGGGTTGCGGCAACTGTGCTGACGTATGTCCGGGCAATCCGAAGAAGGGTGGCAAGGCGCTGACCATGAAACACCTGGAAAGCCAATTGGCAGAAGCAGACAACTGGACTTACTGCACGGAACACGTATCAAGCAAACAGCACTTGGTAGACATCAAGTCGAACGTGAAGAACTCTCAGTTCGCTACTCCACTCTTTGAGTTCTCGGGTGCTTGCTCGGGCTGTGGTGAAACTCCGTATGTGAAACTGATTTCTCAGTTGTTCGGCGACCGTGAAATGGTTTCTAACGCTACCGGATGTTCTTCAATCTACTCAGGTTCTGTTCCTTCTACTCCGTACACTACGAACGAAAAAGGCCAAGGTCCGGCATGGGCAAACTCTTTGTTCGAAGACTTCTGCGAATTCGGTCTGGGTATGGAATTGGCTAACAAGAAGCTGCGCAACCGTATCGAAGATGCCATGAAGGCAGCTATCGCTTCGGATGAAACTCCGGCTGAATACAAGGAAGCATTCCAGGAATGGATTGACGGACGCAACGATGCAGACAAGAGCAAAGCTGCTGCCGAAAAGATTATCCCGTTGGTAGAAGCCGCTAAGGATAAATGCCCGAACTGCGCAACCATCTACGAATTCAAGGATTACCTCATCAAACGTTCTCAATGGATTATCGGTGGTGACGGTGCTTCTTACGATATCGGTTACGGAGGTCTCGACCATGTAATCGCTTCGGGCGAAGACGTAAACATCCTCGTATTGGATACCGAAGTTTACTCGAATACCGGTGGTCAGTCATCTAAGGCTACTCCGCTGGGCGCTATCGCCAAGTTTGCCGCTTCAGGTAAGCGCGTACGCAAGAAAGACCTTGGTCTGATTGCCACTACTTACGGTTATGTATATGTAGCTCAGATTGCGATGGGTGCCGACCAGGCTCAGACGTTGAAAGCCATCCGCGAAGCAGAAGCATATCCTGGTCCGTCATTGGTTATCGCATACGCTCCGTGTATCAACCACGGATTGAAAGCAGGTATGGGTAAGAGCCAGGCAGAAGAGGCTAAGGCCGTAGAATGCGGTTACTGGCACTTGTGGCGTTTCAACCCGGCTTTGGAAGACGAAGGCAAGAACCCGTTCTCGCTCGATTCGAAAGAACCGAACTGGGCAAACTTCCAGGATTACCTGAAAGGTGAAGTACGTTTCGCTTCTGTAATGAAACAATATCCGGCAGAAGCAGCCGACTTGTTCGCAGCTTGCGAAAAGATGGCGAAGAAACGTTACGATTCTTACAAACGTATGGCAGCAATGGACTGGAGCGAAGAAAAAGCTGAATAATCAATCGCTGACAAATATTAAGAACAGCCGGTCTGAACATTCGGACCGGCTGTTTTTTTATACTTCCCGCGACATTTATTTATATGAATGTCCGCATTTCACCAATAAGGAGTTATTTCAAGGAGTCAAAGGGAGTTAGAAGCCAATACTTTTACTAAACATCCCATGTAGGGGCGTATCGCATACGCCTTGAAGACATCCACGTGGATTAGTTGACGTATTCGGGCGTATGCGATACGCCCCTACATGGCAATTGGGTGAAATGCGGAGATTCAAATTTTTATTTATGCATAATATATTTTCCCTCAACCTATGAATACATTTTTAGAAACCTCCCGACTTATTCTCCGCCCTTGGCAAGAAGCCGATGCGGAAGCCTTGTACAAGTATGCGAAAGACCCTGCTATCGGGCCTATAGCCGGATGGCCACCCCACACCTCCATAGCACACAGCCTGGAAATCATCCGCACCGTCTTTACTGCTCCCGAGACCTACGCCGTGGTACTGAAAGAAACAAATGAACCAGTAGGAAGTGCCGGCATTATGTTCGGCGACGGCATGCACAGTGCTGCCATGCAGGCTGATGAAGCTGAAATTGGTTATTGGATAGGTGTGCCATACTGGGGGCAGGGATTGATACCCGAAGCTGTAAGATGCCTATTGCAGCGGTGCTTTACCGACTTAGGCGTGTCGGCGGTGTGGTGTGGATATTACGATGGGAATACCCAATCGCGCCGCGTAATGGAGAAATGCGGACTTACCTATCATCACACAGAGAGCGGCAACACATCTCCTTTGGGCGATATACGCACGGAACATTTCATGCGGATTACGGCAGAAGAGTGGAAGGCGCTTCAACAAATTCGAGAAATAAACAAAGATGCCCGGCCAACGGAACTCATCAGCCAACTGACGCAGGTATGGGAATCATCCGTCCGCGCCACCCATCACTTTCTGAGCGAACAAGACATCTGCAACCTTCGTCCCATGACCAAAGAAGCATTGCGCACCATCGATACCTTGATTATAGCGTTTTCCGCCAACAAACCTGTTGGCTTTATGTGCATCCAAGACCAGAAAATAGAAGCCCTATACCTTGCTCCCGGACATATCGGAAAAGGAATCGGAAAACGGCTCATCCGGTTGGCTATCAATCGATACAAAGCTTTCTACATCGACGTAAACGAGCAGAATACACAAGCTACAGACATTTACCGCCACCTCGGTTTCGAAGTCTTCCGCCGCAATGAAACCGACAGCCAAGGAAACCCTTTCCCAATATTG
This sequence comes from Phocaeicola intestinalis, assembly GCF_014837065.1. GTDB lineage: Bacteria > Bacteroidota > Bacteroidia > Bacteroidales > Bacteroidaceae > Phocaeicola > Phocaeicola intestinalis. The sequence continues at coordinate 9,168 of NZ_JACSPP010000018.1, forward strand.
TGCATGAAGTTCAATCCTAATAAGGTATAACCATGCTATCGGATCCTACCTGCCAGCATAAGTGATCAGAAATGGCAAAGAGATAGAACGTACATTCATCGTTTTCGATATTCCATATACAAAAATTTCCTCATTTATGAGGATTGCATGTGTCGGAGATTTGGCGTTACTTTGCAGGCGATTGGAAAAAACGCAGATTAACGCAGATTTCCGCGGATTATTTTTATTGACTATTGGACTATTTAGATTTACTATTTTGCCCTAAACCGTACGTTGTCAATCGAAAAATTGTAAATAAAATAATCTGTGTTAATCTGCGAAAATCTGCGTTTCAAAAAAAACAAAGCACATATATGAAAACAAGACTTATCTTTACAACGCTGGCACTTGCCGCCACCGCCGCGGCATCCGCCACAACACACGACACCTTGCGCGACACCACACGAGTGATCGACATCGAAGAGGTAGTGGTCATCGCCACCCCTAAGGAAAACACCCGCCTGCGCCAACAGGCACTCTCCGCCACCTCGCTCTCGCAAGCGGACATACGGAGCCGGCAAATCGCATCGGTAAAATCGCTCTCTGGGTTGGTGCCCAACCTGTTCATCCCCGACTATGGGTCGAAGCTCACCACCTCGGTCTACGTACGGGGCATCGGGTCGCGCATCAACACGCCTGCCGTAGGGTTGTATGTTGACAACGTGCCCTTCATCGACAAGTCGGCGTTCGACTTCAACTACTCCGACATCGAACGCATCGACGTGATGCGCGGACCGCAGGGCACGCTTTACGGGCGCAACACGATGGGCGGGCTGATACGTGTGTTCACCAAGTCGCCCTTCACCTATCAGGGGACGGACGTGCAGCTCAGTGCCGCCACCTACAACGATTACAAGGTGATGCTGAAGCACTACCACCGTATCTCCGAACAGTTCGCCTTCTCGGTAGGAACCTTCTACGAACACAAAGGAGGATTCTTCAAGAACGCTTTCGACGGCAAGCGCATCGACACCGATGACGAGGCAGGAGGACGCATCCGTGCCATCTGGCTTCCCAATGCCAACCTGAAACTGGACTTCACCGCTAATTACGAGTACACCAACCAAGGCGGATACCCCTACGCCTATACCGGACGCACCGACGGCGAAGAGGAAGACCGCGCCGAATACATCGGCACCATCTCGTACAACCGCCCCAGCGGATACAGGCGCAACCTGGCAAACGGCGGACTGAGCATCGAACACCACGCAAGGAACTTCATCCTGAGCAGCGTCACCGGATTCCAGTACCTGCACGACCGGATGACCTTGGACCAGGACTTCACCGAAGCCGACATCTATACCCTGGTGCAGAAACAAGACGCAAAAACCCTGAACCAGGAAATCGTACTGAAGTCGAACCCCGGCACGCGCTGGCAATGGACCACCGGCGTGAGCGGATTCTACCAATGGCTGGACACCGGCGCCCCCGTCACCTTCCACGATGAGGGCATCAGCAGCCTGATAGAAGACAACATCAATGCCGGACTGGCACAACTCCCCGCAGGTGCCCCTACCCTCTCGGCAAGCGTCACCACCCGGCCTCTCCTTGTGCCCGGACACTTCAAGACACCAGTACTGAACGGTGCCATCTACCACCAGTCGACATTAAACGACCTTTTCACCGAGGGACTCTCGCTTACCGTAGGACTACGGCTGGACTATGAAAAGCTTTGGCTGGACTATGACTCCCGCTGCGACATGGGCTTCGACTTCGGCGTATCAGCCCCTTTCCTGCCCCAGCCCATCTCCCGCTCGCTGGCGGCATCGGTGCGCTTCGCCGGCAAAGAGCACACCGACTACCTGCAACTCCTCCCCAAGTTCACCCTGCAATATGCGTGGAACCCCGAAAACAACGTCTACGCCACCGTGAGCCGAGGATACCGTTCGGGCGGATACAACATCCAGATGTTCTCCGACCTGATACAAGCCGACTTGCGCACCGCGATGATTGACGCCGTGAAGCAAGATGAAGTGTTCGGCAACTTCGCCGGAATGATTCCCGACTTCCCCTCTTCGGACGTGGACGTGACAGATGCCACCCTCTACAAGCCCGAATATGCATGGAACTACGAGGCGGGCGCACACCTCACCGCGGCAGGTGGAAAGCTGCAGACCGACCTTGCCTTCTTCTACATGGACACGCGCGACCAGCAGATTTCGCGCTTCGCCGAAACAGGATTGGGGCGCATCACCGTCAATGCCGGGAAAAGCCGAAGCATCGGAGCGGAAGCATCGTTGCGTGCCCGCCTGACCGATAATTTCCTCCTGAACGGAAGCTATGGCTACACCTACGCTACCTTCACCGACTATGTGGTGAGCGACACGGAGAACTACAACGGACGCTACGTGCCCTTCGTGCCCAAACACACGTTCCACATCGGCGGGCAATACCGTTTCGTCTTGCGAAAGAATGCCATCCTCGACAACATCACCGTAGATGCCAACTATCGTGCGGCAGGGCGCATCTACTGGACCGAACAGAACAATGCCAGCCAGCCCTTCTACGGCACACTGGACGGGCGCCTCAGCTTCAACAAAGGGAACGGGCAGGTGGCACTCTGGATAACAAACGCCCTCAACAAGCGTTACCAGGCGTTCTACTTCGAATCGATGAACCGTGGTTTCGAGCAACAAGGACGCCCCCTGCAAGTAGGCATCGACCTGCGGTGTAACTTCTGATTGGGTTTCACCACAGATAGCACAAAGCTTTTTATTCAATAATGCGAATCAGGAACAGACTTCCTGATTCAAAATTAAAAAGCATGAATGATGAATGAAGAATCGCTTCGCCCGCATGGAATTCTTTATTCTTCATTCATCATTCTTCATTAAAAAAACTTATCTTTGTGGCTGAAAAAAAACAAATGTTTCTATGCCACTGAATTTACCTGATAAATTGCCTGCCATCGACTTGCTGAAGGAAGAGAATATCTTCGTTATTGATACATCGCGGGCAAGTACACAAGACATACGTCCGTTGAAAATCGTCATCCTCAACCTGATGCCGATAAAGATTACTACCGAGACCGACCTGATACGGTTGCTCTCGAACTCGCCCCTCCAGATAGAGGTGAGCTTTATGAAACTGAAGAGCCATACCTCGAAGAACACGCCCATCGAGCACATGAAGGCGTTTTACCGTGACTTCGACCTGATGCGCGACGAGAAGTTCGACGGGATGATTATCACCGGCGCACCGGTGGAGCATCTCGATTTCGAAGACGTGAACTACTGGAGCGAGATACAGGATATATTCAATTGGACGCGTACGCACGTCACTTCTACCCTTTACATCTGCTGGGCGGCACAGGCCGGGCTGTATCATTTCTATGGGGTGCCCAAGTATCCGCTGGAGAAAAAGATGTTCGGCATCTTCGAGCATCATGTGTGCGAGGGGTTCGGGAAGCTGCCTATCTTCCGCGGGTTCGACGATGTGTTCTTCGTGCCGCACAGCAGGCATACGGAAGTGCGCCGCAAGGACATCGAACGCTGCCCCGAGCTGCAGATTGTTTCGGAATCGGAAGACTCGGGCGTACATATCGTGATGGCGCGCGGAGGACGCGAGTTTTATGTGACGGGCCATTCGGAATATGCCCCTTATACACTGGATACTGAATACCGGCGCGACTTGGCGAAAGGCTTGCCCATCGATATGCCGAAGAATTATTATCGCGGAGATGACCCGGAAAAGGGACCGCTGGTGCGCTGGCGCAGTACTGCCAACCTCTTGTTCTCCAACTGGCTGAACTATTACGTATATCAGGAAACACCGTATGATATCAATGAAATCAAGTAACCCCCTTTCCGTCCCCCCGGTGAGGGCTATCGAACTGCTGGCTCCTGCCAAGAACCTGGAGTGTGGAATCGAAGCCATCAACCACGGAGCGGATGCCGTGTATATCGGGGCACCCCGTTTCGGAGCACGTGCTGCTGCCGGAAACTCGTTGGACGACATCGCGGCACTGGTGCGTTATGCCCATCTGTACCGGGTGCGCATTTACGTTACGGTGAATACCATCCTGAAAGAAGAGGAACTGAAAGCCACCGAGGCGATGATATGGGACTTGTACCGCATCGGGGTGGATGCGCTTATCGTACAGGATATGGGCATCACACAACTGGACCTGCCGCCCATCTCCCTGCATGCCAGCACGCAGATGGACAACCGCACGCCGGAGAAGGTGCAGTTTCTTGCCGAAGCCGGATTCCGCCAGGTGGTGCTCGCCCGTGAGTTGAGCCTTGACGAAATCGGCCGTATCCACCGCCGGTGCCCCGGCACGTTGCTCGAGGTCTTCGTCCACGGGGCGTTGTGCGTGAGTTATAGCGGGCAGTGTTACGTCAGTCAGGCGTGTTATGGGCGGAGCGCCAACCGCGGCGAATGCGCCCAGTTTTGCCGCCTGGGATTCGACCTTGTGGATGCCGACGGGAAGACCATCGTAAACGACAGGCACCTGCTCTCGCTCAAGGATATGAACCAAAGCGCGAACCTCGAAGCCCTGCTCGATGCGGGGGCTTCATCGCTCAAGATAGAAGGAAGGCTGAAAGACGTGTCGTATGTGAAAAACGTCACGGCATATTACCGCCAGCAACTGGATGCCATTTTCCGCCGCCGGAAAGAATACATGCGGGCATCATCGGGCACGGTGCATCTGGCTTTCCGTCCCCAATTGGACAAGAGTTTCAGCCGCGGATTTACCGACTATTTCGCCCACGGACGCAATCCGGGTATCTTCAACCTGAATACTCCGAAATCGTTGGGCGAAGAGGTAGGCACGGTGAAAGAAGTACGGGGCAACTGCCTGACCGTGGCGGGCGTGAAGTCCTTCGCCAATGGAGACGGATTGTGTTACCTCGACGGACAAGGCAAGTTGCACGGTTTCCGGGTAAACCGTGTGGAAGGCAATAAGCTGTTCCCGTTGGAAATGCCTCGCGGCATACGTCCGAAAACAATGCTGTACCGCAATTTCGACCAAGAGTTCGAGCGCGTGATGCAGAAGAAGTCCGCCATAAGGAAGATAGCGGTGGACATGCGTCTGGAAGCAAATCCTTCCGGCTTCACCCTCGACCTTTCCGATGAAGACGGGACAAGGGTGAGCGTGGTGCTGGAACGGGAAAAAGAACGGGCACGCACACCGCAAGCCGAGAACCTGAAGGCGCAGCTGGGCAAGTTGGGCACCACGCCTTTCGAAGCCCGTGAGATTGCCATCGGTTTTGCCGAAGATTGGTTTATCCCCGCATCCGGACTTTCGGACTTGCGCCGCCGGGGAGTGGAGCGCCTGCTTCAGGCACGCCGCATCACCTATCCGCAAGAGCGCAGGCTATGGAAGCAGACCGCGCATCCTTATCCCGAAAAAGAGTTGGATTATCGCGGCAATGTGATGAATACGCTTGCCGAGGCTTTCTACCGCCGCCACGGTGTAGAGCAGATAGCTCCTGCTTTCGAGCGGGAAGCGCCGGCAGGAGTGGCGCTGATGTTTTGCAAGCATTGCATCCGATATAGCCTGGGCTGGTGTCCGGTGTATCAGAAAAAGCGTTCGCCCTACCGCGAGCCTTATTACCTGGTGAGCAGCGACGGCAAGCGTTTCCGGCTGGAATTCGATTGCAAGGCGTGCCAGATGAAAGTTTTTTCACCACAGATTACACAGATTGAATAAATAGATTTTTTCTGTGTAATCCGATGATGAACTTATTTGCTAATGAACTTTATAATCTGTGTAATCTGTGGTGAAAAATGTTGAAGAGTAAGTATTTCGTACCGTTCCTGTTGCTGCTGGTGCTTGCTACGGCTTGCCGCTATCAGCCTTTGGTGCCTTCTTCCGCAGAAGAGGGAGGCGACTCCGTCAGTTTCTATTCGCGGATGTATGCCCTGAACAGTAATTTTCAGATAGAGGCAGACACACTATGGCTGCATGTGCTTCCGTTTATGGATACGGTACCGCTGCTCCGGGGCGATGAAGTGGTGGTGGCGGAGTTTGATGTACATCCGCAAGATTCCGTCGACTCGGTGTGGGTGAAAGTGGCACGCGACCAGGAGACCATCGGGTGGATTCAGGAACACCGCCTGCTGGACAACATCGTGCCGGTCGACCCTATCTCGCGCTTCATCCATTTCTTCAGCAACGCCCACACCCTGCCTTTCTTCCTTGTACTGGCGGTGTTTTTCCTGTGGTTCGTCTACCGGGCGGTGCGGCGCAAGCAAATCAAGCTCATCTGGCTGAACGATATCGATAGCGGCTTCCCCATCCTCTTGTCCTTGCTGATGGCAATAGCCGCCACTACCTACAACAGCATCCAGCACTTCGTGCCCGAGACGTGGGAACGCTACTATTATGCCCCCACGCTCAACCCCTTTGATGTGCCCTTTATTCTCGGCTTTTTCATCGTGTGCGTTGCCCTGGCATTGCTGGTGGGTGTGGCAATGCTCGACGACCTTTTTCACCAGACCAAAGCAGAAGTAGCGTTCTTCTACCTCGTGGGGCTGGTATCGTGCTGCATCTTCATCTATGTGTTTTTCACCTACGTCAATGTTTATATCGCCTATGTATGCCTCGTGGCGTATGCCGCCGGCTGCATCCGCTGGCTGTGCAAGCCAGAACGCTACCCCTACGTATGCGGCGCATGCGGTGCCAAGCTGCGTACCAAGGGCATCTGCCCCCATTGCGGCGCGCTGAACGAGTGATGAATATTTTCACCGCAGATTACACAGGTTCACATTATTATATGCACAGGCATATGCATACGCTTGCAGGAAGCTTTGCATATATATCAATGAATTATGCAATATAATTGCCTTACGGGTGAAAAGAGAGAGGCTATGGCGTTACAATTGTTACAATTACAGTAATTTGAAATGACTTTTTAGACGAAGAAAAAAGTGAATTAAAAATTTATATTATATATATTATTATATAATATATATAATATAATATTCTAAATGATTTTTCTCTCTTCCGGACAACGGGATTGAAAAAGCGATTTCAATTAACTGTAATTGTAACAATTGTAACGGGTAGTACAGACAGCACCTATAAGATTCCTTGCATAAAAGAGAAAGATTTTTATCACTGCAACTATTTGATTTTCAATAGAAAACACAAAATATCTATTTTTGTTAACAGATTTTTACACATACCGTTTTTTATTCTGCCGATTATTCACAAAAAATGCATATCTTTGCATTATAAAACTTTAAATGTAATAGCTATGACCGACCAATCAATCACACCTTGCCCGCTGAGTTTCAAGGGCATCCCCTATTCTGACATTATCAACCGCTGGTTTTCGCTCGCCGGAGGCGAACCTGTAGAAGGAGAACGCAACGACAAGCTGCACCGCCTGGCTTCGCACCTGCGCTACATCACGGACAACAACGAAGAAACCCTTTTGCAGATTATGCCGCGTTACGGGCTTCCGGAAAAGGAAATGAAGGGGCTGATTCATTCGGCGTGCTCGGCGAAATGGTATTCGGTGCCGAAGCTGATGCAAGAGGCTTGTAGGGGCGTATCGCATACGCCCGAATGCGCCAACGAGGGCACCAATGAGGATGTGTGTGCGGATGTTTCCGGGCGTATTCAATACGCCCCTACAGTGCCTCCGATGCCCAAACGTCTTCCCAAGCTTATCCGCCTTCTTGTGAGCCGCACGCCCGAAGTGTACAGGCCTGCCGTGGCGCATGCGGTATTCCCTTCGTTGGCAACCCATTTGCATCAAGTGCGCTTCAAGTATATTGACAATGTGGAGCATGAGGCGACCCTTATGAACGTGCTCATGGCGGGGACGGGTGCCGGAAAAGACTGCATTTCGGAGCCGATAAACCGCATCATGGCAGACATCCGGCGCAGGGATGAGGTGAACCTGCGCAGAGAGCGCGAATGGAAGGAAGAGGTGAACTCGAAAGGAGCGAACAAGGACAAACGCCAGCGCCCCGAAGGGCTTATCATCCAGGAGATTGATGCAGACATGACCAATCCGGCATTCGTGATGCGCACCGCCGAGGCGGAAGGACATTTCCTCTACACGAAAATGAACGAGATAGACCAGTTCGATGCCCTGAAAGGGTCGGTAAGGGGACGCCAGCAGTTCCAAATCATGTGCCTTGCGTTCGACCCCGGAAACCGCTACGGGCAGACACGCGCCAGCGCACAGGCCGTGACGGAAAAGGTCACCATCCGTTTCAACTGGAACGCTTCGACCACCATCCAGAAAGGGAAGAAATACTTCGCACGGGTACTGACCGACGGGCCTATCTCGCGCATCAACTTCTGCACCATTCCCGAACGCGAAATCGGGGCAGACATGCCGGTGTATGGCAAGTATGACGCGGCTTTCGACGAGGAGCTTCGCCCGTACATCGAGAACCTGAACCGTGCCACGGGACTGATTGATTGCCCGCAGGCGTACAAGCTCGCCCAGGAGATGAGCGCCGAAAACGCGGAGTGGTCCGTGCTCTCGCAAGACCGTGTGTACGAGAACCTTTCGTTCCGCGCCAACGTGATAGCCTACTTGAAGGCATGCGTGCTCTACGTGGCGAACGGGGAGAAATGGGAAAAGTCGATAGAAGACTTCGTGCGCTGGTCGTTCCACTACGACATGTGGTGCAAGCTGGAGTTTTTCGGGGAAGCGATAAAGGAAGCGATGGACGAAGACAAGCGCCCACTGTACGGCAGGCACCGTCCGGGCAGGCGCAACCTGCTGGAGCTGCTTCCCGATGAGTTTACGCATGCCGATGCGGTACGTGCGCGCCGGACAGCAGGCATGAGCGAGAAGGGCACCAGCAGCATGCTGA
>NZ_JACSPP010000018.1:18093-61262 GCF_014837065.1 Phocaeicola intestinalis
GGCAATGGGTATTCCGCCGTTACGTTACAATTGTTACAAATAACAATTATCAAAAACTGAAGTTCAAGGCGTAGAAATTAAGAATTATAGTAGAACAAAATTGGTTTGCGAAAAAATCTTAATGTATTGTCATCCTGTATTGTCATCCTGTTTTCTATGACCTGTGCAAGCATTTCATGTTTTTTAATATCCACAGTCATGCGGCATGTGTTTTTGTTTTGCCGCATGGCTGTTGTGTTTGATATTCGTTTACATATGCCCAATCGAAGGCTTTCCTGTTCCGTATGACCGCAAACAGCCTGTGAATGATCTTATTCCGTATGTTGTTGACGATGAACCCGTGCGGCTTCCCTTCTTTCCGCTTTTTCTGCGCATACTCCCGAGTCTGTGGGTTATGCGTGATAAGTGAGTTTGCCCCTTGTGTGAGCAGGGAGTTCACATATCTGTTTGAAGCCTTGCTCACCCTTGGCTTGCGGTGCACGCTTGTTCCGGAGTCGTGTTCGTGCGGCACGCAACCTGTGTGGTTGGCGTATTGCCGTGCCGTGCTGAAACGGCTAAAGTTCCTCGTATCAAGAATAATGGCAGAAGCCGTAACCCATGAGATGCCGGGTACGGTAAGAGCCAGCGAGGCGTTTTCCATGAATTCCGGCTCGTGCATAAGTTGTTCGCGTATTTTCTTTTCAAGCGTACGTATGGCTTCTTTTATACTCTCCATGACCTTGCGCAAAGCTTTTACCGCCGGCAAGGAGTCTTTCGACAGGCTTCCGGAAAAGTTCTTTAGTGCAATCTCACAGTCTTTCAGCTTCCTCCTTGTCAGATGAAGTTCGCGGAGCTTTTTCAGCCCTTCACTGCTTGCCGAAAACCGCCCGGCCTTATCCTGGTGCCTGTAAGCGTATTCGGCTATCATACGGGCATCCAGCGTGTCAGTCTTGCTACGGCGTATCCCGCTGCTCAGTTTAAGTTGGAGCGGGTTCTCTAGCCAGACAAAGTACTTGCGGGCCGTTAGGCATTCCGCCACCTCTATACTGTATATACCGGTATTCTCGCCGCAGAACAGTAAGTCACAAGAACGGAGGCCATTCCGCAAACTACGGAGCCTCCCGGTCATTTCTCCGCAACCTTGCCGGCTGTTTTCCACTTCGCCTTCAATCAGGACAGACATGTCTTGCGCATCCATGCAACAAAAATTCATTTTCTCCTTGCTGAAATCAATTCCGATAATTAACTTTGCCATATCTTTTAATTTTTAATGGGGTCAGCTACAACAGCCGTGAGCCATCTCCCTTAACAATCTAAAGGATAAAGTTTTCTATGTGGCTTTTTGACTGTTAACTGCGAGGTCCAAAACAGGGTATGGAGTATATCCAGAGCGTGTATGGTTTACCTTGCAGTTGGCTGGCCTGTTTCTTTCACACAACAAAAGTAAACATTCCAGCTGTATTTCCTTTCACTGCGCAAATCTAAGGGAACGAACGTGAAGGATCTCGTAGACATCCACGTGGGTGCATCCGAGATGCTTCACTTCGTTACCAGTATGACAAATGTTTTTCGCATTTTATTTCTGATTGACTATAAGAAGATAAAAGAATGTTGAATTTTATTTTGAGACATCCTCTTTTTACGAACTATGGATGCTTTCGGGCGGGCTACCCTCATCCAAATATTGGTTATGCGGAATTCTTATCTTGATAGTCACTATTTTTCTCCATATAGCCATTCAAAAAGCAAAGATAAGACAAAACGTCCTTTTCTTTATTTGTGCAAGCATGTATAGATTTGTATATTTGAACAAATCAAAAAGAAATGCTTATGAAAAAACTTTATTCTGTATTTTTAATGGCCTTACCTTTTATGGTAGGTGCGTGTAGCAACAATGAAGGCGAAGAAGACCCAAATTTACCGCAAGTAGAAAACAAAGTCCATTTCAATGCAAACATCAGCCCTTTAGCAAGAGCAACTGACACACACTTCGATGCAGGTGATGCGATCAGTGTATTCGGTGTTCTGTCGAATGGAAACGATGAAAAAGGAGTAATTGTTTCTTTAGGGAACTATGCCGACAATGTGCAATACGTCTATGATGGAGCCCAATTCACATCGACAAACGGCATTGAGCAACCTCAAGGAGGAGCAAAAGTATATTATCATGCAGTATATCCTTATTCGAGCAATGTCCGAAACCAGTTTACATTTACGGTACAGACAGACCAACAAGGAGCAGGATATACACAAAGCGATCTGCTGACGGCAAGTACAGAAGCGACAGATGCAGCGGAAGTGTCTCTCAAATTCAGCCACCGGTTATCTAAGCTCATCATACGCCTGCAGGGCGACAACTGGCCGTCGGGGACTCCCACGTTCGAAGTACATAGCCCTCAAACTTCAGTAGACGTAGACTTGAATGCCTTAGCTTTCACAACAAACGGGAACAGACAAAATGTACGTTGTGCTGATGACGGTACATTGGCATTCAAAGCAATCCTCCCTCCGCAAACTTTCGAGGCAGGAAGCGATATCGGCATCCTTTATTTTGGAAGCAATGGTACCTCCGTCAACTTGGCACAAGACGTGACACTAACATCTGGAAAACAAGTGGAATTGATTTTGAGCAGAAACGAAAGCGGGCAAATCGTGACGTTCACAGGCGACATCAACCCTTGGGAAGACGGCACAGAGACAGAAGAGCCTGACAATCCAGGCACAAGTGGTGAAAGTAACGTGGAATCTTGTCGGCTGGTATATGGAAACAATACGGTAGAATATACTTACGCTTATTTTTGTAACTTAGGAGAAGGAAATTATTCCATTGAGTTTTGCGATTACGATTTGTACGCAAACATCATGACACCACCCACTCAATACATCAACTGGTTGGTAATAAGCTTTCATGCAGAAACGGGTTTGGTTTCACCGCTGGAAGGCTCATGGAAATATAGTACAGATAGACCCGGCTGGGACGGAATGGAAGGGTATTTTGTGAACCTATCTATCGAAGACTGGGAAGATACACCAGAGTACCGCAACTTTAACACTACACCATATTTCAATGACCAATATCAACCAGACAATATGAGCATCCGCAAATCAGGAAATAACTGCATCATCGAAATACCTCGTTTAGTTCTTTTTGACGGAGGAGATATATCTGGAATTTCCCCGATGTATGGAGAGTTCTATTTTGAGGGAACGCTTAAATATTTGAGCATGGAATAATCGGTAATCTTCTATTGTAAATAGAGGCAATGGGTATTCCGCCGTTACGTTACAATTGTTACAAATAACAATTATCAAAAACTGAAGTTCAAGGCGTAGAAAATGAAGAATGAAGAATTCCATGCGGGCGAAGCGATTCTTCATTCTTCATTCAAAAAAGATTCTTCATTCTCAAAGTCTGTTCTTGTAAATCTCCGCCATCAGCTTCTGGTACCGGTTCTCCAGCTCGATGTATGCCTGAAGGTTGCGGTAGATGTTGTCTGCCTCGGTATAAAATTCGATGATGGAGAGCTGACCCGCCTTTACGGCTTCGTTGAGCAAAGCCAGGGTGCGGTGCATCAGGACGACATCGTACGCCTGCATCGCCTCGCGCAACTGCTGCATTTCGTTGAAACGGGCATGCACGTCTGCCGCCGCTTGCAGGCGGGCATTGTCCAGCGCCAGGCGGGTACTCTCCACTTGCAAGCGGGCTATTTTCCCTTTTTTCCGGTTGGAAAACAAGGGCAGGCTTCCACCTATCAGGAAACCGTTGCTTTTCTCGTCAAGCGACGTGTTGCGCCTGTAGCCGACCTCTATTTTGGGCAACCAGCTCTGGCGGTTCACCTTCAGCTCCTTCTCGGCGGCACGCGCATCGGCATCTGCCGCCAATAAACCGGCATCGGTAGCCATCACCTCATCGTAAAAGGCATTGCGGTCTTTCAGTTCCTCCACGTGGGGATAGGTGTCTGCTGTAAATTCCAAGGGCATGTTTCCGTTCATTGCCAGCAACTGCTGGAGTGCGGTGCGGTGGGCGGCATTGTTTTGCGCCACTTCGGTCTGCACGCTCATCCGTTCCATTTTGATTTTGTTCACTTCGAGGATGCCCGCATCGCCTTCCTCCAGGCGTTTCTCGAAGAGGGCAAGCAGCTCGCCGGCATTCTTCGCCCGCTCCTCCAGCAAGGCGTGTTGCTGGTTGAGCATTATCAGGTCGAGGCAAAGGTTCTTGGCACTGAGCAGGATATCGCGGCGTGCCGCCTGTTGCCTGCGGTCGAGAGCCGCCTGCTTCCACTTGCCCGACTGGCGGCGTGCACCGTAAAGCGTAGGGAAATCGAAGCCTTGTGTCACGACCAGTTCGGAACTGGACATGCCGGTGATGCCCCGGGTGTAGAACGGGCTGTATTCCACCGAAGGGTCTTCGAGGTTGTTTTCTGCCTGCACTTCGAGTTTCGAGGCGAGCGTGCTTTGCCGTTGTGCCTGAAGCTCCTTGTTGTTCTGCTCCACCTGCCGGAGCACTTCGTCTATGGTTTGTGCCTGCATCGGCGTTATCGCAAGGCAGGCTATGGCTAATGTAATGTATTTCATTTGATTTATTTCTTATGGATTGATGTTTTTGAAACGCAGATTCACGCAGATTTCCACAAATTATTTTTATTGACTATTGGATTATTTACAATTTACTATTTTGCCCTAAATCGTACTTTGTCAATCGAAAAATTGTAAATAAAATAATCTGCGTCAATCTGTGTGAATCTGCGTTTCAACCTTTCATTTTTCATTCTTCATTTCTTTCCGGTGCATCAGTTCGTACACGATGGGGACGATGAAGGCATTGAGGAAGGTCGATGTGAGCAAGCCCCCCAAGATGACTTTCGCCATCGGACTCTGTATCTCGTTGCCCGGCAAATCGCCGCGCAAGGCAAGCGGAATCAATGCCAATGCCGATGACAAGGCGGTCATCAGAATCGGATTCAAGCGGTCCAGCGAGCCGTGGACAATGCACTCGCGCAAGCCCATGCCCTGCTCTTCGCGCAACAAGTTGTAATGGCTGATAAGCAACATACCGTTGCGGGTGGCAATGCCGAAGAGCGAGATGAACCCGATGATGGCCGGGATACTCAGCTCGCCCGTGGTGCAAAGCAGCACGAACACGCCTCCTATCAATGCCAGCGGCAGGTTGAGCAGGATAATGGCACTCTGCACCCCGTTCTTGAACTGGACATAGAGCAGCAGGAATATCACCACAATGCTCATCAACGAAGCAAGCAATAAGGTGCGGCTGGCGGCTTGCTCGCTTTCGAACTGCCCGCCATACTCGATATGATACCCTTCGGGCAGGCGGATTTCATCGTCTACCCGCTTGCGGATATCGTCTACCACACTGCGCAGGTCGCGCCCGCTGGTATTGGCGGAGATGACAATTTTACGTTTCACGTTCTCCCGGTTGATGGTGTTGGGTCCCATTGACGACACCACATCCGCCACATAGCTCAAGGGCACTTTCCGTCCTTCGGCATCGTCTATTATCAGGTCACGGATGCGCTCGATAGAGCCACGGTTGTCTTCGCTGGCACGCACCACAAGATTGAATGCCTTGCCGTTATCGTACACTTGCGACACGGTCTCGCCCGCCATATTCACCGTGACAAACTCATTGAACTGTGCCAGCGAGATGCCGTACTTCGCCAACATTTCACGCCGGGGGACGATTTTCAGCTCCGGACGCTCAATCTGTTGCTCCACGTTCAGGTCGGCAATGCCCTCTACGTCTTTCACGGCATCCTTAATCTGATTTCCCAAAGCGAACATACGGTTCAGGTCATCCCCGAAGAGCTTGATGGCGATGCTCGCCTGCGTGCCGCTCAGCATGGCATCGATGCGGTGGCTGATGGGCTGGCCTATCTCGATATTGGCTCCGGTAATGACCGAAAGCTTGCGGCGTACCTCGTCGAGCAATTCCCGGTGCGAGCGGTCTTTCAGTTCGAAGGGAGCTTCCAGCTCGGAGACATTTACGCCCAGCGCATGCTCGTCCAGCTCGGCACGCCCCGTCTTGCGTGCCACGGTCTGTATTTCGGGAATGGAAAGCAGGATTTCCTCTGCCTGCCGCCCTATCTTGTCGGACTCTTCAAGCGAAATGCCCGGCAAGGAACTGACATTGATGGTGAACGAACCTTCGTTGAACGAGGGCAGAAAGCTGTGTCCCAAGGTAAAGAACAAGCCCAGTGCCACCACAAAAAGAGCCACGGTACCCGTCAGTACGCTCCGCTTGTGAGCCAATGCCCACTCCAGTGCCCGTGCGTAATACGTACGGAGCCACACGGCAAGGAAAGCTTCGCGAGGCAATCCTTCCTTCTTTCCGCCTCCCAGCAAATAACTGCAAAGTACCGGCGTAAGGGTAAGTGCCACCACCGTAGAAGCAAACAAGGCTACGATGAAAGCGATGCCCAACGGCACCAGCATCCGCCCCTCCATGCCACTCAGGAAGAACAGGGGCACGAAGCTCACAATGATAATCAACGTAGAGTTGAGGATGGGCATACGAACCTCGCGCGAGGCGTTGAACACCACTTCCCGCACCGGGCGGCGTTCGCCTGCCGGGAGCATCCGGTTCTGGCGCAAATGCTTCCATACATTCTCCACGTCTACGATGGCATCGTCTACCAGCGAACCGATGGCTATCGCCATACCGCCCAGACTCATGGTGTTGATGCTCAGCCCCATGTAATGCAACACCAAAACAGCTACCACCAAAGACAAGGGAAGCGTAACGAGCGAAATCACCGTGGTGCGCACATTGGCAAGGAAAAGGAAGAGCACGATAACTACGAATATCGCCCCTTCGTAGAGCGAATGCTGCACGTTGCTGATGGAACTTTCGATAAAGCGCGACTGGCGGAACGTATCGGTGGATACACGCACATCGGGCGGAAGGTTCTTCTGCAGGTCTTTCAGGGCGGCTTCCAGCTTTTCGGTCAGTTCGATGGTGCCCGTATTGGGTTGCTTGGTCACGGTAATCAGTACGGCAGGTTTCCCTTTCTCCGATGCCAGTCCCAGCTTGGGCTGCTGGGCACCGATGCGCACATCCGCCACATCTTCCAGCACAATGGGAACGCCTCCTGCGGTCTTAATCACCGCACGTGCCATTTCCTGTACATCTTCGGTAGACACCACTCCGCGCACAATATACTCGTTGCCATATTCATAAATGACGCCTCCGTTGGTATTCTGGTTCATCCCGCGGGTCACTTCCATCACCTCGCCCAGCGTAACGCCGTAATGTTTCATCCGCTCGGGATGAAGCAGAATCTGGTATTCTTTGATATCGCCTCCCAATACCGCCACCTGTGCCACGCCTCCGGTAGAGAGCAGGCGCGGGCGGATGGTCCAGTCGGCAAGCGTACGCAGGTCGAGCATCGAAGTGCTGTCGGCGGTAAGCCCTACAATCAGCAGTTCACCCAGAATGGACGACTGGGGACCCAGTGTAGGATTGCCCACATTCTCAGGCAGGCTCTCGCCCACCGTAGCAAGTTTTTCGGATACAATCTGGCGGGCAAGGTAGATATCGGTATCCCAGTCGAACTCTACCCATACCACCGAGAAACCGGTGGTAGAAGAAGAGCGCACCCGGCGTACACCCGTAGCACCGTTCACCGCGGTCTCGATGGGGAAGGTGACGAGTTGTTCCACTTCTTCCGCCGCCATTCCCCCGGCTTCGGTCATCACCACCACCGTGGGCGCGTTCAAGTCGGGGAACACATCCACCTCGGTATGGAAAGCGGTGTAGGTTCCCCCTATGAGCAGAAGCACCGATGCCACTAATACCAGCAAGCGGTTCTGCAATGAAAAATGAATGATTTTGTTCAGCATAAAAAAATTTGTTATGTTTTTAGCCTCACCACAGATTACACAGATTCACTATTAATTATTAATTGTTAATTAAAATCTGTGTAATCTGTGGTAGTAAAAATAAAATCAATGATTGTGCGTATGTGCGGGGATGGCATTGCTTGCCGAAGCCAGTTTCACATGAATGGCACCTTCAGTCACCAGCCGGTCGCCTTCTTTCAGCCCCGAAAGGATTTCTACATGCGTGCCGTCGTCCAGCCCCGTCTTTACCTCCTGTTTCCGATAGCACTCGTCATCCATCTGCACGTAAACGAACTTTACGCCCTGTTCTTCGGTAAGTGCCGAAAGAGGGACACTAATCACCCCTTCACGCCCGTCCGACAATAGCCAGACTTCGACAAAGGCTCCGGGAAGCATCTCGCCACGGTTGTCAAACTCGAACGTGACGGGGATATAATAAGAAGTGTCGCCGGTGGACTTGCCATACGAAAGCAGACGTCCGCCCAGCGAATCGAGCCGATAGACACGCTCATCATACGAAGTGCGGAAATTGGCGGAAGACACCTTGCGCAATGCCGGATAATAACGCTCCGATACATCGGCACGCAACCTCAACCGGCGTGTCTGGGTAATCGTCAGCAAGGGCTGGCCTACGGTCACATAATCCCCCTCTTTCACCAGGCAAGACTTCACATAGCCCGAAATGGGTGCCTGCACCGATACGCCCTTTCCGTCATGGCTGGGCGAAAGAGCTTCGTAAGCAACACGGGCATTTTCATAAGCTTCTTTCAGCACATTAAAGTCTTTTCTCGAAACTATCTGGCTATCTACCAGTTTAGAGGCACGTTCGTATTCGTCCTTGGCGGTTTCGTAAGCGATGCGTGCACGGTTGACGGCATCCCCGTCCTGAATACGACTTCCCGACACGTTCAGCACGGCATTTCCGGCTGCTATACGCATGCCTTCCGTAAGCGGGCGCACAAACGAGACGACTCCCGCCGTACTTGCCACTACCGCCGCCTCATCGCCCTGCACGGCAAGTATCTGTCCGCTGGCAGGGATAACTTGGCGGAACGTGCCTGCCTTTACGGTTTCTACTTTCACTCCTGCCGCCTTCGCTTTCTCCGGAGCCAATACAATCTCTCCCGAAGCTCCGTGTGCGGCTTCTTCCTGATGTGTTTCTTCCTCGTGTCCGTGGGCGTGCTTCTCTCCTCCCCCACACGAAGCCAGTGCCAGCAAGGCAAAGGCTCCCATCCATAAACTTTTTGTTCTGTTCATATCTGTTTCTGATTTTATCCGTTTGTTTTTACGCGGCAAAGATACCGCATCCCTAAGGCAACTAAGTTGCATTTGTTCTAGTATAATAAAATCAGCAAACAGGGGGAGCACGCAAGCCCGTATTGCAGGCTACATCCTGCGTGTGCAGGTTCTCGATGTACATCCCGTCGGAAAGCAAAGCCGCTTCGGGCATGTACACCAAGTGCAACAAGTAAGCAAATGTATAAAGAAAGGAATAAAATGTATAGTCGGGAGCCACTGTATCCTGATGATGTCCGGTCGTGGCACACTGGAAATGCGTAACACATCCCACCGTACATGTATGGCGGTCACCATCGCCTTCGTGGTGCATGCCAGCCGTATTACAATCCTCACCCGCACAAGTAGCCAGGTCGGCATGCAAGCAAAAAAGCTCCGAATGGTGATGATGAGGGAAAACGGAAGCTATCTGCATCACCATGCAGACTAACAAAAACCAATGTGTTATGTATTTCCGTTTCCTTTTCATCTTCTTTTTCACCACAGATAATATACAACTGGAAAATATTTTTCTTGTATTTCTTCTCTGCCCCGATTATGATTATTTATTTTGTGTACCCTGTGGTGAGACCGTAACCAGCACTTTGTCAATGCGTGCACCGTCCATATCCACAATTTCAAGATGGAAGCCGTTCCATTGCAACGTTTCGCCACTGGTAGGAATATGTTGCAACTGCTGGAGAATCAATCCGCCCAGCGTATGATATTCGGCATTCTCAAACAAGTCCTGACGGTCGAAATAACACAAAAAGTCATACAATGCACATTGTCCGTCAACCAGCCATCCATCACCTGATACACGTTTTATAATATCCGGTTCCTCACCCGGAGCATCCATCGTCCCTACCAGACCTTCCAGAATATCGCGCAAGGTAATGATACCTGTGCACACACCGAACTCGTCACACACCAGCGCACGGCTGATTTTCCGTGCTTTCATCTGCTCAAGTGCCTTGTATACATTCATACTTTCGTGGAAAAAAACAGCCTCGTGAATAAGCGCTTCCAACTTAAAATCAGGCTCGTAAAGGTGCAATACCAAGTCCTTCAGGTTTACTATGCCTTTCACGTGATCCAGGTCGCCTTCGGCTATCGGATAAAATTCGTACAGCTTCTGGCTCAGCAACTTCTTCACCTCATCGGCTCCCATATCAGTATCCAACCATACGATATCACTCTTGTGCGTCATAATCGAACTTACTTTCAGGTCGCCCAACAAGAACACACGTTGCATGATATCCTGTTCCACCGGCTGCACCTCACCATCTTCAGTTCCCTCCTGAATGATGGATTTTATCTCTTCCTCGGTCACCTTGTTGTCTGCTTCCTTAATACCCGACAGGTTAAATATCAGTTCCGTACTTTTCGAAAGAAGCCATACAAAAGGCAATGCCAGCGTAGAAAGCAAATTCATCGGACGCGAAACAGTCTTTGCAGCCTGTTCGGCAATGCTTAACCCAATGCGCTTAGGAACCAGCTCACCAAAAATAATGGTCAGATACGTGACAATCACTACAATGATTCCCTGCGCCAAAGTAGCAGAATAGTTCACAGGTATACCCCACGAAACCAAAATATCCGAAAAATCGCTCGCTATTTTATTACCCGAATAAATACCAGTAAGAATACCGATGAGGGTGATGCCGATTTGTACCGTCGAAAGGAAACGGTCGGGGTCGTTTGCCAGCTTGAGCGCTACACCGGCAGCCTTGCTTCCCTTTTTCGCATCTGTAGAAAGCCGAGTTTTTCGGGCTGATATTAATGCCACCTCGGACATGGAAAAAATACCGTTAAGTACTATCAACCCGACAATTATAAGAATTTCGTCCATAAAAATATAAAAGTGTTTCCGGGCGGCAAATATAGTGGAATGTTCAATGATAGAGAAAGAGAAACCAAAGTATTAAATAGTTTTAACAAAAGCACCAACAAATACAAACTCCTATCCTGAAAACTACTTTGAATTTACCGTGTGCTGATTTAGAATGAGCTTTTGAAGCGTTTTAGCTGGTGTGGTGAAGAAAATAGCGGATTATCTGACGAAAAGCAGAAGCGAAGATGACCCAAAATTAGCCCACAAAAAACACATTCATAAAACCAATATCCCCAAAAGTAGGTAAAAACAAACGCAAATTACAAAGGCGGAATACCTACTTTTGGGGATTGCAGCACAAAAGCAGACTCCGTACCTTTGCAGCGTAATTAGAATCATTAAAAATAACAATAAAAAAAATGACAAAACACTGCGTCCTCACATTAATTTGCTTATTAATGTGTTCTCTCACTGTTTCGGCACAAAAACGAGCCATGCTGTCGGGAAAAATCATTTCGGCAGAAGATAAAAGCATCATCGACTTCGCCACCGTTTATCTGAAAGGCACCAGTTATGGATGTACCACCAACGAACGGGGCATCTATCATCTGAAAGCTCCCGCAGGTACCTATACATTGGTAGTTTCCGCCATCGGATTTGAGACATTCGAAGAACAAATCACCTTGAAAAATGAAGAGCGTACCCGGCAGACCATCGTGCTAAAGACTGCTACACACCAACTGGATGAAGTGGTAGTAGTATCCAACGGGGTGAGCCGTGTGCAGAAATCGGCATTCAACGCCGTAGCACTGGACACACGGGAGCTACACAACTCCACCAAAAGCCTGAGCGATGCCCTGACCCAACTGCCCGGACTGAAACTGCGCGAATCGGGAGGCGTAGGCTCAGACATGCAACTGATGCTGGACGGTTTCTCAGGCAAGCATGTAAAAATATTCATCGACGGAGTGCCTCAGGAGGGTGCTGGTACAGCATTCGACATCAACAACATACCGGTAAACTTTGCCGAACGTATTGAAGTATATAAAGGTGTGGTCCCCGTAGGCTTCGGTACCGATGCTTTGGGAGGAGTCATCAATATTGTGACCAACAAGCGTCGCCGTAGCTGGCATCTGGACGCTTCGTACTCGTATGGATCATTCAATACGCACAAATCATACATCAACTTCGGACAAACCTTCCGCAACGGACTGATGTATGAAATAAACGCTTTCCAAAACTTCTCGGACAACGATTATTACATCGACAACTATATTACCGAATTCGGCGATGATGGCATAACAGAAAATACCGACCGCAATAAAATCTATCACGTACGCCGCTTCAACGACCAGTTTCATAACGAAGCCATCATCGGGAAAGTGGGTCTTGTAGACAAAAAATGGGCAGACCGCCTGATGCTGGGTTTCACCTTCTCTAATTTCTACAAAGAAATACAGACAGGTGTATACCAGTATATCGTCTTTGGTGAGAAACACCGCAAGGGACACTCGTTCGTTCTTTCACTGGAATACAGCAAACGCAATCTCTTCACCAAAGGACTGGATGTGATGCTGACCGCCAACTATAATCATAACATTACAAATAACATCGACACCGCCACATATAAATACAACTGGCTGGGAGACCGCAAGTTCACCGGAAGTCATGGCGAACAGTCGTATCAAGACAACGAATCAAAGAATACCAACTGGAACGGAACCTTTACCGCCAACTACCGCATCGGAACGGCACATACATTTACGTTGAATCACGTCTTGAGCACCTTCCGGCGCACCACCCGTTCGTATGTAGACGGGAGTTCGAAGATTTCCGACTTCAGCATACCTAAAATCACACGCAAGAATATCACGGGCCTCTCATACCGCCTGATGCCTACAGAAAAATGGAACTTTTCAGCTTTCGGGAAATATTACAACCAGTATAACCAAGGTCCGGTATCGCAAAGCGAAGACGGTGTAGGCAATTACATCGACATGCACAGGCATACCAGCGCATTCGGATACGGAGCCGCCGGCACATACTTCATCATCAAAGGGCTCCAGGCAAAGCTTTCGTATGAAAAAGCATACCGTCTGCCTACCACCGATGAGCTATTCGGCGATGAAGACCTGGAAGCCGGTAAAACCGATCTGCGTCCCGAAAAAAGTGACAACGTGAACTTCAACCTCAGCTATAACCGCCAGTTCGGCAAGCACGGCATCTATGTGGAAGGTACGCTGATTTACCGCGACACAAAAGATTATATCCAACGCGGACTGAGCACCGTAAGTGGAATGAGTTACGGCATCTACGAAAATCACGGACGGGTGAAGACGAAAGGTTTCAACATATCGGCACGTTACAATTACTCCCGCTGGTTCTCATTGGGAGGCACATACAACAACATCAACGTACGTGATGATGAACGTTACACTGCGGAAAATACCCAGCAGCAAAGTGCCACGTACGGCCAACGTATGCCGAACCTCCCATATGTTTTTGCCAACTTCGATGCCACCTTCACATGGCACGACCTTTTCGCCGAAGGCAATGTACTTACCATATCGTACGACGGATACTACCAACACGAATTCCCTTTATATTGGGAACGCTTTGGCGACCCTTCTACCAAGAGTCGAGTACCCGAACAGCTCTCACATAACCTGAGCATCGGCTATTCGATAAAAAACGGACGGTACAACCTCTCACTGGAATGCCGGAACCTGACGGACGAAAAACTTTACGATAACTTCAGCCTCCAAAAAGCCGGCCGTGCCTTTTACGGCAAATTCCGCGTATACTTCGGAGGATAATGACTGGAACAGAAATTATTAAACTTAAATACAAACAAGGATGAAGAAAAAACATTTCTCATGGGCACTGATGGCTGCCCTCTCTTTCGGCTGTATCTGTACTACAGCTTGCAGTGATGACGAAACCGTACAAACCGAAGAACCGGATCCTACACCCGACCCTAATCCCGATACCCCTACAGACGAAACCCTCAGCCGTTTCGTAATTGTGGCAGAAGCAGGTCAAGGCTCCAACACAGCAACTTACCTCGTAACGTCCGAATCGCTGGACGAAGGTCAAGTGACGGCTTTGGGCAATGGATACGAGACCGAAACAGCCTCCAACTGGATATTCTATCGCGAAAACTACCTGTTCAGCTTCCAATACAACGATGGAAATAACGGAACCGGTTTCTCCTTTAAGCTGAACGATGCCGGCAATGTAGTGGAAGACCGCCAGTACACATTCAACCGTACGACAACATATGGCACGTGGGGAGACAATGTAATAACCGCCTCTACCAATGCCGGCACCGCCGAACAAGACAACGAAGGCAATTATGCCTATTATCTGCAATTCAATTACCTGAGCGTACTGGACGGAAGTACCGTTACCGGAAGCCGTATTGCCGAAAACTTCCTGGGTAATGGTGAACGGGTAAGTTTTGCTGGCTTTGTAGAAGCAAACAACCGCCTTTACACATCAGTAGTTCCCATGGGGATGAGCCACTATGGCGTAAATACCTATCCCGAATATATCGTAGACCCATCGTATGTGGCAAATGGAAGCGGAGGAAGCGGTTCGGGACAATATACCGCTGGAATGATTCCCACAACCCAGTATCCGGACAGTGCTTTCGTCGCCATTTATAGTGGAGACGATTTCAACGAGACTCCTGTCATTGCCCGTACCGGTAAAATCGGTTTTGCCAGCGGACGTATGCGCTCTCAATACTACCAGACAATTTGGGCAGCAGACAATGGCGACCTCTATGTATTCTCACCGGGTTACGGACGTACTACCACCACACCGGTAACCAATAACGACGGTACCCAGTTCAACCGCGTGCAAGGTCAGCTGCCTTCGGGAGTAGTGCGTATCAAAGCAGGCGAAACCGTATTCGATGATAACTATTACGTAAATCTGGAAATGCTGGGAAACAAAAACCCAATGTTCCGTTGCTGGCACATCACAGACGATTATTTCCTGCTTCAAATGTATAG
This sequence comes from Phocaeicola intestinalis, assembly GCF_014837065.1. Lineage (GTDB taxonomy): Bacteria > Bacteroidota > Bacteroidia > Bacteroidales > Bacteroidaceae > Phocaeicola > Phocaeicola intestinalis. The sequence continues at coordinate 33,058 of NZ_JACSPP010000018.1, forward strand.
CGAAGGAGCCGAAAATATGAGTGGAACCAGTGCTCCACGCAATGAATTGGCTGTATTCAAAGGTGAAGAAGGCACACTGACCGTAGTAACCGGCTTACCCGATGCCAATACACTTTCCAGCATCGGCACCCCGTGTAGCGACAATGGATACGCCTATATCCCCATCGTAACGACCAGTTCCGAAAACAGCCAGACCATTTACCGCATCGACCCCACTACAGGCGTGGCTACAACCGGCCTGCAAGTAAATGATGTCATATCTGTATCGGCATTAGGAAAACTCTCAAAATAACGGAATAAACCTTTTCACCACAGAGGAGACACAGAGTAACACAAAAAAAATGAAAAGCTCTGTGCGCCTCTGTGATTAAGATAAGTGATACGACTGACTTACTTATGTGAAACGCCCGAGTCACTTATGTGAAACGCCCGAGTCACTTATGTGAAACGCCCAAGTCACTTATGTGAAACGGCCAACGCACTTATGTTCATCAAAACGCATGCTTGAACCAACTCTCTATTCTATTATGATGACATCTACAATAGGCACATTGTAATTCATCCCTGTAGCGATCTAAACATCTGTACACAATGAGAAAACTTTTTGCAAAACTCCACCTTTGGCTCTCGCTCCCTTTAGGCATCATCATCAGTATCATTTGTTTATCGGGAGCAGCCTTGGTATTCGAACGGGATATTACCCAGGCACTTCAACGTTCGCTTTATACCGTTGTTCCTCCTTCAGAAGATGCCCAGCCTCTCTCTCCTTCCCAACTGGCAACGCACATCCAAGCACAAGTGTCCGACTCGCTCCACCTTTCTTCACTTCTGCTTTCAGCCAATCCGCACGAAACAGCTTTTGCCTCATTCCGCGAAACAGGCCGGAAACAGCTTAGTGTCAATCCCTATACAGGGGAAGTACTGGGCTGGACCCAATCGTATCCCTTCTTCCAGACCATGCGTAAACTACACCGTTGGCTGCTGGACCCACCTGCCTCGAAAGGCGAAAAGTCAGTAGGAAAAATCATTGTAGGAATCACCACACTAGTGATGGTATTTATCCTGATAAGCGGACTCATCATCTGGATACCTCGCACACGCAAGGCACTGAAAAACCGCCTCAGCGTGTCGTGCACCAAAGGTTGGCGCCGTTTCTGGTACGATAGTCATGTGGCAATAGGATTTTATAGCACTCTTTTCCTGCTTGTAATGGCACTCACCGGACTCACGTGGTCTTTCGGCTGGTACCGCACGGCTGCTTATTCGCTCTTCGGCGAAACGCCCTCTTCCACACAAGTACGTCACACAGACAAAGGCAAAGACAGGTCCCGCAAAGACGAAGTGAAAATCACTTGGAAAGATGCAAACGCCTCCGCCCCACAAAGCCTGAAAGGATGGTTTTATGCCTTCCATACCGGAAGCTGGGGAGGAATAACCACCAAAATACTTTATTTTCTTGCCGCGCTCTTTGGAGGTATCCTCCCTTTAAGCGGATATTATTTATGGTGGAAACGGACACGCCGGCGAGAAAAATCCCAAATCCGCAGAGATTAACATCGCAGACCGAATCATATTTCCAAGATGTATCCGGTATCTCATTTTTTTATCTTATCTTTGTCGCCGGAACAACAACACACATCGTATGAAGCGAATCATTTTAACTTCCCCCGACAAGATATACGGCAACATCACGTTGCCTTCCTCGAAAAGCATCTGCAACCGTGCACTCATTATCAACGCACTGGCACAAGCTTTCTCGAAACCGGAAAACCTTTCTGATTGCGATGACACACGCGTGATGATACATGCCCTGCAAGAAATGCCTCCGGTTATCGATATCGGGGCTGCAGGCACTGCCATGCGCTTCCTGACCGCTTTCCTGTCTGTACATCCGGGTACACACATACTGACCGGAACCCAACGTATGCAGCAACGACCCATCGGCTTACTGGTCAATGCCTTACGTACACTGGGAGCAGACGTGGAATATAGCGGGAACGAAGGCTATCCACCTTTGCGCATTACGGGACGCCAACTGATAAACCATGATGTTACGCTACCGGGCAACGTCAGTTCGCAATACATTTCTGCCCTACTGATGATTGGTCCTGCCCTGAAAAACGGACTCACACTCAACCTGACAGGAGAAATCATTTCCCGTCCGTATATTGACCTTACCCTGCACTTGATGAAAAGTTTCGGTGCAAAAGCCGGATGGGCAAATGAAAAACAACTCTATGTCGAACCTCATCCTTACGAAGCACCCTCATCGTATTACGTGGAAAGCGACTGGAGCGCTGCATCATATTGGTATGAAATCTGTGCCCTCGCGCCCGAAGCACAAATAGAACTTCCGGGGCTGTTCCGGCAAAGCCCGCAAGGAGATGCATACGTAGCACACCTTTTCTCGTCGCTGGGTGTCAAGACACAATACCTTGACCACAAAGTAGTGCTACAAAAAGAAGGCAAACCGGTATCGCAGATGACATACAATTTCATCAACCAGCCTGACTTGGCACAGACGTTTGTGGTGACCTGCGCTTTACTGAATATCCCTTTCCGGTTCAGTGGACTGCAAAGCTTGAAAATCAAAGAAACCGACCGTATAGCCGCCCTGATGAAAGAAATGAAGAAACTGGGCTATGTGCTGACCGAAACTGACGGCTGTATCTTGGAATGGAACGGAGAACGGTGCCCTTCCGACACATCCCCCTGCATCGATACATACGAAGACCACCGGATGGCAATGGCTTTTGCTCCTGCCTGCATTCCACTAGGGAAATTATCCATCAACAACCCGCAGGTAGTGAGTAAATCATATCCTCACTTCTGGGACGACCTGCAGGCGACTGGATTCACCATCAACGGGAAAAACTGACTATGGGAATACTCCTTATTATATTGGCAGGCGTCATCCTGTTTGGACTGGTAGCCGGATATTTCTATAACCGGAATCTACACCGGAAAATTGCACGAGGAGAACTGAAAGAAGCCCCACCTGTGGTTACGGTGGATAGCGAATGCTGCGGACAACACGCCGTATGTGAAAAAGAAAGCCTCCTGGCCGCCGTAAGCAGACAAATAGAATATTACGATGACGAAGAGCTGGACCGCTTCAAAGGACGTCCGGCAGACCAATACACGGCAGACGAAACGGACGAGTTTCGCGATATTCTTTACTCAATGCAGGAAGAAGATGTAGCGGGATGGAGCCGTAGCTTGCAATTAAGGGGTATCAATCTACCCGACGAACTGAAAGATGAATTGTTTCTCATTGTGGGAGAAAGAAGAAACAATGCAATAAACAACTAAAATCAAGTACCGGGTTCTTTTGTTTTTGAGTTGGTAAGTTTATAAGCTACAGGTATGCTTCGGCCTAAAGACTCAAAGACTTACGGACGAACAAACTCATTTGCTTATGATGGATTTACTACAATACACTTTTTTCCAACATGCCTTGTTGGGAAGCCTGTTTGCCAGCATTGCCTGCGGTATCATCGGCACCTACATTGTCACACGCCGGCTGGTATTCATCAGCGGAGGTATCACTCACGCTTCGTTCGGAGGCATCGGCATCGGACTTTACACCGGTATCCCGCCCATACTTGCCGCCGCCATTTTCTCAGTACTCTCTGCATTCGGAGTAGAATGGCTCAGCAAGCGAAGCGATATGCGCGAAGATTCTGCCATTGCCGTATTCTGGACATTCGGAATGGCTATCGGCATCATTTTCAGCTTCCTTGCCCCAGGATTCACGCCCGATCTTTCATCGTTTCTTTTCGGGAACATCCTGACCATCACACAAGGAGATATCCTTTTGCTAGGCATACTAAGCAGTGTGCTTACCCTATTTTTCGCCCTTTTCCTGCGCCCCATCGTAGCCATTGCGTTCGATCCTGAATTTGCCCGTTCACAGCGGATGCCCGTCACATGCTTCGAATACATTCTGATGATGTTCATTGCCCTTACCATCGTATCTTGCTTGCGCATGGTGGGCATCGTGCTGGCAATCTCACTCCTCACCTTACCCCAAATGACCGCTAACCTGTTCACATACAGATTCAAGCACATCATTTGGCTTTCCATCGGCATCGGATATATCAGTTGCCTGGGAGGGCTAATCCTCTCCTACCACTATCAGATACCATCGGGAGCATCCATCATTTTTGTGTCCATCTTATTCTATGCACTCGCAAAGTTGAGCCGTATGAGATACAAGCTACGAAAAAATCATTAACTTTGCAAAAAGTTTATCCAACAAGTATATGAAAATAACGATTACAGACCTCGAGCATATCCATGAAGCGGCAAAAGCTTTCATCGCCGCTATGGGTGACAACACTGTGTTTGCTTTCTACGGCAAAATGGGAGCCGGAAAGACCACATTTATCAAAGCTGTTTGCGAAGAACTGGGCGTGACTGATGTCATCAACTCACCCACATTCGCCATCGTAAACGAATACCGTTCGGACACCACAGGCGAACTGATTTACCACTTCGACTTCTACCGTATCAAAAAGCTGGAAGAAGTATACGATATGGGTTATGAAGACTATTTCTACAGCGGTGCCTTGTGTTTCATCGAATGGCCTGAACTGATAGACGACTTGCTCCCGGGTGATGCCGTGAAAGTCCGAATCGACGAATTGGAAGACGGAAGCCGAACGGTCAGCATCGACGCCGAAGCATAATATCGACATCACAATGGCCGTACATTATATCATACAAGCCTTGTTTGTGCTGGTGGGTATGCTCGCCCTGCTGGCAGCATTGTTCAACTGGGATTGGTTCTTCACCGCACACAATACCCGTTTCATCGTGGCCAATGCCGGAAGGAAGCGGGCACGCTTGTTTTATGCCGCTATCGGCCTGTTAATGATAGCTACGGGAATATTTTTCTTTCTGTCAATAAAAGGATGCATCTGATTACAATCACACAAATGCCCTGATTAGAAGATAATCCTCTCCGTCATTGAAGATAATCTGCATAATTTAGAAGCTGTTTTGAATTTATCGTGCGATGATTTGGGATGAGTTTTTGAGGCATTTTTGCTTCTGTGATGAGGAAGATAGCGGGCTATCTGACGAAGAACAGGAGCGAAAAGGACCAAAAAATCGCCCAAAGCACACACGGAAACGGATACATCAAGTCAAGAAAAACTTTTTGGAGAAATTCAAAACAGCTTCTTAGATACATTTGCCCCGATTCTCTTACGGTTTTATTTCCTTATTTCCTTTTTTTTATTTACATTTGCTCTATACATTAACAATAATTCAAACAGAAGCGTTATGAACGAGCATTTTGTAATCAATCTTGGTCGACAATTAGGGAGCGGCGGAAAAGAAATCGGAGAAAAACTGGCAAAAGACCTTGGCATCGCCTTTTACGACAAAGAACTGATAAACCTCGCATCAAAAGAAAGCGGATTATGTAAAGAGTTTTTCGAGAAAGCCGACGAAAAGGCTTCGCAAAGCCTGTTAGGAGGACTGTTCGGAACACGGTTCCCCTTCATTACCGAAGGAGCTTATCCTTATAATTCGTACTTGAGCAATGACTCTCTGTTCAAAATCCAAAGCGATGTCATCCGCCACCTTGCTGAAAAACAATCATGCCTCTTTGTAGGACGATGTGCCGACTATGTATTGCGTGACCATCCGCGATGTGCCAACGTCTTTGTATCAGCCTCCCCCCAAGCACGCATCGAGCGCCTGACCAAACGACTGAACATCAGCGAAGAAAAAGCAGAAGAAATTATGGAAAAAGCCGACAAAAAACGCTCTTCCTACTATAATTATTATAGCTACAACACATGGGGAGCCGCCGCGACATACCACCTTTGCATCGACTCGTCAGTACTGGGAATCGACGGAACAGTCGATTTCATCAGGCAATTCGTCAAGCTGAAACTGCAACTCCCATAAATAACAATGACCACCATCGGACTCTTATCAGACACACACGGCTATTGGGACGGACGTTACCTGAAATATTTCGAACCGTGTGACGAAATATGGCATGCAGGAGACATCGGTTCCCTGGAAATCATACAAAAACTGGAAGCTTTCCGTCCGTTACGTGCCGTGTATGGCAACATCGACGGACAAGACATCCGTCTGCGCTTCCCCGAAATCAACCGGTTTACCATAGATGAAACAGATGTACTCATCAAGCACATCGGAGGATATCCCGGGAAATATGACCCGTCGGTACGGAATATCTTATCAACCCATCCTCCCCGGTTGTTCATCAGCGGCCACTCGCACATCCTGAAAGTGAAATATGATTCCAAGCTGGGACTGCTGCACATCAATCCGGGTGCTGCCGGCAAGTATGGCTTCCATACAGTACGCACTTTGGTACGCTTCCGTATCGATAAAGGTAATTTTTCTGACCTGGAAGTAATAGAATTAAACGAATAATGCTTGCTTGATTGAAAAATCTTTCCGAAATTTGCACCGCTTAAACAAAGTAACATTATGAAAACCTATTTAGTTACAGGAGCAGCCGGATTTATCGGTGCTAATTATATAAAATACATTCTTGCTAAACATGAAGATATACGGGTAGTCGTATTGGATGCTCTGACATACGCCGGCAACTTAGGCACTATTGCCAAAGATATAGACGACGATCGTTGCTATTTCATCAAAGGAAATATCTGCGACCGCAATCTTGCCGACCAGTTGTTTTCTGAATACAAATTTGACTATATCATCAATTTTGCAGCAGAGAGCCACGTGGACCGAAGCATCGAAAACCCACAACTTTTTCTACAGACCAACATTTTAGGAACACAAAACCTACTGGATGCAGCCCGCTGTGCATGGGTGACCGGTAAAGACGAACAAGGCTATCCGACGTGGAGGCGCGATGTACGTTTCCATCAGGTGTCCACCGATGAAGTATATGGTTCATTGGGAGATGAAGGCTTCTTTACCGAAGATACCCCATTATGTCCGCACAGCCCGTATAGTGCATCAAAAGCCAGTGCAGACTTCATCGTCCTTGCCTATCGTGACACTTACAAAATGCCTGTAACCATTACACGATGCTCGAACAACTACGGTCCTTACCAATTTCCAGAAAAACTGATTCCATTGGTAATAAAGAACATACTCGAAGGCAAGAGACTGCCGGTATATGGAAAAGGTACGAATGTACGTGACTGGCTGTATGTAGAAGACCATTGCAAAGCCATTGACCTCGTAGTATGTCACGGGAAAAACGGAGAAATATACAACGTAGGAGGACACAATGAAAAACAAAACATCGAAATTGTCCGATTAATCATTGGCACTATTTACCAGATAATGGAAAAAGAACCCGACTACCGGAAGATGCTGAAGAAAAAAGAAACGAACGAAAACGGACAAATCAAAATTGATTGGATAAACGAATCACTGATTACTTTTGTCAAAGACCGTCTGGGTCATGACCAACGTTACGCCATCGATCCATCAAAAATAACTCATGACTTGGGGTGGGTGCCCGAAACCAAATTTGAAGACGGCATTGTCAAAACCGTGAAATGGTATCTGGACAATCAGGAATGGGTAAAAAACGTAACAAGCGGAGATTACCAGAACTATTACGAAAATATGTACAAAAATAAATAGAATTTTCAAACCGGGGGATTCTACAAATAAATGTCCGCCATTAGCCAATCCGTCTGAGTTGAAAACGCAGTAGTACTGCATCTGCCGATGAAGATATATTCGTAAGCCGATGAAGTATATATTCAACCGCGAATGCAGTATATATGCATTTTTTAAGGATATGCATTGGCTGTTGGCGGACATTTATCCATTTTCTGCAAATTGACTGTATTAAAAAGCTGTTTTGAATTTCTCCAAAAAGTTTTTCTTGGCTTGATGTATCCGTTTTCGTGCGTGCTTTGGGCGATTTTTTGGTCCTTTCCGCTCCTGTTCTTCGTCAGATAGCCCGCTATCTTCCTCATCACAAAAGCGAAAATGCCTCAAAAACTCATCCCAAATCATCGCACGATAAATTCAAAACAGCTTCTAAGGATGAAGAATGAGTGATGTTTCACCTCATTCTTCATCCTTAATTCTTCATTTTTCATTCATCAAGTATGCCTTGAATGAAGCGAAGTCTTTCGGCATCGGGATGCTTTGCTTCGTACCGCGCATAAACGCCTGAAGCTTTTCGGGGATATCCACTTTGGTTCCGATAATGGCTTCCACCGTCTGCAAGAACTTTGCCGGATGGGCTGTTTCGAGGAACACTCCCGTTTCGCCCGGCTTCAAGCCTTCCGCCAGCGCACGATAACCGCACGCCCCGTGAGGGTCGAGCAGGTATCCGGTTTCCTCGTAAGCCTTCTGCACGGTTTCGCGAATCTGCTCATCGGTATAAGTCTCGCCACTGATTTCGCCGGAAATAGCCTCGTGGCTTCCTCCGTATAAGTCGAGGATACGGGCGAAGTTGCTGGGGTCGCCCACATCCATGGCATTGGCAATGGTCGCTACCGAAGGACGTGGCGTATAGACACCCGTCTTCAAGTATTGATAGAAAATATCATTGCGGTTATTGGCGGCGATAAAGCGTTTTACCGGAAGCCCCATCCGCTTGCCGAAAAGCCCTGCCGTAATGTTTCCGAAGTTCCCGCTGGGCACGCAGATGACCAGATTGTCCGCCTTGCCCTGCTTCTTCATCTGGGCATAAGCGTAAAAATAATAGAAAGCCTGAGGCAAGAAGCGCGCCACATTGATGGAATTGGCAGAGGTCAGCTGCATGTGCGCCTTCAGCTCTTCGTCCATAAACGCGTTTTTCACCAGTGCCTGGCAATCGTCGAACGTGCCGTCCACCTCAATGGCGGTGATGTTCTGCCCCAGCGTAGTGAACTGCTTTTCCTGTATCTCGCTCACCTTCCCTTTCGGGTAAAGCACATACACACGAATGCCTTCCACACCCAGGAAACCGTTTGCCACAGCACTTCCCGTATCGCCCGACGTAGCTACCAGTACATTGACCTGCTTCTTTCCTTCCTTGCGGATGAAATAGCCCAAGAGACGTGCCATAAAGCGTCCGCCCACGTCCTTGAACGCCAGCGTAGGCCCGTGGAAGAGTTCCAGCGAATAGATATTGTCTTTCACCTTCATCACCGGCGCATCAAAGCTCAAGGTGTCATATACAATCTGCTTCAAGACATCCGCCGGCACATCTTCTCCGAAGAAAGCGTCCGCCACGCGGTAAGCGATTTCCTGAAACGAAAGGTTTTCTATCTCATCGTAAAACGATGCGGGCAAAGGCTTGATTTCACGGGGCATGTAAAGCCCTTTGTCACCTGCCAGTCCGCGCACTACGGCTTCTTCCAGTGTAGCGTCGGAAGCCTGCTTATTGGTACTGTAATATTTCATAATCTGTGGTGAAAGTTTCAGCTATTCATAAATAAATTCATAAACTCGTCTTTTTCCAACATGCCGTATCCGCCTTCCCGGCACGACACCTCATCGTATGCCTGCACCGCATCCGGCTCAATGCCCGGATAATAAATCAAGAAAGGTATCGGCTCGGCGGTATGCGTACGCAATTCGCACGGGGTCGGATGGTCGGGAAGCACGGCTATCGCCACCGGTTCGTCCCAGTCTTTTACCGCTTCCCAAATGGGTTTAACGGCACGCTGGTCCAGATATTCGATGGTCTTCAACTTCAAGTCCACATCGCCCTCATGTCCTGCCTCATCGCTTGCTTCGATGTGCAGGTAAACGAAATCATCGGTCTTCAGGGCATCGATGGCGGCTTGTGCCTTGCCTTCGTAATTGGTGGTATAAAGCCCCGTGGCACCCTCTACATCGATGCACCGGAGTCCGGCATAGCGTCCGATGCCCCGGATGAGGTCGACCGCCGTAATCACCGAGCCCTTGCGGATGGAGGGGTATTTATTCGCCAACGGCTCCATCTTCGGGCGATAGCCCGGACTCCAGGGCCAGATGCTGTTCGCCGGGTCTTTGCCCTCGCTCATCCGTTTCAGGTTAAGCGGATGCGAAGCCAGCAAGTCTTGCGAAGCCATAATCAGCCCATTCAGCAAATCGGCGGTTTCTTGCGCTTCGGGAACCAACGCCTTCACCAGATTCGGACGGAAGGGCTGCAACGGGATATCGTGCGGAGGCACGCAAGCCACATGTTTGTTTCCGCCTTTCACCACCAGCAAATGCCGGTATTGCACGCCGGTATAGAAATGGATACGGTCGGAGCCTAAGCGTTCTTCCAAGGCACGAATCAGCTCGTCGGCTTCTTCGGTGGTGATGTGCCCTGCCGAATGGTTCTTCAGGATATCCCCCTCTATGCATACCAGGTTGCAGCGCATCGCCATGTCATCCGGCTCCAAATCGACTCCGATGCTGGCGGCTTCCAACACCCCGCGTCCCTCGTACACCGTAGGCAGGTCGTACCCCATTACCGACATGTTCGCCACCTCGCTTCCCGGATGAAACCCGTCGGCTACGGTCTTCAGCATTCCGGTGCGTCCCATGCGTGCCAGCATATCCATGCAGGGCGTATGGGCATATTGCAATAAAGTCTTGTTTCCCAGAGAGGGGACAGCCCAATCCGCCATCCCGTCTCCTAATATAATCAGATGTTTCATTTCGTTTTCTTTTTAGTTGACCGGGTAACTAGGTACTAGTTGACTAGGTACTAGGTTTTAGGTACTTTAAGAATCGGACTATTCAAAACCTAGTCCCTAGTACCTAGTCACCTGGTACCTAAACTTAAATATTCGCAATGCTCATAATATCCGCAAACACTCCGGCGGCGGTCACGCTCGCACCGGCTCCATAGCCTTGGATAAGCATCGGATATTCGTTATAGCGCTCGGTGGTAAGCAAGATGATATTATTGCTTCCCGCCAGTTCGTAGAACGGATGATGGCGGTCTACCTCTACCAGTTCTACCACTCCCTTTCCGCCTTCGAAGCGTGCCACGAACCGCCAGCGCTTGCCTTCACGCTCCAACACCTTGCGGCGTGCCTCGAAATCGGCATCCAGCGAAGGTATCTTGCGCCAGAAGTCATCCAGCGACCCTTCGAAAAAGCTGTCGGGAATGAACAAGTGTTTCTCCACATCTTCCTGATTCAGGCAATATCCCGCCTCACGTGCCAGGATGACCAGCTTGCGCACCACATCGGTCCCGCTCAGGTCGATGCGTGGGTCGGGTTCGGAATACCCCTGCTCCTTCGCGTTCCGGATGGTCTGGCTCAAAGGCACGTCGGCACTGATTTCATTGAAAATGTAATTCAGCGTACCGCTCAATACAGCTTCGATTTTCAATATCTTGTCTCCGCTATTAATCAGGTCATTGATGGTATTGATGACCGGAAGTCCTGCTCCTACATTGGTCTCGAACAAAAACTTCACACCCCGATGGCGGGCTATCCGCTTCAACTCGGCATAAATCTCATAATCCGAAGAAGCCGCAATCTTGTTTGCCGCCACCACCGAGATGTTATGTCCCAAGAAGTCTTTATACAAGGAAGCGATTTCTTCACTTGCGGTACAATCCACGAAGACCGAGTTGAAGATGTTCATCCCGATAATCTCGTCGTGCAGCACTTGCGTGGACGAAGGCATGCCTTTCTCTTCCAGTTCCTCACGATAATTCGTCAGGTCGATTCCCGCACGGGTGAACATTGCTTTGTGTCCGTTGGCGATTCCCACCACTTTCAGGTTCAGCCCCCGCTCCTGTTTCAAGCGTTCCTGCTGGCTGTGTATCTGGTCTATCAGGCTATGCCCCACCGTACCGATGCCGCAAATGAAAAGGTTCAGCACTTGATATTCGGAAAGAAAAAACGAATCGTGGATGACATTCAAGGTCTTGCGGAGCGAACCGCCTTCTACCACAAACGAGATATTGGTTTCCGACGCACCTTGCGCACAGGCTATCACGTTAATGCCGTTCCGCCCCAGCGTACCGAAGAGCTTTCCGGCAATGCCCGGCGTATGCTTCATGTTTTCACCCACAATAGCTACCGTAGCAAGCCCTCCCTCGGCTTTCATCGGGCTGATTTCGCCCATTTCGATTTCCTTGGCGAACTCTTCATCGAGCACCTTGCAGGCAAGTGCCGCATCTTCATTGCGCACGCCGATAGAAGTAGAGTTTTCCGAAGAAGCCTGCGATACGAGAAACACACTGATACCGTTCTCCGCCAGGGTCTTGAAAATGCGGTAGTTCACGCCGATAACGCCTACCATACCCAGTCCGGTCATCGTAATGAGGCACGTGTCGTTGATAGAAGAAATGCCCTTGATGGCTTTCGAAGAATGGTCTGCCTCCTGCTTCACGATAGTGCCCGGAGCGTCGGGATTGAATGTATTCTTTATTAATATAGGTATATTCTTATGGCACACCGGATAGATAGTAGGCGGATAAACCACCTTCGCGCCGAAGTTGCAAAGCTCCATCGCCTCCACATAGCTCAGTTCGGTGATGGGGTAAGCGGTGCTGATGACCCTCGGGTCGGCGGTCATAAACCCGTCCACATCCGTCCATATCTCCAGCACATCGGCATCCAGCGCCGCGGCGATGATAGAAGCGGTATAATCAGAACCGCCCCTGCCCAGATTGGTCACTTCGCCCGTATCCTTATCCGACGAGATAAAGCCCGGCACCAACGATACGCGCGGAATCTCACGGAAGGTCTCGCGCACCAGACGGTTGGTCAGTTCCGAGTCGAGGATATGCTTGTTGTGCTTCTTTTCCGTCTTGATGAACAGACGGGAGTCGAACCATTGTGCCCCGTCGATGAGCGTAGCCACGATGATGGAAGACAAACGCTCGCCATAGCTTACGATGGTCGACGAGGTCTTGGGCGAAAGGTCGCGTATCAGGTAAATGCCTTGAAAGATATCCTTCAATTCGCTCAGCAGCTCATTCACACAATCGAGAAGCAACTCCCGTTTCTCGCCCGCAGGAATCACCGTATAAACCATTTCGATGTGGCGGTTCACGATTTCCTTCATCTCTTTCTCGTATCCCGAATCGCCCGATGCCGCCATGTTCGAAGTCTTTATCAACTTGTCGGTGATGCCTCCCAACGCCGAAACCACTACGATTACCTTATCATCTATCGCCTCAACTATTTTCTTTACATTCAACATGCTGTTGACGGAACCTACCGACGTTCCGCCGAATTTCAATACTTTCATACGATTGTTCGATAAAACTAATTGATGGCACACGATGAACCCTTAAAAAAATCCGTTTCATCTGTGTGCGATGAATTATAAACACTTATTATTGAATCATAAAAATGAAGAAATGCCTGCGTCCACAGGCGTGTATCACGTAGAAACACCATTATACAACCGCTCAACCCCGAGGGGTCATCCCAGTGGCAGATGTATAGAGGGACATACGCCCCGTGGCACACATCAGAATGATATGTAGATTGTTCCGGTTCATGTATAATTGTTTTATCGTTCGCAAATATAGTAACATTTTTCCATAAACAAACATATTCGGCGTTTTTTTTGGAATAATCCGTCAAAGTTCATGCCCGCGAAGCCGAAAACAAGCGTCAAAGGACGGATGATTGCACACTTTCCAGCGAAAATCTTCACAAACTATTGCAAGAGAATAAAAAATCCCCTATTTTTGTTCACATAAACTTATCGACAAAATATTTAAAGCAACAAGAATATGGCAGATTCTAAAACTATCCTCAGCGGCGCTGAAGAGAAAATGGATATGGCAATCATGTATCTGGAAGACGCATTGGCACATATCCGCGCCGGAAAAGCCGATGTACGTCTGCTTGACGGCATCCGTGTAGATTCATATGGAAGCATGGTTCCTATTAATAATGTAGCGGCGGTCACTACCCCCGATGCACGGAGCATCGCCATCAAACCGTGGGACAAGAGCATGTTCCGCATCATCGAAAAAGCGATTATCGACTCCGACCTGGGTATCATGCCCGAAAACAACGGCGAAATCATCCGCATCGGCATCCCTCCACTGACAGAAGAGCGCCGTAAACAACTCGCCAAGCAATGCAAGGCAGAAGGTGAAACGGCAAAAGTAAGCGTACGAAATGCACGCCGCGATGCCATCGACTCCTTGAAGAAAGCTGTAAAAGACGGTATGCCCGAAGACGAGCAGAAGAATTCGGAAGCCAAGCTCCAGAAATCGCATGACAAGTACATCAAGCAAATAGATGACATGCTGGCGGCTAAAGACAAAGAAATCATGACTGTATAATTTTATAGCTGACTAGGTTACAAGGTACTAGTTGACTAGGTTGTAGATACTAGTTGACCAGGTTACTTGATACGACTTGAGTATCTAAGACCTAGTGCCTGGTACCTGGTCAACTAGTCAACTAAATAAAACATTGGAAAAAGGATTAGTCATCAAGAACACCGGAAGCTGGTATGTGGTAAAGACCGAAGACGGAAGGCAGATTGAATGCAAGATAAAAGGGAACTTCCGCCTGAAGGGAATACGCAGCACCAATCCCATTGCGGTAGGCGACCGTGTACAAATCGCCTTGAACCCCGAAGGGACCGCCTTCATCACCGAAATAGAAGACCGCAAGAACTACATCATCCGCCGGGCTTCGAACCTCTCCAAGCAATCGCATATCATTGCAGCCAACCTCGACTTGTGTATGCTGGTAGTGACCGTCAATTATCCCGAAACATCCACCATCTTCATCGACCGCTTCCTTGCCTCTGCCGAAGCCTATCGGGTACCGGTAGCACTGGTATTCAACAAGACCGACCTCTATTCGGAAGACGAATTGCGCTATTTGGAAGGGCTTATTCACCTTTACACCCATATCGGATATCCTTGCTTCCGCATTTCTGCCCTTAATAATGAAGGCATCAATGAAATAAAGGAAGAACTGAAAGGGAAAATCACCCTCTTTTCAGGGCATTCGGGCGTAGGGAAATCAACGCTTATCAATGCCATCCTGCCCGAAGCACACCTGAAAACCGGAGAAATATCCACAGCCCATAACAAAGGCATGCACACCACGACTTTTTCTGAAATGTTCCCCGTAGAAGGCGAAGGATATATCATCGACACACCGGGCATCAAAGGATTCGGCACCTTCGACATGAAAGACGAAGAAGTGAGCCATTACTTCAAAGAGATTTTCGAATTCTCCGCGCATTGCAAGTACGGAAACTGCACCCACCGGCACGAACCGGGCTGCGCCGTACGCGAAGCCGTAGAGAACCATTACATCAGTGAGTCACGTTATGCCTCTTACCTGAATATACTGGAAGACCGTGAAGAAGGCAAATACCGCTCTGCATATTAATTTCTATAAACCCTTATGAAAACACGACCAAACAAGATGACCAACTTCCGCTGGACCATCTGCTTTATGCTTTTTATGGCAACCACCATCAACTACATGGACCGGCAAGTTCTTTCGCTCACATGGAAAGACTTTATCGCACCCGAATTCCATTGGACTGACACCGACTACGGATTCATAGCCGGCGTGTTCGCCATCGTCTATGCCCTTGGAATGCTTTTTGCCGGACGGGTCATCGACTGGATGGGCACACGCAAAGGATATCTTTGGACAATCGGAATCTGGTCATTAGGTGCCTGCCTCCATGCCTTTTGCGGCATCGCTACCGAATGGTGGGTAGGCGTAGATAATGTAGAAGCCCTGAAACAAGCCGAAACCGGTTCGGCATTGGCACTAAGCATCGCCACAGTGAGCGTTTATTTCTTCATTGCCGCACGATGTATTTTAGCCATCGGCGAAGCAGGCAATTTTCCTGTGGCCACCAAGGTCGCCGCCGAGTATTTTCCGAAGAAAGACCGTGCTTTCCCAACCAGTATCTACAATAGTGGAGCTGCAATCGGTGCACTTGTCGCTCCGGTCAGCATCCCTACCCTGGCAAGCTATTTCCGCGATTTAGGTGTAGGAAACGGTTGGGAAATGGCATTCGTCATCATCGGTGCGTTAGGCTTCGTATGGATGGGATTCTGGGTGTTCCTCTACAAACGCCCACGCGAAAGCCGTTGGGTGAACGAAGCCGAACTGGCATACATCGAACAAAATGAAGAAGAAGAAGAAGAGCCACAAGCCTCCTCAGAGGGAGAAAACCTACCCAAGATGTCTTTCCTGCAATGCATCCGCTACAAACAGGCATGGGCATTCGCCGTAGGCAAATTCCTGACCGACGGCATCTGGTGGTTCTTCCTGTTCTGGACTCCCGCTTATTTGAGCGATGTCTACCACCTGCCCTCCAACGCCCCGATGGCACAATTGCTCATCTTCGTCCTCTATGCCATCACAATGCTATCCATCATCGGAGGCTGGCTCCCCACTTACTTCGTAGAGAAAAAAGGAATGAACCCCTATAAGGGACGTATGCGCGCCATGCTTATCTTTGCCTTTTTCCCAATCATCACCTTGCTAGCCCAACCGCTGGGAGCCTATTCATATTGGTACCCGATAATTATTATAGGTATAGCCGGAGCAGCCCACCAGGCATGGTCCTCCAATATTTATTGTACCGTGAGCGACATGTTCCCGCAAAACGCCATCGCCACTATCATCGGCTTCGGAGGCATGGCGGGAGGCATCGGCTCCTCGCTCATCAATATGGGTTCGGGAGTCCTGTTCGATTATGCCGCCAACACCCAGCTCGCCTTTATGGGCTTTACGGGAAAGCCGGCAGGATATTTCATCATCTTCTGCATCTGCTCGGTGGCGTACCTCATCGGATGGATTATCATGAAAGCACTCGTTCCTGAATACAAGCCCATCAAACCATAAAAAACTGTTTTAAATTTATCGGTCTAAATCTGCACACGATAAATTCAAAACTGTTTCTAAAAATGTAAAATAAATAGCATGCATTTCCATGCTCCGATACAAACATTGACAACGGGTTATGCAAATATAAGTATTTTTTCATACCTTTGCCGATATTACAACCATATAAACTATCAACTACAATGAAAAGACTACTTGCATTAAGCTGCCTGCTCGTGGCGTTCGTATGTGCATTCGCACAGCAGAAGGTAACGCTGCAAGACGTGGCTAACGGAACATACCGCCCCCAAAACATTTATGGCATCAAGCCGATGCTGGACGGTGAGCATTACACACAAATCAGTGCCGACCGGAAACGGATTGTGAAGTATTCGTTTAAAACCGGAAAAGAAGTGGAAAGCATATTCGATGTGGAAACCGCGCGCGATTGCCCCATCAAGTCGTTTGATGATTACATCATGTCGCCCGATGAAAAGCTGATTCTCATCCAGACCGAGACAAAGCCTATCTACCGCCGTTCGTTCACGGCAGAATATTACATTTATAATATAAGGAACAATACCATAGAACCGCTTTCGAAGAACGGGCCACAACAAGTACCGCTCTTCTCGCCCGACGGATTCCAAATCGCTTTTGTACGCGACAATAACATCTTCCTTGTCAAATTGCTCTTCGGCAATAGCGAGTCGCAAGTGACAAAGGACGGAGAATATAATAAGATATTAAACGGTATTCCCGATTGGGTATACGAGGAAGAGTTCGGCTTTAACCGTGCTTTCGACTTCAGTGCCGATAGCAAGATGATTGCTTACATCCGCTTTGATGAAAGCCAAGTGCCGATGTTCAGCTTCCCGTGGTACAAAGGCATGGCGCCCGAACGCACGGAGTATGCCACATATCCCGGCACTTATACGTATAAATACCCCAAAGCCGGCGAAGTGAACTCGAAAGTGAGCGTACATACTTTCGATATCAAGAGCCATGTGACCCGTAAAATGGACCTTCCGCTTGATGCGGACGGTTATATTCCCCGCATTAAATTCACGTCAGACCCTGAGAAACTTGCCATTATGACCTTGAACCGCCACCAGAACCGGTTCAACGTGTACATGGCAAATCCCCGGAGTGCCATTTGCAAGAGCATCATCCGCGACGAATCGGAGCAGTACGTTAAGGAACAGGCATACAGCAACATCCGCTTCTATCCCGAAAACATCGTGCTGATGAGTGAGCGCGACGGATACAATCACCTCTATTTATATACAATCGGCGGAAATCTGGTGCGACAGGTGACCAAAGGCGAGTTTGAAGTAAAAGATTTCTTGGGCTGGGACCAGAAGAACGATGTGTTCTATTACACCAGCAACGAGGAAAGCCCGCTCCGGAGTGCCGTTTACAAAATAGACCGCAAAGGAAAGAAAACGAAGCTTTCCACGCGGACGGGGACCAATACCGCTATTTTCAATACAAACTTGACTTATTACATCAATAAATACTCCAGCAGAGACACTCCGACCCTCATTACCATCAATGACAACCGGGGACGGGAACTGACCACCTTGCTTGATAATAGTAAACTGAAGGGGCAGCTTGCCACCCTGAATATGCCCCAGAAAGAATTCTTCACCTTCCGCACTACGGAAGGCGTAGAGCTGAACGGCTGGATGATGAAACCTGCCAGCTTCGACCCGAACAAGAAGTATCCGGTCATCATGCACCAGTACAGCGGTCCCGGCTCGCAACAGGTGTTAGACGAATGGGGCATCGGAAGCTTTAGCGACGGAGGCATGTTCGAAGCCTACATGGCAGACCACGGTTACATCAGCGTATGCGTGGACGGACGCGGTACAGGCGGACGAGGGGCTGCATTCGAGAAATGCACGTATCTTTTCCTCGGTGTAAAGGAATCGCACGACCAAGTAGAAACGGCACGCTATCTCGGCACCTTGCCTTATGTAGACGCCAACCGTATCGGAATCTGGGGCTGGAGCTACGGAGGATATACGACATTGATGTCAATGAGCGAAGGTACGCCGGTCTTCAAGGCTGGTGTGGCAATAGCCGCTCCCAGCGACTGGCATTTTTACGACACGGTATATACCGAACGCTTTATGCGCACTCCGAAAGAGAACGGCGACGGATACCGTGCCGGTTCTGCCATTCTCCGGGCACCGAAGCTTCACGGAAACCTGCTTCTGATACACGGTACGGCAGACGATAACGTGCATTATCAGAATTGTGCCGAATACAGCGAGGCGCTGGTACAGGCGGGCATCCAGTTTGATATGCAAATCTATACCAACCGCAACCACGGCATATCAGGAGGAAACACCCGGACACACCTGATGAACCGCGTAGCGAATTTCTTTATTGAAAACCTGTAATGTGATTTTCACCACAGATTACACAGATAAAAAAGGATTAAGAACTTGCCACAGAGAGAATACAGAGAAAAATATTTTTTAATCTGTGTAATCTGTGGTGAAATAACATATACTATGGAACACGTAAGAAAACCTGAATGGCTCAAGATACAAATCGGTGCCAATGCCCGTTATGCCGATACCAAACGCATCGTAGATACACACAAGCTGCACACCATTTGCTCCAGCGGGCGCTGCCCGAATCTGGGTGAATGTTGGGGAAAAGGAACCGCTACCTTCATGATTGGCGGAGCCATCTGTACACGTTCGTGCAAGTTCTGCAATACCCAAAGCGGAAAGCCGCTTCCGCTCGACCCGGAAGAGCCCCGGCACGTAGCGGAGTCTATCCGTCTGATGAAGCTGGACCATGCAGTCATAACCTCGGTAGACAGAGACGATTTGCCCGACTTGGGAGCCGCACATTGGGCAGAGACCATCCGGTGCATTAAGGAAATGAACCCTGATACCACCCTTGAAACACTTATTCCGGATTTTCAGGGGCGTGCCGAACTTATCCGGCTTGTCATCCATGCGTATCCCGATATCATTTCACACAATCTGGAAACCGTAAGGCGCATCACCCCACTGGTGCGGAGTGTAGCTACATACGAACGGAGCCTGCAAGTGATACGGATGATAGCCGAAAGCGGAATTACGGCAAAGTCGGGCATAATGGTCGGTTTAGGAGAGACACCGGAAGAAGTAGAACAGACGATGGATGACCTGCTTGCATGCGGATGCAAGATTCTGACTATCGGTCAATATCTCCAGCCAAGCCGGAAGCATTATCCCGTAGCGGCATACATCACTCCCGGGCAATTCCAGAAGTATAAAGAGATAGGCGAAGAAAAAGGATTCTCTACCGTAGAGAGCGGTCCGTTGGTCCGCTCCTCGTATCATGCGGAAAAACACATCCGGTTCACTTGATAAACGCAACCGCCTGCGATGGCTGATGCAAGCGGTCGGGATGTCCGATGCAGCCGCTTGCGTAGGGCAATACATACGGATGCGTTCCGCATGCGTTTATCCGTTCCGTCATCCGGGGCGAAAAGCCTCATTTATAAATTAAGAAGATGCAGGGGATTTTAGACAAATCGGGCAAATGTCCCTTCCATTCCCGGATGGTCTTTGTCTTGATGTATTCGCCTTCACACGTGATGTTGGCGGCTATGCAAAGCTTGGTTTGCGGGCGGCAGGTCTTTAAGATATCCTCTGCCATTTTATT
The DNA here is from genome assembly GCF_014837065.1 of Phocaeicola intestinalis. Classification (GTDB taxonomy): domain Bacteria; phylum Bacteroidota; class Bacteroidia; order Bacteroidales; family Bacteroidaceae; genus Phocaeicola; species Phocaeicola intestinalis. Next base: position 53,472 of record NZ_JACSPP010000018.1, read on the forward strand.
ATTCCGGTACGGAGTCTCGATGAACAATTGGGTCTGGGATTCGCCGTAAATGCGCTGTTCCAGTTCTTTTATACGTTTTATGCGCTCGGAAGGGTCGATGGGTAAGTAACCGTGGAAAGCAAAGCTTTGTCCGTTGAAGCCCGAGCCCATTACCGACAGGATGATAGAAGAAGGACCTACCAGCGGAACGACCTTTAGGTTCTTGCGCTGGGCAATAGCCACGACATCGGCTCCCGGGTCGGCTACGGCAGGGCATCCTGCTTCTGAAATTACCCCCATCGGATGTCCTTCTTCCAAAGGACGGAGATAGCCCGACACCACTTCCGGAGCGGTGTGCTTGTTCAGCGGATAAAAAGCCAGCCCGTCGATATCGATGTCCCGGTCTACTTTCTTCAGGAAACGCCGTGCCGAACGCACGTCTTCTACAATAAAATGCTTGATTTGTAAAATGATTTCTTTGTTATAGGAAGGAAGAACACGTTCGATGGCCGTGTCACCCAATGTAACCGGCAATAAATATAATGCTGTATCCATACTTTAAAAAACTAATTAGGTAAGGCCGTCCCTTATTCGAGTGTAAGCTCTCTGAAATCTTCACACTCCAGCAAGGCTTCGACAGATACATCCGGATGCTCTTTCATGTACTTATCCGTCAATTGCATCCCCAACCATACTCCTACAATAGGAGGTATAGGCTCTCCTTTTAAAATAATATTAGGGTCAGGATGCGTGTAAGCACGAATTACCATCGGGTCGGTACTCGACAAATGTCCCCGGCGTACCATCCAGTCCCACAGTTTCTTCCCATTCTTCTTACACCAGTCTGTTTCAGCCTTGGTATAACCCAGCATTTCTGCATCCGAAGAATACCCCAGGATTTTTCGCACCAGCCAATTGATTTTTCCTTGATGCATCATCACATCGAAAAGAGTACGATGACCTGTTTCCCATCCAAACGGATACAGACTTACCAAATAAAAAGTAAAACAATCGGGAAGTATACGTTCGGGGGTCATCGAGCGGCGCTGGTATGCATAATAATAACGTTTGTACAAAGGATAATCCTCGCCCATATACTTATCCAGACTGATTCCCAACAAACTGTCCCCTACTACCACCGACTGGTTCAAAGCAGAAATTTGAGCATACACCTGCGGAACCGGAAGCGAAGGAATTTCTTTCTTCAAACGCTTGAACCCCTCGGTCAGCCGTTCCTCTATCGGTGTCATATCACTGAACTTCTCTTCCGCCTCTTCCATCAAACGAAGCAAGACCGAATCGGAATAATAAGTACACAAACGTTCGTTAATGTCTGGTGCATCCACGCTGCCCAACATCAGCACATCTTCAATAAGGATGCGCGTAGCCTGCGGATAATCCATATTCATTTTCTGAATAGCTGAAATGCTATTCATGACGGTCGCCTCATATTGTAAACGGTCATAACGAAAAACTTTTATCCTTCTATCAGACAAAGCGTCACCGCTTTGCATATCTGACTGACAGGATGCAAAGGCAATGACGCTTAATAATATGAATAAAAGTTTTTTCATTCAGAAATGATTATTTATCCGTAAATGATATTTCCATTTTCGTCCTTATATTCATCGAGGCCTTTTTCATAAGTTGCCATTGCACGCAAACTCATGCCTACACTTGAAAAACCTCCGTCGTGATACAGGTTCTGCATGGTCACCTTACGGGTCAGGTCAGAGAACATCACGATGCAATAGTCTGCACATTCGTCTGCCGAAGCGTTGCCCAGCGGAGACATGCGGTTGGCAAAGTCGAACAGTTTGTCCATGCCTTTCACTCCCGAACCTGCGGTAGTCATCGTCGGCGACTGGGAAATCGTATTGATACGTACGTTGTGCTCGCGTCCGTAAATGTATCCGAAGCTGCGTGCGATAGATTCCAGCAATGCCTTTGCGTCTGCCATGTCGTTATAGCCGTAGAATGTGCGTTGTGCAGCTACATAACTCAAGGCTACAATCGAACCGTACTCGTTGATGGCATTCAGTTTTTTCGCGCTCTGAATCATCTTGTGGAACGAAATAGCTGAAATATCCAGCGTCTTGTTCAACATGTCGTAATCCAGATCATCGTATGTACGTTTCTTACGCACGTTGGGCGACATACCGATAGAGTGCAATACAAAGTCTATTTTACCGCCCAATATTTCCATCGAACGCTTGAACACGTTTTCCAAATCTTCCACACTCGTTGCATCAGCCGGTATTACCTCACAATTCAGTTTTTCAGCCAAAGCTGATATTTCTCCCATACGGACTGCTACCGGAGTATTGGACAATGTTATCACAGCCCCTTCCTCTACAGCCTTTTCTGCTACTTTCCATGCGATAGACTGCTCGTTCAAGGCACCGAATACAATACCTCTTTTTCCTTTTAATAAATTATAACTCATACGTCTTAAACTATAAATTCGGGACAAAGATACAAACATTTCCATTAATCGAACTATTTTCAACAAACGAAATAGCAAATATGAACAATTTTACCTGCCAAGTGATTAAATTATCCATTCTCCTACCAATTTTTGCGCATAAAAGTTCCACATCCGCCCATTTTTTTTACCTATTCAGTCAAAATATTCACATGAGTCTAAACGAAAAGCACTACATTTGTGAATATTATCATACCTTGATGCAAAACTCAAAAAAACATAAGAATATGATTAAATTTAACACGTTACGACATTACTTGCTTTCTGTAGGAATAGCAACTTTTATTGGTACTGGAACCACAAAGGCACAGGCAAATACGCCCATTATCCCGGATGATGTGTATAGCAACCTGCCATTCCAAATGACCAAAGTGCAACAACCCGTGTTTCCCGCCTATTCCCGTTCGATAACTGAGTTCGGTGCTACTGCCGACGGGACCACGCTCAACACGGAAGCATTTGCTCAAACCATCGAAGCCGTATCCCGACAAGGAGGAGGTACCGTGATAGTACCGGCAGGTTTGTGGCTTACCGGACCTATCGTACTGAAAAGCAATATCAACCTGCACTTGGAAGAAAATGCTCTGGTGCTCTTTACAGCCGACCACACACAATATCCCATTATCAAGACTTCATTCGAAGGACTGGAGACACGACGGTGCCAATCGCCCATATCTGCCAACGGTGCTGAAAACATAGCCATCACAGGCAAAGGTGTAATAGACGGGAACGGAGACACTTGGCGCCCCGTAAAGAAAAGCAAGATGACTTCATCACAATGGAATAAACTGGTCGCTTCGGGAGGCGTACTCAATGAAAAAGGAGATATATGGTACCCAAGCGAAGGTTCTATTAAAGGAGCCAATGCGTGTAAAGACTTCAATGTGCCCGAAGGTATCGAAACCGATGAGGAATGGGCCAGTATCCGCGACTGGTTACGCCCCGTGCTGCTGAGCCTCATCAAGTGCAAGAAAGTAATGCTCGAAGGAGTAACCTTCAAAAACTCACCCAGCTGGTGTCTGCATCCCCTCTCATGCGAAGACCTGACCATTACAGGAATCAGCGTATCCAATCCCTGGTACTCACAAAACGGAGATGCACTCGACATTGAATCGTGCAATCGTGTACTGGTACTCGGCAGCAGCTTTGACGCGGGAGACGACGGTATCTGCATCAAGTCGGGTAAGGACGAAAGCGGACGCCTGCGCGGCGAACCTTGTCAAAACGTAATTATCCGCAACAACGTGGTACTGCACGGACACGGCGGATTTGTAGTAGGTAGTGAAATGTCTGGAGGAGTAAAAAACATTTATGTAGACAACTGCTCTTTCCTTGGTACCGATGTAGGCTTGCGTTTCAAGAGTACACGCGGCCGTGGCGGGGTAGTGGAAAACATCCACATCAATAACATCAACATGATTAATATCCCGAACGAGGCGCTTATCTTCGACTTGTTCTATGGTGGTAATGCACCGGGTGAAGGAAATGTTTCGGGTGCTCCGAAAGAGGAAGTTGTGCCTCCGGTAACCGAGGAGACTCCGGCATTCCGTGATATCTTCATCAAGAATGTCACCGCAAAGAATGTAGGACGTGCTGTATTGTTCAACGGACTTCCCGAAATGCCTATCAAGAACATTTTCCTGGAGAATGTAACCATTTCCGATGCAAAGGACGGCGTGACATTGAACCGTGCCGAAAACGCGACCCTGAAGAATGTGAAAGTTATCACGACCAAAGGTGGCGATAACCTGAAGATGATGGGGGTAACCAACATTACCGTAGGAGATAAGAAGTACGAAAAAATCGGAAATAAAGCCGAGTCTTATAAATTCTGATTGCATTATCATTAGGTACCGGTTGGCATGCACGTATTAAAAAGCCTCTCCGCGCTTAGTTGCTAGCCAACGGGTACCTAGTTGCCTAAATAAATTGACACTTATGAAAACATTCGCTATTATTGGCTTAGCATGGCTGGCTGGAAGTATCTCTGCTTCCGCACAAGACTCAGAGAAAACATTTCAAGTGGTTGTGGAGAACCCTTGGCAAACAGAAAAAACCGATGAACCTGTCGTGATAGACCTTCATACGTTGAAAACAGGGTTTACAGTAAAATCAGCAGTTGTATCCGACGGAACTTCTGAAATACCCTCCCAGTTGGACGATATGAATGGCGATACCCGTGCCGACGAGCTGGCATTTGTCATCGACGTACCTGCACAAGGCAAAAAGACACTGACCGTCACGCTTTCTCCGAAAAAGAGCGATAAGGTATATCCCGCACGTGTTTTTGCCGAAATGTTGTTCCGTACTTCCAAGAAAAACCAATATGCCAAAGGGTATGCCATTTATGCCGATGGAAACGCTTATACGTATACCATTCAGCAACATCATGGCATCGCTTTCGAAAGCGAGCTGGTAGCATACCGCATTTATTTCAACGAAAAGCAGACCACAGACCTTTATGGCAAATTCCGCAAGGGACTGGAAATCGAGGAAAGCCAGTTTTATCCTACCGATGAGCAATTGAAGCGGGGATTCGGGGATGACGTCATCAAGGTGAACAATAGTTGCGGAGCCGGAACGCTCCGGGGATGGGACGGCACGCAGACTACCATGATTCAGCCCGTTGACATCCGTGGCCAGCGGATTCTTGCCGACGGTCCGGTACGTACCGTAGTAGATGCCGAAGTGAAAGGCTGGCAATATCAGGGTAAAGAACTGAATATGATAAACCGTTACACCCTCTATGCCGGACACCGTGATGCACAGGTGGATGTGATTTTTGATGCTCCGCTGACTGATGAAGTGTTTGCTACCGGTGTGCAAAACATAACCGGACATGCCGCAATGTATTCCGACCATGAAGGACTCGTAGCAAGCTGGGGAACCGATTGGCCCGTAAACGATACGGTGAAGTATAAAAAGGAAACGGTAGGTCTTGCTACGTATATCCCTAAGAAACTGGTCGTAAAAGAAACCGCCGACAAGGAGAACTTCCTTTATACCGTGAGCGCTCCCGGCGAAAGTTCATTCCGTTATTACACGTCGTTTACATCGTGCAAGGAAACTTTTGGATATCCGACCAAAGAAAAATGGTTTGCCTACGTGCAAGAATGGAAGAAGTATTTGGAACAGCCTGTTAAGATACAAGTCATTGAGTAAGCAAAGTTGCGGTGTGCTGCCCATACTCCGGCATTTGACCTAAAGTATAAAGAATCATAAAATATGACCGGCAGGGCAGGTAAACCGCATATCTCAATCGTAATAGGCAAAAAGTGAAATCTAAGAAGCTGTTTTGAATTTATCGTGCGATGATTTGGGATGAGTTTTTGAGGCATTTTCGCTTCTGTGATGAGGAAGATAGCGGGCTATCTGACGAAGAACAGGAGCGAAAAGGACCAAAAAATCGCCCAAAGCACACACGAAAACAGATACATCAAGCCAAGAAAAACTTTTTGGAGAAATTCAAAACAGCTTCTAAATTGTAAACCGTAAATTGTAAATGTACAAGATGAAACAACTTCTACTCTCAATCCTGCTGGGAGGCTGTGCGCTTCCTGCGCTGCACGCCCAAGATAACTATGTTTCGGAAGTATGGGTGGCCGACCAAGGTGACGGAACGTATAAAAATCCGGTTCTTTATGCCGACTATTCCGACCCCGATGTTATCCGTGTGGGCGAAGATTATTACCTCACTTCATCCAGTTTCGGATGTTTGCCCGGACTTCAGGTGCTTCATTCCAAAGACTTGGTGAACTGGAGTTTCGCAGGTGTTGCAGTGCCTCATGCCTTGCCTCCTGTAACCGATACTGCCCCTCAGCACGGAAACCGTGTATGGGCTCCCTGCATCCGTCATCATAACGGAGAGTTTTATATCTTTTGGGGAGACCCCGACCAGGGTATCTTTATGGTGAAAGCCAAGGATGTGAAAGGACCGTGGTGCGAACCGGTATTGGTGAAAGCAGCCAAGGGAATTATTGACACCACTCCGCTTTGGGACGAAGACGGACGTGTGTACCTTGCTCACGCTTACGCCGGAAGCCGTGCCGGACTGAAGAGCGTCATTGCCGTATGCGAATTGAGCGCCGATGCTACCCGCACCATCGGACCCTCACGAATCGTATTCGACGGACACGAAGCGCACGAAACCTGCGAAGGTCCCAAGTTCTACAAACGCAATGGATATTATTACATGTTTTTCCCTGCCGGTGGAGTACCGACGGGCTGGCAGGTAGTAGCACGCTCGAAAAACGTATATGGCCCTTACGAATGGCGTACCGTGATGGCACAAGGCGACAGCCCTGTCAACGGTCCTCACCAAGGCGGATGGGTAGACACACCTACAGGCGAAGACTGGTTCATGCATTTTCAGGATGTAGGCGCAGCCGGACGATTGGTTCACCTTCAGCCGATGAAATGGGTAGATGGCTGGCCCGTTATCGGTGAAGATAAAGACGGAGACGGATGCGGTGACCCTGTATTGACTTGGAAAAAACCGGATGTGGGCAAAACGTATCCGATTTGCACTCCGCAGGAAAGTGATGAATTCAACACCAATATTCTTGGCTTGCAATGGCAATGGAACGCAAATATCAACGATAAGTGGCACTTTTGCGATGAGGAACACGGGTGCCTGCGCCTCTATTCTTATCCAGTAACAGAAAACTACAAGAGCTTGTGGGATGTGCCCAATATGCTGCTCCAGAAGTTCCCTGCACCGAGTTTCAAGGCAACCATGAAACTGAAGTTCGCTCCTATCGCTAAATACAAGGGCGAACGCACCGGACTGGTGGTGATGGGTATGGACTATGCCGGAATCATTCTTGAGAACACGGAAAGCGGACTGGTGCTCTCGCAAGTGGAATGCAAGAAGGCAGACCGTGGAGGAACAGAAACCGTCAATGCCAGTGTGCCTCTGAAAGAAAACGAAATCTACCTGCGTGCCGAAATCATTTCTACCGGTGAAAAGATAAGCAAAAGCGAAGGCGGACACGACCTTGTCGTAATGTGCCAGATGAGTTATAGCACGAATGGAAAGAAATTCCAGAAATTAGGCAAACCTTTCCAAGTAAAAGAAGGCAAATGGATAGGTGCCAAGGTGGGTACTTTCTGCACCCGTCCTGCTATCGTCACCAATGACGGAGGATGGGCAGACATAGACTGGTTCCACATTACGAAAGAATAAGGAACTGTTTTGGATTTCTACAAAATATAGGTCTATCGCTGTAAGATTAATAATCTTCAGGCTGCAAGATTAGAGTTTATGTAATTTAGATTTGTTATATATCGCGCATACGCGTACCTTTGCAACATGAATTACCGCGACC
>NZ_JACSPP010000019.1 GCF_014837065.1 Phocaeicola intestinalis
TCTGGTACTGAAAGTAAAACCTTTCAAGATCTTCACTGCTATACATAATTCTATAAATTTGGTTGGCAGCGAAGTTATTCATTTTAATCAATAGCCTTTTATTGACTGCTTACTCAAAAAACTACTGTCCGAAGAAACATCCATCCCCAATCGGTTCAAAGTATAGCAGCAAATAGCAAACGTTGCCGAACCCGAAATCAAGAATGAAAAATCAAAGAAGCTGAACGCTTCCGATATGCGGTCTATGATTTTTTGAAAGTTGGCTGTTTGCATAAATATTTTTCACTTTGAATTTCTGCAATGTGATATTAATCAAATTTGTGTATATCCTTATATGATATTTAGATTATCAGCCCTCTGATAGTTTCCAGCAATTCCGCCCTGTGGCTGACCCACGGCTTATACTTGTGAGTCTTGGCCTTTTCTATCAGTTCCGGCAACTCTTTCATATCCGTACATATCAGCACGTCATACTTGTCATGCATGAGTGTGGCTATTTCCATCTGATGGTTGTCCACATGCTCATTGTATTCATGCAGACGGGGACAAACGACCAAAGGCTTACCCATTTCCATACAAGATATAATGGAGTTTACACCACTATGAGTAACCACCACCTCTGCTTCTTGCATATAACGGTCGAAATCCTCGTGGGGGATCAGTCCGTAATGCGTGAACTCCGGTTTCACCGGATAAAGCGCGGATTGCATCACTATCTCGTCTGCTTTATATGTGCCCTGGTCAACCAACAGGTTCAAGGCAGTGATGATACGTCCAAATGGGAACTTCTGTGTTCCCAATGGGACAAATAACTTAATCTTGTCCATAATTCCAATAAGTCAAAGAACGAAAGTGGCTTACCGGGAAGTCACTTGTATAAACAATCAATAAACGCTTCCGCTGTAAATGGCTTTCGGATAGACCTTTTTCATTTCTGGCCACTGCACGAAGAAGTAGTCAGCAAACGGATATACCATCTTGCCTGTAACCGATTCACTGTCTAATTTGGCAAAGCTTTCCACATAGATAATCCGTCGCTTGAACAGCCGCGCAAACAGGCAGGTAGGATAAGACGCACCTGCGCCCGTAGTGATTACTGTGGTCGGCTTTTCCTTTACAAAATAAATGAATGAAAGGAGAATGTTCCATCCGAACTTAAAAATGAAACTAATTCCTCCACGTTCTTGCTGTACCAAATAATGATGCGGATGCTTCTTTACCGCTCCGGTTGATGCGACATTCTTCTCTGTGACGATGTAATATCGCTTGCCTTGCACCAATGGAAGCAGTTGCATCAGTTCCATGAAGTGACCGCCGCAGGAAGATATTAAACAAATTTTCGTTTTCATGAACAAACACTTTTTCTTCTATAAGTTATTTATATCTTTCTCTGAAAAACTCTTCAATCAGAGGAAACGCCGCTGAAGTAGAATTAATACCACCTGCACGCGGTAAAACACCCGAATGTATGACAAGCATATTATTAAAAGTGTTAAAGTAGTCATCCACTGACTTAAAATCGGAATACAAAGCAAATGGATGGTATTCATCTTCAAATTTTTCAGTATGGATTTTTTCTGTTACACGAGTATATCGTATATGATTATCTTTCAACATTTGCTCAAGCTCATTGCTTATTTCATTAAAGCTTCGTTCAGAATGTTCCGGAATACTGAAATCAATAGCTAAGCCTTGTTGATTGAACTTATCCAAATGTTTAGATAAATACACTTTACCATAACCAAAGTCGTTTTCCATATGCAATACTAAAAACCATGCATTTTTGTATACATACAATTTATGTTTGACAAAAAAACTCCATGCGAAAGCCATACAACTTGGAATGTCACGAATAATAGCACCTATAATTTTAAAACTAAATTTCTTGCCGAAGAGTAATTTCTTCAGGTTTTGAAAAAACGGAAACTCAGCATTGAAGGATGGGTAGGCAAAAAAAGAACAACCGTTTTTCTCACCGATAAGGCGGGTTGTAATAAAAGATGCTTTTTTTATTTTAAATTGCATATCCACATCACCAATCTTTGTCGTATCATAAATTCGAAATACTTTTTTTGCAATATGGTCAGAGAAACCAACACAAGTATGGTCTTGCAATCCTGACACCATCATTAGACGTGTGGTTTCAAAAGCACCTGCTGAAAGAACATAAAAATCATATCCGTCAGCATTCTTCTTTTCGCCATTTTCTATGTAATCAAAAGAAACCACATTTTTTTCTTCTGTATTAATCTTTATTACACGACAATGCGGATGCAAATGTATGTTTGGATATTTCTCTACCTTAAATTTTTTGAATAAATTACGTGAAAAATAGTCCAACCATACTCCGGTTTTTGTAAACAATCCGTTTGCAATTCGCTTTTCTGGATAATTATTCTCAATCCCTACTTTTCTGAATATGTTTTGCCGATATTTTTCATTGAGTGCGATAATTTCTTTTAAAAAATTAGATGGATTAGCAAAATCATTTTTGGAAAAAGTAAGTATTTGTCCGCCCCATTTTGCCGTTGCACCGCCAAACCCAAAATACCTTCCTTTTGTTAAGGCATCATATGGATTACTCAATAATTCCGACCATAGACCTATTTCATCTTGATTCTTAATTTCTTTACCTCCCACTTCATAAATATGAATACCCCAATCTGGATGCAAATCTCCTATCAAGCTGGCAGCATAACTTCCGTATGCCCCACTTCCAATTATTGCAATTTTTTTCATAACCTATTTCAAAGCGTTGAGTCTACTTTTTGTTAATGTATTATCAAATCCGTTTATTTTAAATGCACCTTTTATCATGCAAACATGTCGTTCTTTGAGTAGATGCAACGCTTTTGCGATATCTGCTCCTAAGAAAAATATCCATTTGGGTAAAGGAATAACTAAAGCTTGACTTTGAGAACGGAAATATGAATATTTTGTTTCATTTTCACCTTCCACAAGCAAGTAAACAGGAAGTGGATTTTCTTGTATAGCTATTTCTGTCAGACATTGATGTAATACATCACGATGGATGCATGGTAATGTTGCTTTCTTATCACCTATTAATATGGCCAATTTTGAACCGAAAAATTTAGCAATACCTTTAAATGGATGCGGATTATCTGCTGCTACAATATACCCTGGACGTACAAAAACAATCTCAAAAGGTACGGTTTGTCGACTGTTTTCAAGTAAATTATCTACTGTAGCTTTGATGAGACCATATCCACCTTTCAGTTCTACATGATTTTCTATAGGGGTATTTTCTTTTATCAGCGAAGCGTCATTGGGATAAGATGAAATAGAAGAAATTTGAACTAACCGTTTTACAGAGTGAATAGCGCAGAATCGAAGTAAAGCGTTAACATATTCTTCATTTTCCTTAACTGTACTGTTTTGCAATAAAATAAAGTTAACAACCACATCAATTTTTTCTTTAAACATTGGATTCGCATCCAATTCTATCACTGGACCTGTAATAGTATTTCCTTCCCGTTTTACTTCTCCTCGTGAAAATTCAAGCACCGTGTGCCCTTGTCTTTCAAATACACTTTTCAGTCCTCGCACGGCATACGCCCGATGACCACATATTAGTATTGTTGACATAAAATTTAATTTTCGATTATTTGTGTACCAATTTATCTTTCGATTTCGTTTATAAATCAATGTAAAGAATCTGTTTTATACACCTTTTATTTCATTACAAATTCTCTTATTGACACGCTCGAATGAATAAACATTTTTTATGCGATTCCACATTTCCATAGATATATCTTCTAACAAGTTAGATTCTATCAAATCTGAAATTTTTTCCGCATAATCTTTAGCGTCAAATCCTTTTACAACTAACCGGTTATCTGCCACGATGGTTTTATTGAAATGAAAATCACTGACTATGGGCACTACACCCTGTGCCATTGCTTCATTTAAGGAATTGGATTGACCTTCACACGGATCTGCAGTTGGAAATAAAAATATGTGATTTTTTGAAAGCATATCCGCAATGTACGCTTGTGAGGACTGGCCTATGCGAAAGATTCGGTTAGCATACTTTGAGTTCTTACATCTGCTTTCAATCATATCATAATATTTCTTATTTCCGCCTTTACCGCTCAATCCACCAACCAAGGTGAGTCTGATATTATTATATTTTTCAGCAAGAATTTCAAAGGCGTCAAGAACAAGGTGTACATTTTTATCTTCCGTTATTCTCCCAAAATGGCATATACCGATATAATCTTTGAGCTTTACAGGTTGAGTTTGGGGAATATTTTTTTCAAATATATAATTAGGGAAATACACCAATCGGCTCTTAGTAAACGGTTTAACTCGTTCTATATCACTTTCTCCTTCAAAAAGGACTAAAGAACGCATATCTAAATTTTTCTTGAATATCCATCTTTTCAAGCCATGAAGCCCTTTTATTGTATCTTCGAGCTTACCGCCTTTCAAATACAAAATGGTCTTATATCCAAGCATACAAGCCAATACTCCATTTATAAATTCTAATGGCAACAGACTTGCAGAATAGGAAATATGAAACATAGCAGAGTTACTCCTTCTTCCAAACAAAAGAACAAAAAACAATTCCGCAGTATTTATAGTGGCATAGAAACTGTTTTCTATAAAGTGTCCAACTTTACTTGTCAGTACATTCCAGTGCCTATCTACTTCTATTATTTCTATTCCCATTTGCCGGAAACCTTCTATTACTCGTCGAGCAGAAGTCTGTCCTCCACCAATAGGATTCTTTTTCCAATTACCTATATTAGCAAAAAAATATAATCTATTAGTCATTTCTATTTATAATCCAATTAACATTCGAATATTCTTAGGGCATTTCTCTGCAATCTTTGCTGCTACAGTAGGGATGTAAATTGCACTTAAAAGACTGATAACCCAACATACTGGAAACCATATATCATCAGTCAACAAATTACGGTGATAAATGAATTTTACAGCCATGATAGGAAGCATATGCAACAGATAAATTTGATAAGTATATTTCGAATAACTTGAAAATAAATTAGGTAATTTGTTTGCAAGTAAATAACTAAGTGATGTGATATACACAATTCCTATTATTCCAACACTATTCCTAAGTCCTATTGGAAAGAAGCAAAGGGCATAATAAATAATGCAACTCACTACAAATATCCATTTATTTTGAAAATATTTTATCAAATCAAACTTACAGATAACCATTCCTATATAAAAAAATAGCCAAAAGGTGCAATCTCTATCCAAACAGAGAATCTTAACCGTATCAGAGTTAGTATCTATGCCCAAAATTCTATAAGGATGATAAGTTAATCCTATCAAAAAGATTATCCATAACGCAGAAGTCCATTTATTTTTTAATGTCCACTTATAAAGTGGCATCAATAAAAAAAATAAAAACAAAGTCTCCAAAAACCATAAATGTCTGATTGGGCCATTCCATGGTACGAAAAAGACATTGAAAAGATAATTCCATGAGAGAGAAACAGGATGTTCTAACATTGATTGAGGCAAACATAGCTTAACTATCCACATGAATAGAGACATAAAAAGAAAAGGAATACCCAATCTGTGCAATTTATTCTTTACTATTTCCGAATACGATTTATGGAATAAAGAAGAACGAACAAACAGAAATCCTGAAATAAAAAAGAACACGGGCATCTGAAATGCCTGCAATCTATCCAACCAACTTGCTATCGGATAGTCTGGATTCAAATCTCCGGCTAAGTCTATATGTCCTATAAGAACTGCAGCCATGGTAATAGCTTGGAGTATGGATATCCAAGCCACACGATTTTGTGAGTTTGTACTCATTATAACACTACTATTTATATGTTAACACTACCTAAACAACTCAACAAACTCACTCGGTTCCGCACTTTTATACGTTACGGGCACATCATGTAGTTTTATGGCTTTCTCCATAGCCTCTGCTAATGCTTGAGGATTATTTGATGGAACTGTATATCCATTTACACCCTCTTTCACGATTCTCCTTATTACAGGCAAACTTACTGTAGCAGCAACAGGTATACCAAGATATTGAGCTTCTATCAAAACGTTGGGCAAACCTTCTCTGCGAGATGGCAGCACAAGACAATTGCAATGGCGCATCCAGCGATAAGGATCATCATCAAAACCCACAAAATGGACTCGATTGTCCAGCCCAGTATCTGTCACTAGTTGTTTCACCTTCTTGTAATAGCGGTCATTCTCATCATATTTTCCTACGAAATATAAATGAGCATCCTTATTCCTCTTTGCAAGTATGGCAAAGGCTTTTGCCAATACATCTTGTCCTTTTGCGTATGCAAATCGAGCCACGCATACATAGTTGCATCCATTTTGCCTAATGTCCAATGGGAAAGGTGAAGGCGCATTAGCTTTTGCTTTAATAGTGGATACATCAACTGGATTCTGAAGAACCACCACCTTGTCAGCAACCTTAGGTATGTGATTGATAATGTCCTGCTTCATCTCTTCCTGTTGGGCAATAATAACATTTGCGAATGGATAAGTGGCTTTGCAGAGCAACAGCTTGTCTTTACGCATTTGGGTAAAGTCATTGTTGTTTCTGACCACAATTTTTACCCCTCCTGTTAAATGTGCCGCCAAAGCCACTCTAGAGTTATACACCATTAACGAGCAAAACACAACATGAGGACGCTCTCGCCGCATTATTCTCATTATCTTGAATGTAAAAAAATCCCAAACATTGCTTATGTGTAAAAACTCTGTAGCATATTCCGATGGAATAAAACAACCTATGGAACCTGAGTTTCGCCCTACAATAATAAATTTTACTTCAAATTCATCTTTAGGCAGCATCTTACCGATGGTTATGGTCATTCGTTCTGCTCCGCCAATTGAAGACGGCAAGAAAAATAATGCTTTTCGTCTCATTTCACTATTAACTCATCTTTCAGTACATCCAATATGGCTGTTCCATACTTTATGTCCGGTTCTACATAATTACTTTCTCCCCATTCGTTCCACGACTTCAAGATTATAATGTTGTGTTCCTTATCCTTGAATTTCACATAACTGAGTACGTCTTTGATATGTTCTCTCCATAACTCAGGAGTAAAATTGTAAAACATTTGGGCGTTTCTCCCTGCACGTGGACTGCGGTCGTATCCAGACAATAAAGACGGGTACACTTCTATTTTTGATGCCTCATCATTAACCAAAGCTTTAAAACACTTTTTAAAATCGTGTTTGTCAAGTAAAACCTTGTGCCCTGTTGTCTTCTGTAATACATTCATCACATGATGTTTAAACATTTCCGTACTTCCTTCATACATAGCATTGGCAGTCCTTTCTTGATATACGGCATCAAACCCCATATTCAACAAGTCACTTAATGTGCTGTACATATACTGTCGCGCAATGAAGTGGATGCCTTTTAAGCCATTTTGCACAGCTAAATTGCGCCATATGTTTATCATCAACTTTATTTCTTCAGGATGGTCTTTAGGATTCCATATAGTGAAAACAGGCTTTCCATCAACCGTAATATATCGCTTGTCTTTGAAAGCAGGGAGATTATACATGAAGTGTGCTTTATATTGCTCTACTCCATCGTACCTTTGTTCCATTATCATAGTTTTTCCGTCTTTCCTACTTGCGTTTCGCTTCCATGTTTTGGTCTGCCAGCTGTGATTCGCCCATCCGAGACAGAAAGGGAAATCCGGTTTGCCACTTTGCAGCACTTCTTCAAAGGGGCGTTCCAAGAGCATTTTTCCTTTCCCGAAGTAATATTGCCAATACATGAATCCCTCAATACCTGCATTCCTTGCCATTTCAGCTTGAGCCTCTCTAACTTCAGGCATCCGCAAGTCATAAAACCCTAAGTCGCGGGGAATATGAGGCTGATAATGTCCTCTAAAAAGAGGTCGAGCTTGCGCCACATTTACCCATTCTGTAAACCCTTTCCCCCACCATTCATCATTTTCGGGTATGGGATGAAACTGCGGCAGATAGATTGCTATTACACGTGCTTTTGTTTTCATTGTTGATTGATTTATATTTAATTATCCGGGCAGGAACACCAGCCACGATACAATTGTCTGGAATGTCATGGGTAACAACAGCATTTGGGGCAACAGTCACATTGTTGCCGATGGTTATCCCTCCGTATGCACCACTATTAGTAAAAAATGTCACATTGTCGCCTATTTTCGGCACACCGCCATCAACAGTCCTGCCGATGCAAACGCCAGGATACACACAGAAGTTGTTACCGATTATGGCTTTGGTGTTAATCACGATACTTCCCCAATGGAAAATCTTGATGCCAAAGCCAATGGATGCCTGACCGAACTGGAAGCCTAACCTCCGTCCGATTCTTCTCATCAGCCATTTATTACCCCCCCCCCATATCACCTTATATATCAAAGATTTACATTGATAATATGAAGCATATCTCATACAACGAAGATACGTTCCTATATACCAACTGTCGTATCCTAAGACAAAAGCTTTAAAGCTCATATCGTACATCTTAAGTTCCTCCCGAACTTTCTCTCTATATATTTTTTTCATTTTAATTGTTTTCTAATTTCCATAATATTTAATTGACGGGTGCTGCGAATAATCTTCCCATATAAATTGATACGGGTGCATTCGTGATGAGGCTGTAAGGTCAATATTGGAATATAAATTGTTCTTTACTATCGATTGTGAGAAATAAAGAAAAACGAATAGACAAATTGTATTTACCATTTTCCTGTATTTATAGTCAAATACATATTTCCCGTTGAAAATCCAAGTAAACACAATAATACCAAATACTGTCATGCCTTGAATCAACCTGTTCACCATAGGAACAGATATGAAGAGATTACCCATCACAACTCCAATGAAATAAATGATAGTAAACCAATGAGTTTCCTTCTCTTTATCTATAAAATAAAATGCGGTCATCGCCAATACTGAAGGACGTAACGCGAGCATTACAGAGGTAATTTCATTTGTTTCTTCACTTTCTAAATATCCCTGTATGCGTTCTGTTGCACTGAAATTCAGATTTAAAAAGAAATCAAAAGCTTGCCCTATGTTAAATCGTTCCAATACCACACCCATTAGCGCACTCAAAACAACACCGATTATCAAGATCTTTTTTTTCATAATGTGACGTAAAAAGAATGATACGGCAAATAAAATTGAATAAATAATGATAGAAGTATGAAATGTGTACCCTATAAACGTACCAAGCACATATACAAAAATCTTACGTTTATTGTTTATCTTGCGTTTATCTTCTAATACATAAAGCATACACATGAATAAAACTGATAAACCCAAAACCTGCCTTAATGCGCAAAAATACAAAACATACAAACCAAAGACTGTTACCAATGCCAACGACAATGGAGGGTTACTTGAATACTTCTTTATCAATAAATAAACGGGGAAACATATAAAAAAAGAATTGATTAACATACATCCAAATCTTCCTATATGCAAGGATGATAGGATCTGTCTATATATCAAAAAACCCATCTCCAATTCACGCGAATCATAATTATAGAAATTTCGCTCGCCATCCAAGTACCGGATATAGTTCCACATATCGCCGGCTACAACAGGAGCCCGCAATGCGAAAAAGAGAAATTGCAATGCAAATGCCCATTTCACATACTTTTGTCTTGGATTTTTCCAATACAAGTATGCAAACAGCAGCATGATGAAAAAATTTAATATATAAGGATAATCCATTCTTGCAAATCGGTTATTTTTAAGAAACATCACATTTTACACAAATCATAGTAACAATCCAAAAGTTGAGCCACGATGTTCTCTGGAGAATGCCTTTTCCTTGCGGAAGCATATGTATTCGATGAGAATTGATTCTGCAGAACTTTGTCTTTTGACAATTCCATTATCGCATTAGCTATTTGCCACGGATCATTCGCTGGCAAAAGAATCCCATCCTGTCCATTACGAATCAGAGTGCTTATGCCGCCCACCATCGTTGATACAACTGGAACCCCTAAATACTGAGCCTCACATATGGAGTTTGGACTGTTTTCTATATATGCCGTATGGACATATAAAGTGCAATCACATAGCAAGTCGATGAGTTCAGAGGGACTTATATATCCTAATATCCGTATGTTGTTATCAGAAAATTTCAATTTTTCTTTTCTTTCTACAGTATTCCTGATTTTTAGAGGCAGACTGCCTGCTACGTTCCACTCAAAATCTATCCCATTGGTTTTCAATATATGTGCGGTTTTAAGCATTACATCCACACCTTTCCAAAACGAACTGCACCCTGTTGTTACAATCTTTAGCCTTCTATTTGTGTCTTTTAGCGTCCAACGCTTTGTAGTTTCCATAAACTCTGGTCGCAAAGCTTCTTCCACATGATGATAGGTGGCAGTGGAATGCAAAACGTTCACCAACGCCCTATCCCAGCAGGTGCGCCCCATATAGTGGTCAACAGACTTCCAAATACGCTTCTCCATCTCCAAACGCGACTTTTCACTACATCGTTCCCTAATAACATGATACTGATGGTGCAGGTTCAAGCCTGCTGTTCTTATTAAGTCACAGGTATTATATCCTGGAGGGAAATACGCATTATCGTAAGGTATAATGCTGCCTTGTATGTGTATCACTACAGGCACATTTACATGTTCCGCTATAAGCCCATAGGGCCATTCATTTCCAAAGACATGAATAAGGTCTGGTTTAATTGAGTCGACAATAGGTACGCAAGCATTTACAACCTTACTTTCGTTGACTCTCCAAGAAAATCCTCGCTTTTTCTTCTCAAAAAAAGAATAGTGTGTATGGACAGGCATATACGTGACCCCATCAATACTCTTCATTTCATGGTCTGTTTCGCTCTCAAAAGCGACAAACAACTCAATTCCAGACTGTTGCCTGACTATCTCTTCAAGCGCATCTTGCCATCCACGGACTACAAGTTGTTTGCGGCCTCCCAAATATCGGGCTGGCTGGCTTGTTTCAAACCAAAGAATTCTCATTTGCAAAAAGTTTTTTTATCAAGTGACAAACATTCCTGCCACTTATAGATTGATTCTACATTTTTCACCATTTTTTTTTACGATAACCGCAGGGTTTCCTACTACAACGCAGTTGTCTGGTACACTCTTATACAAGCAACAATTGGGACCAATACGAACATTGTCGCCTATGGTTATGTCGCCATAAATCCTTGCTCCCGCACAAACATAGAAGTTGTCTCCAATTGTAGGAACACCACCATTAGGTGTTTTTTTGCCAATTACTACGTTGGGCTGAAACTTGGCATTCCTTCCAATCCTAACCTTACCATTTATGACAATCATACCAAAATGGAATAAAGTAACTCCAGGACCAAGTACATTGGGCGGTATTTGGAATCCCGTCTTGTAACTCATTTTCCTTAAAAGGTATAAATAGAAGATTTTTCTGAATTTAGATTTTGAGTTGATAGCAAATTCCGCTTTTCTAAGATAATACAGATATTTGTATTGAGGAATCATAATGCCAATAGGAGTTGAAAAGAACGCACTTCTTAGTCTGCCAACAAAGCTTAATAGGGGGGGGTAGTTTTTCCGGTCTTCCTCCAAGTATTTTTTCAGGTCGGCTTTTGTTTTTATCATCTTTAAATCTTTTAAATGTAACGATTCTCTCACAATGGTTTGTTATAAAAGGTTTTCTTAAAATATGCAGGATTCTGATATAGTACACTTTCATGTTGTAACACTTCTATAGCCTTTGCATACGCATCTTTCAAGTCTTTGGCATACGTTACCATATGCCCAAACACATTTTTTGGAAACCACCTTACACCACTACTTAACTTGTGATCAGTAGAGCTTAACACTATTACTGGCGTATTGGCCACCTGTGAGAAAATTGTACCATGATAACGGTCAGTAATGACAAGTTTATATGAAGAAAATTTTTTTATAACTTCACAAATAAGCCGTTCTCGATTCTCTTCCCATTCCCACATACGGGCACTTATGGTCGTATCATAAAGGTCTGTACGTATGTCATTAAACCGCGAGCGGAATTCATTGATTTGTTTGTTACTATACAGTTTCTCTCCATCATTTCTTATACATAGTAAAATCCCATTCCTCTTCATGCTTTCATATTGAAATGCAGGATCGCCTATTAATGAAGTCACTACATCGGGAAGTAAGCGTAACTTTACGTTAGGAAACAACTCTTTCGATTTTTCCAAAGACACCTCATCCCTACAAATCAATGTGAGGTTCGAATGTCCATTGAAAGCTGTGGAAACGACATGACTATACCATTCGCCCATAAGATTAACCGTTTGTGGCAATATAGTAATGGGCTTGTCATAAAAAGCTCTTATCACATCAAGTATAAAAGGTAATTCTGGGTGTGGGTCGAATATAAGATATCCGCTGTGTACGAATATCAAGTCATTGCCTTTCAAGTTTTTCCTAATAGTTCTAATCGTCTTAAACTTACGGCACCGAGTTGGCACACAAACCACTTCATAATCCGGATACCACTGTTCGAACAAACGAAGCCAACACATTAATTGCGCTTGGTCTCCAAGATTACTATGCATGGGTGTACAGAAGAAATAGATACGTGGCTTGTTCGCACATCTTGATATTGTTTCAAGCAATTCATCTGATTTGGCTTTCACGTATTGCGAAGTGCGAAAGCCTGTAATCTTATCATTTATCTTTTTACACAAATTCATATATTCAGAAAACATCATTTATTTGGCAAGCAGGAGTATTTCACTTGATGACACGTTTCACAGTATCTACGACCTTTGCTCCCATCAAAGACTTTACGACCTTTTTCATATCATGAATAGAAAATGGGCTTTTCACTAAATGACGACACTTGTATAGTGCTTCACTCTCATCAGTATCGTTAGTAAATACCTCGAAGAATAAGGGACGGATTGACATTTCAGGGCTAATGAATTTCTCGCATATCTGCATAAACTCATCTTTGCCGGAAGCCGAGATATATTCAAAGCCCAACGATTCTGCCATTCCTTTCATCAGAGAATGGCTTTTGTAACCAAAATGGCCGCCAGCCGTGATATGCGCATCGGCATAATCACCTAAACGCGAGGCTGGATGTTGATATAAACGAAATTCCGCTCCCTTACCGTTATTTATTAACATGATGCGTATATTGTTACCAATATGGTGATTACCTATGGCATTTAAATCATAGAAAAAAGCCAAGTCACCGAACACCCCCAAATATAGTTTCTTGCGATTGGCTAATGATGCTCCAATAAACGAAGAGACACCGCCGTCAATTCCGAAACCACCCACATTAGAGTTTGACTGTACAGACTCCGGTAACTCAAACAAATTCCATGAACGTAATGAACTCAATATTGAGAAGTGTATTTCACTGTTTTGTGGTAGTCGAGATGCAATTTGCGATGCTATCCAGATGTTGGAAAAAGGTAAATCTGATATACGGTTTCTCGTTTCATCGCACATTGCCCTATAGTGCTCTATGACATGCCTCTCCACAGGTTTCTTTCCTGAAGAATAATGACTGAAGAATGTAGACTCTTTCATCTCAAAGACAGCAGTGAGCTTTCCGAAAGTATCCCTAAGTTCACCATCTTCTGAAACACGCCAGACTGCTTTCACTGAGCCGCAAGATGATGAACTATAATAGTCACCAGAAACCTCACCTATATGAATCATTAAATCCCAGTCAGTGAACCTATCATTGAACTCTTCTTGACCACCAATGATGGAGTAGTCAACCCGAAACCTTCCTTTGTAACCGCTTGTATGATCACAAAATGCTACAGCATTATTTACCGCACAAAACGTATCTATAGCAGACAATTCCTTTTCGTTGAAACACTTGTGCGAACCTATGTATATTCCGATTTTTCCATCAGGAAAATCCGGCAAAGAACTGTCACAAGTGTAGCGCATGATTGTTTTGACCTTTGGCAACTGGGTACACGAATAATCACGGGAATTGATTGCATTTGTTTCCACATTTAGGTATACGGGGCCTCCTCCATGTCGAGTCAGTTCCAATATAGCTTCATTGACCTTCAATTCTGTATACTTGCAGTCAGCTTCAGTCTGGCAAATAGGGATGAAGATGTTTTTTTTTGCCACATCAACAGGTAATGCCGAATGGTCAAGTATTTGGCTTTTAAGTTGTCCAGCCAACCTGTGCCCATGCGTTGTGGCGATAGCCAAGATAGGCAACTTGCGATAATAAGCTTCTGTCAGTCCCGGCATATAGTTTCTTGACGCAGTGGCTTCTGTGCAGGTTATCACCACAGGTTCACCACTCTCGGCACTAAGCCCGCAAGCCATATACGCAGCAGATCGTTCGTCTACCGATGAATACATTTCGAACCAAGGGTCGTTTTGCATACTCGCTACCAACGTATGATTAGTAGAGCCTGGGCTTGTGATAATTTTTCGTACTCCATGGGCTTTCAGCAAAGCCATGATGATTTGCAGGTTCTTTTCGTTTGTATAATGAATTTCCATATATGTATTTATTATCTTTGATTTAGTATGTCAGAATGAATATTTCAAATCATCGAATGTAAGCACTCCTGCACCTCCTGTCATGTAAACGATATCGCCTATAATCATGCGCCCCATGTCGCTTGTCAAGAACACAGCCATATTGGCAATCTCTTGAGGCATGGCATAGCGACCAGCCGGAATATGGTCAAAAGTAATGTTGCTTCGGTCACCATGCATAATCATAGGCGTTGCAGTAGGACCGGGTGCAACACCGTTTACCACTATGCCAAGCGGTGCAAGCGATTTGGCCAAGCCAAGCGTCAATCCGCGAATTCCCCACTTACTGATGGTGTAGGCAGAAGTAGCAGGCCGCAAACTGCTGCTGGAGGCTATATTGAGTATGTTTCCCTTTATTTTGTTGTCTTTCATGTATCGCCCAACGGCTTGCGAGAGAAAAAACACACCCTTGAGGTTGGTGTTGAGCACTGCATCATAAGCTTTTTCTGTAGCTGTAGGTAATGCGTCACCCTGTACACCTGCATTGTTTACCAAGATATCCAAACCTTCCATCAGGTCTATGGCTTCTTTTAACTTGACATCAAAAGAAGACACATCCCTGTTGTCTAATACAAGATGGCAAATCTTACCCTCTATTGAGAAATACTGTTTTTGCAAATTTCCTTCTGCTTGTAGCAAACGTTCTTCGTTGCGTCCCGTAATACAAACAGAAGCACCACTCTTAAGAAAAGCCTCAGCAATGGCATAACCTATACCACTTGTTCCTCCTGTTATCAAAGCTTTTCGTCCTTTTAGTAGTTCGTTTGGGGCAAGAGTTG
Organism: Phocaeicola intestinalis; assembly: GCF_014837065.1. Taxonomy (GTDB): domain Bacteria; phylum Bacteroidota; class Bacteroidia; order Bacteroidales; family Bacteroidaceae; genus Phocaeicola; species Phocaeicola intestinalis. Next base: position 15,326 of record NZ_JACSPP010000019.1, read on the forward strand.
CAATATTCGCTGTAGTATAAATGGGGCGTTTGGCAAAAATGAGCTTAAACGCCTTCTTGATAACTTGTTTTATGTTCATGTTACGATACTTGTATTAAATATGTATATGCAGTTTACTTGCCAATAGCTGTTTTATTTTATCAAGAAAGAAGCTACGCTCACCTTGCTCCAGTCCTACATAATAAATGCAGGTCACAGACCATAATAAACTGACCATGCATACCAATAAAAGTCGAATGAATGATGGTTGCATGAATACAATCGTCAACCCTGGCACAAGGAACATTAAGATTGAACACGGACCGATGCGACCAAAGACCGAGCGGACAAACATCCATACAGGGAAGTTCATCAACCGTCTAAGCGTAGCGAGCCGGATGAAATTTAGTGAGAAATAAAGGACAGCGAAAATAACATAAGTCATGTAGGCTGGTGCACCCAGCGCATAAGCCAGCCAAGAGAGTGGGAACACCAGGCAACCTACAGAAACGACCTCTATCTGATAACGGCGTATCTTACCTGTAGCTTGGATAGCGGTATACATGGGATTGCCCAACAGTGTGGCCAGTGTGGAGAACAGCACCAAGCGCATGAATACGACCGTGTCCGTAGGCACTTTCTTAAGCCATATGCCCAAAATGGTATCTGCCTCGAGCACCATGGGTACAACAAAGAGATACATGATGAAAAATGAGTATTTTGTACCACGGCACACCAGCTTAGCCATATATTCATAGTCGCCTGCGGCATAACTTTTGGTGATTTGTGGATTAATAGCCGTCATGAAGTTATTAACAAACTGTGTGACGGCTGTATCCACCTGCACAGCTATTGCACGAGCCGCATTGCAAGTCACGCCGAAGTAAACATTGATGAGCATATTCACGCCCTGCGTATTGAGCATATAAGCCGTATTACCAAAGAGATTCCAACTGGCAAAGTTCGCCATTTCCTTCAGTAAAGAGTGTTCAAGCACAAACTTGTATTTAGCCTCCTCAAAATGATGTCCACAATAAATGCCATAAATGATGCGGATAATGAGCGATACACCCAATATTAAGCCTCCGTAAAGAATGAGCTTGTCTACGGGGGATACATATATAAGGTATGCAATTAGCAGTTTTAGTCCCGCCTCCAAGATACTGATGTAGGCAAACACGCCCATCCTTTCATGAGCAATAATAGTGGCATTGTAGGGCAGACTAACAAGATTGACTGCAAATGAAGCAATGGAAAAGTGTAACACCCAGTTGGCTGCCTCCATTCGCCCTTCGGGTATATTCATCTTCGTATTGAGAAACCACACACCAATCACTTCACACAACATAACCACCAGCACAGCCATAAGCAACTGTATATTGACCGATGTAGAGAATATCTTGCTAAGTCTTTCCTTATTGCCAGTACCTAATTCGTAAGTTATAAACCTGCTGATGGATCCCGACAACGAACTCGACAGTACAGAAAACATAGCCACTACACCACCCACTACATTATAAATACCATAATCTGCTTCACCCAATGCGTCAAGTATTACTCTGCTGGTATAGAGAGACACCAGCATGAGAATAATCATACGGAAATATAGCAGCAATGTGTTCTTGGCTATGCGCTTGTTGCTTGCTAAAGTATCGTGCATAAAAACTATTAGTTTTTTGTTTTCGGAGCTTGTTTAGGGGCAATAACTAAATATTTTCTTTTTACCCGAAACGGTCTTTCTGACTTACTTCGATTGAATGACTGATGTACAGGAGTTATGTAAATAGTATCATCATTGCCATTTACAATTCTTACATGAGCACCATCCAACTCGTCACGCTTACACAATTGGCGAGTTGCTGGGCATAAGTATCCGAAATACCCGAATATATAATTAGTTTGGTCTATCCAATATTGAATAAAACTTCTGTCGTCCAACTCTTCTGAAGGCACATTCTGAACCCATACGTATTCTTCTTCTGGGTCTTTCAATGCTTTTAACAAATCACTTTTACACATAATTACTGGTTTTTATTATGATTCTTCCATTTTTCATAAGTTTCTCTATCCCCAATATCAATCCGCTCCCCCGGCATTACGTAAGCATGCATCGTAATTCGTTCCACTAAGTAATGTGCCAAATTACCCGGAGCATCAAATCCACAACCGTGATTCAAGCAATCCTTGATTAAAGGAAGGTCTTCTTTCTTATAAATATAAAAAGGTGGAACCGCCCATTGCGTTTTAGGCTGTTGCGGTTTCTCTTCCATGCTGAGTACTTTCATGTTATTGTCCACTTCGATAACGCCTGTACGGCGGAGTTTTTCTATATCTGGTTGACGGTGACACATGATGCAACTGGTTCCTTTTGTGTTTGCATAATCGACAAAACCTCTCAGGGAAAAATCAAGTAGGTTATCGGCAGCCACTACTAACATGTCATCTTGAATGTTGCATCGGTCGATTGCCAACAACAAATCGCGCACAGCCCCCAATCGGGTTTCATTGGTTTCCGTTCCGTCGTCTACCAAGGTAATAGGCTTTGCGTAATGTTGCTTATCCTTCCATTCCTCGAAAATGTGAAAAAACTTGTGGTTGGATACAATGATATGCTCATCAATATTGGAAATCGCATCGATGTCATCCAACAAACGGTTCAGAATGGTGCTACCGCCTATCGGCAATAAAGGCTTTGGAAAGTTACGTGTCAACTCCCCCAACCGGGTTGCATACCCGGCAGCTATAATTACATTTTTCATCACTCTTTCTTTATTTTTCGTTTTGTATGAATCTTGCCCCATTGTCGGGTTTCACAAAATAGACTTGGAATGTTTTTTCATATTCTGGGAATTGGGCAAGATAGCGTTTAGTCAATTCCGTCTGTATCTCTTTTTTGTATACAGGGTCTATCAAGGCAATGCATGCCCCTTTAAAGCCTGCGCCTGAAAAACGTCCGCCGTATACACCGGGAAGTTTCCGCATGATTTCATAAATAGCTATCAGTTCAGGTGAACCGCATTCATAATTATGGATGCTGCTTTCACAACTCTCCAAGCTCAATTTACCGAACAGTTTCAAATTACCTGTTTCCCAAGCTGTCACACCTTGACGTACCCTTCGGTATTCGCTATAGAAATGCTCGGCACGCTTGGCAAACCGTTCGGGCATGGCAATGCGAGTTTTCTCAAAAGTCGATTTCGGAATGTCACGTAGGAAAGTACGGTCGAATGACTTTAGCGGTTGACCGGTATATGCCAGCATATTCCATGCGGCAGTCTTGCATTCGTACACCCGAAGATTGTAATCGCTGTTCACCAAACTGCGGGTCAATCCGGAAAAGAAAATACCTATCTCAAAATTTGGCATATCCGGATAACGCTTGATGATACGGTATTCATCGCTGTCGCAATCTAAAAAGAGCAAACCATCCTTCTTACCCAAGACAATGCACGCTTGGTCAAGAATGCCGTTGTTCAGTCCGATATACTCGCGTTCTGCCTCGGAAGCGATTTTTACGACTTCGAAGGGTTGAAGTTCGATGTCGTTAGCTTTGGCGAATGCCATTACATACGCTACCAATACAGCTGCACTGGAAGAAAGACCGCCTACCGGCAACGAACCCTGAATGACACCTTCAACACCTTTTTGCAAGGCAAAACGCTTGCGGAGGGCATATTTAGCACCACGGGCATAATCGCCCCAATGGTGTTCTTTGATTTGAGAAGCCTGTGATATATCAAAATCCACTGTACCGTCAAAGGTCTTTGATTCCAAATGCACATGCCCGTCATCGGTAGGATTAAACCAAAAATCCACTCCCTTGTCAATAGCGAATCCGGTCACTAACCCGTGCTGATGGTCAACATGAGCACCTAACGGACATACACGATAAGGAGAAAAAATGTGATAAGAATAATTCATAAGAATAGAACTTAAAAATCAACATTAGCATACCATTCCGCAAACCTCCTCAACCCATCTCTCAACGACGTACTCGGCTTGAAGCCGAAGTCCGTTTCCAGTGGCGTAGTGTCAGCATATGTTACGGGTACATCCCCAGGCTGCATCGGCACCAGTTCCTTGTGTGCCTCAAAATCGTAATCGGTCGGAAGCACGCCGGCACGTACCAGTTCTTCTTGCAGGATAGTCACGAAATCGAGCAGGTTTTCGGAGTGATTGTTACATAAGTAAGTGTACAGAATTAACTTATACTATGGCACACAGATAACACTGATTTAACAGATGACCACAGATATTATTTTAAAAATAATCTGTGTAAATCAGTCTCATCTGTGTTATCTGTGTGCTATAAGATAATATTGGTAAGCACTCAATTCAGGGCATACCCCTTTGAAAGAGCACTTTTCAGTGCCCCAAACAGAGTTTTGTTAATAAATTAGTTTTGAATTTAACATTGACAGGTGGCCAAAGTGATTCTGCCAGGAACCGTGTTCACATAACCCCTGCATCCGTTAAAGATTTTTTTGAAAAAAGTTCCGATGAAATTCCATACGGATTATACCACAATAAGCAGCTGCCAATCGGAGAAAAGGCGTACATGGCAAAAGTAAACATTCTAATTATACAGATACCTCAACTTACTACACACTTTCCTCATCCGGATTAAAATCCCTATAAAACCGCTCTCTCCGCTCCTCTATGCCGTTTATTTCCTGATACATAAACTTACAGGCATAGTCATAGAAAGGTATGGCAGTTCCGCGTTCGTTTGAAGAGCGGAAGCCTAAAAAAGTCTCGTAATAATTGATTAACAGTTCATCCGGAGTCAAATCGGCTGCGAACAGAAAAAGATATTGGCAACCAATGAGTTTTTTGGCCTCACAAATCTTAGGCACAACGAAATGCCAAAAGATAACAGCACCTATTTTCTGCTGGAAATGAAATTCATCCCAAAGCATACGGCAAGCGTCATTAGCACAAAAGTGTACGATTTCAATGCCGGCAAAAGTCTTTCCTACACGCTTCAGGTGGTCGGTCGGCTCTTTTTCCAACTCTTCCAGCAACTGATTCTTTTTCGTTCGTGAAATCTTGGCTAAATCTTCTTTAACCAAGCCTTTTCTCGTTCGGATGCTTTCCAATATGGAATTGATAGTCTGCCTATCTTCTACCGTAGATGAAGAATCATTTTCCAATTCCACAAGGAAACGGAACAAACCGTTCAGCTTGCGTAATTGTTCTCCTTGGTCCAAACTGTCATACAGCATACCACATTTCAAGGAAAAATAGAAAAGGATGTTGCCGTCAGCGTCTTTTATAAGATAGTAAGCGATGTGGTTTGCTTCGTCTTCCGCATAAGCTGTGTCTTTCAGCGTGTGCTCCAAGCTCCCATTCCTCAGATTGCAGAAATTTTCCACTCCCCTCAGGTTGTCCGGATTCGAAGACAGGCGTTCGCACGTAAAGGAATCCAATATTCGTTTTTGTTCCTCAGTGATTTGCATAGCTGTCTGTCCGGTAGATGAATGGAACGACCTTATTATAAAGGAAACGGCGCTGTTTAACCCTTTCGGCATCTTTGCGTATATCGTCCGTCTGCATCAGTTCATGACCTTTCCCGTCTGCGTCAACCTTTTGCCGGGCTTGACGCCATGCGTATTCACCGTGCGTAATGCTGCTTAAACTCCAAGAATCTTTGGGAGCGTAAGTATCAAACACACTATCAAACACACACTTGTATTGTGCTTCTGCCAAATCCGATAACGGTTCATGCAAGGCATCTTCTTTGTAAAGCTGCCTGATAGGGAGCAATACCGGACCATATTTCCATGCCTCAAAACGTTCTTCGAAGATAGGCTGTCCGGTCTGGATAATGGACTCACGTTGCGTGAAATAAAGCAGCTTATGCAGCTTCATTTCATCAATCCGTTTGCCGAATTCCCGCTGATAGCGTTGGCAAATATAAGATGCAACCTTTACAACGTTTTCCATAATCCGTTTGTCTTATAAGTGCTGTTTTACAAAAATAGTCATTTCTTTTGTTTATCGCAAATTCCAAAGCGGAAAATCAACAAACAGGCGGATAATCGTTTAAAAACTAACTCCCGCATACCATTCCGCAAACTTCCGCAACCCGTCCCTTAACGAAGTGCTCGGCTTGAAGCCGAAATCCGTTTCCAATGGTGTAGTGTCAGCATATGTTACGGGTACATCACCCGGCTGCATCGGTACCAATTCTTTATGCGCCTCAAAATCATAATCCGTAGGAAGCACGCCCGCACGCACCAGTTCTTCTTGCAGGATGGTCACGAAATCCAATAGGTTTTCGGGGTGGTTGTTACCTATATTATATACTTTATACGGAGGGATGGGCAAACCGTCTTCACCGATTAAGCGTTCGGGAGCGTGCTGCATGACACGCACCACACCTTCTACGATGTCATCGATGTAAGTGAAGTCGCGCTTGCAGTTGCCGTAATTGAATATCTTGATGGTTTCGCCTTTCACCAACTTATTGGTAAAGCCAAAGTATGCCATATCAGGTCTTCCCGCTGGACCGTATACCGTGAAGAAACGTAAGCCTGTGCTCGGAATATTGTACAGTTTGCTGTAGGCATGAGCCATCAGTTCGTTGCTCTTCTTGGTAGCTGCATAGAGGCTGACGGGATTGTCCACCTTGTCATCTGTGCTGTAAGGCACTTTCTTGTTGCTGCCATACACGCTGCTACTGCTGGCGTAAACCAAGTGTTCCACTCCGGTTTGCCCGTTATCGTAACTATGGCGGCAAGCCTCTAAGAGGTTGTAAAAGCCTATCAAGTTGGATGATACGTAAGCATCGGGATTGGTGATGCTGTAACGCACACCGGCTTGGGCAGCCAAGTTCACTACCACTTGCGGCTTGTATTCTTGGAACAAATTGTCAATCGTCTGTTTATCAGAAATGTCACCTTTGATAAAGATAAACGATTTGTGACCGGATAGTTTCTTCAATCGTTCTTCCTTCAGCCGTACATCGTAATAATCGTTCATGTTGTCGATGCCGACTACTTGAATATCTGCAATTTCCTGAAGAAGACGCTGGGCGAGATTGGAACCGATAAAGCCGGCAACGCCCGTGACAAGCACAGTTTTGCCTGTCAAAACTACATTTGAAGTTAACATGATTGTATTGTTGATTAAGGAGTTAAAGAAGTTAGAGAGGTATATTCTAAAGATTCTTCATTCCTCATTCTTAATTCTTCATTTAAAAAGTTTAGTCTCTTCTGAATATATCCCTTGTATACACTTTCTCTTTCACATCATCCAGACAACTATCATATCGGTTGGCAATAATGGCTTGGCTTTGCGCTTTGAAAGCGTTCAAGTCATTCACCACCTTACTACCAAAGAACGTGCTTCCATCCTCTAAGGTCGGTTCGTAGATGATTACCTCCGCACCTTTGGCTTTTACCCGCTTCATCACGCCTTGGATGGCAGACTGACGGAAGTTGTCGCTGTTGGATTTCATCGTCAGACGATAAACACCTATCACACAATCGTGCTCACGGCGGGCATCGAAGCTGCTGTTCTCGCTGTAGTAACCTGCCTTCTGCAAGACTGCATCGGCTATGTAATCTTTGCGTGTACGATTACTCTCTACAATGGCTTGTATCAGGTTCTCAGGTACATCGGCATAGTTTGCCAATAGTTGCTTGGTGTCTTTGGGCAGGCAGTAGCCGCCATAGCCAAAGCTGGGATTGTTGTAATGCGTACCGATGCGAGGGTCAAGACCAACTCCTTCAATGATAGCTTTAGAGTCGAGACCTTTCACTTCGGCATAGGTGTCGAGTTCATTGAAGTAGCTTACGCGCAGGGCAAGGTAGGTATTGGCGAAAAGTTTCACGGCTTCGGCTTCTTTCATGCCCATGAAGAGCGTGTCGATATTCTCTTTTATCGCCCCTTCTTGCAGCAATCCGGCAAAGGTCTTTGCTGCTTCCTGCATCTTCTCTACATTGGTGACGGCTTGGATGGCTTCATTTTCCTCAGCGAACTCCGGACGGTCGATGATTTTGGGATAGCCTACGATGATGCGGCTGGGATAGAGGTTATCATACAACGCCTTGCTTTCTCTCAGGAACTCAGGAGAGAAGAGCAGGTTAAACTGTTTCACACCTTTGTTTGCATACTTCAAGTAGAGGTTTCTGGTGTAGCCAACAGGAATGGTGCTCTTGATGACCATCACGGCAGCGGGATTTACCTTCAAAACCAAATCAATCACTTCCTCCACATGACTGGTATCGAAATAATTCTTCACCGGATCGTAGTTCGTCGGGGCAGCGATGACTACAAAGTCTGCCTCAGCGTATGCTTTGGCTCCGTCTAAGGTAGCGGTCAGGTTCAGGTCTTTTTCCGCCAAGTATTTCTCAATGTATTCGTCTTGGATGGGCGACTTGTGTTGGTTGATCAAATCCACCTTTTCGGGTATCACGTCTACAGCCGTTACCTGATGGTGTTGTGCCAAGAGCGTGGCAATGGAAAGTCCTACGTAACCGGTTCCGGCTACGGCTATTTTCAAATCTTTCATATTAATAAGTTTGTGATTTATTTGAAACGTAGATTTCCGCAGATTAACGCGGATTTTACTTTATTCTTCTCTATGTTTAGTGTTTTCACAGATTAACGATCACCCAATATGAATGTGTTTTTTGACCGGTTGTCTTTGATGACTATAGGCTGGTTACCGTTGGAATTTCTCCCACACATCCAACACATACGGCACACCATAATCTTCGTATGCTTCTGTATGCTTTAACTTTTCCAATCCGTCTTTCAACCGTTGCAACTCTGCTGCTGGAAAATTCCCGTTTTTGATGCCATTGATGGTTGCCTCCATCATGTCTTGACAAACATAATCTGGACTGTACATATCATCAAAATAGTTGTAATGCTCGTCTTGTACGAAGTGGTGAGTGAGGCTTTCGAGCACTTCGAGTAGGATGGTTACGGCTTCGGCATAGTTGCCTTGAATTAACGATTCACGAACCACCTCCCGATAAGGTGAAAGCAGTCGTGCTATGGTATCGCAATCTTCATCTATGTTGCGTTCGCTGAATATGGCTTCGATTTTATTCTTTCCGTTTGTCATACATGTATGTTTTGAAAACGTTATCTATATCTATTTTTTAGGGATATATACTTCATCGGCAGTTGCAGTATATATTCAACTGCAGTTGCAGTATATATTCATCGGCGGTTGCAGTATATATTCATTTTTCGGGTGTACTATCCTGTATGTTCTGTTCTGCCTGCTGCGCGTTCGGGGCGATGAGGTTCTGACCGCCGTTGATGATGCAGACAAACTGGGGGTCTTCCCGTTCGTGGAGCTTGTCTATCTCATCGTGGTACTCCTTGGGCATTATCCAGCGGAGAAGGCACTTCACGTGCGAGAGGTCGGCATTGCGGTTTGCATTCAGGTATTCCTGAGCGGCGGCTATCTGCCTGAGATAAGGTATCTCAAAATGCTCTTCCCGGATGGATTCGATGACTGCTTCCGCTATTTTCTTTATGAACGCGCTTTTTTTCATCAGCCAAGAGTTTCAAGTGAAATGCCGGAAATGCGTAAAGTTTCCCGGTGACTTGTCCTCTTGGAATGAGTATCGGGTTCATGACAGGGCGGTCTTTTCAGACAGGTTCAGGGACGTTTCTTGGGACGGTTCATCCATGCGTCGTTGATGCGGGCACGGATGTTGTCGATGGTCTTGCCTTTTTCAAGCTTGGACGCGAAAGGCAGCAGGAGGCGGATGAAGCGTTCTTTCACCATTTCTTCGGGGAAGAGCCTGGGCTCTTGTTCCACCATCTCCACCACGACACGTGCCAGCTCGGTAGCCGACCGGCACTCGCCGATGAGGGAGAGATAACGGCCGAGGTTCTCCTTATTTATATATAGGGCAAGCTTCTGCGCTTCGGGAGGTTCCGTTTCCTGAGCGGACGTGTCGGGAAGCGGATGCTCCGGGAAGTAGCTGCCGTAGAAATTCTGCACGGCTTCCGTAGCGTTGGGGAGGATCTGGTTGTTTCCTCCGTTTATGTTTATGGTTATGTCGGACACGTGGGGTATATTTAGTAACAGGGACTAGGTACTAGGTAACTAGGTTTTAGTACCAGGGACTAGGTTACAGGTACTAGGTAACTAGGTTTTAAATACATTCAGTAAGACTATTCAGAACCTTGTCAACTAGTACCTTGTCAACTAGTCAACTGTATTCAGCTATTCAGGACCTCGTTACCTGGTACCTTGTTAACTAGTCAACTGAATAAAACCTTGTTAACTAGTCAACTGAATAAAACCTTGTCAACTAGTCAACTGTATTCAGAATAAATGATTTATCAATGGTTTGTCAACGCTTGTCAACCGAATTGATTTCGCCTTTCCGGTGCCGTATCTTTGCATTGTCAGAACGATGAAGCGCGCAACATCTGGTGAGTTTTTTAGTTCTTAAGTTCTTGAGTTTTTGAATTGCAAACTTAAAAACTAACAAACTTAAAAACTTACAAACTGACACTTAAGTTTAACCATTAAAAAACAGTTTAAAGTATGATTAATTACTCTACCTATTTATGGAGAAACCCGTTGGACGAAGAAGCAACTGAAATGGCATACGCCAAAAACCAAGTAACCAAAACGATGACTTTTGACGAGTTCGTGAAACACATCGCCGATCACAACGGGGTGTTTACCCGCGGTACGGTGAAAGGCGTGGTGAGTGATACGTGTGCCTGCCTGGTCGAGATGCTGCTGAACGGCTGCAAAGTGCAGTTCGGTGAACTGGGCACCTTTGGTATTTCCCTCACTTGTGAACCTGCTGTTTCGATGGAAGAATTTACTGCATCCAACATCAAGACGGTAAATATCGTGTTTACTCCCGGTGAGGACTTCGAAAACCTGCGCTCGCGTGCCGAATTTGCTCCGGTAGCAAGCCGCCTGGCACAGAAGGCTACGCTGAAGGCTGAAAAGTCGGGCGAAGCTACTGTGGACCTGGAAGCGGCGAAACGGAAGACTGCTTCTGTTCCGGAAGAACCCGGCGTGTGATTCTTTCCTTTCCCAGGTCTTTCTGAAACGCGGATTTCCGCAGATTAACTTTAACCTTGCAGGGCGGATAACGAATCTGCCCTGCAACAATAAATTGTCATGCGATTATTCATCCTTATTATTCATTTAACCACTAAACGTATGAAAACAAACTGGAAAAACATTTTGCTTTACATCGTCAAGTTCATTGAGTTGTTGATAACCGGTGCTGCCGGAGGAGCGATAGCCAGTATGTAGAAGTTGACAAGGTATCAGTTGACAAGGGAACAAGGTTCTGAATAGTTCATCTAAAACCTCGTCAACTTGTCAACTGGTTAACTCGTTACCTAAATATACACTTATGAGAACCATTACACTGATTATCGTGCACTGTTCTGCCAATAGGGCGGGCAGTGCCCTTCGGATGGCAGACATCGACAGCTACCACCGCTCGCTGGGCTGGATAGGCTGCGGTTACCATTACGTCATTCCCACGGACGGGACTATTGAACCGGGCAGGCCCGATGAAATGGTCGGGGCACATTGCAAGAACCATAACCGGCATTCGATTGGAGTCTGTTACATCGGCGGACTGTCTAAGGACGGAAAGCCTGCTGACACCCGAACGGATGCCCAACGCATTGCCTTGCGCAACCTGCTGGAACGGCTTCGCCGGAGATATCCCGACGCCCTGATTGTGGGACATAGGGACTTGGACCCGCAAAAGGTCTGTCCGTGCTTTGATGTGGCGAACGAGTATCATGACCTGCAACCTTGCTAAAGCTAATTTTCTCTGAAAATGACGGCAGTCGTCACGGTTTCCACCGGTAAACGTTGCTAAAACGGCTGAACCGTGAAAGCTGTCGTCATTAGGTTATTTTTCTTCTTTCTTAACTCTTCATTGGCTTACGCCGAATGTTGTTTCTTCATTTCACAAGATGTCGCTTATGCTTACGCTCTTCGTCATGCTCTCCCATGAATGCCTTGCGACTGTCAGGTTCAGCGGATAACCAAGCTCCATCATCTCGCCTAATTTCTTCAGGCTGTAATTGATGCGGTGCAGGAGGCTGTCATACTGTCTCCATTGTTCGCGCGGGTCTTTTGCCGTAATGATGGGGAAGAGTAGGGACGTGCCTTTCTGCCTGTAGCGGTCCGCAATCTCCTGCAGTGCCGGTTCCCAGGGAATGGAGATTTCCTTGCCGGTGACGTGCTGGCGATAGGTGAGCTGTCCGTTCTTGATATTCTTTCTCGTCAACCGGAAGATGTCATCGCTCCTCATGCCACGGGCATAGACTGTGAACAGGAAGATGTCGCGGGCGAAGACGGTCATCTCTGATTCACCGCCCAGGTCAAGGTCGCGCAGACGTTTCACTTCATCGAGCGTCAGTCCGTTTCGCTCTTTCTTGACACGGTAGCTCACGTCCATGCCCTCAAAGGGATTGCTGTCGGCAGCAAGACCGTCGTTTACGGCAAGTTTATAGACCCGCTTCAAATTCCGGATATAGAGGGAAATGGTATTGCGTCCCAGCTCCTGGTTCTTCAGCCACGTGTGGTAGTTGCGCATCAGCAGGGCGTCGAAGTCCTTGAAAGGCACTTCATTTTTGCCTAAATAGGTGATGAACTTCCTGAGATACTTTTTCAGTTTTATTGCCGCGTCATACCGCCCCTCGTCCCGCAGTTTCTCAACGCGGGAGTTGGCGTAGGCGATGAAGCCGAAACCTTCCAGCCCCTCAGCCCCTCTCCAATTCTCCCCATGAGGGGAGAGGGTTAAAGTTGCTGTCTGTACATTCTTCTGATTGTTGTTATCCACTTTCTACTATGATTTTTGTCTGTCTGTTACGTCCTTTAACTCCTAACGGAGCAAAGCGGAGTGATAACTCCTTTTAACTCCTTTAACTCCTTAAAAATATTAATTGTGCAGCCACACCGTCCGCAGGTACCTGCGCCATATGGCAAGGTGGTTGGTGGTGTTGATTTCCTTGCAGATGCGGACGCAGGTCTGTATCAGCTTGTCCTTTGCCGCATCCTTCTCCTGTGCTGAAGACCGGATAGCAAAGACATTCAACGTATTTTCACCGACCTTAAAGTCCTGTACGGCTTTTACGGCTGAATCCGCGTCCGTCAATACCTTATATAATGTAGGCGCATAGTTGCGGAAGGACTCGATGAGCTTTTCCCCTTCCACATTTGCCGTGCCGTCAGGAACGGCCTCCACCGTTCCCGCAACTAATTTCTCATTGGCTTTGCCTGCAGTCAGGAAATATTCCTGAAGGAAACCGTCCCAGTTGGCGAAGTAAGTAGATTCTTCCTTGTCTTTATCCTCCATCATGCCGATGTGGGCATAATAGGTAGTGGTGATTGTTTCGTCCTTTTGCAGGCTGGGCAGGTAGGCTTCTTCCTTTATGTCAACCTTGCGGATGATTTCCGTAAAATCCTTATGGTGGAATTCCACCCCGGTTTTGCCTTCTTCCATTTCCACACCCGCTGTCGGGGTAAGGAACGGGCGCAACGTCAGCTTGCTCCAGTTGGCTTTCACATACCCCGGATTGTCATGTTCGTAACGCACGAGGTTGATGACGAGTTCCGCCTCCGTGCCGGTCATCCGTGCCAGACGTTGGCTCAAAGCGGTGTCGCCATGTGCATGAAGTTCCTTGCAGAGCGATACCAGCGACGGCTTGACGACAAGACGGTCAATGATACCATAAAGCATCTGGAGCGTGCGTTCTCCATAGCCGCAAGCCTGCAGGATTCCGGCAAGCAGGTCCACGGCACGTCCTTTCTCCGTTCCGACGGAGAGCCTGTCTCCCTCCATGTTGTGCAGGCGGACTACGTGCAAGTCCCATGCCTTGGGGCAGGAAACCGTGAGCCAACTGCCCGGTTCAAAGCCCTGTACCTGAAACACCAGCCGTTTTCCATGGCGGAAACGGCAGATATAGCCCTCACAGCCCGCGAGCGGACCGTCAACGACACGTACTATCTCGTTCGGTTCGCCCGTTTTCGTGTTGAAGGCATAGTCCGAGTAAGGACGTTCCAGCACAATCACCTTGTCGGCATAGTTCTCGTTGTAGTCACGGAAAGCACGCATCTGGGATTCGGGAATGACACACATCCGTGTCCTTTCTCCTTTTTCCTTTTTACGTTCGTACTGTATGTCCGCATCCTTGGAGTGCTCTTTCATGAAACTCATCAGCGCATTCTGCGTGGCGAGTACGAACACGATGCCCGCAAACAGCGGTTTCTGCCTGTCGTCGCTGTCCTGATGCACATTCACCGTAGTGTGGGTCGGCGCATAGATCTCCAGGATGTTCTTGGTCTGTGCCTTTTGCTTTTCCAAAAGCTCCACCAGCTTACCCTCCTGATGGCGCTTGGTGCGCACCACATACCAACGGTAATCTACATGGTTAAGTTTGTCGGGCATAAGTTTTATTATTAGGAGTTAAAGGAGTTAGAAGAAGTTATCGCCCGCTGTAGCGGACTGAGGAGTTAGAAGTCAATACCATAAATTGTCAATCGTTAATTATCAATTGTCAATTGAAAAGTGCATTCTTCACGTTCCTCTCATGTCAATCGCATGATAGTTCCGAAGCACCTTATTTCAGGTATAACGGCGGTATTCTGGACGAACCTCAGCAGCAATGATCCACCGTTGTTATGTGACGAGAAGAACAAAGCGCGATGCGCTTTAACATTTTTGCTTCCATATCACAAGTGTTTAGTTCTCAATCTATTAAGTCTATTCTACACCCACCGCTTTACCATTGCTTTATAATATGAAGCGGTAAGTATGGCGCAAAGGTAATAAAAAGATTTAATACAGAACCATTTATCACCGGATTTTTTTTAAAGATTACAATTTTAGTCGAACAAATACAGCCGTTGTTTGACTAAAATTGGACTTGGTGCAAAATTATATACTGATAATCAATCGGTTGCAAAAATTCGCCGTTTCATATTATACAGTTCCGATATTTGTCGAACATTCCCGGCTTTCATTCACGCATGATTTTGCCTATCATTTTCCGGTTGGCTTTCACCACGTCCTCCGTGTCGATGGAGGAAAGATAGATTTGTGTGGTCTTCAGGTTTTCGTGGCCCAGCCCCTTGCTGATGACGGACAGGCTGGTGCCCATGTCACGCATCGTGCTTGCCCAGGTATGCCTCCCCGTATATGTCGTCAGGGATGTACGCAATCCGGCCATCGCGCCGATTTTCTTCAGGTAGTAGTTCACCTTATGCTCCATCCGCTCGTACTGCCGCCGTTCCGTGCCGTCCACCTTTATGATGATGGGCAAAAGGTAAGGGCTGTCTTTCGTCAGGTGGGCGTAGTTGTCCACAATGTCCTGCATGACGGATTCCCAACCGACGGTCAGCTTCTGTCCAGTCTTCTTGCGGCTGTAGTGCAGCTGCCCGTTTCGGATGTCGCCTTTCTTCAGGTAGGCAAGGTCCACGAACGAGATGCCCTGCAAATAAACGCTCAGCATGAACAGGTCACGTGCGAAGGCGACGACGGAGTCCTCGGGCAGACGGAGCAGCCTGATGGCACGCAGTGAACTTAACGGTATGGCTCGTTTGGCGGTCTTGGCGAACCCTGTGAACACGTGGCGGAAAATGTTTTTGTCGGTTGTCAGTCCGGCTTCGACGGCCTTGCGGTAGAGAGTGCGCAAGGTGCGCAGGTAGCACGACGAGGAGTTGCGCTTCACGCCCCGTCCTTTCAGCAGTTTTCCTCCATGGGGTTTTCCTCCATGCCGTAGTGGAGGATTGACAAAATAGGCAGAAGATTTGATGCATGCGCAAAGCAAGTTAGGACATGAAGTTGTTGCATTATATCCGAGTGGAATATCTAGGCTCGCGTCATCAACCAACAGTTGAAAGAACTGGAAAGTACGGCATGATTGGCGAAGACTATCTATCCCGGACTTCTACCCCATGTGGAATATTCCATCACGGAAGACGGGCGAAGCCTTATGCCCATTGTCCGGATGCTGGAACAATGGGAAAATGGCTTCCGCCCGAAGATGATACGGATATTGAAAGAAGAAGGTGACAAATTTTAATCTTGTACACTTATTCGTGTATCTTCTAAGTCCCTATTTCTTTTTACGTATCCATGTTTTACTTTCCGAAGCTCGTCAGCCACTTTACCGTCTCGGGGGCATAGTGCGAGAAGAACAGGCTTTCGCCCTTGTCTAATTTGCCAATAGCCTCCATATCCTCAGCAGAGAGGGAGAAGTCGAATACATTGAGGTTCTGCTCCATGCGCTCCTTGTGCGTGGACTTCGGGATGACTACCACGTCTCGCTGGATGAGGAAGCGCAGGGCGGTCTGTGCCACGGACTTGCCGTATTTCTCGCCGATGGCTTTCAGCACGGGATTGGTGAAGAAGTCGTTGCGCCCTTCGGCGAACGGCCCCCACGACATGATTTGCGTGCCGTACTCTTTCATGATTTCCTGCGGCTGGCGTTGTTGGTTGAACACATGCGTTTCCACTTGGTTCACCATCGGTTTGATGTCGCAGAACTCTGCCAAGTCGATGAAACGGTCGGGGTAGAAGTTCGATACGCCGATGGCACGGAGCTTGCCTGCCTTGTACGCTTCTTCCATGGCGCGGTAGGTGCCGTAGTAGTCGTTGAAAGGCTGATGGATGAGCAACAGGTCGATGTAGTCAGTTTGCAGCTTGCGGAGGGATTCGTCGATAGAAGCCTTTGCCTTCTCATACCCGGCGTTGGATATCCACACCTTTGTCACAAGAAACAGTTCCTCGCGCGGGATGCCACTCTTCTTCACCGCACGGCCCACGCCCTCCTCGTTGTAGTAAGCCTGGGCCGTGTCTATCATACGGTAGCCCACGCTCAGGGCATCCGACACGCAGCGTTCACACTCTTCAGGAGTTACCTGATATACACCATAACCTAAAATCGGCATTTCTACGCCGTTTGATAATTTGACTGTTTGCATAACTCGTTGTTTTTATGGGGTTATTATTATTTGATGTCTGCCATTAGGGCGGACTTGAGGGTATCAAAGGTCTGACCTTAGGCCATCAAAGGTCTGACCTTTGATAGGGTCATATCCGGGATAAGTTTAGATGCCGTTTTGCTTCAACCATTCACCCTGTTGCAGCTTCTTGATAACGCCGCCGACATAGTTCTCGCCCCGGCGCGAATAATAAACTATCAGTGCTTTGCTCATTGTCTTTTTCGTTTCTGATTACGGTGCAAAGTTACGCTGCTTTTACACGCTCTATGTTTCACAAAAGGTGCCTAATGTTTCACCAAAAGCACGAATTGTTTTGCACTCTCCGGATAATGCCCTAATTTTGTGGCATGGCAAAGGATAAAGAACTGAAAATCGTATATTCCACCCAGTTCCAACTGATAGGGTCGGTCAAGCTGCGGGGTTGGTGCGTGCACATGGTGTGCCTGCAAGGAGAAGGCTTCTTTACTTACGACGGCCGTCCGTTTCATGTGAAGAAGCATGACGCTGTGGTCATCAATGCGCCTCAGCAAGTGCATGTAGTCGGCCAGAGTGACGATTTGAAAGTGGAAGTTCTGGCAGCCCCGCATGATTTCCTCTCCAACCAGCTTCCGGCGAATAATTATGGTATAGGAGGCAGTATCAGCCTGTACGACAACCCTGTCATCCCCTTATCGGAAGAGGATGCGGAGACGTTGGTGCGCGACATACACCATATCCGCGACCGCATCGCCGATACCGGCCATCTGTTTTACCGCGAGCTGATAGGCGGACTGGCCCTTCCGCTGATTTATGACCTGTTTTATTTCCACGCCAAGAACCGTACCCCGATATTTGCCACGGACAGGAGCATGTATGTCGTGAAGGAACTGATGGCGTTGCTGGAAAGCGGACGCAGCAAGAAATACCGGGAAGTCGCTTATTATGCCGAACAGCTGAACGTAACCGTCAAATACCTCTCCAATACCGTAAAGCGGCAGACGGGCAAGAGCGTCACTTATTACATCGACCGCTACACTGTCCCGATGATAAAGGAATATCTCAACAATCCCGACCTTTCCATCGTACAGATTGCAGAAGAAATGAACTTCACGACGCTCTCTTATTTCAGCCGGTACGTGACCAAACATCTGGGCATGTCGCCGAAGGCTTACCGGGAATCATTGATGCCGCGGTAAACATGGATGGGATATAGCCGGGTTTATCAAGCCTTAAGTTCGTATTTTCTATAATTTGTCCTACGAAAAAGTTATCTTTGCAACAAAAAAATTATACCACGATTCATATATGGCACAACAGTTTGGCAATACATGGTGGGGCAACGAATGGTTGCGTTCGCTGACCCACATTGATTATGAGAACCGCATCCCCCGCGGCGCACGGTATGCCCGCAATGGCTCCGTCCGTGAAATACAGTTGCAAGATAATGTCATCAGCGCCAAGGTGCAAGGCAGCCGTCCGCGGCCTTACCGCGTTAAAATCATCGTCCCGAAGTTTTCCGCCGGACAGGTGGACAAGCTGATGAACCGGCTGATAGCCCGACCGGGCATCATCTCCGGCCTCCTCAACCGGGAATTGGACCCGGAGGTGCTGGACATCGCCCGCTCCTGCGGCTTGAAGATATTCCCCGAACGGTGGGATGACTTGGAGATGGATTGCAGTTGTCCCGATTGGGCGGTGCCTTGCAAACATCTGGCAGCCGTGGTCTATATGTTCAGCCGGGAGATTGACAACAATCCTTTCATTGTGTTCCAAATGCACGGGTTCGACCTTCTGAAAGAATTGAAGAAACGGGGCATTGAAGTGGACAACGTGCGGCAGGAGGTGGAAGTGCCCGCCTTGAAAGACCTCGTGACGACCCTGCCTGCTAAAGATGCAGGAACGGAAGTCCCGGCATTCCGCCGCATCGACTTCTCCAAGCTGGCCGACCGGTCTGATGCCCTGCTGATGCTTCTGCCGGACAAGCCGCCTTTTGCAACCCAAGGTAATTTCAAGGAAGGATATGTGGCGGAATTGCGCCGTGTGAGAAAGAACGTGCAGCGTTTCTTCACCGGGAAGCTGGGGAGGGAAGAAATGTTTTCTGTCGCATCTTCCAAACTGCCGGAAAGTATCGGTGTAGACGATACGATAAGCCTTTGCTTTGATTATCGGTATGACTGGACGATAGAAGGAAAGGTTGCCTACAACGAGCGCACGTTGCCTCATGCCTTGCTGCATATCAATCCCGATTTCTTGCCCGATTATCATCCGACGGTCATTGTCCTATACCAAACTCTTTTCTGTGCGCTGCACCTGTTGGACAAGGGAGCGGTGGCTCCACAGTTGCTCCGATTGTCGGACAAGAAATACCTGGTGCGTTGGATGCCCGCCTACATCGATGCGCAAGCCAAAGAACTGGTGGAGGCACTCGAAGGACTCGTTCCGGCTTCGCTCGTCAAGGTGAAATCTACTGCACGTTCCGCAGCAAAACCCGTGGAGCATCCGGCGGAGTGGCTGGTATCGTATTTCCTCGGGACGTTGGTCAAATACTTGTCGGGCAGTTGCGACCGTATGCCGCTCCTCCCGTTCTTCTTCAAGGGAGAACACATGCCCTTCGACGGAGTGGGCGAAAAAGAAACACCCGGCGGCATCCGCTCGTGGACGGCTTCCTATACCCTGACGGCATCGGACTACCGCCCGGTGTTCAGCGTGAAAGAGAGTCGCCGGGGAGGCTTCGACCTGCATATCGGCGTGGAGGACAAGCGAAAACCGGAGCCGCAGACTGTATCCCTATGCGAAGTGCTGGATTCGCCGGAATACGACCGTGAGCGACTGCGCATCCTGAGGAGTTTTACGCTCATCTCCGGGCTGGTGAAAGAAGTGGGGAGCTATATCAACGCCGGTGCGAAAAAGCCTGTCCATTATACTGCTGCATCGTTTGTGCCTTTCCTGCTGCAAGTCATCCCTGCCGTACGGATGCTCGACATCAAGGTATTCATGCCTAAATCATTGGGACAACTCATCCGTCCCAAGGCATCACTTTCCATCAAACGGAAAGCCGGTTCGGACAAAGGCTTTCTCAGTCTGGCAGACCTCTTTGCCTTCGATTGGGAAGTCGCATTGGGCAAAGAGCTTGTTCCTTTGGAAGAATTTATGAAACTGATGGAGAAGGCCGACGGGCTTATCAAGTTCAAGCAACGCTATATCTATGCCGATGCGGAAACCTTGCAAAAGCTGCAAGCCGCCATGGCGCAGGGCGAAAAGCTGACTCCCGCCCAAATCCTGCAAGCTGCCCTGACGGGAGAATACGAATCGGCACCGGTGCATCTGACCGACGAGGTCCGCCAATTGATGGACGAACTGACGCGGCAGGAGCATATTCCACTCCCCACCGGATTGAACGCTACGCTGCGCCCTTACCAGGAACGCGGCTTCTCGTGGATGTACCGCAACAGCCGCATCGGTTTCGGCTCTATCCTGGCGGATGACATGGGATTGGGAAAGACCTTGCAGGCCATCACCCTGATGCTGAAATTGAAAGAGGAAGGCGCATTGGAGCAGGGACGTATATTAGTGGTGGTACCCACCGGCTTGCTCACCAACTGGCAGGCGGAAATCAGCCGTTTCGCCCCGTCGCTTACCTTCTTTGTCTATCACGGGACAGGACGAAGCCTGAAGCAGTTTGATGCCGACATCCTGCTCACCACCTACGGCGTGTTGCGCTCGGACAATGCCAAACTGAAGAAATTGCCGTGGACGCTGATGTTCATTGACGAAGCGCAAAACATCAAGAACCAGGACACCGCACAGAGCAAGGCCGTGCGCGGCATTCCCGCCACGACACATATCGCCCTCAGCGGCACACCCGTAGAGAACCGCCTCACCGAGTTCTGGAGCATCATGGAGTATGCCAACAAAGGCTACTTGGATACGCCGAAAGCCTTTAGGGAGAAGTTTGTCAACCCCATCCAACTCTACAACGACGGCGATTGCGCCGCCCGCTTCCGCAAGTTGACCGCTCCCTTCATGATGCGCCGGATGAAGACCGACAAGAGCATCATCTCCGACCTGCCGGACAAGATAGAACTGGACGATTATGCCGCACTCACTTCGGAGCAGGCCGCCCTCTACCACCGCACGCTCGAAGCAGCCATGGCGGAAATCGAGGGGCTCGATACCACCGACCACGAATCCCTTTTCAAGCGTCAGGGACTTATCCTGCAAATGATTCTTGCCCTGAAACAAATCTGCAACCACCCGGCGCAGTTCCTCAAGAACGGCGATGCCCGCATGGAGTTGTCCGGCAAGGCGGAGATGCTGTTGGACCGCTTGGAAGGGATTGTAGCAAATGGCGAAAAAGTGCTTGTGTTCACCCAGTTCCGCGAGATGGGCGACTTGTTGGTGCGCTTCATCGAAGAACGGTTGGGACAACGCCCCTTGTTCTACCACGGCGGATGCAGTGTAAAGCAACGTCAGGAAATGGTGGAGCGTTTCCAGAACCTTCGGAGCGACAAGATTTTCATCCTCTCGCTCAAGGCTGCCGGGACGGGACTGAACCTCACCGCTGCCTCACACGTCATCCACTACGACCTGTGGTGGAATCCGGCTGTGGAAGCCCAAGCTACCGACCGCGCCTACCGCATCGGGCAGCAACGGAACGTCATGGTGCATCGTTTCATCACCAAAGACACTTTTGAGGAACGCATCAACGACATGATCCAGCAGAAGAAACACTTGGCGGATATGACCGTGGCAAGCGGCGAAAGCTGGATAGGCAAGCTGAGCAACAAGGAATTGCGGGACATCTTCGGGTAAGTGTGATAATAAACGGAGTTGGCAAGAGCCGCAGCATGTAAGGATGTACACTTACATACTGCGGCTCTTTTGTGTATCACAACAACAGATACCAATCCTTATTTCAATAGCGGAAGCTGCTCCAGCATGTTCTTAATGCGGATGGCTGTGCGGGGGCATAGGTTCATCTGGTGCCTTGGTTTCCACAGAGCTCTCCCGCACGAGATAGAGTTTCAAAAATTCATAGTGTATCTTTCTCTCGTGGTAAATATCAAGATAGATGGACTTGTTCCCGCTTTCCAATTCAAAGTAACATATAAAGTGAAAATAAAGCCAAAATAGAACCAAATTCGGAAATAGGATTGTTTGTCTTATTTAATACAGTTTTCTTACCTCCGCATTCCTGTAATAATGTAGCAGGATATCGTTGTAGCTGAAACCCTCTTCGCCCATCACGGCTGCCCCTATCTGGCACAAGCCTACACCGTGTCCCCATCCTGCACCGGTCAGTTGGAACCAGGCGGGTACCCCGTCGGTGGTTTCTCCTTTGTCTACTACGAAAGCAGAACTGAACAGGTGGGTAGGCGAGAGCGTGCGACGTATTTCCAGTTCTTTACCAATAATCAGCGTCTTTTCCGAACCTACGATTTTCAGTTTGCAGATACGTCCCGACTTGCCGCGTTCTATGGGGATGAGGTCGAGGATTTTCCCGTAATCGTACTTGGTTTTCGAGTGAATCAGTTCAGCCAGTTCGGCTTGGGTGTAACGCACTTTCCAGCGGTAGAAGTCGGTGGTTTCCTGGTCGTAATTGTTCAGTATCTGCCGGATGATGTTCTTGTCGTGTGTATGGCAAAAACTATCCGGTTCAGAGCGTATCCATTTTTCAGCTTCTTCTTCACAGGTCAGGTCGGGTAAGGACGTTTCTCCGGCTGCATCACGCACGGCATGCAGGTAGGGGTATTGCCTGTTTTCCCAGCAGGTGCCGAATTCTTCGGTCGCTCCTCCGCAACATTTCGAGAAGCGGGCATCGCAGATGGCGTTTTTATACATTAATACTTGTCCGCGTGTGGCTTTCACCGCTTCTTCCACCCTCCGGCTGGATGCTTTGGTGATGCCCTGATAACGCTGGCAATGGTCGTCGGCGCATACGTCGAAGATGGTATGGTCTTCGCGGTCGTACCAGCGGATGTATTCGGTTTCGGTTTTGATGAATGGAAAGAATCCGTTGTCTTTTTTGCTCAGTGCTTTCCGCTTTTCTATTTGTGCCAATAGCCAGCTTCGGGAGATGACGGCGTGTGCTTTAAGAAATTCGGTCGAAGAGGTGGTGTTCATTTCCGAAGAGATGACGCTGATGAGATACTCTTCGGCTGGGAGGATATTGATGGCGGTTATGCCTCCTTCATCCACCACCAGTTTCAGCATGCCGGTAAAACGCTGGGTTTCCTGTCGTTCCCAATGAAAATTGATGCCGATGGTTACGTCGTACAGGGAGAATGACGCATCGTCTTCCAGTGGGGTAAAGGTCAGCTCGCGGTACACGTTACCGTTCCACAAGATGCCTCCTTCGTCGAAGCATACGGTTTGTTCTCCGTCTACGCTTTCACCTTTGGCAAGGTAACGTCTGTTGAGGTTGAAATGTATTTGGGGGGCATTGAGGATGCCCACGCTTATTTCGGGTTCTTTCATTGTTGTGCTTTTTTTAGTTGACTCGTCACTTTTGTTACTTCGTTCTTGTCTTTTGGTTACTGAGTCATAAACTTACTTCATCGTATATCTCTTTTATCTCTTCCGCGGTCAGACTTTCGAAGTCTTCTTTCCGGGGGGTTACTATCAGTCCCGCCATGTCAAGGGCGCCGGGGCTTACAAGGCGTTGCTCACCCCCATATGCCGTATAGCAGGACGGACGGTGCTTATCACGTGGGAGATACGCTACGGTGAACCCTCTTTTCGGGTCATTCCAAGCAAACAGGTTGTAACGTGGTTCGTCTTCGTCCGGGTGCGATGGCAACGTGTGCAGATAAGCATCTATCAAATCTGCATCTGATACAGGGGCAGAGTCGGACACGAATGCCTCGATGGGGCAGAGGTATCCGTTGATGCGGTATTCCTGACATGTTCCCCCGCCGGGTAAAGTGGCTTGTCCTGTAAGGGTGGCGGTTTCCATCAGCCGGTCCCACTGCATGATGAGCGGTATGTCTTGCATACGTGCTGCCTGAAAATGGAAATGGTCGGGAGCTGATGCGCCGCATTTGGCTCCGTTGTAGAACAAAGCATACCCCGATGCGAAGTGTCTCTCCAGCCAGTCGGTCAGTTTGCCTGGCAGCTGGCGTCCGGTTTTTCCCGCAAGGGTTTGGGGCTGGTGCCGTTCGCTGGAAACAGTGAGGTGGGCAGGCAGGATGGGATAAGGATTGATGCGAAGCTGGAAAGTCTCATCCAGTATGATGGGGATGCAGTCTTGCTCGACGGGCTTGTGTGTGTCGCAAAGAAAGCACGGGCGTGCCGCAATGCTTGTCTTATCCAGCCGGGCACAGGTCGAGACCGCGCGGGCGGGATTGAACTGGACAAATACCGTATTTTCCCCGATGCACAGGCGGCGGGTCTGGATGTGGCAGAGTGCTTCATGATTTGTGCGGGCCAGTGCCCAGTGGGCCAGCTGGTGCTTCAGGAAATGTTCGCCGGGTGTTTCTTTTTCTGGAGTCATAAGGGCACGGCGGCAGGAAAGCTCCAGTGTGCGCAGGCTGTCTTTATAAGCATTGTTGCGGTTTACTTTCTCGATGCTCAGGTTGGCATCCGAGTTTCCATCCCAGCGGCGGCACAGGTAAAGTACGTCGTAGATACGCCCGATAGGGTATTGGCGCGAGAATGCCAGTCCCAGTGCATAGTCTTCTCCATAGCTTACGTTGGGTATGCCTATCTGGCGCAGCAAGGGGGTGTAGAAAGCACGCGGTGCTCCCAACCCGTTGATACGGAGGGCGTTGTTGTGCCCGTTGGCATCGGTCCACTCGCGGTGGTCTATTACGCCGGGCGGCAAGCCCTGCAGTTTAAAGTCGGTCATGCGGTAGGAACCGATGACCATAGCGCATTGTCCTGCATGGAATTTGTCGATAATAGCCTGTAAGGTGCCGGGCGTACTATACAGGTCGTCGCTGTCCAGTTGGACGGCAAACCGTCCGCATCGTGCATCGCGTATGGCCAAGTCCCAGCATCCACCGATACCCAAGTCGGTGCGTTCGGGGATGATGTGGACTACTTTCTTTTCTCCGGCATACTGGCGGATGACTTCGGTTGTTCCGTCGGTAGAATGATTGTCTACGATTATCAGGTTGTAATCGAATGTCGTTTCTTGTGCCAATGCGGAACGGATGGCATCGTCGATGGTCCGCACGCGGTTGCGCACGGGGATGATGACCGATGCTTCACAGGGAAACGAGCCTTTCTGCAAATCGATATTCCGCTTCGGCGGAGGCAGGTATGCTCCTGTCTTTTTCAGGTATCGGGTAAAGACGGCTTCCCGTTCCAATTGTACGTCCCGGTTACGCGGGTCGACGTAATCGAATTGTTTTTCGCCCGAATGACGTGTATCTGTTTCGGTTTCTGTATAAAGATATTCGCTGATATGAGTCAGGGAGTACTTGCGCGACAATGCCAGCCGGAGGGCGTAGCTTGCCGAATGGGTATACGCAGGCTCTACACTGATTTCGGCTGTAGCTTGTCTGAAGGCTTCGGTGCGGTACATCACAAGCGAGCCGAAGTCGAAGTCATCCCGTACACTTCCCGGCTGGTAATCGATGACCGGATGTGGGTATATTCCTTCTTTGGTCTCTTCGTAACGGTCGGCATATACCATGCCGCACTCAGGAGCAGACAAGTAATCTGCCATACGCTCCAAAGCTCTGTACCCTAGCCGGATGTGATGCCTGGTGCGGCATATTAGAGTATAGGGGGTGTGACTTTGGGCAGCTATAAGCCGGCAGGTATCGGTATTGTCTTGCAGGGAGATTGTCTGTATCTTTGCGTCTGGAAGCCCTTCAATGATATCACCAGGTGTTGCCCCTCCGCAACAGGCGACGAAGCAAGTTATGTCTTTGTTTGTCATAATCAGTGGTTTGTCTTAGATGAATGTCCGCATGGTATAATTATGTTCCTCCCTCTCTCCTCTGCAAAGGTAAGAAATCTTTTCCATGTGGCAATGGATTTGGGATGGGTGGGTGTGAAAATCTGTTAACAGAAGATGTTTTTTTTGAAATTGACCTTGAAAATCAGCGATATATAAAGCGTTTTTGTGTTTTGCTTATTTCCCAAAATGACATTCGTTTTAATAATCTTAATGAACGAGTGTGATTGTAAGGATTGTAATTGTAATCAATTCAGGAAAACTTACACTTACAATCCTTACAATTACATTTATCGGTTTTACGTTTTCGGGGCAGAGAGAAAAGTCTGTATAAAATTTATATATATAAATATATAATATATATATTTATATATATACATATTAATGTAATTTTTTTTCTTCTTTTTGCTCACTTTCATAAACGGTAATTGTAAGGATTGTAACTGTAAGTTTTGCTGGTGCAACTATAAGGAATACATCATGCATCTATATGCAAAGCCCGGTATATATAGCTTCGCGCGCCTGTGCAAATAGTTGCATTTCAGCGGTTTAAGTATAACTTGCCAAAAAAAATAATTGCCGATTGTCAAATTTCCATTGTCCATTGCCTAATATCCATTGCCAATTGAAAAATTTTTCGTATCTTTGTGGAGTGAATCCTCCCTCACTATTCCCCTCTCCATACCGACATACGTGCCGAGACGGTGTATGTTTGACAGAGGGGGTCTCTGCGCAAGACAACAACGACCTACCTTGAAAGCAGGTCGTCTCTGAGATAAGGTAGTTTCAAACCACCCTATCCCGCAGGATGACCTTACTTGAATTAAGGTCATGGGGAAGACGATATGAGTTGAAACCATGCCGTGCGCAGGGGTGTCGTTTCAACCTATACCCCTCTTGCATCCATTTTGTGAAAATAAATTAGCACATTGCCTATTATTCATTGGCACATTAAAATATCTGGTGAGAAAATGTACAATTTCATACCGCGCTTATTTTTCTTCCGGAAGTCTTAATTTGTAGTGTGAATTTCTGTATTCTGCTTTTTTATTTCGCGTAATTCAGAGATTTTGCCTATTTTTGCAAACAAAACAAGTGTTGAATGAGTGAAAAGAAGATATCCCTTTTGGGAAAAACACTGGGCGAGCTGACCGAAATCGTGACAAGCTTGGGAATGCCCAAGTTTACGGGGAAGCAGGTGGCACGCTGGATGTACGGGAGGAAGGTGGCTTCGATAGATGAAATGACCGACCTGTCGCTCAAGAACCGTGAACGGCTGAAGGAGATGTACGAGGTGGGGGCTTCTGCTCCGGTGCATGAGATGCGTTCGGTGGACGGCACGGTGAAATATCTGTTCCGTACGCCCGATAACAACTATATCGAGTCTGTTTATATTCCTGATGGCGAACGCGCTACGTTATGTGTGTCTTCACAGGTGGGATGCAAAATGAACTGCAAGTTCTGCATGACGGGTAAACAAGGCTTTTCGGGCAATCTGACCACTGCGCAAATCTTGAATCAGATTTATTCTATCCCTGAGCGGGACACACTGACCAATGTGGTGTTTATGGGGATGGGTGAGCCTATGGATAATCTGGATGCTGTGTTGCGGTCGCTGGAGGTGCTGACCGCAGACTATGGTTATGCCTGGAGCCCGAAACGAATCACGGTTTCTACGGTAGGCCTGAGACGTGGAATGGAACGCTTCTTGAAAGAGAGCGATTGCCACCTGGCGGTAAGCATGCACTCGCCTTTCCCGGCACAACGTGGTGAACTGATGCCTGCCGAAAAGGCTTTTTCCATTCGTGAAATTGTCGACATGCTCCGGGGGTATGACTTCAGCAAACAACGGCGCCTGTCGTTCGAATACATCGTTTTCGGCGGTGTGAACGATAATTTGGCATATGCCAAAGAACTGGTGAAGCTGGTGCGGGGACTGGACTGCCGGGTCAACCTGATTCGTTTCCATGCGATTCCGGGGGTGGATTTGCAGGGAACCGATGCGGATACGATGCTGGCATTCCGCGATTATTTGACCCGTCATGGGGTATTTGCCACCATTCGTGCTTCGCGGGGAGAAGATATTTTTGCTGCTTGCGGTATGCTTTCTACAGCAGAGAAACAGGCGGAAAGACAACATGTACATAAAGACAAGACAAAAATCAATAAATAAGGAAATGATATGGAAGGACGTAAAATAAAGGTGGGTATCACCCACGGAGATATCAATGGGGTAGGTTATGAGGTGATTCTGAAAACCTTCTCCAATCCGGCGATGCTGGATTTGTGCACACCGGTCGTTTACGGTTCGCCCAAGGTGGCGGCTTATCACCGTAAAGCGATGGACTTGCCTGCCAATTTCAGTATCATAAGTTCGGCATCGGAAGCGCAAGACGGGCGTCTGAACATTGTCAGCTGTACTGATGAGGAATTGAAAGTGGAACTTTCGAAACCTACACCCGACGGAAGCCGTGCCGCACTCGATGCACTGGAAAGGGCTTCGGCTGAATATAGTGAAGGATTATTTGATGTGCTGGTGACGGCTCCTGCAAACCAGAATGCCGTACAGACGGAAGAGTATCCTTTCTCCGGCCATACTGCTTATTTGGAAGAACGCTTTGGCAAGGGTAGAAAAGCACTGAAAATCTTGCTGAAGGATGATTTCCGGATGGCACTGGTGACTGGGCGTATCCCATTGAAAGAGGTATCTCCCAGGCTGACAAAAGAAGAGGTGATGGAAAAAATAGAAGTGTTCCACCGTTCGCTGAAGCAAGATTTCGGTATTGATAATCCGCGTATCGCCGTGTTTGCGCTGAACCCGCAGGCACAAAGCAATGTGCTTGTCGGTCTGGAAGAAGAACAGGCAATTGTTCCCGCCGTGGAAGCCATGACCAAACGGGGTATCTTATGCTACGGACCCTATGCCGCTGATACGTTTATGGGGTTGGGGTATTACCGGCACTTCGATGGGGTGTTGGCAATGTATTACGACCAGGGCGTGCTTCCTTTTATGACACTTGCCATGAATGAAGGAGTTTGCTATACCGCCGGCCTTTCCATTGTCCGCACGGCTCCGGTACACGATGCTGCATACGACCTGGCGGGGAAAGGTGTGGCTTCCGAGGATTCTTTCAGGCAAGCCATTTATGTGGCACTTGATGTGTTCCGCCGCCGGCAGATTGAAGAAGAAATCAATGCCCGCCCGTTGCGCAAGCAATATTACGAGAAACGTGACGATAGCGATAAGCTGAAACTGGACACGGTAGAGGACGAATGAATATGAAGTTTGCAATTATAGCGGCTGGAGAGGGGACCCGATTGTCACAAGAAGGCGTCCGGTTGCCCAAACCTTTGGTACAGCTGAATGGGAGAGCGATGATAGATCGCCTGATACATATATTTATGCAGAACGGTGCCGAAGAGGTAGTGGTCGTCATTAACAATGAATCACCTTTGACAAAGGCGCATTTGACAGAACTGGAAAAGCATTCAGACATTCCGTTGAGGGTGGTCGTCAAGACCACTCCCAGCTCGATGCACAGTTTCCACGAGTTGAGTCCTTATCTGAAAGAAGACCGTTTTTGCCTGACCACCGTAGATACTGTTTTCCGGGAAGATGAGTTTTCCCGCTTCATCGAAGCTTTCAAAGTTTCGGATAAAGATGGGCTGATGGCGGTTACGGATTATGTTGATGATGAGAAGCCGCTATATATCGGTACCGATACCGATTTGAACATTACCGGTTTTTATGACATGCCCATGCCTGGTATGAAATACATTTCAGGAGGCATTTACTGCCTGACTCCCCAAGCCATCGGCACTTTGGAGCATTGCATTTGTTCAGGTATGTCGCGTATGCGTAATTTTCAGCGGCAGTTGGTGAGCGACGGATTACGCTTGGAAGCATATCCGTTTTCGAAAATTCTGGACGTAGACCATGCTGCAGATATCCCAAAGGCAGAAGCATTTTTGAATGAAGTACATTGATGGGAGCTGTATATACTCCCAAAAATAAAGAGAGAAGCGCATAAGTCATGCAACACGAGGAGAGAAGAATCCAGCTTATTGGAGTGAGTCGTGGAAACCAGTTTTCACCCAATCATATCAATAATGATGCGGCTATTTTGATGAAGACAGCTGAAAAGCTGGGGAAAAAAGGCTGTGAGGTGAAACTGTTTTCAGAAACAGAGTTCGTACAACGGCGTATTCAGGCAGAATTCATTTTCAATATGGCACGCGACCATGCCACCATTCCATATTTGAAAGAACTGGAAAAGACAGGTAGTCTGGTTATTAATTCAGGACAGGGAATCGAGAATTGCATTCGCCAGCCGATGACCGAGATTTTAATGTATTACGGCATTCCACATCCCAAAAGTTATATCATTCCTACTGATCAGGGATTTACGCTTGATTTGTTTCCCTGTTGGATTAAACGGGGTGATTCACATGCTATGGTGAAAGAAGACGTGGTCTATGTAGAATGTAGGGAGGAGGCAAATATTGTTCTTGCTGATTTCCGGAACCGTGGGATACCGAGGGCAGTAGTCAACGAACATCTGGTAGGAGACTTGGTGAAGTTTTACGGGGTGAAGAATACCGATTTTTTCTATTCGTTTTATCCTACCGAACAATCGCATAGCAAATATGGACTGGAAGCCATTAATGGGAAGGCACGCGGTTTCCCGTTTTGTCTGGACAAACTGAAAAATTATGCCAACCGGGCGGCAGAGGTGCTCCAGGTACCTGTTTATGGAGGCGATTGTGTAGTAGGTCCGACGGGCGAAATCCGTATCATTGATTTCAATGACTGGCCAAGCTTTGCACCTTGTTGTGAGGAGGCGTCAACAGAAATAGCCGGTTATATTTACAATTGTATCATTGCCAAACAGAACAGCCATTAAGAGATGAGTACAGAAAAGAAAGGATTGAAAGCCTCTTTCAAGTCAATGGATACGGAAGAGTTTCTGGATATATATTTTAACCGTCCGATAGGTTATGCCTGGGCGTTGTTTTTCAGGCATTTCGATGTACACCCTAATGTAGTGACTATTTTGTCGATTCTGTTGGGCATAGGGGCAGGAATCATGTTTTATTATCCGGACTTGAAACATACGCTTGCCGGCATAATCTTGCTCATGTGGGCAAACCATTATGATAGCTGCGACGGGCAATTGGCACGTATGACTGGTAAAAAGACGCGTTGGGGACGCATGTTGGACGGATTTGCAGGCGACCTTTGGTTTATAGCCATTTATTTCACTATTTGTTTGCGTCTTACCTGCCAACCTTTGCCGTTAGGCATAGGCAGTAGTGACGGAATGGTATGGGGAGCAGGCATTTGGATAATAGCCGCCTTGTCGGGGACACTCTGTCATAGCCGGCAATGTGCATTGGCAGATTATTACCGTAATATCCATTTGTTTTTCCTGAAAGGGAAAGCAGGAAGCGAACTGGATAACTTCAAGCAACAGCGGGATTTGTTTTATAGCCTTCCCTGGAAAGGAAATTTCTGGTGGAAAGCTTTTCTGTATTTTTATGGCAATTATACCCGGAAACAAGAACGCATGACCCCGAATTTCCAACGTTTTTATGCCTTTATACAGCAGAAATATGGTGATGATATTCCCGGTACATTGCGCAACGAGTTCCGCTCTTTAAGTCTGCCACTGATGAAATATGCCAATATCCTCACGTTCAACACACGTGCCATTGTGCTTTATGTATCGTTGCTTATGGGTGAACCGTGGGTATATTTTATATTTGAAATGACAGTTATGACTATCCTTTTTATCTATATGCGCCATCGCCACGAGGCTTTGAGTGCCTATCTGTATCATAAATACGCTCGACAATGAAAGAAAAAGCCCGTAACATATTTTGGTTTTTCGGTATCTTTGCCATTGTGGTGATGCTCTGCACATTTGATATGGACTACAATGAGTTGTGGAAAAATCTGCGTAGGGCAGGGATATGGCTTCCTGCTGTCATTTTCCTGTGGGTGTTTATCTATTACCTGAATGCATGGGCATGGTATGTGATTATCTGCGACGGGAAGAGTGGAAAAGTTCCTTTCAGACAAGTTTATAAACTGACTATCTCCGGTTTTGCCTTGAATTACGCAACACCGGTAGGGCTGATGGGAGGGGAGCCTTACCGTATCATGGAACTTAGCTCGTATGTGGGGGGAAGCAAAGCTACTTCTTCCGTAATATTATATGCCATGATGCATATCTTTTCGCATTTCTGGTTTTGGCTTGTATCGGCTGTGCTTTATGTGCTTTTTGAACCGATGAACTGGGGGGTAGGTATTCTGCTGGCTGTGGTTGTAGCGTTCTGTTCTCTGGCGATTTATTTCTTTATGAAAGGTTACCGGAACGGGATGGCGGTACGTGCACTGAACTGGTTATCGCACGTGCCTTTTGTAAAGAAGTGGGCAAAGCGGTTCTGCGTGGAAAAGAAAGATACGCTGGAACGGATAGATGCACAAATAGCAGAATTGCACAAACAGCGGAAAAGTACGTTCTATATTTCGTTGGGACTGGAGTTCTCGGCACGGATTGTGGGCTGCCTGGAAGTCTATTTCATTCTAAACATCCTGACTGCTGATGTCAGTTTCTTGGCTTGTATTTTGATTATGGCATTCACTTCGCTCTTTGCCAATTTATTTTTCTTCTCGCCCATGCAGCTGGGAGCTCGCGAAGGAGGATTTGTCCTGGCAACCGGAGGACTTGCCATTCCAGGTGCATTCGGTATCTATACCGGACTGATAGCTCGGGTGCGGGAGTTGTTTTGGATTATGATAGGAGTGTTGCTGATGAAGGTTGGCAACTGTAAAAATGAAAAGAAAAATGAGTGAAAAATTAATTGATATACAGGGTATCATCTTCGATTACGGAGGGACTATTGATACCAATGGCCGTCATTGGGCAGAAGTTTTATGGGAAAAGTATAAGACTTTTGACGTACCAGTCAGCAAACCGGAATTCCGTGAGGCATATGTATATGGTGAACGGACACTGGCACACAAACAATTGATAAAACCGGAATACGGCTTTCATGAAGTGCTTTCGGTCAAAACCCGTATTCAAGTGGATTATTTGATTGATAAAGGGGTCTTGTCGCGTACGAAAGCCGATAAATACGACTATGCAACACGTATAGCCGACAGTTGCTATAGGTATGTATGGGACGTATTACAGCGGACCCGTCCGGTTTTACAAACTCTGTCAAAACGGTATAAGCTGGTTTTGGTTTCCAATTTTTACGGAAACATTCAGGCGGTTTTGAAAGATTTCGGTCTGTCCGAAAGCTTTTCGGCCATTATAGAGTCATCGGTGGTAGGGGTACGCAAGCCCGATCCAGCCATTTACCAGTTAGGAATAGACGCTATGGGATTTCCGGCAGATAAGGTTTTGGCAGTAGGTGATTCGTATCCGAAAGATGTTGTCCCAGCCAAGCATATAGGATGCCGGGTGGCGTGGTTGAAAGGAGAAAGTTGGGACGAAGATGCAAACGAATCATTACCCGACCTGATTATAACTGATTTACCCGAATTATTAACTTATTTATTATAATAAAGATATCCATGGATAAACAACGGACTGTATTGGTCGACAAGCAGTATTTCCTGCCTTTCGTCCTGTTGACTTCACTTTTTTTCTTGTGGGGATTTGCCCACGCCATATTGGACGTATTAAACAAACATTTCCAGGAGATGCTGGACATTTCGAAGACTCATTCGGCATTGATTCAGGCAATGATGTATATGGGATATTTCGTAATGGCTATCCCGGCCGGATTATTCATCAACCGGTTCGGATACCGGAGCGGGGTAGTGTTCGGCTTGCTGCTTTATGGCATAGGGTCATTGTTGTTCATTCCCGGACAATATTTTGTTTCGTTCAATGCTTTTCTCTTCGCTTTGTTCGTTATCGGTTGCGGACTGACTTTCCTGGAAACGGCAGCCAATCCTTATGTCACCGAACTGGGTGCAAAAGAAACGGCGGCGAGCCGTTTGAACTTTGCTCAGTCGTTCAACGGACTGGGGTGTATCTGTGCACCGTTGTTGGTGGGTTGGTTCCTTTTTTCCGAAACCAAAGAACATCCCAACAGCGTAGCTTTTCCTTATGCTTGCATGGGGATATTGGTGCTTTTTGTGGCAAGTATATTCTTGCGGGTAAAACTTCCCGAAATCAGGCATGAGGCAGAGGTGGACAAAGAAGGACATCGGGTGGGGCTATGGTCGCACCGGCTGTTTATCTTCGGGTTGATAGCCTTGTTCGCTTATGAGGTGGCGGAAATCTCCATCAATAGTTTCTTTATCAATTACGTGGTAGAACAGCGGTGGATGGACGCCCGTTATGCTTCGCTGGTTCTTTCTTTCGGCGGGCTGGGACTGTTTATGTTGGGGCGTTTCTCCGGAAGCTGGATTATGCAGCGTGTCAGTGCCGAACGGATGTTGTTCTGGTGTGCTACGGGTACGGTACTGACCACTACGGTGGTATTGTTCGACCTTGGTATCGTTTCTCTCATCGCCCTGCTGTGTGGGTATGCGTTCGAGGCGATTATGTTCCCCACTATCTTTGCTCTTTCACTGAAAGGGCTGGGCATCCATACCAAGCGTGCCTCTTCTTTCCTGATGATGTCGCCTGTGGGAGGTGTGGTAGGTCCGTTGCTGATGGGAGTGGTGGCAGACCATACCGACTCCATGGTTTGGGCGTTCGTAGTGCCTTGGGTGGCATATGTCGTGGTGTGGTTTTATGCACGGAAAATGCTTTCACAGCGTATCACCCTCTCTAAGTAAAGATATATTCAGCAACTCCGTGATAGGGGAATGGCTATGTGAAAAAGCATGTTCTCGATGAGGGGCTGTATTGGGGACTCATAAAAAAGGCGTGAGGCCTGTCTGTAGTTCATTCAAACTGAGGCATCGCCAAACGCCTGTCCTAAAATGAACATACAGACAATGCTGTCACGCCGTTTTTTTAGTATACTCTTCCACTGCGTAGACATCATTTGAGGAGCAAAGGCAAGTCGGTTATGAAGATGGCAGACAAATAGGTGAGGGCATAAAATAAGCATACGATGATGAAACACCAGCGTGCCACGGGGTAAAGCGGATGGGGGTTTTGACCGGCTTTGGGCCGCATGCGGCTGATAAGTGCAAGTACACTGGTGATGAACAGTAGCAGGTGGATGAGGCGGTAACTCAGGTCGCCCGTCCATACGGTATTGGTTTTTGCCAGATTGACGATGCCAATGACATATATCGCTGCAAAGATAAAAAGTTTGATAACTGTCTGCATAATTCTTGTTTTAGGGGTTTGTAAAAAAATCGTGCCAAGATATAAATAAAATCATTACCCCGCAAGCCGGACAAGATATTTTATGGCTCGCGGGGGATATTTATATCTGCAGGTATTTATATCTGCAGGTATTTATATCTGCATCGCTATTTTCAGATAGTTGCAACGATATATAAGTTGTTTCGTGTAAGATTATTAATCTTGCATGGAAAGGACATTATCTTCTTATCAAGGCGGTTGTACAATTTGTCTTTTGAAAGATAAGAGCTTGATAGAATATGAGAAGAAACTGTTTTGAATTTCTCCCAAAGCACACACGAAAACGGATACATCAAGCCAAGAAAAACTTTTTGGAGAAATTCAAAACAGCTTCTCAAAACAGTTTCTTGCATTCGTATAGTTTCTTAGTCTTCTTTGCGGATTAGTTTTTGTTGATTGGCATCCGGATAGGCAAAATCAAGCAAGTTTTTATCATCAGACTTGTCTATGCCCAATAGCTTCAGCATTTGGATGGCATAGCGTGTACCAAGCATCCGGTAGCCTTGTGCCGTGAAATGCAAACTATCTTTGGCGGCAGGACAACCTGCCGACGGGATGATATGTGCAGTAGGAATGGTGCGGGGCAAAGTGTCGATAATGGCATTCATCGAGGCACATTTCCCGTTTTGGTCAGCATTGACCACTTCACCAGCAAGCAAGGGAACGTTTTTCGCTTTCAGGTGAAGGTCGGAAAGCAGGTTTTCGTAAACCAGCTTTACTTTGTCTGGCCAATCGGGGTCGCCCGTGTTCGATTCTCCTTGATGCAGCAATATGCCTTTGATGACTCCGTCTTTTTGTGCCAGACGTGCCATTTCCACTAAACGCGCGTAAGGGTTGCCATCATATTCTTTTACCATGTTTTTTAACCATTCGGGTGATGAATCTACATACGATTGGTAGTTATCCTTGTCGAACAATTCGATACGACAGCCTCCGATGGCCACATGTACAATACCTATACGTATTTTTTCGGGCAGATTGTTTACTAATGTCCGACCAAAGTAATCGGCAGGAGTCAGTCCCGTATGGCATCGGCACAAAGGGGGTACGGCACGATACCAATGTCCTTTTACTCTGTTCAGTTCAGGGCAATCGACAGCAGACATCAGCAGGAAACGGTTGCTGATATTGCAAGTGTCCTGGGGCTCAAACTTAGCATTACCTTCCATATTCGACTGTCCCAGGCAGAGATAAATGTGGAAATCTTTGTCGCGTGCGGAAGCAGAAATGGCTATCAGCAACACGCTCAAAAATAAAAGCTTTTTCATCATACAATAAATAATTAAATTGTTTGTAAATACTTATACTAACCAAGGCAAAGTTATAAGTTTTTTTGGAATATATGTCTTATCGCTTACATCTTTCAAAGAAAATGTTTATCTTTCTTGCCAGAAAATTTATCGAAAGAATCCATATGACCAAGCAAAAGAAAATCATTTGCATCAGTGCCGGCATTGTTTTGGTGCTGGTCATTTCTTATTTGTCGTTGCCTTACTATGCCCGTCAGGCTCTTATTCATCTGATGCCTGTTATTGATGACTTGGAGACTTTTCACCGTCATGTCGTGCATCACGATGCAGACAGCGTATGGTTATGGCCTCAAGCAGAAGCGTATAATCAGCATCAGCTTTCGGAAAAGGATGCAGCTTATCTTGATAGTTTGCATACAGTATCCTTTCTTGTCGTCCGTCGGGACAGTATCCTTTTTGAGGATTATCGCGACGGATGGAATGACACTCTGACTTCCAATCTCTATTCGGCAACCAAAACCATCGTGGGCTTGTTGGTAGGAATAGCATTCGATGAAGGGAAAATACATAGTCTTGATGACAAGGTTTCGGACTATATACCTATATATAATAAAGGTATGCAAGCGGATGTTACGCTACGTGATTTGCTTACAATGAGTGGGGGGATGGCATGGGACGAATCATACGCTTCGCTGTTTTCGGTTACTACCCACGGTTATTATGGAAATGATTTGTACGAACTGGTTACCGGGTTGGAGGTAAAAGACCGGCCTGGTATGCAATTCTCATACCGCAGCGGTGAGACGCAGCTTTTGGCGTTCGTGCTTGAAGCTGCAACGGGAGAAACGTTGAGCCGGTATGCTGAGGAAAAGTTGTGGAAGCCGATGCAAGCGGAAAAAGATGCTTATTGGTTGTTGGATAAACGTGACGGTGATGAAAAAGCATTCTGTTGTTTTCATACGACGGCACGCGATGCGGCGCGTCTCGGAAGCCTGTTGCTTCAGCAAGGTAAATGGCGTGGAAAACAGCTCGTGTCGCAAAGATATATGGACGAGATGCTGCGTCCTGCTTCTTACCTGAAAGACCAGTGGGGAAGAGATTCGCTCAGTTATTATGGCTTGCAGTTATGGTTGATACCCTATCGGGGCGAAACCATTCCTTGTATGCGGGGCATGCTGGGACAATATGTTTATGCGATACCTTCAGAAAATGCGGTAGTGGTTCGTTTGGGACGTAAACGTTGTGATGTGTACGATGGACCTTTTACGACTGATATGACACGATATCTTGACATTGCAATGCACATACTTCATCCTTGATAAGAATGTCAGATTTAATGAAAAACTTGTTTGTTTATC
Organism: Phocaeicola intestinalis; assembly: GCF_014837065.1. Taxonomy (GTDB): domain Bacteria; phylum Bacteroidota; class Bacteroidia; order Bacteroidales; family Bacteroidaceae; genus Phocaeicola; species Phocaeicola intestinalis. Next base: position 53,119 of record NZ_JACSPP010000019.1, read on the forward strand.
TGCTTTTGTAGGTTTTCTTACGTTTCTGTGTTTTATTTCACGGTTTTGACGTATCTTTACCTCGTTTTAATGATATAGTCTATGGATCAGGAAATTTTTCATCTTTTTCTGGCAGTCATGTCGGGCATTGCTTTTCTGGTATTTGTTGCCCTCTATTTTGTAAAGGCAGGATACGGAATGTTTCGCACTCCATCGTGGGGATTGTCACTGGACAATAAAATAGCGTGGATGCTGATGGAGGCACCTGTATTTGTGGTGATGTTTGTTTTGTGGATACGGAGCGGGGTAGGATTTGCATTGCCTCAGTTCTTGTTTTTTGCGTTGTTTCAGTTGCATTATTTGCAGCGTTCGTTTATCTTCCCTTTTCTGATGACAGGGAAAAGCCGTATGCCAGTAGCCATTATGGCAATGGGCATCGTATTTAATGTACTGAACGGGATGATGCAGGGAGGAGGATTGTTTTGGTTCAATGACAGTGTGCCTGTCGGCATTGGAGCCGGTTACTTGTTACAGCCGAATGCCCTGTTGGGGATAATCCTGTTCTTGGTGGGGATGGGAATTAACTTGCATTCCGATCATGTTATCCGTCATTTGCGTAAGCCGGGAGATACCCGGCATTATCTTCCGCAGAAAGGGATGTATAAGTATGTCACTTCTGCCAATTATTTCGGTGAACTGGTGGAGTGGACGGGATTTGCCGTGCTTACCGCTTCTCCAGCAGCTTGGGTGTTTGTGTGGTGGACAGCCGCCAATCTGATACCTCGTGCCAATGCTATTTATCATAAATATCGTGAAACGTTCGGTGTCGAAGCCGTAGGAAATAGAAAACGGATTATACCTTTTATATATTAGTTTTTCGGTTGACACTCAGATGCCTTGGTATATGTCATCAAGACTATCCGATAGTCTGTTAACTGATATTTTGTCAACAAAAACAAAAGAAGTAGTATGAAAGACTCTAAGTTGTTTACTCCGGTCACGATAGGACCGCTTACGTTGCGTAACCGTACTATTCGCTCAGCCGCATTCGAAAGCATGTGTCCGGGAAATAAGCCCTCGCAGATGTTGCTCGATTATCATCGGTCAGTAGCAGCCGGAGGGGTAGGTATGACAACAGTGGCATATGCCGCTGTTACCCGAAGCGGTTTGTCGTTTGACCGTCAGTTATGGATGCGCCCTGAAATAGTACCGGGCTTGCGTGAACTGACCAATGCCGTGCATAAAGAAGGTGCTGCTGCAAGTATTCAGTTGGGACATTGTGGTAATATGTCTCACAAGAGCATTTGCGGTTGTTTGCCAGTAGGGGCAAGCAGTGGATTTAATCTTTATTCGCCCACTTTCGTACGTGGGCTTCGTGCTGACGAATTGCCTGAAATGGCACGTGCTTATGGGCATGCGGTCAATCTTGCACGTGAGGCAGGTTTCGATGCGGTAGAGGTCCATGCCGGTCACGGTTATCTTATCAGTCAGTTTCTTTCGCCTTCCACCAATCACCGCAAGGATATTTACGGAGGTTCGCTTGAGAACCGGATGCGGTTTATGGATATGGTGATGGATGAAGTGATGAAGGCTGCAGGTAATGATATGGCTGTGCTGGTAAAGATGAATATGCGTGATGGTTTCAAGGGAGGTATGGAACTGAACGAGACTATTCAGGTGGCAAAACGGCTGGAACATTCGGGTGCCCATGCGCTGGTGCTGAGCGGAGGTTTTGTCAGCAAGGCGCCGATGTATGTGATGCGGGGTGAAATGCCTATCCGCAGCATGACACATTACATGACTTGCTGGTGGCTGAAGTATGGCGTACGGCTGGTAGGTAAATGGATGATTCCCAGTGTACCTTTTAAGGAAGCCTATTTCTTGGAAGACGCATTGAAGTTCCGCGAGGCAGTTCGGATGCCATTGGTCTATGTAGGTGGACTGGTGTCACGGGAAAAAATAGATGAAGTACTTGATTATGGGTTCGAGGCAGTGCAAATGGGACGTGCCTTGCTGAATGAGCCGGGATTTGTAAACCGGATGCGGGACGAAGAACAGGCACGCTGCAATTGCCGTCACAGCAATTATTGCATAGCCCGGATGTATTCCATAGAAATGGCATGTCACCAACATTTGCATGAAGCATTGCCTCCGTGTTTGAAAAAAGAGATAGAACAGATAGAAGAAAGGCAGGCTGTAAAATGAAAGCACGGAAACTGGCAGTGATTACAGGTGCCGACGGTGGAATGGGACAGGAAATAACCCGTGCCGTGGCAATGGCGGGATATCGTGTTATCATGGCATGCCTGCGGGTGGAGAAAGGAGAAGAGGTGCGTGAGGCATTGTTGCGTGAGCGTGGTGATTTGCAGGTAGAGGTACGTAGCATCGACCTGGCATCGTTTGTTTCGGTATCAGTGTTTGCAGATACTTTGGTCGCAGAAGGCGGGCAAGTCAGCTTGCTGATGAATAATGCCGGTACAATGGAAACCGCTTTTCATTGTACGGAAGATGGTTATGAACGTACGGTCCAGGTGAACTATATGGGGCACTATTTGCTGACTCGTAAGTTATTGCCATTGATGGGAGAAGGTAGTCGTATAGTCAATATGGTGTCGTGTACGTATGCCATCGGTAAATTGGATTTTCCAGATTTCTTCTACCGGGGAAGGAAAGGAGCTTTTTGGCGTATCCCGGTGTATAGTAATACCAAGCTGGCATTGATGCTTTTCACTATAGACCTGGCAGAGCGTGTGCGTGACAAAGGAATCGTGGTCAATGCAGCCGACCCGGGTATTGTCTCTACTGATATTATTACGATGCATGCATGGTTCGATCCGTTAACTGACATTTTTTTCCGTCCCTTTATCCGCACTCCACTGCAAGGTGCGTCTACTGCCATTCATTTGTTGTTGGATGAAGAAGCAGGCAAGCGGACAGGTACATTGAATGTGAGTGGGCATGCCAAGCCGTTATCAGATAAATATGTCAGACATCCGCAGATGCAAGAATTGTGGAACCGGACGGAGCAAATTGTGAACCGCTGGTTATTTTAAATTGAAGTATAAAAAGGTTTGGTGCATGAGCAGTGCATGAGACCTGTGAATGGAAAAAGCAGAAAAATGGATAGTAAGAAAAATAAGGAAGAATTTGTTGAGTTGTTGCGTTCTACGGGACGTGATGGAGTAGAGGACGTAATAACAGGGCTTGAAGAGTTGGGGTTTTTTACAGCTCCTGCCTCTGCAGGGCATCATCTCAACACTGAAGGTGGTTTGGTACTTCATTCCATCAATACGTGTAAGGCTGCTTTGGCAATATGGGAAGGGATGAAGGTTCTTGAACCGAGTTTGGAAAATGAAGTGGGAAGAGACAATGTGATTATTGCCAGCTTGCTGCACGATGTGTGCAAGAGTGACATTTATGTGCGCAGTGTGAAGAAACGCAAGAATGCGTTGGGCGTGTGGGAAGATACTGAAGGTTACAAGGTGACTTATAAAGGTTTTCCGATGGGACACGGCGAAAAATCAGTGATTCTTCTGCTTTGTAACGGACTGGAAATGAGCGATGATGAAATGCTGGCAATCCGTTGGCATATGGGGGCTTTCGGGTTGAACTTGAACAGTTATGAAGAATTGCGTAATTATGATACAGCACGTATGCTTTACCCGTTGGTAGCCATTGTGCAGGCAGCAGATAGTTTAGCCGCGAGTATTATGGAGCGTACGGGCAGCGATTTGGATGAGCTTTAAAATATAAAACGCGTAGAATCTCTCTGACTATATACACAGAGGTGCAGGGCTTTTTAATGGTTTCCTGCACCTCTGTATATACAAGTTTGATTTTCAGCTTGTTATTCTTCTCCTTCGTAATTTAGATAAGACTGTATAGGAAGGCTATAGTCGAAGATTTCTTCAGGTCTGAAGAAGCGGTTCAGCTCTACGATAGCATTCTCCGGAGAATCAGAAGTATGCACGATGTTTTCTTGTGCACTTACGCTGTAATCGCCTCGAATCGTACCGGGGGTAGCTTTACGGCCGTTGGTAGCACCTGTCATAGAGCGTACCACCTGCACTGCATCCACTCCTTCGTAGCAGCAAGCTATGACCGGCGATGCCATCATCGATTGCTTGATGCGTCCGAAGAAAGGTTTGTCTGCCAAATGGGCGTAGTGTTCGTTCAGTAAATCATCGGTGAGCTGCATCATTTTCATACCTGCAAGCCGTAGGCCTTTGCGTTCGAAACGTGTAGTAATTTCTCCGATTAACCCACGCTGTACGGCGCTGGGTTTTAAAATGACCAATGTTTTTTCTAGACTCATAGTGATAATTTTTAGGTTATTACAAATTATCACAAAGATATTAATTATCAGGGAAAAAGCAAAAGAGAGGGGATAGAAAATGTAAATTTTATCATAAAAAAGCGGAACCGGCTTTATGGGTCCCGCTCTGTTTGTATTTATGTGACTGTCTGTGCCGGATGTATATAAGCGGTTTGTTCAGCACGATAAAATTTCGGGGATTAGATGGCTTGTACATACAATATCGGCTGCTGCCTGTTCTGTGCCACAGAACGGACCTGATTTTTCGAGCTTGATGGTAGACAATGCTGCGGCAAATGTTCCAGCCTCTGCATAAGATGCTCCTTTATTACGCATATAAAGGTAACCTAACATATAAGTATCGCCGCATCCTGTAGCATCCACCACTTCTTTGGGCGGGTAGGCAGGAATACGGAATAATGTATTCTCGGCGTATATCAATGAACCTTCACTGCCTAGAGTCAATAACACTTCTTTTACTCCCCATTCATGTAAAAGACGAATAGCCTCGCCATAATCAGAAGAACCGGTAAGTACGGCTGCTTCGTGTTCATTCACTTTCAGAATGTCTATATACTTTAAGGCTTCTTTCTTTTCGCTCCAATCCACCGGATAAACGTTTTCTCCTCGCACTTCACGCAAATATCCTTGTGCATCTACTGAAAGCACTCCTTTCTGAGAGAGAAATTTGATTACATCCAAAGGAAAGTCATCAGACAGCAGACTGCCCAGGTGGAAGAAACGTGCTTCAAGATGTTGTAATTTCTCTACAGTAAAAGGGTCTGCTTTAGCCAATACACGCTGGGTACGATTATTTTGGTTCTCTCCGTATTTGTTTTCAAAATATACAGTATGTTGGCTGGGGATGATTTCCACGTCAATGCCTTTATCACGTAATTCGTTAGCTGATTTATATTCACTGGGTGCCAAAGAGGTTACCAGTTTATAGTGTTTGTAATCGTTTAAATGATAGATTCCGTGTGAAAAATAATACGAAGTGCCTCCAGGCATGTAAATTGTCTGTCTGGGAGTGACTATTTTATCCAGTGTTATATGTCCTATGCAGCAAATGTCATTCATGTTACGTTACTGTTATTCAAGTTAAAAAACGGTGGCAAAGATAGTGCTTTTTTGTGAATTAAAGAGATTTTCCGGCAGCTTTCCTATGAAAGATTATCATTTCTATGGTTGTTTTTATAGGAATAATGTTCTATTTTTGCCGAATAAGCAACAAAAAAGGCAAAAGACATTTATTTTATTGATAAAAAGTCTACCTTTACGCGGCAAATGTAAGTGAAAAGAAAATTCATTACCTTATTAATGTTAATATAAAAACCGAAAAACTTATTAGAAAATGGGAAAAGTGAATGTACAACCTGCCACTGGGAAATTAGGTGTGCTGTGTGTTGGTCTAGGAGCTGTAGCTACTACATTTATTACAGGTGTCTTGATGGTAAGAAAAGGGTTGGCAAAGCCTGTTGGTTCGATGACTCAATATGACAAGATTCGTGTAGGACGTGGGACCGATAAGAAATACCTTCATTATAATGAAATTGTCCCGATGGCAGATTTGAATGACATTGTGTTTGGCGCATGGGATGTATATCCGGCCAATGCATACGAATCTGCAATCAATTGCGAAGTGTTAAAGGAAAAGGATATTAATCCGGTGAAAGATGAGTTGGAGAAAATCGTGCCGATGAAAGCAGCTTTCGACCATAATTATGCCAAACGTCTGGACGGGAAAAACGTGAAGGATTGTGCTACGCGATGGGATATGATGGAAGCCTTGCGCAAAGACATACGTGATTTTAAGGAAGCGAACGGATGCAGCCGCATTGTGGTATTGTGGGCAGCTTCTACTGAAATTTATGTGCCGGTGAACGAATCTGTGCACGGGACATTGGCTGATTTTGAACAGGCAATGAAGAATGATGACCGTGAAAACATTGCTCCATCCATGTGTTATGCCTATGCGGCTCTTGCCGAAGGTGCACCGTTTATTATGGGAGCTCCCAATACGACAGTGGATATTCCTGCGATGTGGGAAATGGCAGAAAAGACAAAGATGCCTATTGCCGGGAAAGACTTTAAGACAGGGCAGACATTGGTGAAATCTGGTTTTGCGCCGATTATCGGTACACGTTGTCTGGGATTGTCGGGGTGGTTCTCTACAAATATTTTGGGCAATCGGGATGGACTGGTTTTGGACGAACCTGCCAATTTCCATACTAAGGAAGTAAGTAAACTCTCTACCCTGGAATCTATTCTGATGCCTGAAAATCAGCCGGATTTGTATTCGGACTATTACCATAAGGTACGTATCAATTATTATCCTCCGCGCAATGACAATAAGGAAGGATGGGATAATATTGACATCTTCGGATGGATGGGGTATCCGATGCAGATCAAGATAAATTTCTTATGCCGTGATTCTATTCTTGCAGCTCCACTTTGTCTTGACTTGGTATTGTTGAGCGATTTAGCGGCACGTGCCGGACGTTACGGCATCCAACGTTTCTTGAGTTTCTTCCTCAAGAGTCCGATGCACGACTATACACAGCATGAAGTTCCTGTCAATCATCTCTTCCAGCAATATGTGATGCTGAAGAATGCCCTTCGGGAAATGGGCGGTTATGAAGCTGACGAAGAAATCGATTAATGTTTTTAGTTCCTATGTTTGTAATGTGCTAGCAAAATAGCATAAAGCCAAGAGAATTATTAAATTTGTAAATGAAAG
>NZ_JACSPP010000001.1 GCF_014837065.1 Phocaeicola intestinalis
TAGATAGGGGTCAGAACCTGGTTAATGGCTTGTTGCACCAAACGGTCTACCACGGTGGGGATTCCTAAAAGGCGCATATTGCCATTGTCCTTCGGGATTTCTACCCTTTTGACGGGGTTCGGACGGTAAGAACCGTCCATCAAGGAACGGATGAGCGCATCTTTATTGGCTGATAGCCATGAAAACAATTGTTCACATGACATCTTGTCGATACCGCCACAGCCCTTGTTACCAATCACTGCCTTATAGGCTCGATTAAGATTGGCAGGACTCAGGATTTGCTCGAAAAGGTGTTCCTTGTCGAATGGTACTTCCACGATGTTGTCTTCACACATCCACATGAAAGTCTGCACTCCCCCATACCATTCGGTTTCCGACCTGTCTCTTTGAGGGCAGCCATTAACTTTAGATAATGTTTTCTGCATTCGTTCTCTCATTAGGTATGTTTCAATTACTATCGTTTAATTATTAGGTTCAGTCCTTCACAAACTCATCGACACGTTTGCTACTATGACATCTGCTGACTTCTCACGGCAAGCTTTACTCCGCTGATTTCGTTTTTGTTTTTTTTTTTTTTCTCTATTCTCATGCGTCCGTGAGACCTCCTCGGATAAGGGTATTAACTTTCCATCTTATGTCTGCTTCATTTACACCAACCGTTCCGAATAGCTATAGGGCTTTGATTTGTGATGCAACCTTACCCACAGTCTTATGCCTTATATGAAGTTTCTGTCCGTCAGACCAGATGTTTGCCGCAAGCTTCTTTCAGATTCCAACTCGCGATGGACACCCTTGCTTTGGGCTGTATGATTCCCGCTATTAGGGCTCATTAGGGACTTGCACCCGTTAGCTAATACTCATGCCGAGCGTACTACAAAGGAAAGCCCCGCAAAAACGACGTTTTTACGGGGCTATACCTTAAAATGACCTGATTTGCGTTGGACTACCAGGATTCGAACCTAGACAAACAGAACCAAAACCTGTTGTGCTGCCATTACACCATAGTCCAAACTTTCGTGCTTTCCTTAGAAAGCGGTGCAAAGATAAGTGTTTTTTATAATATCCTCCAAATAATTCCCCACTTTTTTTATCTCTTTTTTCAATATTCCGTATCTTTGCCGCCTATAAATGCATAAGAGTTTATGAAAAAAACAGTATTAGGATTTATGTTAGGGGTAGGATGCGTATCGCTCCAAGCGACGACACCACTTTGGATGCGCGATGCTGCCATCTCACCCGATGGAAGCGAAATCGCTTTCTGTTACAAAGGAGATATTTATAAGGTGAATGCCAAGGGAGGCGAAGCACTACGACTCACCACACAACCTTCGTATGAATCAACCCCCGTATGGTCGCCCGATGGACAACAAATTGCTTTCGCCAGCGATCGCTTTGGAAGCACCGACATCTTCGTGATGCCCGCCAGCGGAGGCGAAGCACGCCGGCTGACCAGCAATTCGGCAAACGAAACACCTTCGGCCTTCACACCCGACGGCAAACACGTACTGTTTTCTGCCTCCCTGCAAGACCCGGCAGAAAGTGCCATGTTTCCCACCAGTGCAATGACCGAATTATATCAAGTGTCCGTAGCGGGCGGACGCACTGAACAAGTATTAGGCACACCGGCGGAAAAAGTGTGCTATGCACCAGCGGGAACCTTCTTCCTCTATCAGGACCGGAAAGGATTCGAAGACGAATGGCGCAAGCATCACACTTCATCCATCACCCGGGACGTATGGATGTATGACACCACCAGCGGTAAACATACCAACCTGACCGCCCGACCGGGAGAAGACCGCGACCCTGTATTGAGTGCCGATGGAAAAACCGTGTACTTCTTGAGCGAACGCAATGGAGGTTCATTCAACGTCTATCGCTTCCCGTTGGACCGCCCTGCTGATGTGCAGCCCGTTACTTCATTCAAGGGAAACCCCGTACGCTTCCTCTCAATGAGCCACAACGGTACACTCTGCTACACCTACGATGGCGAAATCTATACCCAACCCAATGGAGGAAAACCCACTAAGGTCAATATCTCACTTATCCGCGATGAAGAGGAAATGCCCGTCACTTATAATTTTACACGCGGAGCATCGGAAGCTACGGTATCGCCCGACGGCAAACAGGTGGCGTTCGTGGTGCGGGGTGAAGTGTTCGTGACATCCGTCGAATACGGCACCACCAAGCAAATCACCCATACGCCCGAAGCCGAAGAAGGCGTTTCGTTCGGCGCGGACAACCGCACCTTGGTCTATGCCAGCGAGCGCGATGGCATAAGCGGACTTTACACCGCAAAAATCGTACGTAAAGAAGAAAAGAATTTCCCCAATGCCACGCTGATAGAAGAAGAAGCCCTGCTTCCCTCGAAAACCGTGGAACGAAGCTATCCGAAGTTCTCGCCCAACGGGAAAGAAATCGCCTTCATCGAAGGGCGTACCCGCCTCATGGTGCTGAACCTGAAGAGCAAGAAGGTGCGTCAGGTGACCGACGGGTCTACGTGGTACTCGCTTTCGGGAGGCTTTGACTATCAGTGGTCGCCCGACGGGAAATGGTTTGCACTGGAATTCATCGCCCACAAGCACGAGCCTTATTCGGACATCGGACTGGTTTGCGCCGACGGGAAAAGCCCGATTATCAACCTGACCAACAGCGGTTATACGAGCGGCATGCCCCGCTGGACCATGGACGGAAACGCCCTGCTCTTCACCACCGAACGGTATGGTATGCGCAATCATGCCTCGTGGGGCTCGCTGGACGATGTGATGATGGTCTTCCTGAACCAGGACGCATACGACAAGTTCCGCCTGAGCAAAGAGGATTACGAATTGCAAAAGGAACTGGAGAAAGAGCAGGAAAAAGCGGGTGAAACCGCTTCGAAAGACAAGAAAAAGGATAAAAAAGCGGATGCAAAAACAGATAGCGTGAAATTAATCACGGTTGAACCGGACGGCATAGAAGACCGCATCGTGCGCCTCACGCCCAACTCATCGCGCTTGTCCTCAGCCGCTATCTCGAAAGACGGGGAAACCCTGTACTATTTATCTGCGTTCGAAGGCGGATTCGACATGTGGAAAATGGACTTGCGCAAGCATGAAACCAAGCTTCTGCACAAAATGGACGCGCGCTGGGCAAACATGGAAACCGACCGCGAAGGGAATTTCTTCGTGCTGGGAGGCGGAACCATGCAGAAAATGGACGGGAAATCGGAAAAGCTGGAACCGATTACCTACCGTGCCGAAGTGAAGATGAACCCCTACGAAGAACGCGAATACATCTTCGACAACATCTACCGCGAGGAAAAGGCACGCTTCTACAACGTGGACATGCACGGCGTGGACTGGGATGCCTTGACGGAGACCTACCGCAAGTTCCTGCCTCATATCAATAACAATTATGATTTCGCCGAAATGCTGAGCGAATGGCTGGGCGAACTGAACGTATCCCATACCGGCGGACGCTTCTATCCCGAACTGGACACCGAAAGCACTGCCCAACTGGGGTTATTGTACGACTGGGGGTATACGGGCAACGGATTGCGCATCGCCGAAATCATCGAGAAAGGGCCTTTCGACCGCAAGAGCACCCGTGCCAAATCCGGTGTGATTATCGAGAAAATCAACGGACAGGCTCTCGAAGCCGATAAAGACTATACTCCTTTATTAAATGGACAGGCAGGCAAGAAAACCTTGGTATCGCTTTACGACCCTGAAACAAACCAACGCTGGGAAGAAGTGGTGAAACCCATAAGCAACGGAGCAATGAATGGCTTGCTCTATACGCGCTGGGTAAAGCAACGGGCGGAGGACGTAAAACGCTGGTCGAACGGACGTTTGGGCTATGTGCACATCGAATCGATGGATGATTCCAGTTTCCGTTCGGTTTATTCGGACATCTTGGGCAAATACAACCAATGCGAAGGCATCGTGATAGACACCCGCTTCAATGGAGGCGGACGCTTGCACGAGGACATCGAAGTGTTGTTCAGCGGAAAGAAATACTTCACCCAAGTCATCCGCGGGCGCGAGACCTGCGATATGCCCAGCCGACGTTGGAACAAACCTTCCATCATGGTGCAATGTGAAGCGAACTACTCGAACGCACACGGCACCCCGTGGGTATACAAACATCGCGGACTGGGCAAGCTGGTAGGTGCGCCCGTTCCCGGAACCATGACCAGCGTAAACTGGGTAACGACACAAGACCCGACCCTCGTATTCGGCATTCCGGTGGTAGGCTATCGCCTCCCCGACGGAAGCTATCTGGAAAACACCCAGTTAGACCCCGACATCTATGTGCTGAACGCTCCCGAAACGATTGTGAAAGGAGAAGACACACAATTGAGAGCAGCCGTAGATGAATTGCTGAAAGAAATCGGAGAATAAGAAGCATGAATAAAAATAATTGATGAATATCCGCAAACGACCCCTGTAGGGGCATATTGCATACGCCCGAATACGCCAACTTATCCATATGGATGCTTTTAGGCCGTATGCGATACGCCCCTACAGTTTATTGGGCGGAAATGCGGATATTCAATAAAATGAACCCCAACATGCATCTTTCCCGTTCAACCAATCCTTCAATGAAGTTCGTACAAGAGAATCGGGCAATAAACTCGTGTCCTGATTCCGTTCATCGGGCCGTACAAAATACGAATGGCTGATGTAAGCTTGGGTTTGGGTATAAGGAAGTTCTACGCAAAGCACATCACCGAAACAGGTCGGCTTTTGGGAGGTAGGAGTCCCGATAATCGGGAAAAGCGCATTGTCTTTGATGAGCGTCAACAGATAATTGGCACTGCTGAAGGTATTCTGCCCTTGAATAAACGCCACTTCTCCATGAAAACGACTGGAAGGCTTCGGCATATCACCGGTAAAATCATTCATTACTTGATGTTGTTCCGCCAACTCCCCTTTCATTGATTCATACTTGTCACGGATAAAAAGCGTAGGATAACACGTTTGCAAGAAATCAGACACACGGATGTAGGAATGAAACGGACAAATATCCCGAAGGGAGACACCCAGAAATTCAAGCAACACATCGCCCAATACACTATTCCCTCCTCCATTATAACGCATGTCTATCACCAGCCGATTCACGTTATGCACCGCCATTGCACGTGCCATTTCATCCAGGAAATCCGCAAACAACGGAAGACTATCCTCCACGGCTTTATCTGGAGAGACCTGCATCAAACGGCATCCTTGCCAATAAGTAAACCGGTCTATCATCGCATTGAACTGAAAATAACACGTATCGCCGATTATCTGATAATGAAAAGGCTCGTTTCTCCTTGCCGTAACCGGATGCGGAACCTGCTTCACCTGATACAAGCCTGATGCACCTTCATTTAAAGACGAAGGCAAACACACTTCACTTCCATCCGCAAACATAAAGCGGACACCCCTGTCCGTATCTATCCCCAAAGCGTTCAGAAACGCTTTATTGTTCATAAAAAAGCTTCCCGTAATACAAGCCTTTATCTGATTTTCCGAAGGAACATAAACCTTTAATTTTTGTATCAATGAACCAATCGGACACGCATTAATAGCTATAAGTTCCTTCCCTGTACAATCCGGAACCGAATCCGGAAGACTTCGAAAATAAAAACTCCCCTCATAATAACGTAACGTGAAAGGATAAAGCGATGTATCGTCAAGCATCACAAATGTATGCGCATCTTGAAGCAAAGCCAGCCAACGGTTCAGTTCTACCTGAAACGCCGGACGTTCCATCCGCTCGTCCAACTTATCGCATAAAGATTCGGCATACTTCTCGAAACGTGCAAAAGCCGCCTCATCTACCAACGGAAGCGGATGAAACGCCTTGATGAAAGCCAACAGATTCATCACTTCATGCTGATACGGATTGCCGGCTTTCTCCTTATATAATATAGGTATAGGAAAATTATCCATTTTCAATCAAATAAAATGCCATACCCACGATGCCTGCCACAACTCCTATTGCACATCCGCACCAGAAATAGAATGCTAATTTCTTCTTATCCATATTGCTTTTCCGACTCATCTGTTTGATCAGGCCCGCCATACTTCCGCCAAACACGCCCAAACCAATACCGATAACAAGTCCGGCTGAAGAGTCTAACACCATTTTCAATATAAAACCAAGAACTACCCCGACACCTGTTCCGATGCCGATATAGCGGTCTGTAATGCTTTCTTTCATTTTGTTGCTTTTTGTTTACTTTATATTTCTCTTTTTTCGAATCATAACCGCAAAGATAACGATTTATTTCAAATCACCTATTCCTAATCCTGATTATTCATTTAAACAATAGCATCTTATCTCCTGCTTGCGAGTATCCAATACGACTTGTGAGAAACGCTTGAAAAACGAAATGCCTATTGTTCTTCGAGATGCCAATGTTGCCAACGTCACATTTTTAAATAGCTTTTGATTTACTTTCCCTTGCGCCACTTCATAAACCGTTATCACACTTCCTGCATCCATAAAGCCATAACAAGTATCTTTTTTCAAAAAGCAAGCGTCAGACATTTGTTCTATATCCTGCTTTGGCAATAAGAAATCACTCCGGTCATACCCCGTATCTATCAAGACATGAGAGCATTTGACGCCATTCAGTTCCATTCCCTCCACATAATACAAGCCTCGTTCTTTCTTATAGCGCAAGACCATATCCGGAGTTCCGGAAACAAACGGATGAACATTAGAGATTGTACCTTCTTCAAAATCAAGCAACCAATTACAACGGTCTATCATGTCTGTACCTATAACCCCATGGATATGTTGCCATTGAAAACGCCGCGGCAATAAGATGACTGTCCACAAATTCCCTTCGATATTCCCCAAACACGTATAAAACGAAAAATATTTCTTCACTGAAAAATCATTGCCGGCTATATCTTTCGCGTCCGCCTGCATAAAAGGATAAAAAGACTCCGGCACGGTATCAGCATAAAGCAAGGTAATATTCGCTCCCGTATCAAAAAGAAAATTCATCCCACTCCCGGAGAATGTCACATAACCGTCCTTGTCAAACGCAGAGACAAAAGGATTTATCTTCGGCTTCATTCCGATAAGGAACAACCCTACCGTTGCTATGGATACGATTATGAAAAGAAGTTTTTTCATCTGGACGAACTTATTCTATTCATTGATAAAGGCTCTGCATCAGTTCATGTTTTTACCAATGCAAAGGTAATGTTTTCTATTTATCACGTGAGTTCGGAATCAGAAAAATTGAATATCCGATACGCCTTTACATGGCAATTGAGTAAAATGCTGATATTCAATAAACTTTTTGTCTGTCATAACTGTTTTCCTTAAAAAAACATCCCTAAGATAAACAGTTTATGGATAACATGTAAGCGGCACTTTACATTCTGACGACTTTTGCCGAAAATTGAAATAACGAATTAAACTCGTTTTCAATCCGTTGTCTATCTTTTGCACTATGCATTGCCCACACACTCCTTGGGAATGACACAGATGACACACCGAGTCTTACTAAAAGCTGTCACTTCAGCAACCGCTTGCTAAGATAACGCACGGGATACCACACCGATAGGAAACCTACCACGAGGACGGTGACAAAGACCACTGCCACATCTGTCACTTCCACACTGACGGGATAAGCATCGACCACAAAGCTGCCCGAACTGCCTAATTTTATCAGCCCGAATACTTGTTGCACCCAGCAGAGTATCAGTCCCAGCACCACGCCCACCGATGCGCCAATAAACGAAATCATCCGTCCCTCGAAAAGGAAGATACGGACTATCTGCTTGTCGCTCGCACCCAGGTTACGCAAGGTTGCCACGTCATCACGCTTATCAATGATGAGCATTGAGAGCGAACCGATGATGTTAAAGCAAGCTATCACGAGAATGAATGTAAGGAAAAGGTAAGAGATAAGTTTTTCCACACGCATGATGCGGTAGGTATCCGCCTGCTGCTCATAGCGGTCTTCCACACGGAAGTCACCACCTAGCTGCTGCTGAATCTGCCGCTTCACCGCTTCGGTATCGGCACCGGGAGCAAGGCGGAGATTGACAGCACTCACTTCGGTAGTGTATTGGAAGAGACTACGGGCAAAGTCGATGGAAGTCAGGATGTAAGAGGCATCGTATTTTTCCTGATTGACCGAAAAAACCAGTCCGGAAGAAAACAGGCTACCGGTGACAAATGCCGTAGAAGGATTGGCAAGGTTCACTTTCGCACCGCGCCTGGGAGCGTACACCTCTAGAGGGTCAAGGAAACGGATGCTGCTGCCCAATGTGGCGAGCAGCTGAATGCCGGGGATGGCATAGTGAGCCACCTCATCGTGCAAGGTCAGCTCACCGCGTCCGTAAAGGATACTGTCGATAGGCGTGAGAATATCGAAGTTGTCTTCCACACCCTTGATAACCGCCATTGCCTGCCTGCCCTGGTATTGCACCATGGCATTGTCTTCGAGCGAGCGCGACCATACCGCTACCTCGGGCATCTGCCGCAAAGCAAGGATACGCGGGTCTTCCCCATCGAACACCTTACCGCGCACTGCTGTAATGCGCAATTGAGGGTCGAAGGCGGTAAAAAACGATGCCACAAGATCTTGAAAGCCGTTGAATACCGACAGGGTACACACCAACGCCAACGTAGCAAGTGCCACTCCACACACAGAGATGGCGGAAATGACGTTGATGGCATTGTGCGACTTCTTCGAAAACAGGTATCGGCGGGCGATATAGAAGGGGAAATTCATTTCTTCAGCAACTCGTCGATGTGTGCGGCATAATCTAACGAGTCATCCACAAAGAACTTCAGTTCGGGGATGATGCGAAGCTGATAACGCACACGGGTACCCAATTCGTAGCGGATGGACTTCACGTTGTCATTGATATTTTTCACTATCTCTTCAGCACGTTCCGAAGGGAACACACTAAGGTAAGCACGTGCATAACTCATATCGGGGCTAATACGCACCACACTTACCGATACCAACACGCCGTGCATTGTCCGCGTCTGCTGCTGGAACATCTCGCTCAGCTCTTTCTGAATCAGCCGGGCTATCTTGTTTTGTCTGGTTGTTTCCATATATTTCTTTGGTTTATGTTTTCAGGTGGCTAGTTAACAGGTACTAGATGACTAGGTCTTAAATACATTGGTTTATCATTTATACCTGTCAACTAATGCCTAGTACCTGCTACCTATAGTTTTCGAATTATCGTCAACCCGTCCCGCAGGGGAAGGATAACTTTTTCCACACGCCGGTCGGAAGCTACATGGTCATTGAACCGCTTGATGCCGATGGTCTGTGCATCAGCACTCCGGGGTTCTTCCAGCACATGTCCGTCCCACAGCGTATTATCAGCAATGATATACCCTCCCTTGCGGAGCCGGGGCAGTATCATCTCATAGTAATCTATGTAGACCCGCTTGTTGCCGTCAACAAAAGCAAGGTCGAACGTGATGTCCATCGTTGGCACTATCTGCAAGGCATCGCCAATATAGAAGCGGATGCGGTCGGCATAGGGCGAACCTTCCAGCCACGGACGGGTAAAGTCTTCCTGCTCGTCATTGATTTCAAAGGTATGGAGCATCGCCCCTTCTTCCAGTCCCTCTGCCAGACACAATGCCGAATAGCCGCTGTACGTACCTATTTCAAGCACCTGCCGTGGACGTATCATTGTGACAAACATCTTCAGCATCCGCCCCTGCAGGTGTCCCGAAGCCATACGAGGACGCAACAACTTGACATGCGTAGCCCGATAGAGCGCCTTCAGGTAATCGCTCTCCTCATCAATATGTCCGAGGATATATGCATCCAATGCGTCGGTTTCTTTCATATCTCAGTTGACCAGTTGACAAGGTACTAGTTGACTAGGTTTTAAATAGCCAGGTTGGCTTAGTATCTAAAACCTAGTCACCTGGTACCTAGTTAACTAGTCACCTCTAATTATAAATATCTGTTCCGGTTCGGCAACACATAGTTCTCGGTATCTTCCAGCACATCGTCCACCTGGTTGATTTCGAGGAACGAAGTGTGCGTGCCTTTCTTACCGCCGCTCAGGTATGCTACCATTTCTTTCGGAGTCAGCACACCGTCGCTCAGCAACTTACGCAATGCCGTGAAATAATACTCCTGTCCGTTTGCCTTTTCGGGCATATAGATAGCCTCCACTCCATACGACAAGGCAAGATGACGCATTGTCTTTTCCTTGTAGCAGATGGCAAGCACAGGATATTTACCACGGAAAGCAGCCAGATTGCGTGCCGTACGTCCACTGAAACTGTCGGTAATGATGGCACGGATAGGCATCAGCGTGGTGGCACGTACCGCCTGTTTTGCCAGGAAGCTGGTCACATCAGTATTGTCCGGAGTCAAAGGAATAGGTATGTCATTTTCTTCCATCTTGTCTTTTTCCGCCTGTGCGGCAATCTTTGCCATGGTCTTCACTGCCTCTACCGGATATTTGCCGTATGCCGTTTCGCCACTCAGCATCAGGGCATCGGTGCGGTAATAGATGGCATTGGCAATGTCGGTCACCTCGGCACGGGTAGGACGCGGATTGTTTATCATCGTGTGAAGCATCTGGGTAGCCACAATGACCGGTTTGCGTGCCAGGATACATTTTTTGATAAGCTTGCGCTGGATGCCGGGGATGCGCTCCTGCGGCACTTCGATGCCCAAATCTCCACGGGCTACCATCACCCCGTCTGCCACTTCCAGAATCTCATCGATATTGTCCACACCCTCCTGATTTTCGATTTTCGCGATAATCTGGATATCACTCTGATGAGCGTCGAGTATCTCGCGGATATCAAGTACATCCTGCTTGTTGCGCACAAAAGAGTGGGCGATAAAATCGATATCCTTTTCGATGGCATACAAGATATTATTACGGTCTTTTTCCGTGAGCGAAGGCAGATTGATACGCACGCCAGGCACATTCACGCTCTTGCGGTTTCCCAGTGTAGCATCATTGCAAACTTCGCAGAACAAGGTATCTTCGTTCTTGTCTATCACCCGCAGCTCCAGGTCGCCATCATCAATCAGTACATCTGCACCCACTGACAGGTCGTTTACAAATCCCGGATAGCTGACGGCGATGCATTCATGCGTCGTTTCCTGTTCGGGTTTGCCGACGATAGTTACCCGTTCGCCGGTCTTGAAATCGATGTGTCCTTCGGCACTTGCCGTTGTACGCACTTCCGGTCCTTTTGTATCCATCAGGATACCGATTCGGTTGGATACTTGGCGCACATTATTAATTAATGTCTCGAACCCTTCGCGGCTGGCGTGGGCAGTATTCATACGCACCACATTCATCCCCGCGTTAAACAGGTCGCGGATAAAATCGACATCACAACGTAAGTCTGAAATAGACGCAACGATTTTTGTTTGTTTGAGCATCATATAGTTTTAAGTTTTTAGTGTTTATATTTGAGGTGACCAGTTGACCAGGCACTAGGAACTAGGTTCTAAAATGCTTTACCTAACATCCAGTCAACCAGTATCTAAAACCTAGTTCCTAGTACCTGGTCTACTAGTACCTAGAAGCGCTTCCAGAGCCAGCCGGTACGAATCCAGGCCGAAGCCACAAATCACACCTTTACACGCACACGCTATCATCGATTTGTGCCGGAACTCTTCCCGGGTATGCACATTCGAAATATGAACTTCGATGACCGGAGTGGTAACAGAACGGATAGCATCCTGCAAAGCGATAGAAGTATGAGTGTAAGCTCCGGCATTCAGGATGATTCCGTTGGAAGAAAATCCCACTTCATGAATCTTGTTGATTAGCTCGCCCTCCACGTTCGACTGGAAATAATCGAGTTCCACATCGGGATAACGCTCTTTAAGTGTCTGATAATAGTCTTCGAACGAAGTCGAACCATAAATGGAAGGTTCGCGTTTCCCCAACAGATTAATATTGGGACCATTGATTATTTGTATCTTCATCATATTCACGAAGTAAACTTTTTAATAACTTTGCTGCAAAATCCGGCACAAAGATACGAAAAAGAAATGAAAACCAACGAGAAGATTATAACAAAGTACCGACAATACCTGAAATTGGAAAAGTCTCTGTCGGAAAACACCATACAGGCGTACCTCACCGACCTCGACAAACTCCTCGCCTACTTCACTCTGGAGGGCATCGACTGCACAGAAGCCACCTTGCAGGACCTAGAAAACTTCTCAGCTGGCCTCCACGATATCGGCATCCACCCTCGTTCGCAAGCCCGCATCCTTTCAGGAATACGCTCGTTCTACCGCTTTCTTACCCTCGACGACTATATCCGGCAAGACCCGAGCGAACTGCTCGAATCACCACAGATAGGCAAACACCTTCCCGACATACTGACCGTGGGAGAAATAGATGCACTTATCGGAGCCATCGACCAAGGCACCCCCGAGGGCCAACGCAACCGCGCCATTCTGGAAACCTTGTACAGCTGCGGACTTCGCGTATCGGAACTCTGCAACCTCCGGCTATCCGACCTCTACCTTTCCGAAGGCTTTATCAAAGTGGAAGGCAAGGGAAACAAACAACGCCTGGTACCCATCTCTCCCCGTGCCGTCAACGAGCTGAAGAATTACTTCGTAGAACGCGAAGAAACAAAAATCCGCCCCGGTTACGAAGATTTTGTCTTCATCAGCCGGATAGGCAAGAACATTTCGCGCATTATGGTGTTTCATATAATAAAGGAGTTGGCAGACCAAATCGGACTAAAAAAAAGCATCAGCCCCCATACTTTCCGCCACTCGTTCGCCACCCATCTGCTCGAAGGCGGTGCCAACCTGCGTGCCATCCAGTGTATGCTGGGACACGAAAGCATCGGCACCACCGAGATTTATACCCACATCGACCGCAATATGTTGCGGCAAGAAATCATCGAACACCACCCACGGAACAAGAAAAAGCAATCCGAGTGAGCACTTTTGCCCCGTTTTAATCTTTTTTTTAGTATCTGTTTAAAAAAAACGAGCAAAAAGTTAACAGCTAATGGAGTTTTTCTTATCTTTGCCCCAAATATAAAAACGAAGTAAAAAAAACAACTAGATTATATTTTATAACAAACCAAATAGTAAAAATCATGATTAAAAAGTTGTATTTGCCCTTAGTGGCATTGTTAGTTCTTGCTTTCTCTTCATGTAGCAAGATGGGTGAATTAGACCCGAGCTATTTCACAACTGATCCTGAAGTATTGGAAGCTATCGGTGGCAAGGTGCCTGTAACTATCACGGGCAAGTTCCCTGAAAAGTATTTCAAGAAAAATGCGACCGTTGAAGTCACTCCGGTCTTGAGATGGGATGGTGGCGAAGCCAAAGGCCAACCCGCCAAGTTCCAAGGCGAAAAAGTACAAGGCAACGACCAGACCATATCTTACAAGGCTGGTGGTACTTATACGATGAAAGCCTCTTTCGACTACGTTCCGGAAATGGCTAAATCTGAACTGTATCTTGATTTCAAAATCAAGAAAGGAAAGAAAGAATACACCATCCCTTCTGTAAAGATTGCCGACGGTGTAATCGCTACATCTGAACTTCCGACCGTTGAATCAGCCAATGCAGCCTACGCAGCAGACGCTTTCCAACGCATCATCAAGCAGGCTCAGGAAGCTCAAATCATGTTCTTGATCCAACAGGCTAACATCCGCGCAAGCGAACTGAAGTCAGAAGGCATCAAGGATTTCAACAAGAAAGTGGTTGCAGTAAACGGCGACAAGAAAAACTTCAAGTTGAACAACATCGAAATCTCTGCTTACGCATCTCCGGATGGTGGTGTGAAACTGAACACCGGTTTGGCTGAAGACCGTCAGGAAAACACTGAAAAGTACCTGAACAAGCAATTGAAGAAAGGCGAAATCGAAACTCAGGTTGACGCTAAATATACTGCACAAGACTGGGAAGGCTTCCAGGAACTGGTTTCTAAATCAAACATCCAGGACAAAGACCTCATCTTGCGCGTCTTGTCTATGTACCAAGACCCCGAACAACGTGAAACTGAAATCAAGAACATCTCTTCAGTTTACAAGACCTTGGCAGATGAAATCCTTCCGCAATTGCGCCGTGCACGCCTGACCGCCAACTACGATGTTATCGGACGTAGCGATGAAGAAATCAACGCCGCATTCGACGCGAAAGAAGACTCTATCAGCGTAGACGAATTGCTGTATGCAGCTACCCTGACTCAGGACAACGCACGCAAGGAAGCCATCTACAAGAGAGCTATCGAAAAATATCCGAACGATTACCGTGCATACAACAACCTGGGTATGATGTCATACGCAGCAGGCGACCTGAACGCTGCTGAAAACTACTTCAAGCAAGCCGCAAGCAAAGACGCCAACGCTGCCGAAGTCAACACCAACCTCGGTCTGTGCGCATTGTGCAAAGGCAACGTAGCTGATGCAGAAACTTACCTGAGCAAGTCTACTGGTGCTAATACCGCTAACGAAGCTTTGGGTAACCTCTACATCAAACAAGGTCAGTACGACCGTGCCGTACAAGCTTTCGGCGACACCAAGACCAACTCTGCTGCCTTGGCTCAAATCCTGGCTAAGGATTACAACAAAGCTAAGAGCACATTGTCGGCAGTTAAGAATCCGGATGCTTACACTGACTATCTGATGGCTATCGTAGGTGCACGCACCAACAATGCCGACCTGGTTAAGTCAAGCATGGCTAAAGTGGCTCAGAAAGATGCCAACTTGAAAGCAAGCGCACAAAACGACCGCGAATTTGCTAAATATGCCAACGAAATCCAATAATCTTATCTGATAGATTTCAATGAAAGCCGGAGTGCAAAACGCATTCCGGCTTTTTTATTTCAAATAATTTATGTACATTCGCAGGCAAATCAATATATATCCACAGAGCCATGAAGACAATTGCTCCACTCGTCGCACTTATCATGCTTTCCCTTTCTGCCTGCAAGAAGGACAATCGCTTTGTGCTACACGCCGAAATGACAGGCTTGTCCGACAAGCCCATCCTCGTAATATACGATGACCCCGTGTCACGTCTTGATACAATTTTCCCGAAAGAAGGCAAGTTCGAATATGCTTTCCTTCCAGACACCATCACCATTTTCCGGCTTGTTTCCACAGAAGGAGAAGTGATTCCGTTTTTTGCAGACCGTGGGCAAGAAGTCAAGTTGGCAGGCACATTCGGACAACCCGACATACAGGGGAGCGGAGACAACGGAGCATACGGAACTCTATTAAAAGAACTGCAACCGCTAAAAGACTCTACATCCATTGTACAAACAGTAGAAAAGTTTATCCAGACGCATCCCACATCGTTTGCCTCTGCCTACCTCATCAACCGATACTTCATCCAGGTGCCCCAACCCGATATGGAGAAAATCGACCAGCTTATCGCCCCTTTGGCAGGAAACATCAAGGACAGCCGCTTGCTTAGCATCGTACTGAAGGCTTTGCCTTCCCAGTCCGACCTCAAACGGACATCGGAAGGATACGTCAACTATTTCTCATGCAAAGACCGAAAAGGGAAATACATCTCGTGGAGTGGAGAAAAAGACAGCTACACCCTGCTCAACTTTTGGGCTAGTTGGAACCCGGAAAGCATAACCCGACGCGATTCGCTGGCAACCTTGGTTAAAAAGTTCCCTGAAAAACAATTCAAAGTCCTGAACATTTCACTGGATTACGAAAAAGACAAGTGGCTGAATGCATGCAAGGAAGATACCAAACAATGGATAGAAACCTGCGACTTCAAAGGCTGGGACAATGTTGTGGTCAAACAAAACCAAATCCACACCCTTCCCGACAATATCCTGATAGGAAACAACCGTAAGATTTTCGCAACCGGCCTGTACGGCCAGCCGCTCTATGACAAAATAAAAGAACTGACAACAAAAAAATAAACCTTAAATACGACCTTAAATGCTAATCAAACTCTTCGGCGCCGCCGTACAAGGAATAGACGCCACCATCGTCACTATCGAAGTGAACAGCTCACGGGGAATCAAGTTCTTCCTCGTAGGACTGCCCGACTCTGCCGTAAAAGAAAGCCATGAACGCATCGTTGCCGCCCTGCAAGTCAACGGATACAAATTTCCTACCTGCCAGATAGTTATCAACATGGCTCCTGCCGACATCCGCAAGGAAGGCTCATCGTATGACCTGCCGCTGGCACTTGGCATACTGGGAGTGACGGGTGCCGTAGCTACCGACAAGTTCGACCGCTACCTCATCATCGGCGAACTGAGCCTGGACGGAAGCCTGCAGCCCATCAAAGGCGCCCTTCCCATAGCCATCTGCGCCCGCCAGCAAGGTTTCGAAGGCTTCATCCTGCCCAAACAGAATGCACGCGAAGCCGCCGTGGTCAACAACCTGAATGTATATGGCGTGGAAAACATCACCGAAGTCATCGACTTCTTCAATGGCAAGCGCGAACTGGAACCTACCGTCGTCAACACCCGTGAGGAATTCTACCGAAGCCAGTCGAACTTTCCTTTCGACTTTGCCGATGTAAAAGGGCAGGAGAATGTAAAGCGCGCACTGGAAGTAGCAGCAGCAGGCGGCCATAACCTTATTATGGTAGGAGCACCAGGAAGCGGCAAGTCGATGATGGCGAAATGCCTTCCCAGCATCCTGCCTCCGCTCTCGCTTGCCGAAAGTTTAGAAACTACCAAGATTCATTCTGTAGCAGGCAAGTTGGGAAAAGAATCGTCACTTATCGCTGTCCGCCCGTTCCGCAGCCCGCACCACACCATTTCGCAAGTCGCCATGGTAGGCGGAGGCACCAATCCCCAGCCGGGTGAAATCAGCCTGGCACACAACGGCGTATTGTTCCTCGACGAGCTTCCGGAGTTCAACCGAAGTGTACTCGAAGTACTCCGCCAGCCGCTGGAAGACCGGCGCATCACCATCTCACGTGCCAAATACACCTTGGATTATCCTGCCAGCTTCACCCTGATAGCCTCTATGAATCCCTGTCCGTGCGGCTATTACAACCATCCCACACGCCATTGTGTCTGCACACCCGGACAGGTACAGAAATACTTGAACCGCATCTCCGGCCCACTGCTCGACCGCATTGATATTCAGGTAGAAATCGTCCCCGTACCGTTCGAGAAGCTTGCCGAACGGGAGAAAGGCGAATCGAGTGCCGCCATCCGCGAACGTGTGATATGTGCCCGGCAGATACAGGCAAAGCGTTTTGCCGACCTTCCTGGCATTCATTGCAATGCACAGATGACCTCTCGCCTGCTCCACCAATATGCCCAACCCGACACACACGGCATGAATCTCCTGCGCACCGCCATGGAACGCTTCAACCTCTCTGCCCGTGCCTACGACCGCATATTGAAAGTCTCCCGCACCATTGCCGATTTAGACGGAAGCGAAGCTATCCTCCCTCGCCACCTTGCCGAAGCCATCAGCTACCGCAACCTGGACCGGGAAAACTGGGCAGGATGATTTGCTAATAGAATAAGAAGTAAAATAATGCGAATCAGGAGTTAAAAAGGGGTTATAAGGAGTTATCGCCCGCTTGGTGGGCTGGGAGTTAGATACCAAGACCTTTTGTACCGCTTTCAGAAGCAAGGCTATTGGCCTTTAACTTCTGAACGAAGTGATAACTCTTGGGAAATAACTACGTTTGACTCCTGATTCGCATAAATATAATGAAAGAATGTGAGTCTGCCTCAAAATGAAAGTTGATTTCATTTTTGAAACAAACTCATTCTTTGCCGAAAAAACAGAGTCATTTACCTTCTATAATGCCGTTGCATTACTTCCCTCAATAATAAAAAGCCTGTTTACTTCAGGAAAAAAGCGTTCCATTTCATTCTAAAATTCAATATTTGAATGTCCTTTAGATTTGCCAACCCGACCCCATTGAAAATGAAGATATACTTCGTTGGCTGATGAAGTATATCTTCGTTGGCTGTTGCAGTATATATTAAATTGCCGATGAAGTATATCTTCGTTCGCAGAGAGCCTATATTGTGCATAGTGAGACTCCCAAACAAAGAAGAGTGCCGTCTATCCTCCTCGGACAAACGGCACTCTTCTTTGTTTCGTTCGCTCTAAGTAAAGCCTTACTTACGCAGACCAAGCTCTTTCACGATGTTACGATATCTTTCGATGTCGTTACGCTTCAAGTAGTCGAGCAATGCACGACGCTTACCTACCAGCTTGGTCAAAGATCTTTCAGTTGTATAATCTTTTCTGTGGAGCTTCAAGTGCTCTGTCAGGTGAGAAATACGGTATGAAAACAATGCAATCTGAGATTCGGGCGATCCAGTATCAGTGTTAGACTTTCCGTACTTTTCAAAGATTTCTTGCTTTTTAGCTGCGTCTAAATACATAATTTTGACTGTTTTGTTTATATAATATAAATTCTATTTGCGGGTGCAAAGATAGGAATAATCTTTCATCCAACAAACACTTTTGCAAAATATCTTCCAAAGAAGATGCTATACAAAACAATTTAATCCTACAGCTATAAAAATACAAAACATAAACCAACAAAAAGTCTCCTAATAAATGATGCAAAATTTGTACTTCCGCAATTAAAAAGGCAAATCACCATAACACGTATCATCTTCACCGACAGATGTAATGCCGATGCTGTCCAAAAGGGCGATGTCTTTAATCTTTTTGCGGAATTGCATAAGTACAGATATTTGCTCGATTTCTCTTTTTCGATTTTGGCTAAGAATTAAATATTCTTTCTCTTTGTCAATACCCAAGAAACGTCTTCCAAGAAGATTGGCAGCGATGCCAGTGGTACTGCTACCGGTAAAAGGGTCTAGAATCCATGCGCCGCTGTGGGTAGATGCCAGAACAATACGCGACAACACTGCCAACGGTTTCTGAGTCGGATGTTTGCCACATGTCTTTTCCCATCGGGCAATGGCTGGCAAATGCCATACGTCTGTCATTTGCTTGCCGCTGTTAATTTGTTTCATTACATCATAGTTATAACAGTGAGGTACTTTTGCCGACTTACGTGCCCAAATGATAAACTCCGTTGAATGAGTAAAATAACGGCATGAAATATTAGGAGGAGGATTCGTTTTTGCCCAAGTGATTACGTTTAGAATTTTGAAGCCGTGCTCCGTCAGAATATTGGCGATAGAAAAAATATTATGGTATGTGCCACTGACCCATATCGTACCATTGTCTTTCAACTTCTGCCGGCACTCGTTTATCCATGCCCTGTTGAACGCATCCATGTATTCCGGCGTTCCGCCCTTATCCCATTCGCCCTTGTCCACACAGACCACCTTACCGCTTTGCACACTTATACCTCCATTGCTAAGAAAGTAAGGCGGGTCGGCAAATATCATGTCGAACTTGAAACTGAATTGCTTCAACAGTTCGATGCAATCGCCGTGGAGGAGGGTAAAGGCGCGGTCGGGGGAACGGAAATAAGGGACAATCATTATCTAACAATGCGATATCTTTCGGCTTTTACCAACCGAATACTATTATAATCATTAGGATCTACAAACTCATATTGCCACATATAGTAAATATTCTCGCCGTCAATATTCCTTTTTTCAAAAAACATGGGGTAAACTGTTTTTCCTGTATTTTCTTTCCATTGTCTGAATGGATAGTACAGTTGCCTAATAATTGTATTGGTAGTATTAGAATTTTTTGCTTCTATCAATACTATCGAATCTATACCTTCATATCCCGCATCGACTTCTGTTTGTACACTATCAACAGTAAGTGTGATGCCATTGGTGGCGAAAGAAAATTCAGGTGTGTACTTTCTGCCTCGTATGGTTAATACTAGTGATGGATCATTCATGAATGTTCTCACTAAAGAATTTGCATAAGCAAAATCTAAATGCTGCATTTCAGAATCACCGATTTGTGAACTTTTGAGTTCAAAATCCAAATGACTTTGATATTCTTTGATTGGAGTCGTAATATCGGGAATATCCATATATCCTTCCCCTTGAATTATGTAATATTCCCCGTTATGTTTTGGCAAAATAAACAAATCTTTATCTTTAAAGACTTGCGGTCGGTCTTCTCGACTATCTTGTTTACATAATATTCGTACTTCTTTCTCTGCTGTTTTCTTAAAATCTTGGCAGGATTCTTTTATCTGTTTTGCGGAAAGGATAAACGCTTCTTTGCTAAAATCGTGTTCTCCCATTTTTGTATCATCGTATATTTTCTTCCAAGATATATCTAATGCCATATAAATATTATTTAGATGTTTATTTTTTAGAACAATAATGCATTTTGCGACTGCATTGTTTCCGTATAATTTCTGATAAGTAACTCTGTTAATTTACCTCTTTTGTTTGGATTGGCATTGACCATTCGCGTTGCCATCACCCGGCGAATGTTATAAGCATGATATATTTCATCAAAGAAATCATCATTTTCATCTTTACCTTTTACATCCGAATTGCTTAAAATGAAATTAGCTTTATGGGCTGATACTTGATGGCAAAAATCACGTAGTCTTATTTGTTCATTGTCATCGAACTCTTCTTTCGCGTATGAGTTAAAAGAAGATGTTTTACTCAATGGTTTATATGGAGGATCGAAATAAAATAATGCATTTGGCGTAGCATAAGCTATTGTTTCTGCAAAATCTCCGCAGAGGATTTCAACCTTTTGTAAAATCTGAGAATCGGCTAAAATAGTTTCTTCATCACAGATTTTAGGATTGGCATATCTTCCGTGAGGAACATTAAACTTTCCTTTGGAGTTTACCCTATACAAACCATTAAAACACGTCCTGTTTAAGAAAATGAATAATGCAGCTATTTCTATATCAGACAAAGAAAAAGAGTTGTATATATCACGCTTATTCAAATAATAGATTTTCCTTTCATCCTCATTTAAAGGTATATATTCACTTTGAAAGGACTTTAATAGTTCTATAAGTTTGTCAGGTTGTTCTTTTATAACCCGATATGTGGTTATCAGATGAGGATTTATGTCATTGATAATAGCCTTCTTTATGTGGGGAAATTGCTGCAATATCCAAAATAACACGGCACCTCCTCCCACAAAAGGTTCTACATAAACGATGTCCTTCTTTTGTGAAAAGTCCGATGGTAAAGAACGTCTTATATCTTCCAGAAGTTGTGTCTTTCCACCTACCCACTTCACAAAAGGTTTTGCAGATGTATATGTTTTACTATGCATATTCAGTATAATTATAACTTACAGCACAAAGATATAAAATCTATTTGAGGTAAGCTAATATCCATAATTATTCTTGCAGAGCAAATTAACAATACAAACAGAGCAAATTTAATCCTCCAATCATAAAAATACAAAATATAAACTTAACAAATACACTTGAATTGATTCGAATAATTTGCGGAAAAATAGTAACTTTGCACCCAAATAATAGGTATAGTATGCAAGACATTAGAAACATTGCCATCATTGCCCACGTCGACCATGGAAAGACGACGCTGGTAGACAAGATGATGCTGGCGGGACACCTGTTCCGCAACGACCAGACCAATGGCGAACTGGTGCTGGACAACAACGACTTGGAACGTGAAAGAGGGATAACCATCCTTTCGAAGAATGTATCTATCAACTATAAGGGTACGAAAATCAATATCATCGATACGCCGGGACACGCCGATTTCGGTGGTGAAGTGGAACGTGTATTGAATATGGCAGACGGATGTATCCTGCTGGTAGACGCTTTCGAAGGCCCGATGCCGCAGACACGCTTCGTGCTGCAAAAGGCATTGCAAATCGGATTGAAACCCATCGTAGTAGTGAACAAGGTGGACAAACCGAATTGCCGTCCCGAAGAAGTATACGAAATGGTGTTCGACCTGATGTTCAGCCTCAACGCAACAGAAGACCAGCTGGATTTCCCCGTGCTCTATGGCTCGGCAAAAAACAACTGGATGGGTGAAGACTGGAAAACGCCTACCGGTACCATCGAACCGCTACTGGATGCCATCGTAAAATATATCCCAGCCCCCAAGCAACTGGAAGGCACACCACAGATGCTCATCACCTCGCTCGACTATTCTTCATACACAGGGCGTATCGCCGTAGGACGCGTGCATCGCGGAACTATCAGCGAAGGCATGAACATCACGCTGGCAAAACGTGACGGACAGATGCTGAAATCGAAAATCAAGGAAGTGCATACATTCGAAGGACTGGGACGCAAGAAAGTGCAATCGGTCTCATCGGGTGACATCTGTGCTATCATCGGCATAGAAGGATTCGAAATCGGTGATACCATCTGCGACTTCGAAAATCCGGAGCCACTGCCCCCTATTGCCATCGATGAGCCTACGATGAGCATGTTGTTTACCATCAACGACTCTCCTTTCTTCGGGAAAGAAGGCAAATATGTGACTTCTCGCCACATACAAGACCGCCTGATGAAAGAGTTGGACAAGAACCTTGCCCTGCGCGTCCGCAAGACCGAGAATGAAGACGGCAAATGGATTGTATCGGGACGTGGTGTGCTGCACCTTTCAGTACTGATTGAAACCATGCGCCGCGAAGGCTACGAGTTGCAGGTAGGCCAGCCACAGGTTATTTACAAAGAGATAGACGGGGTACGTTGCGAACCGATTGAAGAACTTACCATCAGCGTTCCCGAAGAATTTGCCAGCAAGATGATTGACATGGTGACCCGCCGTAAAGGTGAAATGGTTTCGATGGAAACGCAAGGCGACCGTGTGAACATCGAGTTTGATATGCCATCGCGCGGTATTATCGGATTGCGTACCAACGTATTGACTGCATCGCAAGGAGAAGCCATCATGGCACACCGATTCAAGGAATACCAACCCTACAAGGGAGATATTCCCCGCCGTACCAACGGATCGATGATTGCCATGGAGAGCGGGACTGCCTTCGCGTATGCCATTGACAAGCTGCAAGACCGCGGCCGCTTCTTCATCTATCCGCAGGAAGAAGTATATGCCGGACAAGTAGTAGGCGAACACGTACACGAAAACGACCTAGTGGTAAATGTCACGAAATCGAAAAAGCTGACCAACATGCGTGCATCGGGTTCGGACGACAAGGCACGCATCATCCCTCCGGTCGTATTCTCGCTGGAAGAAGCATTGGAATACATCAAGGAAGACGAATACGTAGAAGTAACACCCAAGAGCATGCGTATGCGTAAAATCATCCTCGACGAGACCGAACGCAAACGTGCGAACAAAAATAATTGATACTCTATATTTTAATCAATGCAAAGGTGCGAAAGCGCTATGATTTTACAAGTCACAGCACTTTCGCGTCTTTGCATTGATTATCATGAATACTACACCTCTATACAATCTACTTTCAAGACAGATTTTTTATTTTTTCTCCTCAACAATATGCTTGAAAGCCAAGCCAAAGATAATGTATTGCGTGTTGCCAGCAATAGTCCCCTCATTCTGCCCCCACAGGAAGGGCCAATCATCAAAGTTCTCAAAATGGTCGGGCTTACGGAAAAGCACTCCGGGAGCTACATTGCCTGGTATGAATGAGAAGTCGGCACGATTATTTCCATAAAAGACCAACTTCGGACGGGCAGCTCCTACTGCGGCAACAAATGAATAATTATGGTAAGGATGACAACCGAAGAGCCAATTAGCCGTCCGGTATACTTCATCTTTCGCCACGATGTCGGGATAATAAAGATGTGCAAAGCATACGGTAGTCCCAAAGCTAAGCAACGGACCGATTCCCGCCCAGTTGCCTGTACCGATAGGCACACCATACGGATTCTGCCGGTCGAAATCTTGAATATACGTTGCATATTGCTCTACATAAGGACGTAACTGCTTGCGATAATCTTCATTCATATAAGGAATAGCATCAAGGGCTGTCTGAAGACTGAACCTCAAGTTCCGGTCTAATTCCTTCCATATCTCTTTTTCAAATACATCCAAATATTCCTTTTCCTGAGTAGCGATATAAAGCTGCAAATTGGTAGCAGCTATGCCGCCCAGTCCTGTACGCGCATTGTTCCGCTTGGATTCGGTACGCTGGCTCAAAAGCTCTTCGGCTTCCTTCATCAGACGCTTCGATTGCTTCAGTGCCCGTGCTGCCAGGCTGTCATTATAACCTTCCAATGCATGAGCTGCCGCAGCAAACATTGTCGCGGCACGCATATCAAGCCGGGGATTACGGGTCGTAAAAGCCCACATATCATCGGGAGTACCGCTCCGCTTCCCATCCGCAGATACTTCATAAGGCTTGAGTGAGGGGTCATAATGCAATCCGTCAGTAATGGATGCAGCATCTCCCAAGTGATGATAATTATCAAGCACTGAGTTCGACAACGTAGAAGCCATGTGTCCTATCTGCTCAGCCTGTGCCACAAGATTCAATACACCGTGTTCGATGTACTGCAAGACATCAGGAGTGCCATCGGGACGATGCAAATCGACATAACGTTGTTTTTCGCTCACAAAGGTTTCATCACGCGATGGCTTGAAAAGCTCCCATGCACGAATCAAGTTTTCTACCACATTGATATTCGCCCCTGTCTCGATATCGAAATCTCCTGCATCAAAGAACCCACCGACATTCAAACCCGGAATAAGTTCCAACGGCTTGTACTTGGTGTCGGTTGTAGGCCCTTGATAGTGTATATCGAAATGATCACTGGGAGGTGCCTGCAAATAACCTTCCTTGAACGGCTCCCCATGCCATACCCGATAGGCCTCATTCACAAACATATGGTTCATGTGAATAGGCACCCACACATCGGTAGTGGCATCGGTTATCTTATCGTACACATGCGGGTCAATCAAAAAATTGTTTGTTTTCACTGTATCATACTGGATATAGTAAATACCCGGAGCCTTCACATCCGAAAAATCGAACTTTACATAGTTGTATTTATAATAAGGTCCCCACGCATCTACCTTCCCTTCATAAGCTTTCGAGACAGTTCCGTCCTCATTGATACGCATCAACGAAGCGGTTGCTTTCGGCGAGTCATTCTTATCTAATTCGATGACACTTACTTTCGGCTGACCGGGTGTATAACCTACCTGGCAAAATCCGATATTAGGCTTTCGAATCCATCCTTCAACGGCATGAGGCTCTACCATCCAGCTTACCACTTTACCCGTCTTCCCTCCCGGCAATATACTACGAAGCACAAACCAGCCATTCTGCGCCAACATGCGTCCGTCGTATAGCTTTAGTTCGGCATCGTTGCTGTGAATGCAAATCATACGTTCCGGGTCATCCATAGCCATTGTAATGCTGTGCCCCGTCTCAATAGGAAGAGGGTCTACGAAACATCCTGTACCGCGGTCGTCATAAGTCTTGAATCCTTTAAACTGCCGAGGTTTCTCGCTATTGGGGCGGGCAACAGTCTGGCTGGTAGCATAACGCGGGAACCGATTCAAACGGCCATCCATCGTAAATGTCTTCAGCCAATATCTTGACGGAAGAAACTCCAGGTTCAACCCCGCATTGCCCACAAGCTTTTCGGGCACAGGCTTATCAAGCCATACAGCTATCTCTACCGCTTCACCTTTGGCTGTAACCACAATCCGGCTATCAAAATCATAGTCATCGTAGCGCAAGCCTACTTCAATGCTTCCTTGCTCACGGTCCACCTTCCGAAAAGTCATCTTTGGCACCAAGTCCCATTGCTCGGGAGTATTATTCAAGCGGACAGCCCCCCCTTGAATGGCGCGAATGCCATGCTGGATAATTTCAATGCCTGAGTTCTTCTCGTCATTGAATCCACCATTAAAACTATTACTGAAAACCAGCACATTGACTCCTTGCCGCTCAAAATAACAGCTATCATTCAACCGCAAGTCCTGTGCTTGCGAAAAAGACGCTGCCATGAGCCCCATAACCCATAACAAATTCTTGTTGTTTTTCATATTACTAAACAAATTACAAATTTATTATTAGAGCCTAAGATTTACCGGAAGTTTAAGTGTGCACAGTTACATTTTCGCAACATTAACAAATGAAGCGCCCCATCGGTCAATCATTCAATGACAAGCTAAATATATCGGGACACAGAGGCACAGATTTTTTCTCTGTATCATTGTCTTCATTCATTTCAGCCGCTCAGTGGTCTGCTCAATGAAATAACGCGGACGTTGTTTTACTTCTTTGTATATCTTGCCCACATATTCGCCTATGATACCGCACGCCAACAGAATAGCTCCACCGATGAACCACAGCGATACCAGAAGAGAAGTCCAGCCGGGCAAGGCACTGCCTTCGGCATACGAGCAGAGTCCGTAAAAAATGGCAAGTATGGCTATCAGCATAAAAAACAATCCCAGATAAGTGATGTAACGCAACGGACGCACCGAGAAAGACGTAATGCCATCGAGTGCAAAACTAATCATTTTCTTCAACGGATACTTCGACTCTCCGGCAAAACGCTCCTTGCGGTCGTAATAAACCAATGCCGAAGGAAAGCCCAGTGATGAAACCATACCCCGCAAAAACAAATTACGCTCCGGAAACGATACCAATGCCTGTAAGGTACGCCGGCTCATCAGACGAAAATCGGCATGATTATAAACGATGTCACCTCCCAATCCACGCATCAGCCGATAGAAAGCCAAAGCCGTATGCTTTTTGAAGAACGTATCGGTTTTCCGCTCACGGCGCACACCATATACAATATCCATACCTTTATTATAATAGTCGACCATGGCACTGATAGCATCCACATCGTCTTGCAAGTCCGCATCTATCGAAACACATGCGTCGGCATGGGCCGACGCCCATTCCAATCCTGCCCAAAGCGCATGTTGATGTCCCACATTGTGTGCCAGTTTCAATCCTTCTACATAAGAATTTTCTTCAGCATATCGCCGGATCAAGCTCCATGTTCCGTCTTTGCTCCCATCGTCCACATAAAGAATCATCCCATGGTCGATAGCATTCCGTTCCAGCAAACCATCGAGCACACGCGACAGTTGAAATGTGGTTTCCGGCAATACCGCTTCTTCGTTATAACAAGGAACTACGATTACAAATTTCATAGCACTATCTTTTATGTTTGAATACAAATCTAACCAATACGAAATTTACCGGGATAGCAATGGCGAATACCGGCAGCGGTGCCCACACTTTCGGAACACCTACATATAAAAAGAGATTGAGCAACACGATATGAAGCAAATAGTTGACTCCATGCGCCACCCCCATGCCAAACAACTTCTTCCATGAAGGAACTGAAGCGAAAGTGAAATAGGCGGTGGCATAGAAATTGGCGACAAACGAAAGCACATACCCCACGGTATAGGCCACATTGACATTTATCACCTGTTGCAAAAGGTAATAAATGCCGTAATGCAGTGCCGTTGCTCCCGCTCCCACCATGCCGAAACGAAAGATTTCACCATATACCGCTTTCCGTTTCATTCCGTATTTTTCTTAAACTGATAAAGACGAAGCCTATAATCACCAATGGGAATCTCTTCCACCCGATAATCCGGATGTTCTTCCTTGAATACAGCTATTTCGACTTCCTCCGCCACCATATATCCTTGCACAGGAGATACTGCATAAAACGGCACCACCCTGTCGCCCAAATAGAAATTTACGATGAACTGGCGCAACGGATTGCCTTTCACTTCATTCAACTGGTACGAATATACAGTGCCTTGCGGAACAATCCGCGCAATGCTTTCCGCTATCGGCTTTTGCGACTTGACATTCAATACCGGAGGCTGGAACAATCCGTCGAGCGACAAGAAAATGGTGAATACGATAAAGAACACATCATAATGTATCATCCTCACGTCTTTTTTCCGCAAAGAGGATATGAAACATTTCACCGCTACCAGCATCGCCCCAATCAAAAACCAGGATACCACATCCAGCGGCACCGTCTCCAGCGCATGCATGAACGCCCGGTTTTCTTCGGCGTGACGACCTGAAAAGATGGTATCGGGCACCCATCCCATACGGAGCGAAAAAAATACCAACAAAAGCAATATGGAAACCGAAGCCATTATACTGCCGAATATCTTCATCACCACCGGACGGACACGCACCAAATACAAGATGTATTCCGCCAAGAAATAAGCGATAAACGGATAAATGGGCAACAGATACACGCTGCGTTTGCTCTTCGGAATGCAATAAAACACGAATATAATCACGATGCTAAGCAAAGAGAACAGGCGAGTGTCGTCCATCGTGCGGATGTATGCCTTCAGCCGCCCCCACCACTCTCGGGGTTTAGCCTGAACTTTCCGATACTTCAGCGCAAACAAAGAAATCAACACCAACAACGTATAAGGCACATATCCTGCCAATACCGTAACCACATTATAATACGCCGGATTCTCGTGTGACTCATACGACATCTTGCCCAAGAAGCGCAACACGTTCTCTTCCAATACCAACTGTAAGAATTCTTCGCCTCCCTGGCGATAGGCCGCCACATACCAGGCGAAAGGAAGCACACACGATGCCAACGCCACTCCAAAGAAAGAGAAAAAAATGCGCCAAAAGTTCATGCCGCGTATCCACAAAAACACCGCCATCACCAGGCAAGGAAGCACCATCCCTACCGGTCCTTTGGTCAGGAAAGCCCCGCTCAAGCAAAGGATGGCTATCCACGGAATGCCCCGCAAACGCTTCTCGCCCCATTTATAAAGCTGGTAGAGCGCAATAACCATCAAGGCAGAGAGCAACATATCCACCCGGCAATTCGTGCCCGCACGATGTACTTCGAAGTTGGTCAGCGTAAGAAGCGCCATCACAAAAGCCACTTCACGCCCGCGACGCTTGGCAAAGAAAGCATACCCTACCATCACCATTGCCATCAGCGCTATCGCCGAAGGCATACGCGACGTATATTCGGTCACTGTCCCTATCACCGCCGAACATACGGCGATGCACCAATGAAACAAAGGCGGCTTGTAAGCGATATCCACTCCATTGTTCACCGGAAGAATCCAGTTCCCTTTTTCCAGCATAGCCAAAGCTACCACCGCTTCACGCGGCTCGCCCTTGGTATGGAAATAAGATTCGCCTAAAAACAAAAATAACGAGCAAATACATATACCCGCCAATATCCATACCACATTCCGATTTTTCTGCATAAATACACCTTTATCTGTTTTTGCAGACAAAGATATAAAGTTTTTTTCGAACCCGTTACCAAAGTATACCAATCTCTTTAAGAATATTGGTAGGATATGATTATAAAATGGTAAGATTTTATTATCTTTGTCGAAATAACACAACCTACTAACAACTTATTATGAGAATTAATTGCGTCGTAGTTACTTACAACCGTGTAGCGTTATTAAAAGAGAACCTCTCTGCGCTTAAATCACAAACATATCCGATACATCAGATATTCATCATCAACAACCATTCAACCGATGGGACTGAAGCATATCTTTCCACCTTCAACAATGACCCTCAGATGAAAATCTATCATTTGGATAAGAACATAGGAGGGTCTGGCGGCTTTTCATACGGCATAAAGCAAGCCGTACTGAACGGATGCGATTATGTCTGGATAATGGACGATGATACCATTCCGGAGGAAGACGCCCTCGAACAACTGATAAAGGCGACTGCTCTTGATACACACATCGGGTTTGTCAGCAGTAAAGTGGTATGGACAGACGGAGAGATACACAAGATGAACAAGTGCGGAATCAGGCAACCCATCCAAAAGAAGACGTTGACGGACAATCCGTCCGTTTATGGACTTGCCTGCAATAATGCCACCTTCGTATCAACTTTAATTAAAGCTGAAGCAGTTTATAAGGTCGGACTTCCCTATAAAGAATTCTTCATTTGGCATGACGATATAGAATATACCGAACGAATTGTACACCAAGGATATACCGCCTATTACATTGAGCAAAGCGTCGTGACACACAAAACCAATAGCAACTATGCCCCCCGTGTGTACGAGGCGGACCCGAAAGATTTATGGAAATTTTATTACCAGGCTCGCAACACGACCTTTCTCACCCGTTTAAGAAAGCCCAATGTCTTCATCTTCTATTTTTCCATATTAAATAAATACCGCAATTATATGCGCCGTATCAAACGGATGGAAGATAAAGAAAGCCAGAAACTGCTTCGGAAAGAAATCAGACGTGGATGTATAGACGGCTTGAAGTTCCGTCCTCAAATCGAATATATCTCCCCCAATGCCCTCCGGATGTAATATCCGGTACGCAGACGCTCACTCACTTGCTTTACATTCCGCTTCATGGCGGTGTATTGTTCGGGAGTGAGCGCATCCAAAACCTTGTCCAAGTCCGCCAACGAAGCGACACAGATGCCGATTCCGTTTGCACGGACAAAATCCGCCAAAGCAGCCTGTTCCCAAATGATGACGGGAAGTTCGCAACGGATATACAACGAAGTCTTATGCGGATTGTTGTATTTCAGGTACTCGCCGAAATCTCCCGTACAAGCATCCACCGAAAAACCGTCCCACACCAATCCGAAATCACCTTGTGCCGTAGCTATCAAGTCATCCGAACGGACAAAGCCTTTGCACGTAAAACGGTCCTTCCCTTTCGCCTTATCCAGCTCGAAACCATTTCCGTACAGGTTGAAACGGAACGAATGCGCATACACCCCCACTTCATACAGAAACGTATTTTTCCGCGGGTTCAACGCTCCGGCATAAAGCACTTCGTAAGGCTTGCCCGGCTTCCCATGAGGAGAGGCTTCCGTATCCGACAAGTAATCGAATATGCCAAGCACACCTATCGGACGCCTGCAGCCGTTTTCCTCCAGCCAGCGTTTCATCTTTTCATTGTGCGCGATGATGTAATCGGCATTGTCCAAGCGACGTATCTCTTGCTCCACGGTCAGCTTCTTGCGCCGGAAACTTCCCAAATCGTGTATCACCACAACGACTTTCGCCCCTCGCAGATGTGCCATACGGCAAACAAAGGTGAAATATTTCTTTAGCGGATATTGCAATACCAGACGGTCGCCTTTTCGCAAACAGAACGGTGCCTTCAATACGCCTGCCAGCGTAACCAGGAAAGCCAATACCGTATGGGTATAACGTGTTTGGGGCAAGCCGATGTTCACAAATCCGTCTTCCTCCATAATCCGCTCAATATCGGTCTTCGCCTTGTTCCCGGCTCCATCCACTCCTTTATAGTTACGCGACAAATAACAGTTTCTCATACCTTTATCTCTTATCTTCCTGCAATGTTTGTACAAAAGTAAATGAAAAGGCAATATTTTGCAAATGAAAAGCTGATAAACATCCGCTCCGCCAGGAAGTATAACTGCCATACCGACACGATTACTAATCGTACAGCGTAACGATTACTAATCGTACAGCATGACGATTACTAATCGTGTCGGCGATGTCTTTTCCTGATTGTCTTTTCCTGATTTTACTAGACACTTTTTCTTTTGATAAACAAATTCAGTAGACACTATCCTGAAAGCTGTGCTTTCTTAGTTGCCAGACACTCCGGACA
This sequence comes from Phocaeicola intestinalis, assembly GCF_014837065.1. Lineage (GTDB taxonomy): Bacteria > Bacteroidota > Bacteroidia > Bacteroidales > Bacteroidaceae > Phocaeicola > Phocaeicola intestinalis. The sequence continues at coordinate 31,398 of NZ_JACSPP010000001.1, forward strand.
CTATTCGTGCTAACGACAGCCTGTTCCAGACATAAAAACAAATACCGGTAACACAAATTCGGCCGTCTGCCGACAAAAAAATAGGGAGACACAAAAATATTTGCTATTTTTGCACCGATGACCAACAACAAACACGCCATGCGCATAGGATTCGATGCCAAAAGAGCCATACAGAACTTTACGGGATTGGGAAACTACAGCCGTTGCCTGATAGAAGCCTTATGCCGCTACTATCCGGGAAACGAATACCTGCTGTTTGCACCCGCATACCGGGCAAGCCGACAGCTCGACACGATGCTTTCACGCTGCCCTTCGCTTGAATTCCGTTATCCGGAGGGAATGTGGAAACACGTCAGACCGCTTTGGCGGACTTTCGGCATTACGCACCGATTGACCGATGAACAAATCGACATTTACCACGGACTCAGCAACGAACTGCCGCTCAACATCCGGAAACAGAAGAGAGCAAAAAGCGTCATCACTGTGCACGACTTGATTTTCATACGCTATCCCCATTATTACCAACCTGCCGACCGCCGGCTGTATACATACAAATACGGGGCATCGTGCCGAAACGCCGATGCCATCGTGGCCATCAGCGAATGTACCAAACGCGACATCGTGAATTATTTTCATATCGACCCCGCCAAGATACATACCATTTACCAGGGATGTGACCCATCCTTCGCCCTGCCCGCCAGCGAAGCGGCAAAGCAAGAGGTGAAAGAGCGATATCAATTGCCGGAACGCTATGTGCTCAATGTAGGAAGCATAGAGGAACGAAAGAATGCACTGCTTACCGTAGAAGCGATGCTCCGCGTGCCCGAATCCGTCCATCTGGTCATTGTCGGGAAACGCACGCCTTACACCGAGAAAGTGGAACACTTCATCGAAGAAAACCGGCTGCAGGGCAGGGTACATCTGCTTCACAATGTCGCTTTCCGGCATCTGCCGGCACTCTACCAACAAGCGGAAGTGTTTGTTTACCCGTCCCGTTTCGAAGGATTCGGCATTCCCGTCTTGGAAGCGCTCCACTCCCAGGTTCCCGTCATAGCGGCCACCGGCTCCTGTTTAGAAGAAGCGGGAGGGCCTGATTCCGTTTACATCCATCCGGATGATGTATCCGGCATGGCATCTGTCTTGAACCGCCTGCTGGACAATCCCGATGAAAGGCGCTACAGAGCCGAGCAAGGCAAACGCTTCGCCGCACGTTTTTCCGAGAAACAACAAGCGGAGCAATTAATCAACTTATATCAATCACTGTTAGCAGCGCAGCCATGAAAATCATCATAGCACCTGAATTCCGCCCATTACGGAGGGACATCGAAGACATATCCCGTTTGTTCGGCTCTCCGGAAGGGAAGACCGTCTACGAAGGAAGAAACTCCATCCGGAATTTCATCTTGCAAGGAACGCCCGTCACCATCAAACGGTTCAAGCGGGTAAACTTTGCCCAACAAATCGCTTATACATTCTTCAAGAGCACCAAGGCGGAACGCGCGTACCGCTATGCCAGCCTGTTCAGACAAAGAGGCATCAACACACCACGGGAGATTGCCTACGTGGAAGTTTACGAACACGGCCTGTTCACCACCGGATATTTCCTTTCGGACACCTGTCCCGACCCTCCCGCATTTCCCGCATTGGTATTGGAACCAGACTTTGATAGCGCATTAGCGTCCGACTTGGCGCGCTTCGTCGCGAAGATGCATAGCAAAGGCATCGTACACGGCGACCTGAACTTAGGCAATTTCCTGTTCCGCAAGAATCCGGAAGACGGGCATTTTTCATTTACCGTAATCGACATCAACCGCTCGACATTCTACAACGGGTATCCCGACCAGACAACCTGCCTGAAAAACCTGAGCACTCTTACCCACCGCAGAGACCTATTCCAGCTAATGATTTCTGAATACGCACGGGAAAGGAAATGGGACGAAGAAGAAACGTTGCGCGGCGCGACCGTATGGCTGGAAAAACTGGAAGCCAGACACGAACGCAAGCAACAAATCAAGAAACTTTTTAAATGACAAGCCTATGATACCTAAAGTCATTCACTTTTGCTGGTTGAGCGGAGACCCTTACCCAGCCCCCATCAAAAAATGCATGAAAACCTGGAAAAAGGTGATGCCAGACTATCTATGCAAACTATGGAGCCTGGAGAATTTCGACCTCGCTTCCGCCCCGCAATTCGTGCAAGACGCGGTAAAAGCACGCAAATGGGCGTTCGCCGCTGACTATATCCGTATGTACGCCCTTTATACAGAAGGGGGATTCTATTTAGACTCGGACGTAAAGATACTGAAACGTTTTGACGATTTCCTGACATACGATTTTGTATCAAGCATGGAACATCATCCTACCCAATTAGAAAAGACCGGCTCCATCCATGCCATCGCTTCCGATGGCAGCCGGGTAGGCGAAGGATATATATCCGGCATGCAGATACAAGCCGCCGTCATGGGAGCGCAACCCGGATGCCCGTTCGTAAAAGAAGTGCTCGACTGGTATCAATCGAAAGCATTCTCGAAAGAACTGCCCGCCGATATGTTTTCTCCGCTCATCTACGCTAGAATTGCCGAGAAATACGGATTCCGTTACATCGACGCCGACCAAGACTTAACGGGAAACATGAAAATATTCCGTTCGGAAATATTTGCGGGAAACAAGCATGAGGTCACTCCCGCCTCGTATGCCATCCACTATTGTGTACACAGCTGGAAACCGTCCGCCACGGAAAAGTTATGGAAAGCACTCAAGAAGCTCATCGGGTAACCCCTACAAAACGCATTCGGAGATATGGAACACAAATGTACATTCAGCATCGTGACGGTATCCTACAATTGTGCAGGCACCATCGGGAAAACCATTGAAAGCGTCATGCGGCAAGATTATGCCGGCAAAGAATACATCCTCATCGACGGAGGTTCCACCGATGGGACAGCTGAACTGGTCAAAACTCACAGAAACGACTTTTCCTACTGGTGCTCGGAACCGGACGGAGGTATCTATCAGGGCATGAACAAAGGAATCGCGCAAGCGCAAGGCGAATGGATTATCTTCATGAACGCCGGAGACACTTTCGCCAGCACACACGTGTTAAGCGACATAGCTTCTTATATAAATAAAGGAGAGTATGACATTGTTTACGGAGACATCTTGACCGGAAAAAACGGCACACCCAAACTGAAACCAGCCTCCGAACCTTGCAATAAACAACGGATGTACTTCTGCCACCAAGCGGCTTTCGCGCGAACCGCCCTACTGAAACAAATGCCATTCGACACCCGTTTCAATATGTCGGCGGATTTTCATTTTTTCAAACGCTGCTACTTGTCGGGCTACCGCTTCCGCCACGTACCCGTCACCGTAGCGGTTTACGATTCACACGGAGTGTCGAACAGGCAACGCATCAAAGGATTGCGCGACAACATCCGCGTCATCAGGGAACTCGACAAAGGATGGGATAAAATCAAATTCCTCCTGAAGCTGTATTATGTAATCGGCTGGATTAAGCTGACCAAGCCGATGAGCCACTAAAAAAAATGCCGGTTCATTTTAGAAGCTGTCTTGAATTTCTCCAAAAAGTTTTTCTTGGCTTGATGTATCCGTTTTCGTGTGTGCTTTGGGCGATAAATTCAAAACAGCTTCTTAGGCACACGCTCAAACATGCTCGTTTTGCCTCCGTTCCCATTCTTCTTTCGTCCGTTTCCAGCGGTTATGGCTCCAAAGCCAATAAGCAGGTTCACGATGAATCATCTCTTCCAACATAGCGGCATAACAGTCGGTAAGACCATAATCGGGATACTCTTCGGGCGAAAGTGTCATCCGCTTCAGCTCACAATGATAATAACCTCTTTTTATGCGCTTCACATCGGCAAAGTAAACCACCGCCCCTACCTGCTTGCTTATCTGTTCTGTCCCGATAAAAAACGAAGTGTCGCGGTGCAGGAACTTGGTCCAATGATGCACGCTGTTCCATTTAGGAGCCTGATCAGCTATAAACCCAATCATAGTAGGCTGCTTTTGCCTTTTCAAGGTAATGATACGGCGCAACGTCTCTTTCATCGGGATACATTCTCCGCCAAAACGGTTGCGAAGGTAAAGAAACAATTTATCGAATGCCCTATTATACAAAGGATGGTAAATCTGCCCGCAATGGATGGAATCCGGATACCAATAAGCCAGCGAAGCAATCCATTCCCAATTGCAATAATGTCCTAAATAGATAAAGCAGAAGTTTTTTCCGGTTGCCGCCAAATCAGCGACCATATCGTCCGCTCCCGAAAAAGTCATACGCCGCATCACTTGCTTTTGGGACATGGAAAATAATTTAATATTCTCTACCACACAATCGCAAAAGAAACGGTAAAACTTCTTCTCGATGCGGACTATCTCTTCCGGAGTCTTTTCCGGAAACGAACCTTCCAAGTTCTTACGCACAATCTTCCTGCGGTAACGCACGACATAGTAAAGCGGGAAATACAATACATCGGACACCACATACAAGACAGGCAAGGGTATCAACGACAAAAGAAACCATCCGCAAAAAATAAAATAATATAATAATTTCATCAAGACTGCTTTATTTCGGTTTATGAGGCAAAACTACAAAAAAAATCCATTACCTTTGCAAATTATTAAACATTCCATGCTACCGACATGAAAGAATTTTTCCAACTGATGCGGCGTTTCGTATCGCCTTATAAAAAATATTTGGGTTGGTCAATCGTATTAAACGTATTGTCCGCTGTTTTCAACATCTTCTCTTTTTCCCTGTTAATTCCTATCCTGAACATCCTGTTCAAGACCGGAAGCAACGATAAAGTATACCACTTCATGGAATGGGGCAGCGCCAGCCTGAAAGACGTAGCAACAAATAACTTCTATTATTATACCACACGGCTGATAGACACATTCGGCCCTGCCACGACCTTGCTCTTCCTCGGCTTGTTTTTAGGTTTTATGACACTGCTGAAAACAGCCTGCTACTTCGGTTCATCCGCCATCATGATACCGCTGCGCACCGGCGTGGTAAGAGATATCCGGTTATTGGTATATAGAAAGGTAGTAGAACTGCCTTTGGGTTTCTTTTCTGAAGAACGGAAAGGAGATATCATTGCCCGCATGAGCGGCGACGTAAACGAAGTGGAAACTTCTGTAACCAGTTCATTGGATATGCTGCTGAAGAATCCGATTCTGATTATTTCTTATTTCACCACCCTGATAGTGACCAGTTGGCAACTTACTTTGTTCACCATCCTGGTATTGCCTACAATGGGATGGGTGATGGGAAAAGTGGGACGTGCGCTGAAACGCCAGTCGCTTGACGCGCAAAACCGTTGGAGTGACACCATGTCGCAATTAGAAGAGACATTGGGCGGACTCCGCATCATCAAAGCCTTCATCGCCGAAAAGAAAATGACCGACCGGTTTCAAAAATGCTGCAACGATTACCGCGACGCTGTCAATAAGGTAGCCATCCGCCAATCGTCCGCTCACCCGATGAGCGAATTCTTAGGGACATTGCTCATCGTTGCCGTGCTATGGTTCGGAGGTTCGCTTATCCTTTCGAACAATGCGCCAATAGACGCTTCCACATTCATCTTTTACATGGTCATCCTGTATAGCATCATCAATCCGTTAAAAGAATTTTCGAAAGCCAGTTACAACATCCCGCGCGGACTTGCCTCGATGGAGCGTATTGACAAAATCCTGAAAGCCGAGAACCCCATAAAGGAAACGACTCATCCTGAGACATTAAACGACCTGCAAGACAGGATAGAATTTAAAAACATTTCCTTCAGCTACGATGGGAAAAAAGATGTTTTAAAAGACATCAACCTGACCATTCCGAAAGGCAAGACCATCGCCCTCGTAGGACAGTCCGGTTCAGGCAAATCGACCTTGGTTGACTTGCTTCCCCGTTACCACGATGTACAGAAAGGCGAAATCACCATTGACGGAATCAATATCAAAGATGTCAAGATACACGACCTGCGCAGCCTGATAGGAAACGTCAACCAAGAAGCCATCCTTTTCAATGATACTTTCTTCAACAACATCGCATTCGGCGTAGAAAACGCTACCATGGAACAAGTCGTTGCCGCCGCTAAAATAGCGAACGCACACGACTTCATCATGGAAAAGCCAGAAGGATATGACACCAATATCGGAGATAGAGGAAGCAAACTATCGGGCGGCCAGCGCCAGCGCATCAGCATCGCGCGTGCCATCCTTAAGAATCCTCCCATACTGATTCTGGACGAAGCCACTTCCGCACTTGATACGGAATCGGAACGACTGGTGCAAGAAGCATTAGAGCGGCTGATGAAGACACGCACGACCATTGCTATTGCCCATCGTTTGTCTACCATCAAAAACGCGGACGAGATTTATGTATTATACAACGGGGAAATCGTAGAGCATGGGACTCACGATGAACTGATACAGAGACAGGGATATTACAAACGCCTGAACGATATGCAATCACTCGGTTAAGACACGTATCCGTCCGACAATCACCTCCGGACGGATACCCGTCAGGCAACGGTAATCTCCCCAACGGCAAGGCTTATTACCGTAAATGGAGCAAGGGCGGCAAGGCAAATCCAACTGCACGACATTTTCTTCCGCCTGATTCCACCCCATAAAGCCCGCATAAGGATGGGTAGCCCCCCATACGGATACAACAGGAACGCCAACCAACGAAGCCAAATGCATATTCCCTGAATCCATTGCCAGCATCACATCCAATTTGCTCATCAATGCCAACTCCTCTTGCATCCGTAACCGCCCTACCACAGAAGTGACGTGAGGGAACTCTTTCTCCCACGCATCCAACACTTTTTTTTCTTCATCACCTCCACCAAACAAGAACATACGCATACCGCCGATAGCCGATAGCCGGCCAACCACTTCCCGATGAAGGGATAACGGATAAATCTTCCCCTTGTGCGCGGCAAAAGGAGCGATGCCAATCCATTTATCTTCCCCCTTCTCCCCTATCCAATCTTCCAGTAATTCTGGTGCTGGGGCAAACTCGAAAATCGAAGAAAACCGCAATGTGAATGGATAACCTAAGTGCTCAAATGTCTCCAGATAACGGCAGAAAGAAGACTTTAAAGGAGTTTTAAACTTACCGGATACCAACCTATACTTTGCCCTTCTACCTTTATTTATGTGACGCACCCGGACACCATCCGCACAAAAACACAAACGTAACACCTTGCTACGAAGCACATCATGTAAATCAGCCACCGCGTCAAACTTTTCTTTGCGCAACTCCGAATAAAGGCGCAATATGCCTTTCAGGCCTTTATGGTCTTTTTTCAAATCCACTCCTTTAAAAAGGAGATTGGAGGGAGCATACGCAAATAAAGGCGCCATAGCCGACCGGCTCAACACCACCAACTGGTGTTGAGGATAAGCTTTTGCAAACGAATAAAGCACCGGGACAGCCATAGCAACATCTCCCAGTGCTGAAAAACGGATAGCCAATATCTTCGCCATTGCCGCTCACTTACTTTTTACCGTAAAGTACGGGGTTCAGCGCCGGGTCATTATACATCTTCATCTGCTTATATACCTTCATGTATTTCCGTCCCGCCTCAATATCGGTTATCAACCGGTCGATAGCCGATGACAAATCTTTCTGTTGTTCCAATAACACTTTCAACTTGGCTTCACATTGCACTCGGTGAGCCTCTTCCGTATCCTGCCGTCCTGCTTCCTTACCCATATGGTAAATCTTCAATGCCAAAATAGACAAACGGTCTACCGCCCATGCCGGACTTTCGGTATTGATGGTAGCGTCCGGCTGTATTTTTACTTCTTTATACCGGTCTAAAAAATAACTGTCTATCAACTCCACCAAATCTGTCCGGTCTTGATTCGACTTATCAATGCGGCGTTTCAACGCAAGCGCTTCCACCGGATCAATCTCCGGATTGCGGATTAAATCTTCCAAATGCCACTGCACCGTATCAATCCAACACTTCAAATATAAATAATATTCGATGGTTTTCATCGGATAAGGATTCACTATCGGTGCATCCACATTATCTTCTTTATGATAATCGTCAATCACTTGTACAAATATGGGATTGCTCAATTCCGTAAAAGTCATATTGTTTTCGTTTTTATAAGATTAATAACCCAGCCCAAAATCCCAAAAGGGTATCATAACGAACCCGTTTTATCAAATCGGTTGAAACATTCGGCAAATGTAATGCATTTGTATCACATTAAAAAATCTTCCAAGTTAAACATTTCTTACTCCAAGCATAAAACCAGCCATACATCAGCATTCGTTTCAACACACATGTCCTTACCGGCAAAGCCCTATTTGTTAATGAACATATAATACGAAGCTATATTCTTAAATCGTGTTATAAAACATATTATTTTAGCACATACACTTGCATATTCCAGAAAAGTCCGTACCTTTGCATCGTGTTTTTCATAGTATTAGATTTAAGGTTAACAAAGGTTGGAGTACAGCGGTACTCCTTTTTTTATGTCCGTATGTCATGAGAGCAAAACAGAACAAGCGTGTATTATTAGGAATGAGTGGTGGAACCGACAGTTCGGTAGCAGCCATTATCTTACAGGATGCCGGATACGAAGTAACCGGTATCACGTTCCGCTTTTACGAAAAAGATGCTCATACCGAATACCTGGACGATGCCGCTGAACTCTGCACACGGCTACACATCCCACACCTCGTTTATGATGCCCGCGAAATCTTCCAGCAACGAATAATCACTTATTTCATCAACGAATATTTGAAAGGACGCACCCCCGTGCCCTGCACTCTTTGCAACAATCTTCTGAAATGGCCGCTCTTACAACAAGTTGCCGACGAACAAGACATCTATCATATCGCCACAGGACACTATGTACAAAAGGTCCTACACAACGGACGCTGGCATATCTCTGCCGGCTCTGACCCAGACAAAGACCAATCATTTTTCCTTTGGGGATTGTCGCAAGAAACGTTGCAACGAATGCTTTTGCCCATGGGTAACCTTACCAAAAAAGAAGTGCGCGCACTAGCTGCCGAACGGGGATTCACAAAAATGGCTCACAAACGTGATAGTCAGGGGGTCTGTTTTTGTCCCGGAGATTACCGCACTTTCTTACGCGAACATACAGAAACTGGAAAAATCGTACCCGGCATCTTTTACAACGAAGCCGGCATCCCCATCGGGACACACGAAGGATATCCTTTTTATACCATCGGACAACGCCGCAGACTGGGTATTTATCAGAACCAGGCATTATTCGTCAAACAAATCATTCCCGAAACAAATGCAGTCATCATCTGCAACCGCTTGCAGGCACTGGAACATAACGGCATGTACCTTTCACACTGGTACTTGGCATGCCCCGATGAAATCATTGGAAGCAATGATGAAATTATCGTAAAAATACGCTACCGCAAACAAGCCAACCGTTGTAGGGTTACACTTACCGCCGACAACCGTTTGCATGTCTGCCTGCACGAACCGTTGGCGTCCATTGCCTGCGGACAAGCGGCGGTATTCTATCGAAACAACATTGTACTGGGTGGAGGAATTATCGATGCCGTAGTTGAATAAATTGTTTTTCCATGTCTTTACAACTTTCTGTTTCAATCAATCAATATTTTTTGTACATTTGCTCGCATACAAATTAAAACACTTAGCATGATGATACCCGATTACACTCCTATCCTCAACAAAACGGTCAATGAATTGTCCGACCCTGCCTCCTATGAAGGACTGTTCCATCAATACAAAGACGGTGAACTCCTCCCCTCTGCCAAATCACTCAGGCGCATCGTAGAACTGTCACGTGAAATTCTTTTTCCTGGCTACTTCGGCAACTCTACCATACACAGACGCACCCTCAACTATCACATCGGTGTAGATGTAGAAGAACTGTTCCGCTTGCTTACCGAACAGGTGGAGGCAGGATTCTGTTTCGGCATCGAGAATGCACTTTCCGACGAATCTCCGGAAGAATGCCTGTGCCATACTACAGCCTCAAACATTGCTGCCCAGTTCATCAGTCGCCTGCCGCTAATACGCCACACTCTAGCCACAGATGTAGAAGCGGCTTACTACGGCGACCCTGCCGCTACCTGCTTCGGTGAAATCATCTGTTGCTATCCCATTATCCGTGCCATCACCAATTACCGTATAGCCCACGAACTCTACACGCTAGGCGTGCCACTCATTCCACGTATCATCACCGAAATGGCCCACTCGGAAACGGGTATCGATATCCATCCGGGAGCAAAGATAGGTGATCACTTCACCATCGACCACGGTACAGGCGTGGTTATCGGCGCCACATGCATCATTGGCAATCATGTCAAACTTTATCAAGGAGTGACACTAGGAGCAAAAAGCTTCCCTCTTGACGAACATGGAAACCCCATCAAAGGTATCCCCCGCCATCCAATTTTGGAGGATGATGTAATTGTCTATTCGAATGCCACCATCCTGGGACGCATCACCATCGGGCGCGGAGCTACCATTGGAGGAAATATCTGGGTAACCGAAAGTGTTCCGGCTGGAGCACGCATCGTACAGCGGAAAAGCTGAGTCATTTCACCACAGATAGCTCAGATTTTCATAAAAACCTACAGCAGCCCGTTCACGGCAAAGTATTTCCAAAGCGGGGCTGCCATCAGGGCTTGCTTGACTTGGTCGTTCAAGAGCAGGGTGCGCACTTCATCCGCTGTAAGCAATTCGACGCTGATGTCCTCGGTTTCTTCCAGATGCTGGGTAGAGACACGCTCCACACCGGTGGCAAGGAAGCAATGGCAGAGGTTCGTGTTCGTGCTGGGATTGGCGGAGATGTCCATCCAGTGTTGCCATTCGCCCCCGCCGAAACCAGTTTCCTCGTACAATTCACGCCGAGCTGATTCGAGGGGCGATTCTCCTTTCTCGCATACGCCTGCACAGATTTCATAACAAGTCATCCCCAGTCCGTGGCGGTACTGGCGTTCCATCAGGAACTTACCGTCGCGGGTAATCGCCAGCACGTTTATCCAGTCGGGATATTCCAGCACATAATACTCTTTGTTTTCTGCTCCTGTAGGCAACAGCACGTGGTCTTTTCGTGCTGTGAGCCACGGACGCCGGATGAGGTATTCGCTCTCCAGCACCGTCCATTTCCGGTCTTGATTGTTTCCTTTCAGCATATTGTATTAGTTTATAACCTGTATCGATTTTGAAACGCAGATTTACACAGATAATAATTTCTGCGTTAATCTGCGATAATCCGCGTTTCCTTATAACAGCATTAATCTATCGCTTCACCACTATCAACGGGATTCTTCCCAGCTCTGCCGCCAGTTCAGAGAACGAGCTGTGGAACGAGCCGTATATCTTCCGGGTGTGTGCCAGCGTCCACAGGTCGGCGATGCCTTCGCGGATGCCTTCCGTGGTACTGCGGTCGGCTTTGCTTTCGGCACAGACAATTCTTTCGCCGTAACGGGTGCGCATCGCTTGTTTCACTTCTTCCGAATCGGTGGCAAGGTAGATACAAAGGTCGGGATGCGCCGCCTGTTCCTTATCCAAACAACCGAAAAACGCCTCCAGTGGACTGTGCTCGATAGACAAAACATTATCAGTACGACGGATATGCACGCCTACGGTATAATCCGAAAAGGCGGAAATGCGTTTCCCGATGACCTCCTCTATCTGCGGAACGGGACGGAACACCTCGTACAGCAGCGCATCGGGATAAGCATAGAAAGGCAGATAAGACGCCATATATACATTCCCCTGCCTTGACCAGCCCTCAAAGTCGAAACCTTGCGTGCGGAGCGCGTCTATCTGATGCTCGTACAGACACGACCGGAACAGCAGCTTCTGAAACAAGGCAGGAACACGGAAGTTCTTCTGCCTCGGACGGTCGTACACCAACAAATCAAAAGCCGATGCTTCGGTAATACATACCTTTTCGGACAAATTCCGGGGCACGAACAAATCACGAAAAGCAGCATGCAATGCCCAGTCACGAAACCAGATTACTTTCAATTCAATGCCGGTCTGTTCCGCCAATGCAATGGCGGAAAGCGTGGCACGGATGCGGTTTGCCAAACCTCCGGCAGGGACAAATATCATTTTTCTTTTCATATCGCACAAAAGTAGCGAATTTATCTTAGAGAAAATCGTACCTTTGCAAAAACTTTGATGAAATATGAGGGTACTTATCATAAATACATCCGAACGAATAGGAGGAGCAGCCATTGCCGCAAGCCGACTGATGGAAGCCTTAAAAAGCAGTGGTATCAAAGCAAAGATGCTGGTACGCGACAAACAAACTGAACAGGTAACTGTAGTAGCACTGAAGAAGTCTTGGCGGCAAATCTGGCAATTCGTATGGGAGCGTATCATTATATGGAAAGCCAATCACTTTAAGAAACACAACCTCTTTGCCGTAGACATTGCCAACACAGGTACCGACATCACCTTGTTGCCCGAATTCAACCAAGCCGATGTTATCCACCTGCATTGGGTCAACCAAGGCATGCTCTCGCTGAAAGACATTGAGAAAATACTACAATCGGGCAAACCCGTAGTATGGACAATGCATGATATGTGGCCTGTGACAGGTATCTGTCACCATGCACAGGATTGTATCCGTTACCAAACGCAATGTCACGATTGTCATTTGTTGTACCGTGGGCACAAACATGACCTTTCTTATAAGACTTTCGTCAAAAAACAACGCCTCTACAAGAATGCTCCCATTACTTTTGTAGCATGCAGCCGCTGGCTGGAAGGATTGGCTCAGAAAAGTATCCTCACCCACGGACATACCATAACCAATATTCCCAATCCTATCAATACGAATCTGTTTCATCCTACCGACAAGCTTGCTGCCCGACGGAAATTGAACCTCCCTGAAGACAAACGATTGTTGCTGTTCAGTTCAATGAAAATTACCGACAAGAAAAAAGGCATCGATTATTTAGTAGAAGCCTGCCGCCTCCTGAACGAAATGCAACCCGATTTTTGTCGCGAACTTGCAGTAGTGGTGGTAGGCAAGGAATCGCAACAATATGCCGACCTCTTCCCATTCCCTGTTTATTGCCTCAATTATGTAGGTAAGGAAAAAGAAATGCCGACTATTTATAACGCCGTAGACCTCTTTGTCACCCCCTCGCTTCAGGAAAACCTGCCCAACACCATTATGGAAGCCATGTCGTGCGGCGTGCCCTGCGTAGGATTCTGCATCGGGGGCATCCCCGAAATGATAGACCACCTGCACAACGGCTACGTGGCACGCTACCGCTCTGCCGAAGACCTGGCAAACGGCATCTGCTGGTCACTCACCGAAGGCGATTACCAAAGCCTCAGCACCGAAGCCCGACGCAAAGTGCTCAGCACCTACGCCGAACACGTGGTAGCAATGAAATACATCGGAATCTACAACCGCATCACCGGACAAAACGACTGAAACACGCCTATGCTGACACACTTTCATCCCAAATTCTCCATCATCACGGTGACCTACAACGCCGCCGCCGTCATCGAAGACACCTTGCAGAGTGTCATCACCCAGACGTACAAGAACATCGAATACATCATCGTTGACGGAGCCTCTACCGACCGCACAATGGAAATCATCGGACGCTACCGCAAGCACATCCATACCGTAGTGAGCGAACCCGACCGCGGACTATACGATGCGATGAACAAAGGCATCCGCCTCGCTACGGGCGACTACGTGTGTTTCCTCAATGCCGGCGACGAGCTGCACGAAGATGACACCCTCCAGCTTATCGTCCACAGCCTTACGGGATTGGCCGGACTGCCCGATGTCATTTACGGGCGTACTGCCATCGTCGATGAAGAAGGGCATTTTCTGCGAATGCGCCGCCTCGAACCGCCTGAGAACCTTACATGGCACAGTTTCCGCCAAGGGATGCTCGTCTGCCACCAGGCTTTCTTCGCCCGCCGCGACCATGCCGTGCCCTATGACCTCCGCTACCGCTTCTCCGCCGACTTCGACTGGTGCATCCGCGTGATGAAGCAAAGCGCCGTGCTGCATAACACGCGCCTCACGCTCATCGACTACCTCAACGAAGGTATGACCACGCGCAATCACCGCGCCTCCCTCACCGAGCGCTTCCGCATCATGTGCCGCCACTACGGCTATGTACAGACCATCCTGCTCCACCTCAAGTTCGCGCTGCGCCTGCTGTATAAGAAATAAATGATATTTTTCACCACAGATTACACAGATTTTTTAAGTTATTTCTCTTGAAACGCAGATTGGCGCAGATTCACGCAGATAAAATAAAAATAATCTGCGTGAATCTGTGGTGAGAATCACCCGCGCCTCCGCAGGCGGAGCACAACCAGCACAATGGCACCTGCGAGCAGGATGCCCAGCGCACAGTAGGCAATAGTTTCAGTAATAGTAACCGATTTCGGCTCGAAAAGCAAACGGACGGTATGCTTCCCGGCAGGGACATTGATGGCACGGAGCACGTAGTCGGCTCTGCCTACGGGAACTTCCTCTCCATCCACAAAAGCCTGCCATTCGGGATAATAGATTTCGGAGAACACCACCGTACCTCCGGCTTGTGAACTGATTTCGTACGTCAGTTCGTTCGGTTCGTAATGCTTGAACGTAATGCTGCGTGTCGAATCGGCAACCGATGCTTGTGAAGGAGCTTTTACTTGCTCAGCAAACTGAAGATTAACTACGGCTGTCTTGCGTAAGTCAACTACTGCAAGGCTGTCCAGCTCTTCATTGGCATTGCCCACATAACGCACATCGTCTACAAACCAGGCGTTGCCCATTGCGTATGGGTTCTGCACGGGCATCGTGCCTCCGCCCTGCAAGGGGAAGATGAAATATTTCGCGTTCAGCATATTCAAGATACGTATGCGATCGGGGTCGAGCGCCGACATGTCACCTCCCGTCTGAGGAAGTTCAGAAAAGAGATTACCCATTTCGCCCTGGATGTACGCTTCAATAAGCTCCTGATAGCGGCGGAGCTTGGCGGCGTGATATCCCCCGATGCTTTTGTGCCAATAAGAAGTCTCGTTTTCATTGAAGGTATTGGTCGATAGGTTCAGCACCCGATAATACGTGGTATCCTTCAGAATCGCCTTATCGGTCTCCGAAGGCTGCGCGAAAGGTTTCATCTCGGTGCCTTTCGCCACAAACTGCGCGTCGTACAGATAACGCTTGTTCACCGTCCACATATCGAGCAGGCAGAGAGCCGCCAGCGAAAAGATGAGGGCAGTGGATTTCAGTTTCCCGCGCACATACATCAACAGCAGTGCCACACCCGCCAGAATGACACAGAAGCTGCGCCAGGCGTCGGCGGTAAAGATGCTGACACGCATTTCTTCCAGGTTCATCAGGACAGGCGCCAGATGTTCGGCGGGAAGCGCGTTCTGCAACGCGTTCATTTCCATCGTCGATACATACGAAGGGAAGAATACGCGGGGCGCGATGGCAAACAATAGCGACAAGCCTCCCGTAAGCCCCAGACTGACGAAGAACGCTTTTGCCTTTTCGCGCAGCAGTTCGGGATGCTCCACTATCTGTTTCAGCGCCAGCATCGCCAATAAAGGTATGGTGAATTCGGCTATGACGAGGATAGACGAAACGGCACGGAACTTATTGTACATCGGCACATAGTCGATGAAGAAATCGGTCAGCCCCATAAAGTTCTTTCCCCACGAAAGCAGGACAGAGAATACGGTTCCGCCCAGCAACGCCCACTTCATCGGTCCCTTTACAACGAAGCAGCCCAATACAAAAAGAAACATCACAAAAGCGCCTACATAGACTGGTCCCGACGTGCCCGGCTGTTCGCCCCAATATTGCCCCAACTGGCTGTACAGGCCTGAATACACCGGATTGGCTTTGCTCATCGCCCGCTCGTTCTGCGCCAAGGGTACGGAGGCTCCGCCTTTCACGTTCGGCACGAGCAGCGAGAAGGTTTCGCCGATGCCGTAGCTCCATTGCGTAATGTAACTGCGCTCCAGCCCGCTTCCGGTCTGGTCGGCAGACTGCGGCTTCACCAGCTCGCTCTTGCCACGCATGCTCTCCTTACTGTATTGGTAGGTGTGATAAAGGTTCGACAGGTTGATGCATACCGCCAGCACACCCGCCAACGCCAGCACGCCCGTTGCCTTCAGGAAGCGGGGGAAAGCCTTTTCCTTCCATGCCTTCACGCCGAACGCGATTGCCATAAAGAGCATCACGAAGAGGAAGTAATACGTCATCTGCAAGTGGTTCGACACTATCTGAAGTGCGGCGAAAAGCGCGGTGACGATACCTCCTGCCCAATACTTGCCGCGATATGCCAGCACCATTCCCGCAATGGTAGGCGGTATGTAGGCAAGCGTGACGAATTTCCAGATATGTCCGGCGGCTATGATGATGAAGAAATACGAGGAGAACGCCCACAGAATCGCTCCCAATGCCGCCATCCAGACTTTGAAATTAAACGCACGAAGCAGGATGTAAAATCCCAACAACATCACAAACACGTACCATACATACGTGGGCAAATACAAATGATACAGGTCTTGCACCGTGTTCAGCGTACGGATCGAATCATATCCCGGAGCCAGCTGATATGTAGGCATTCCGCTGAACAGCGAGTTCGTCCAACGGGTCACCTTTCCATGTTTCTGATGATATTCCTGATGTTCGCGTCCGGCTCCGATACCCGCCACCGCATCATGTTGCGCCAAGATGCGCCCCTCGAACACCGCCGGATAGAAGTAAGCAAACGAAATCGCTATGAAAAGCACAACCGCCGCCACATCCGGAAGAAGTTTCTTTAATTCATTCATACGATATAAGTTTTTGAGTTTTAATGGGGGCAAAGATAACACAATACTCCTTGAAAATGCTAACTTTGCGGCGTAAAATAAAATCATTTATGAAAATAGGAATCATCACCGCCATGTCTTCCGAGCAGAAGCAACTGGCAAACCAACTGGACAATAAAACGGAACATCGTGAGGGACCTTTCTCTTACATCGAAGGAATGGTAAAGAACAACACGCACATCCTGATGCAATGTGGCATCGGAAAAGTAAATGCAGCCGCCGGAACGGTAGAGCTCATCCGCAATTTCCAGCCCGACTGCATTATCAGCACCGGAGTGGCGGGAGGCATTGACAGCGAACTGAATGTAATGGATGTAGTGGTAAGCCGCCAAATCGTGTACCACGACGTGTGGTGCGGCGAAGGAAATGCCTACGGACAAGTACAGGGTTTCCCCACTTTCTTCCGGGGTGATGACACCTTATATAATTGTGCACTCTCGCTCGATACCGAAACGCCGATTCACGGCGGACTGATTTGCACGGGCGATAAGTTCATCACCGACCGCACGGAACTGAATGCCATCAAGCAGAACTTTCCCGAAGGACTTGCGGTCGATATGGAATCGGCTGCCATTGCCCAAGTATGCCATCTCTACCGCGTGCCTTTCATCAGTTTCCGTATCATCAGCGATACGCCGGGAGCGGACAAACACTTGGAACAATACAAGAACTTCTGGGGCGAAATAGCCGATAACTCGTTCCGTGTGACCGAAACCTTCCTGAAAGCATTACCGAACAAACTTTAAAACCCTACAGATATGAAAAAGATACCCAGCTTTACCGTAGACCATATCCGCCTGCTGCGTGGCATCTACGTATCACGCAAAGACGCGGTGGGAGACGAAACCGTCACTACATTCGATATCCGCATGAAAGAACCCAACCGCGAGCCGTGCCTCAGCCCTTCGGCTATTCACACGATAGAACATCTTGCCGCCACGTTCCTGCGCAATCATCCCACATGGGCAGACAAGATTATCTATTGGGGACCGATGGGATGCCTTACGGGCAACTATCTGGTTGTGAAAGGCGACCTTCAGTCCACCGATATCGTCGGACTGATGAAAGAGACTTTCCGCTTTATCGCCACTTTCGAAGGTGACGTGCCGGGAGCCAGTCCCAAAGATTGCGGCAACTACCTGATGATGAATCTTCCGATGGCACGATGGGAAGCCCAAAAGTTCCTTGACGAGGTGCTGGAGAAGCTGACGGACGCCAACCTGAATTATCCAGAATAATATTCTCTGAATACAAAGCCCCCGAAAACCGCTTTCTCTTGTGTTTCCGGGGGCTTGTTCTTATTTTGACTTAGAAGCTGTAATTTATCGTGCGATGATTCGAGATGAGTTTTTGAGGCATTTCTGCTTGTGTGATGAGAAGATAGCGGGCTATCTGACGAAGAACAAACGCGAACGCCCATACAGGCTGAGACGAACGGTCCTACCGGGCACGTCAAGCGATTACGTTGCACGACACGTACGCCCGTGTTTGGGAGTGTCGCAAGTCATTGTGCTATAAATGCCCTCGAAAATATTCAAACACTTACGCTAATAACGAATACACGGCTGCTGATATACGTGCCGCAACTTGGGAAGCCTGTGACTCATTGCCCTTAAAATCTTTGATAAATACAGCCAGCGCATAATTTACACCGTTGGGCAAACAAATGTAGGCAACATCATTATGGGCTGCAAGGACTCCGTTTTCGGTATAACCGGAACCGGTCTTATGGGCAATAGATATCCCTTCCTTTCCAAGGAGAGGGGCTGCGATACGGTCTTTCCCGGTAGTACATTCACCCAAAGATTTCATGATGAAGTCTTGCTTCTCACGGCTTACAAGAGCATCCGTAAACAGCCTGTGAATCAGCATCGCCGCTCCAAGCGGAGATGTACAGTTGGCATAGGCTTTCGCATGGTCTGCCGCCATCTCCGATTCTGTATAAGCTATCCGGAAACTCGAACGGGGAATGAGCGTAGCGATAAAGCTATCTGTTTCAGCAACACTTACCAAGCGCTCAAACAGGAGATTGCTCGCGTTATTGTCACTTTGAATGAGCGTATAACGCAACAAATCCCTGACCGGCAAAGTAATCAATGGCTCCCGATGCTCCTTCAGCATGGGACTCCATGTCTTAGGGTCAAGGTCTTCCCGCCGGACAGTCAATGAAGTATCAAGAGACAATCCGTCTTGGTCAAACCGGTTGCAAATAGCCAATGCCTGATGAAGCTTGAACACGCTCATCATCGGATAAATGCTTTTGTTATTGACGGTAACGGTATCGGAGTTGTTGACAATAAGAGCCACCCCGACCTCACCCGGACAGGCTGATACGATTCGAGAAATGCTGTCGGTCAGGACATCAGCCAATGACATGCCAGCACGACCGCTTTTCGCCGGTTTGGAGAAGAATAAAGTCAAACCTGCAACGCAGGCCAAAGCCAAGCACAAAAGAACGATATGTTTTTTCCTGATTGTTGCCATCTTCTATTACAATTAATTAACCGCTTGCAAAGATACATGATTTTACCGAAAAAAGATAAAGCCGGAAGCATTTGAGAATTTTATTTCACTTTACAAGAAAAGCAATATGCACAATGCGGTAAGCTCTAAACTCACGGTTACAAAGATAAGGCTTTTACTTGAAGAAGATACCTGTGCACTTGTACTTCATTATATAAGTTTCCCTTCAGATAACTTCGTCTGGTGTAAGATTAATAATCTTCCGCTTGTAAGATTAATAATCTTGCAGCCTGAAGATTAATAATCTTACACCAGATGAACCTATATGCTCTTACCTAATTTCTTTATCAAAATCAAGTAAGGTATTCAATACACATACTCCACCTCCGACTTGCGAAAACGCAGCACGCGCGTGTCCTTGGCTGCGCCGCCGTTCTTATGCAAATAAAGCGCATCGTTTTTACCGGGAATAAACCAGCCCGAACCTTCGGGCGAATGTACGCCAAAGAGTATATTGTTGTAATGCCCGTTATGAAAGACGCCCTCGCTGTCGTTCCACTGCGACGCCACGCCATACCACGTAACCGGTTCATGCTCGGGGAAATCGGGGCTCCACATCTCGATGAGAATCAGGCTGGGCAAGGCTACATTGCCTACCGTCACATCGTTTCTCCGCTTCTGCAACCGCTTCACCTGGCTGTGCCCTTCCCACGGAGTGCGCAGCGTGTGCGTGCCGTTCCACATCACCCATACATAATCGGTTGCGTCAAAGATGCGGTTGAAATCTTCCATCGACGGAAGTTCGTAACCTTCGGGGGCAAGCGCATCGGCAGGCAGCCGGTTGATATGCACGGACACCTGGTGATTGTAGCCATCCAATGCCGCCGTACCGTTTTTGTCTATTACCTGCAACCCTGTGCCGCTGTCACCTTGATATGCCCATTTCCACAAATCAAAAAACGCTTCGGGCGGGCACGCTCCCAAGTACTCGAAAACGGTCTGGCCTGCGCGGCGCGCCGGATCATCGGACGAAAGCACCTGGTCTTCAAACGAGCGGGAATCACCACGGGCATTGTACTTGCACCACCAGATGCCGTGCATCCACGTCACTGGCAATCCATAGTTGCGGCGAGACACGGTATATTCCTCGCGCTGCGAGCCATCGGCACGGTTGCGGATGACCAGCGTAGCCGACTGCTTGCGCCCGTTTGCCGTAACGTCATTCGGCCGCCAGCCTGCCAGCACCCGATACGCACCTTCTCCGCTTCTTACAGAAACAGGGTCAAGCTTTATCCACGCATCTTCGCCCGCCTCGTATTCCACCGTCAATTCTTTCTCTGCAGGCAACGTAAATACACCCAGCTCATTATCTATATAACGGTCGAAATCGAAGGCATACGTCCCGACGGCATACTGTAATTTTCCCGAAAGCCGGCTGGGGTTCCCGGCAAGCCTCAGCGTGATTACATCTTCAGGATACACGTACTGCATTCCTTTACGGCGAAAGTGAAGAGCGGTTTCGACAGGTGGCTGTTCGGGAGGGAAAAGCGGCTTGCGGATACGGAACCGCTGTCTGCCCTCAAACAGCCCCTGACCGGCAAGCGGCTCCACTTCCAACGATGCCGAAGCATCTACCGGGAGCAATTCCAATTCATCGTCACACGCTACTGCCAGTACCATTTCTACAGGTCCGTATGGCAGATTCACGCCATTTTTCTCCGCAGCGACTTCTACTCCGGCAGGCAATTCTGACGCCGCGGCATCTACTTGCGGAGGGGCAATCAGGTCGGGATATGCTGCCGTACTATCTCCCTCTCCCCAAGCTTCCACCGTCAGTTGTGCATCAACCTGCAGAACGTCTTTCCGCAATACGATGGCATATACCGTATTGCGCCAGATATCTGACGGCAACGGCTGTTCGAAAGCATACACCTTGCCATTTATTTCTGCTTCCAGACTCACCGACAAATCCGGATTAGCCTGTTCGTACACATACAGTATTCCTAACGAATCGCGTGTCAGGGGCGCATCCGGCGTACTGATGATGCAGTCTTCCTTGGCTGTCCCTTCGGGCGAACGCACTGTATCTCCCGGAAAAAGATAAGCCTGCCGTGCCACTTGTTTCACCGCAAAACGCTTCACCGATACCGTCCCTTCCGGTACTTCTATCCGGAAATCGAAACGGGCTACTCCACGCGTTAAAGCCAACGGTATTGAAACAGCCTTTCCCATCTTGCCTGACAAGTCTGCTTTTCCGGTAAAATAATTCGATATCCGGTGCTGGTCAGCTGTCAGTACAGTTTGCAACCAATCTGTTTCTTTTGTCGTTCCTTCTTCACACGCAGGTTCTTCATTTGCTATTACATAAAGTGTACCCGAAAGCCGGTCGAGCGGCAGACGATAATCATCTCCCCCGACCGATAACGGCTCATACACTTTCTGCAAAACGCCTTCTTCGAAACGGTATGCCCTAAGCGATGTTATCTCGTCTTCTCCAGAAAGCGGAGACGGCTTTCCAGCCACCTGAAACGAAGATCTGCTGATACATAGTTCCGCTGTCCCGGAGGAAACAGTTTCCTCCTGTTCCCATCTGTCGGAACAGGAAGAGATAAACAGCAGGCTACAGAGCAAACCGATTGTATATAACCTTGTTTTCATAAACATGCCTTAAACGTTTAAGAAGCATGTTTCGCTTCCAGTTCCGTATCATTGCCTGGCTCCCATTCATCGAAGCTCACATTCAGATTCACACTGATATAGTCTTTACGCACGATAATCTTATTGACTGTATTGCGTATCACAGGTTCCGATAAAACCTTGGTCAGTGTCTTCCGCTCGCCGTCAATCACTGCGGTAACACTTACCTCCAGCCCTTCATTTGCCTGCTCGTACACGTACAATACACCAGGAGTATTTGCCGTAAGCGGCCGGGAGAATACGACCGTTGTATCCTTGCGCTCTACTCCTGTGGGCGAATGGGCATCCGGATTGGCAAACAGATAAACCGAACGTGCCACATTCTTCAATATCAGACTTTCGACAGATGCCGTACCTGCCGTTTGCAGGTCAATGTCAAAGCGTGCCATTCCTCGTTTCATCGACAAGGGTAGCTCGGTCTGCGACTTGTCAAAGCTATCCAGACTCAAACTGCCGCTAAAGAAGTGCACTTCCTTCCCTTCCTTCAAGTTCAGCACGGTCTGTTTCCATTCGTCTTCGGTGATACGCCGGTCGTGCAATGCGTTCAAATCAATCATTCCTTCGGTATTGGCTATCACATACAGCGCCCCTTCATAATCGGTCAACTGTAAATTGAAAGCGGAACCATCGAAAGCCAAGTCGTCATACACCTTAGCCAATGTTCCTCCGATAAACTGACAAGCCTGTATATGCTCTACCTTGTCTTCACCGTCTACAGTGTCAGCCAGCTGGTCATAACCTGCTACTCTGGCTTTGACAACAGGCCTTACAGCCGTTTCTTCATTACCGGGATGCTCAGAATCGGCACAAGCCATTGTTCCGAACATACCAAACAATAAACTTCCCATCCATACTGTTTTCGCGTTTGTCATTTTTCTCATACACTTTTTGTTTTTGATAATCATTTGTTCAACATTCATTTATTCATATATATATTCCACCGGTTTCTTTATGCAACGTATCGTACGTGTTTTTGTATTGTTCTGCGGCACATACTTCAACCAGTTCTCACCCGGTTTTTCTGTATGCGCATATCCTTCCATTACCCACGTGTTCGAAGAATGCCCATGCGTGGCAAGCAACAACGACATCCGGGCAATGCTTCCAGGAGTGGTGTTCCATTGATGTCCCAACCCACAAAGTACCCAGCGGGCACCTTCGTACTGAAACTCATAAAAGGCAATTACTCCATACAGATGCCCTTCGAACGATACTTCCCGTTCGGTTATCGTGACCGTCAGCTCCTGCCCTGCCGCGTTCCGGTACGTATGCGTTCCCTGTCCGCCCAAATTGAAATCCGTATTCCGGGTAAAAAAGGCATAATCATCGTAATCAGGTATCTGATATCCTTCAGGAGCCATTTCTTCGGAAGATAACAGACCGAAATTTTCAGCAGAGTTTCGCATACCTTCATAATAAAAAGCCGTTTCGTTGTGCTTCAACGGATATCCGTCGGGATAACCTGCCTGATACTGATATCCCAGCAAATGCAACAGTTCGTTTTCGTCGCACGTGCTCAAATAAGTTGCCAAGTCTATTTCCTTTGCCGGATCTGTACCGGCCAATATCTGGTCGCTGAATGTTTTCACATTTCCGCGCAAATTGTATTTACACCACCACGTACCGTTGATGTTCACCACCGGAAGCCCCCAGTTTCGCCGGCGTATCACATATACTTCCCGGTTCTTTCCATCTGCATCAGATATGACCAACCTGCCTTCCTGCACACGTCCGTCCGCCTGAGGGTCGTTCGGTTTCCATCCGCCTACGATGCGGTAAGTTTCTCCGTCGGGCGTCAGCTTTATCCAACGGGAAGTGCCAGAATCAAACTCCATACCGGCTATCTTGCCGGCAGGAAGAGTCAAACGCCCCAATTCACCCTCAACATAACGGTCGAAATCGCATATCCCTTGCTCGTTCAGCTTGATTTGTCCTTCCAGTCGGATGGGACTGGGTTCGACCACCAAAACGACTCTGCCCGCATACACGTTTTGCCGATATACCTCCAAGTATATATATTCCTCTTTTGTTCCGGGCATCCGCATACTGGTCGAAACAGATATGTCGGCTATTGGTTGCAGCCCCCTGCCTGCCACCCGTTGTACAACAACCCCGTCTACCTGCCCTTCTATTTCTACATCCGCCCCGGATTCTCCCAGCAATACCAGATGTGAATCGGAACGTGTATAAGGAATGAATACCGTATCTCTCGAAAGGTTGACACGGACACCTTCCGACAAGCGGGAAGCATCCACATCGACCAGCCCATTCAATTGAAGGCCGGACTCTGTCTCACCACCAGCTTGCCAATTGTCTTCGGTCACCGATACCGACAGGTTTCCCCCTCTTCCATAAACCGAGAGTGTATAAACCACATTGCGCCGGATTGCGGCAGGCAAAGAAGTTTCCAACCGATGCTGCGCTCCATCAAACGAAGCCAGTATTTCCACCTGCAACTTGTTATTTGTCTGTTCGGGCAAATAAAACAAGCATTCACTACCATTCTCAAAAGCTACATATTCTTTCCGAAAATCATACGTAGAGGCACCATCTGGTGTTTCTACCGATTCCTGACCATTCAAATAACCTTGCCGGTAAATATGGGAAACCGTAACACGGTGTACCTTTACTCCTTTATCAAAAGAAGAAAGGTCTATCCGCGACACGCTACGCCTCAGCGATACTTCGCTTTTCCCCGACGAAACCCCGTTCGGGTCCATCCATCCGCTCATTGCCAGACCACCTTCTTCGGATGCCAATTCATCTTTATCGGCACTTAGTTTCAGAAACTCTGATTTGGTTGTTACATCAGGCAACACCTCCTGCAAATTCCTTACCTTTCCGGCATTGGCAAGCAGGCAGATTTCTCCTTCCGCCCTTTGGGGATGAAAGATATAGCTGCCGTCTTCTCCCACACGGAATGAAGTAATGATTTCTTTCAGCACCTCCCCTTCAAACCGATATCCTTGTATCGTCAGGATACGTGCATCCTGCTCTATCCCATTCCCTTCCAAATCATCCACCGACACACGGGCAATGATTTCTCCTTCCGACACCGAAGGGACCGACATCGTTTCCCGGGTACATCCTGCAAGCAACAGGCCTCCCAATGCATATAATATGATTCTCTTTTTCTTCATAACTCCTTACATTTTAAACTACTCATTATTTATAAAGAGCCGGACTCTGTTTGCTTTTCAGATAATCAGGCGAATCAATAGGCATCAAATACAAATGGTCTACATAAAACTGATTCATCAGCTCCTGTGCCCACGGCCCGTAAGTAAACGCACTATCGTGGCTATACCCCATAACGTGCCCCAGTTCGTGAAACATCACCTCGCAGGCATACGTATCGGTATAATGGCTGAGCCAAGCACCCTGATACGCCCCAAACACATCGCCTCCGCCCAACCCGAGCACTCCATTTCCCGTATAGACCAATCCTACCCGCAATGAACGAGGCTGGCGCATCTGTTTCAATACGGTTTCAGCACTTACCTTGTCGGTTACTCCTCCATTTCCGTAAAGACGGTCCTCGTTGGCACGCAAGATATCCTCGTGTTCTTGCATATCAATCATATAGGTGAAATTAAGGAAAAACGCCACCACTTCACGGCAATGCACCGGACGGATTCCCATCCAGTTTCCTGCCGGTCCGCCATTAGGCTGGTCGGGATCACCTCCATACAGGTTGAAAGTCACCTTCCAACCGTGACGGATAGCTTGCAGCTTTTCCCAATAAGCATCGCCCGAAATCACTTCGTAACTGGCATCAAGGGCAGCCGTCAACGGTTGCGGAGGCACTTTTATCCATTTCCCCGAAACGGTACGATACATACATTCTGAAGTGAAAAGCGGAATCTGACCGTAAAAATCGGCAAAAGCCGGTACCGTATCAAAGTAAGCCAAGTCAATGTATTCATCGCTCACCGAAGGAAAACGGACACGCACCAGCACATCACTCAAATCACGCGGTGAATAAAAGCGCATGTGCAAACGCCCGTCATCGGTTATCTCTACCTGTAAAGGCTGAGAAGTGTCAAACGAACGCTGGCGGGTATCCGTATAGATTTCTTTCCGCTCTTCATCTTGCAAGATTTTCGCGTGCCCGCCTTCTTCATACGCCATTGGAGTAACAAACATCACTCCTGCCTTATCATCGGGATGTACAACCGGAGTATGCACCCGATAAATACGGTTTGAAACCAACGAATCGACGGTAAAATCATACGTCCGCTCTATCTGATTTTTCCGATAATCGCGTGTCAATACCGTGACCGTTCCCTGCAGAGGCACTTCACCGGAAGCTGGAGGCAAGCAAAAAGAAGCTACCGAATCCAGCGGCCAGACCGCAGGCTGCATATCCACCTCGTCCGAAAGCGAACCGTCGCCCGAAAGAGTCGTATAAAAAGACACTGCATCCCATACCACTTCCTTGTGTACGACCGCGGTACGCACGTAAGGATTGCGAAAAGCAAACGAAAAGTCCACCCTGCCGGCTATCCGCCGTTGCACAATCTGCCCGGGTGCCGAAACAATAATCTCGGCTCCGTCTACCCCCGGTTTCCGGGAAACAGAAAAAGAAGTACGTGAATAGAAATAATCCGCTTCCAGCGGTTTCGACAATTGAGCAGGAAATATCAGCCAAGGCTCGGATACATTATTCAGTTCGCGGATAGAAACCCCATCTTGGCCGGCATCCCCCCGGATACCCAATACCAGCAAGGTATAATCTCCTTCCTGCAAACCTTCAAGGTGTATTTCTGAAGCTGCATAATCATAAAATCCTTTCAGGTTGGTCACTACACGCCCTGCCTCGTCCGCTACATAAAAAACAACACGGTCGTATGTCCTGCCCTTGCTTGTAACAAGGCGTGACGGAACATCTTCACCTTCATAATCGGCACATTGCAAGACAAAGACTGCCTTGCTTCCCTCCCCTCCTGGAGGTTTCATCCATTCTTCCCGGCTACAAGCCGTCAGCATCAGACTGCATAAGAACGTAATCCAAAAACTTTTTTTCATCTTGTCAGTTGGTTGATTAAATAAATAGTCAATCAATTACAAACGGCCGGAACTCTTTTCCGGCACCAGCAATACAACAACCGATAACCGCTTTTTGTTCAGACGGGACAAAAAAAACAATGTCATCACTTTGCTTTTTCAACAATTTATGAACACCCCTTCTATTTAACATGTCTGCAAAACGAAGATATATTCATAAGCAATTTCAGATAACTGCTACAGCCTACGAAGATAACTGCAACGGCAAAGTAAGTATATATTCATTTTGCGCATCCTTATTGGACTAATCTAAAGAACATCCATACCATAATCTACCATACAGAGATGCAAGCCTGTCTAATGTATATAAACTTCAGAAACGGATACCTATTCCAATCGAAACCATATGCGACAATCTGTGCTTCTTTGCCTCGAAACACCTGCCTTCCCATACCAAATTACGGAAAGAAGCATAAGGATCAAAATCGGAACACGTATAAGCCAGCAAAAAAACCAGATGTTCATCAACTTCCAAAGTCAGTGCTGTACGTATATGCCAAAACACTTTACGTGCCCCTCTATTTTTTATCGATTCCTGATGAATGGCAGTCCAAGCTCCAGCTTGATTAGGATAATAATCAATGACTACCCTTCGATCTGCAACAAAAGGAACGGTAGCACCAGGCGATACCGTAAGATAAAGTGCATACTCTTTATCACTGCCCAAAAGCACAGGAGGTGTAAACAGGCTGAGAGAAGAGCGAAAGGCAAATATTTCTCCGATGCTTTCCACATCTTCCACACTCCATCGCAAACGGTTATCAGACGTAACCCCGTTGAATGAATAATCTGCGACAAATGGCCTACTATAAAATATACCCACCGACACCCCCGCATAACAAACAGGACGGAATGTGACGGATGGTTCCACACTCCAGCATCCGTAATTGTCAAACGATGCATACAAATCGCATCCCCAAACCTGTTGTTTCTCTTCCTGTGCCCTGACATGCAAACAAGATATAAGACATAAGCCAAACAAAAATCGTCTCATAATACAGTAAAAAATAGCAAAATAACATACTTATCATAGAAGCAATTCATCCTATAAACAACATAACACTCATTCCTGTTTTTTGTTCATACCGCATTATCCTCAACAAGTTCCCGAAAAAACGTGCTGCAATAAAGACCAAACATCAATAATGCACAAATTCCCAGTAAAAAGACACAATAATCCATGTACGGATATTGGAAAATGCCTTTCCTTTGCAGAAAACATCAATAAAGAAATTATGGGAAAACTATGGTTAACTGTTGTGTGCTGTTGGCTTGCCTCTTGCGCTTTGGGAGCAACAGACTTTGTATGGAAAACAGGTAGCACGATGAATGTGGCTTGTGCATCAGGTGAAGAACCCGTAGTGCAGGTTGCATTGGACTTACTGAAACGGGATTGCGAAGCCGTACTTTCGCAACCCTTCTCGGTTATGGAAACCGAAGGGGATATCTATATAGGAACGCAAGGAAAGAGTACACTTCTGGAAAAAGTGGCAAAAAGAGAAGGGATAGACCTTTCTTGCCTGAACGGACATCCGGAGGCTTTTTTCATTAAAGTATTAAAAAACGGAAAACTACTGGTAGCTGGTAGTGACAAACGAGGTACAGCATATGGCATCTTAGAACTCTCACGTATGCTGGGCGTATCGCCTTGGGAATGGTGGGCAGACGCTACACCGGAGAAAAAAACGGAATGGCGCATCGAAGCAGGCTTCTGCAAGCTGGACTATCCGACGGTACCCTACCGGGGCATCTTCATCAACGATGAAGACTGGGGACTGATGCCTTGGAGCTACACCAACCACGAACCTTCGAATATAAAGGGACAAATCGGTCCGAAAACCCATGCACGCATTTTCGAACTGCTCTTACGCCTGCGTGCCAATACCTTTTGGCCGGCAATGCACGAATGTTCGGTACCTTTCTTCTTTACCGAAGGCAACAAAGAAATAGCAGACCGTTACGCCATCTACCTCGGCACTTCACATTGCGAACCAATGATGCGCAATACCAACGGTGAATGGCGACGCGTGGGCAAAGGCGACTACAATTACCTGACCAATCGCGAAAACGTGCTAGCCTTTTGGGAAGAACGGGTAAAATTGCTCCGCCAATCAGATGACATCTATACGTTAGGCATGCGTGGCATACACGATAGCGGAATGTTAGGTGCCAAGACCGTAGACGAACAGAAGCGGGCACTGACCGACATATTGAAAGACCAGCGGGCACTGCTGGCGAAATACAAAGGCGATGTAACCCGCGTGCCACAAGTATTGATACCGTATAAAGAAGTACTCGATGTGTACAATGCAGGGCTGGAAGTACCCGAAGACGTGACTCTGATGTGGTGCGATGACAATTACGGATATATCACCCATTTCCCTACCGCAGAAGAAGCGGCACGCCCGGGCGGCAACGGTATCTATTACCACATATCTTACTGGGGGCGCCCACACGACTATTTGTGGCTATCCACCCTCAGCCCATATCTCATCTACCAACAGATGAAGACCGCCTACGACCGCGGCATCCGTAAGATGTGGATTCTAAATGTAGGAGATATCAAACCTGCCGAATATCAGATAGAATTGTTTATGGACATGGCTTGGAATATAAACCAGATAGAACAGGAAGGAGTAACCCGACATCTGCAAAACTTTCTTGCCCGCGAGTTCGGTACGCAGGCATCCGCCTACCTGCTTCCGATGATGCAAGAGCACTATCGCCTTGCCCATATCCGCAAGCCGGAATTCATGGGAGGCACACGCACTGAGGAGAAAGACCCACAGTACAAAATAGTAAGTGATCTGCCGTGGAGCGAATCGTTTATCCACACACGGCTTGCCGCCTATCAGGAACTGGAAGACAAAGTTGCTATATGGGGCAGACTCATGCCTGAAACCAAACAGGCTACGTATTACCAGCTAGTACAATACCCCATTCAGGGAGCTTCCCAAATGAACAAGAAATGCCTCTATGCCCAACTGGCACGTCACGGCAAAGCAGACTGGAAGCAAAGCACAGCAGCATTCGACAGCATCGTTTCCCTTACCCGCCACTACAATACGCCGAAGTGGAAAGGCATTATGGACTACAAGCCGCGCAACTTAGCGGTATTTCTGCCCATTCCCGAAACGCATACTGCGGAATCACTGAAGCCCGACCGCCCGTACCTTTATAAATGGAACGCACTGGAAGCCGCTGAAGGTAATCCCGTGATGTGGGAACACTTGGGCTACGAGGGCAAAGCAGCAGGCATCCGCCAAGGTGAGGCTGTATCCTTCAGCTTCGAGAATTGCCGTGCCGATTCAGTAGAGGTGGAACTCCGCTTCCTGCCCACTCATCCCATCAATGGAAAAGACCTGCGCATCCGGGTAGAAGTAGACGGTCAGCCGTCGGACATCATTTCGTACCGCACGTATGGAAGAAGCGAAGAATGGAAGCAAAACATCCTTTCCAACCAAGCTGTGCGACGCATCACTTTTCCTCTCGGCAAATCCACTTCACACCGATTGACGGTACATGCGATAGACGAAGGCATACTGCTGGATCAGGTTTATCTTTATGCTAAACAGTAGCCAGAAACTTATACCATACAAGTTGATGAAAGCGTAAGCCATATTACACATCCTCACGCAGATATATGCATGCATTATCTCAACTTACCAGAGGCTGTATATAAAACAATCACGGAAATGCATCTGAAAAAATCCATTGCATTTCCGTAACTGCATATTGACATAATGAATTCAAAGTCAATCGAATAAATCAGCCAGTTTTTCTGCCAACGCTTCTCCTCTCAGATTATCACCGACCATCCGACCTTCGGCATCTATCAGATACATGGTCGGAACAGCTCTTACCTTGTAAAGCTTTGCCACTCCGGTTTCATCCAAGAAGTTAGGCCATTTCAACTGTTCTTCTTTTACAGCTTTTTCCCAATCGGTTTTTTTCTTATCAATGGAAATACTAATTACCTCAAAACCTTCAGAAGCGTACTGTGCATAAAGTTTTTTGATATTAGGAATTTCCTTGCGGCACGGTTTACACCACGATGCCCAAAAGTCAATCAGGATGTATTTCTTTCCTTGGCAGAGTTCTTGGAGAGTGATTTCTTTTCCCGATGCATCTTTTACCATAAATTCAGGCATCTTATCACCAATTTTACCAGTCGGGTAAAGTTCGTCTTTCACCAGTTTTCCATAATAAGAGGCTTGTGCGGCAGGTGAGAGTTCTTCGTACCACGAGCGCATGCCTTCGTTCATGTAAGAAGTGAGCGAAATCATCAGCAACGGTCCCCAGTAAGTGTCCTTGTTTTCCATTACCGTTTGGCGATAAACAGAATCTACGGTCTGGAAGAAACGCATTTCATCTTCTGCCATTTGCTTACCGGCCTCGCTTGCACGCAACTCTGCCACTTTTGCCTGGTCTTTTGCCTGATAGGCTTCTTGTATAGCATCGAGGAGAGCTTTATGTTCTTGCTGGTTGGCATTGAATAGAGAATCCATACGACCGCGTACCGCCATCAGCGAATCGTAACGGGCTGTCAGGGGAGACCCACTTACAGATAACTTGTCGAGACTATACGAGGGAGTTCCATTCACATCTTCCGATACAACCGCACCTTTGATTTCGATAGCTGTATTTTCCAGCATCAGGCGGCGCGAGCCGTAGGCGTCTTTTACGGTAAGTAATACGGCGCGGGGTTCTTCCATTTTCCCGATAAAGGTGAATTTGCCTCCGATTGCCAGAGTGTCGGCTATCGGGTCACTTTCTTCGTGACATACTGGCATGAGTTGCACGTAGGCACTGTCTGGAAGTCCTTCAATCGTTCCACTTATCAGATAACCGTCTTTAGGGGCTTGGGATGTACAAGCTGCCGTAAGGGTTCCCAGCAGCAAGATTTGCATTAAGTTTGTTACTTTCATACTTGTTGTTTTATGTATTTTTATTTAGACACGTTTTGTTGAATGCTTCCGTTTCCGGGATTGTTAATAGCACCTGCCGGGAAAGGCATTGTCCACAGATGAGAATCCGGACGAAGCGTATAAGTTTCACCTTCGTAGGTTTTCGTCATGGTGCGTGCATACGTACCTTCTTGGTTGAAGCGGCGTGCATCGGCAAAGGGTACAATGGAGAATATCAGTTCATTGTCTTTGGTACGGCGAATCAGTTCGATAGCTTCGGTTAATGTCGAGGCAGTCAGCGGCTGGTATACTTCGGGACGGATACGGGTTTGGCGCACAGCGTTCAGGGTGTTCATCGCTTCTGTGAAATCTCCTCCTTGTGCCAGACGTGCCTGGCATTCTGCCTTGATAAGATAAACTTCTGTAGTGGTCAGTCCTCCCCAGTTGAAATAACCGTTTCCTACTCCACGGTAGTACGTGTCTTGGTTTTGCGAATAAAGTTTCCAACGGGATAAGAAACGTGCATCTCCCTCTTCAAAACGTTCGGCACGCTCTACCGGTATATTGAGTTCATTGGTCGTGTAGTTTGGCGAACCGTTTCCGCAACGGAAATAATAGTTCTCCACATACGAGTAATCGGTAGGTGTGGGTAGTCCGGTATAGTCTTCCGGATTCTCAATCGTGGAACGATGTTCATCGTAATAAGCGTTCCAGTCGTAAAGCTGGTCATTTTGTCCAAGAGCTAAGTTGGCATAGCTTAATGCTTCGCTGTAATTCTGCATCTGCAAATATACACGTGCCAGCAGGGCGTATGCGGCGCCCAGATTGGGATGAAGCACGGTCATCGATTGTTCGGGCAATCCACCGTCAATTGCTTCCTGCACTCCTTGGATGATGAAGTCGTATATAGCTTGTATGGTCACTTGCTGCGAAGGAGCATTGATATTGGCACTTGTGATGAGGGGTACGCTCAGCTTTTCGCCGGCGGTTGCCGCATCATACGTATCGGCATAATAGTTTGCCAATACGAAATAACAAAGGGAACGGATAACTTTGGCATAAGCGATGACTTCGGCACGTTCGGCATCAGTGGCTTCGGTGGCAGAAGGCACGTTTTCTACAATCAGGTTGCACGAAGAGATAGCAGCATAAAGCTGATAATATGTACTTTCATCGGCATTGTTCAACAAGATACGATCAGCAGTCTCATCCCACATATAGTTAGCACGGGTCAGGGTGGGACTATTCAGGTTAGAGACCGTTACGTAATAGTCATTCAGCAAATAAAGGGCATTGCTGATGGAAGTCTGTCCGATAGCATACTCATCACGCAACAGAGCTTCATAATCGGCAAGAGTAGACGGAATTTTATTGCCTTTTGGCACAATATCCAGATAATCGTTGCAGGAGCTGAAAACCAGCCCGCATACAAGCATATAGATGTAAATGACGTGTTTCATAAATCTGTAATCATTTTAGTTAAAAGTTCAGGTAAATACCACAGAGGTAATTCGGCTTGGCATAGCCACCCAGCAAGTATTTGGCATCATCACTTTTGGCTACGGTAAACGCGTTTTCCATACCTATCATGATGCGTGCGTTCTTCACATACAATTTGTCGCATACACTGCTTGGCAGACGATAAGTCAGCGAAAGGTTCTTCATCCTCCAATTGCTGGCATCAATAACGTTAACCGAAGAACGGGCGTACATATTATAGTAATTGTAATTGTAAAGAGTACTTTCCGAAGAGATATAACGTGGCACATCCGTATGTGCTTCGTCACCGGGTTGTTGCCAGCGGTCAGCAATGCGCTTGCTTACGGGACCCATACCGGAGAGATAAGCCACATTGGTATTGCGCATCTTATGTCCTCCCTCGAAAAGGAACTGTGCAGCCAATTCCCAGTTGCGCCAACGCAATGTAGTATTGATAGCACCACTGTAAACAGGTACTGTGGTTCCCAAATAAATGAGATCTTCTATTTCAGTCGGTTCCATATCAGTAAACAGGTTTCCCTCTGCATCATATACTTGCGGAGTACCGGTAGCGCTCAATCCCGCCCATTGATATCCATAAATGGCATTGTAAGGATTCCCCACACGCGGATAAGCAGAAGGATAATCAATAACCAAGTAAGAAACAGGTGCTTCTACGTTGACGTATGTCACTTTATTCTTGTTGTATCCCAATACGCCGCCGATGTCCCATGTCCAATCTCGCGTGCTGATAGCGGTGCCTGAAAGCGAAAGTTCGAATCCTTGGTTGGTCATCTTACCGTTGTTAATGGTATAGGTGCTATACCCCCAACCTTCGGTAGGCACACCGTTTGTATTGGCAAGCAAATCGGAACCTTTCTTATTGTAATATTCGATAGAACCGTTCAGACGGTTTTTCAAAAGAGAAAAATCAATACCGATATTGGTAGTGGTTGTTTTTTCCCAACGCAAATCAGGATTAGGGCGACTTTGTATGGTTCCGGAAATTCCGCCCACATGCATATTATTGTTATAATAAGCAGTCATATAAGGAGCCGAATCTTTGGCGATATTACCCCCGATACCATAACTGAAGCGTAATTTAAGCATGTTTATCCAATCAATATCGTGCATGAATTTCTCACGGTTGACATTCCACGCCGCACCGACTGACCAGATGGGACGCTTTTGATATTTCGAACCAGTTGCAAACAGATTTGTTTTATCCCAACGGATGCTGCCGGTCACGGTATATTTTCCGTCGTACGTATATGCCGCATTACCATAAAATGACACATAACGGTTGGTCAGTTCATTGATGTATGCTACATTCCCAGTTCCGAAACTGCCCCATCCCCAAATGCTTCCCATGGTGCTGAGCGCAGCTTGGTCGATGAGTGAATACGTCAGCAGGTCGGGGTCGTAATTATATAAGGTACGGTTGTCGAAGTTATTCTTGTTTTCGCGCGTCTCGGTTCCGAAAAGTGCCGTTACCTCATGTATGCCGCCGAATGTCTTGTCGAAATCCAGCTGCTGGCGGAAGTTATAGGCATGGGTTACATTTCCCGAGGTAAAGAAGATATTGCCGTAAGGGATATTGAACGTAGCCGTACCATCACCGTTTGCCGATGCGTATGTATTAATGGTGTTGCGCACGCTGTATGATTCCTTGTTCTGGAGTTGTTCGGTCGTATAATTCGCATATTCATATTGGAACGAAGCCGTATATTTCAGCCAGTCGGTAAACTTAAAACTCAGGCGAGCGAAAGTACGATTGCTGAAATTACGATGGTCTGTCAGATTCATTCCAGTTTCGTCCAATGGCGTAATATCAAGGTTGTACAGCCCGTTGGAAACCAGCGTACTCATTTGTGATGCGTTGTAACGGTCTTCTTGCCGGTTGGTATACCGCGTGCCGTCATCGTTCATCAATCCGTCGTAAGGCATGAACGTATAGCCGGGCGAGAAGAGGTCGTAACTCTGGGTAGTCCCGCTTCCGTAGTTCAGGTAAGTGCCCACTTCCAAGGTCAGCCATTTAGTGATTTGGGTCGAATTTTGCAGGTTGATGCCAATGGAGCGGTTATCCGAAAACTTGTCGCTCATCTGTTGTCCCTGATAGCTGACCGAGGCATTGAAGGTGTTCCGCTCGCTTCCTTTACCGATACTCAGGTTGTATTGTTGCGTAAAAGGATTGCGCATGCCGTAGCGTTCTATATCATCGTAATAACGATAACCGCGCGATGCCAGTGATGTCAGGCGCGCGTTCATATCGGCTTCGGACAGTGTTCCGGCATAATACCCTAACAGGGCGCGGATTCCTTGCGATGTGTAGGTATTGTCATCCAACAGGCTTTGCGCATAAGCAGAAGCCCCTTCTCCCTGCAAATTAGGATTCTGTGCTGCCCATTCTCTTTCCAGTCCTATCATAGTGGCAGCATCAGCAAGATACTTGTCGGCATAGGTAGAATAAGGCTGTACGGTAAGTGTGGCAGAGAATGAAATGTTGAGCTGGTCTTTCTTGGCACGCTTGGTAGTAATAACCACAACGCCGTTTGCCGCACGTGCTCCGTAAATGGAAGTGGCGGCTGCATCCTTCAGTACGGTAATACTTTCAATGTCTTCAGGATTCATGTCGGGCACGCTTTCTATCCAGTTGCCGTAACCATCATTGGTAGTCTTCTCTACAGGGAAACCATCGATGACATACAAAGGAGTAGTCAGTCCGTTCATGGAAGTGACTCCACGGATTTGCCCGTCGCTGAATCCGGCCACCCGTCCTTCCAGCATCGAACTGATGTCCGGTATGCGTTGGGTTTCCAGCTGATCGGCATTTACTTTCGAGAAAGCTCCTGTTGCCCGCTCCTTCGAAATGGTCTGATAACCCGTCACTACCACTTCGTCCAGCAGTTCGGTAGCAGGCTGGAGGTGAATGGCATAATCAACTGCTGCCGTCAGGCGAACCCGCTGGGTTTCGTAGCCTACAAAGGAAACCTCGATTTCTTGTGTTGATTTGGGAAGTGTCAGACTGAAATGACCGTTCATGTCTGTGATGATGCCGGCAATGGAATTGCCTTCTGCCTCAACTACCTGTTTAACGTATGCCGCAGGAAGCGGTTCGTTATTTTCATCGGTCACGATACCGTGAATGGTACGGTTATACGCACCTTGTGCCATTCCTTCAAGAGTGAGCAGCCAAATAGCTGCCAAAGTCAGGAAGAAACGGTAGCGATAAAATGTCGTTCGTCTCATACTTTCTTGTATTGTTTAAAGGTGTTTCATTCGCTAAAATTGTTGCAATATTACAAAATTGTTTTAATATATGAAAGCAAATCCTATAAATATTGTAACGGAATGCCACTAGAGTATCTAGAGTATCTAGAATACGTCAACCGGATATTTCTTGAATCTCCCTTTAAACATTACCAACCATCCAGTGGTTCGGCATGAAACGAATATTTCCCACTATTTCCGATAAAGAGCATGAATCAGGGAAAGCACCCATAACAATATGCCGGGTTTGTAATGCCACAATCCTATGGAAGAGCCTGGTCCTTCCACATAAGCTACCAGCAAGATGCCCGTAACTGCCACAATCAAAAAGGCTATGGACAGGAAAAAGGTTATCAGGCGTTTGCACGTAACTCTCTTTGAAACAAGAGTTTTATACCAATGCTTATGCCGCCTCACATGAGCCATTACCGATAAGAGCCAGATGAAAGATGCCACCACATGGGCTACTCCCCAATTGTGCCACGTTTCATGACTGGTACCATGCCCGGCAATGTGCAGCCCGATGCCCGTAACGGCAGATGCCACGAATGCTAATGGCAACAACCGCTCTATGCGGAATGCCATCCCCATATTCATCGTACAAGAAACCGATGCATCCGGTTTGAAGAAAACACCTTGAAGACAGGTCTTTATACATTTATTACATCCGATACAGGCGTCTGCGTTTTCGAATATCACATGCCTGTGCCCTAAGAAACCCTTACTGTCCAACTCTTCAGATGCACATCAATTCCTACATAAATATTTTGTCCTTCAAAATTTAATGTGTTACTTTGTTTACGCATAAAGTCATGGGGGTATTAAGTTATTTCTTTCATTTACAAATTTAATAATTCTCTTGGCTTTATGCTATTTTGCTAGCACATTACAAACATAGGAACTAATATTCTATCAGGTTCTTATACTTTATGCAGCATCAGAAATGTGCTGC
Source organism: Phocaeicola intestinalis (assembly GCF_014837065.1). Lineage (GTDB taxonomy): Bacteria > Bacteroidota > Bacteroidia > Bacteroidales > Bacteroidaceae > Phocaeicola > Phocaeicola intestinalis. The sequence continues at coordinate 69,101 of NZ_JACSPP010000001.1, forward strand.
GGCAGACACACATATAGAGCCATCCGCTGTAAGATTAATAATCTTCAGGCTGCAAGATTATTAATCTTACAAGCGGAAGATTATTAATCTTACACCAGACGAAGTTATCTGCGCTGGGAGAAGAAGATAATAACAACCTTTTAAGAAACTATTTTGAATTTCTCCAAAAAGCTTCTTAGTCTTTGTCGGCTCCCAGATAAAAGCCTATATTCGTCTGCTGATTATATCCCATATTCTGCATTGTTTGCGACATGTCATAAGTATGGTCATTGGTTAATGCAGTAAAACGGTAACTTGTCGGATAATTGGTAGAAAAAATACGGATTGAAGAATTGTCTTCTGAAGGCAAAATCACTTCTTCACGCCAGTCACCTACCATATCCCCATAATAACAGGGATTATATTTTGTTCCATGATTCCCTTGATTTGTTCCATATCCCGTATTGAAATTGACAAGCCGGTTTTTGTTGGTCATCGGATTTGCTTTTGCGCTTACAATTAAAGCCCGGTCGTACAATTCACGGGTAAGTTCTCCACTCCACCATATTGCTACATTATACATGGAACCTCCGCCAATGCCTGTAGGAATAGACACACCTTCAAGAGGAACATTACCCGAACTTGCACAATTATAAACGCCGGTATTCAAGCTGGACCAATATTCAAAGTTTGGACTATCCGGATCAATATCTGCCACAATGGAACGTCCAACATCGCCGCTGGGACCAGCTCCATGCCCTGAAATCAGATTGCCATTACGTGCATCCAGTATCTGACAACCATATCCCAATCCTTGATTGCTATAAGTATCTTCCTCTTCAAAAGATGCTTGTACCTGTAATCCCTGACGGTCTTTGATAAATTTGCCGACACTCAGAATATCGCCATGTCCGTTGCCTGTACACCATAATTCACCTCCATCGTCATCTATGGCTGCCGAACCGTAAAGTATTTCGTCTTTTCCGTCTTCATCCAAATCGGCTACACGGAAAGCATGCGCCCCCATTGCCAACCATTTTTCCGCATGTCCATCAGCTGTATCAAATTGCCAGCGAGCAACCAATTCATTATCTTTAAAATCTAAAGCCCATACCTGCCAGTTCAGGTAAATACCTCTTGTAATGATTAAGGAAGGATTGCTTGTACGCGTTCCTGTTGTCTCGTCAGGTATTCCATCCAGATAAGCGGCTCCAATAAAGAAACGGTCCATCCGATTGCCGTAGTCATCTCCCCAGTATTCTTGCCAATATTGGGCACGGGAAGCTTTCGAACCTGTTCCACCGCGAGGAATATTATCCGTACGGCAAATTTCGCGACCGTCATATCCGCGACATAAAGAAATATATTCGGGTCCTTCGAGGATAAGTCCTAAAAGTGTCGGCAAGGCACTGCCTGAATACCAACCGACTTCATCATAGTGGATACGGTAATCATGTACCGTTCCATCTTCATTGGTTATTGTCTTTCCATCCCCGAAAGTTGTTCCCTCTGATGAACGAAAAGCAATTTCACACAATCCGTCGCCATCAAAATCATATAAAATAAATGAAGTATAATGAGAACCTGAGCGTATGTTAATACCTAAATCGATACGCCACAAAAAAGTTCCGTCCAACTTATATGCTTCCAGCAAAGTTGTTCCCCCATACCAGCCTCCTTGGTTGGCACCATCATACGGTTCACGTTTTATCACGATTTCCGGCCATCCGTCACCGTCAAGTTCACCGACTTGTACATCATCGGGTTGATAATCTACTGAGGCATTCGGAACATTCATATCCAATTTGATTTCACGATAAAACGTCTGAGCCATTTGGGAAGTGAAAGTAGTTTCACATAAAGTTTCGTCCTCTCCGGTAAGAGTCACGCGATAATGGTTTTCCTTTGTCGGGTCAACATCTTCATCAATCCAGCATGAAGAGTCGGTTATAGGTTCGCTGTTCAGCTTCTCTTCTGCATTATTTGCAGTTGATTTATATATATCAAAAGCTGTACCTGCAGGATCTGTAGGAAGCATACGCCAACTCACTAAAGCACCATGTATACCGGTCGTTGAGTTGGCATCTTCGTCAGGAGCAGGATCATAGCTGACCCACATCAGTCTGTCGCCAGTAATTATATCAGTAGGAAGAGAAGGAAGTTCTGTCACAGAATTGTCTAGGGGTAAATTGTCCGAACAAGCAAAAACAGTTCCAAGGCAAGCCAGTCCAATCAAGTAATTGAGTTTATTCATGTTATAAGGTTTAGTAGGTTTGTGAGTAAAAAAATGCGCCCGAAGCTTCACACAATCACTTGCTCCTGCCTCGCGCGACTTTGAAAATTAATCTAACTTTTGTATCCATAAACCCGGTTATGGAAGCATGAAATCTTCCAGTGCGGTTTTATATTCAAGTGTAACGGTGCCTGTCTGTGTACGCACATTCAGACAGACATCGATGGTATCGTCATCTGTCAGTCCTGTCTGGATAAAACGGGAATAGACTTCATCGGGCATACGCAGGCTGATAAGCGATGAGGTTGTATTCCATGCATTGGGTGCATTGTTATCAAAATACAGATTGAATGTAGCTTTTTTTCCTGTTGTGTCTATATCACGGTTGCCATCATAATAAAGCAGGAAAGAAACCGCACTATAAGGGTCAAAATAGAAGGTAGGAACTACATTCATGTAACCGTTTTGTATATAATACTGTCCTTCGGTCTGGTTGACGCTTTGCACAGCCTTATTCTTAAGAGCAATAGAATCTTGCCCGAATATCTGGTAGTCTTCGCTCAACGTATCGACACAGGATATGTAGGTAGGAATCTCTGCAGCCTCACTCAATACAATGTCATACGTGTGTCCGGATTCCAAATCCGATACATTCGTAAGGCTTTCATCTGATGTATCAAAACTGACTACAGCCCGTCTGACTTCTTTCAGCCACGAGATTTGTGACAAATTGGAAGGAACCAATACCGCATCAAAGTCAGTATACAGCCGATAGCCTTCCAGTTCGTTACCACTTACCGTTACAGCCATGTTGTTGAAAGTAACACTTTGCCGGTTGTCATCGTTGTCCAGACACGATACAAGCGTCACAACAGACAGGCACACAACAGACAAACGAAAAATGTTGAATAATCTGTTCATTTTATGTAGATAAATTAATAGCATGTACCGCAGAGGCATATTGCCTGAAAGTCAATATCTTTCTTGTCAGGTATATGCTCCTGCGGTATTTCTGTTTTTACCAACCTTCGTTTTGGGTCAGGTTAGGATTCTTCATGATTTCAGTCTGCGGAATGGGGAAGAAATACATTTTATCATCCCAAGTACGGCTCACTTCATTACGCGTGTAAGTGATGGTTCCGTCCGCATTCTGGGTAAGCTTCATTTCAGTAATGCTCTTCAGCTTATCCCCTTCTTTCCAACGGCGCAGGTCATAGAAACGATGTCCTTCGAAAGCCAGTTCTACCATACGTTCGTTCTGATATTTTTCCCAGAAAGCATCGTTGCTCATGCCGGTAGGAAATTCCGGCATATTGACATCCGAACGCGTACGGGTAACACTTGCTGCTTCACGTGCCGACATCGGGAACTCAGCCGAAGTTGCATCGGCAGAGCCCAAATAACGGAATACCGCTTCGGCATAGTTCAGGTAAAACTCACCCAGACGGAACGTAATCCACGTATGACGCGAACTTTTAACCGTACTGTTTGCACGTAAGTCGACTGCCGGGTCAAGATACTTCTTCAAGTAATAGCCTGTAGGAGTAGCTCCTGAAATAGGTTCGCCATTAGTACCACCGTAGAAAGTCTGTATCGGTGCCGTATTATAAGAGGGCCATCCTGTATCGCCGTTCTTTACCACGGTCATGGCAAAACGCGGGTCACGTCCTTCGTATGGGTTTTCCGGATCATATCCGCTGCCGGCTTCATTGATACCTAAACCAGTTGCCTGCATTTCGTACGCATCTACCAGATTTTGTGAAGGACAGTTGCCCGAACCTCCACCAGTAATACCAATAGGATAATTGTATTCTTCAAGCACGCTGGAAGCACCGGAAGCATCCTTCGAGTTGACATAGCGGCGCATGAAAATCATTTCACTATTCTGCCAGTTGATCGTCCCCCACAAGGCGGCATATGTACCTAATTCGAAATCTCCTGCCACACAAGCGTCAATCAGTTCCTTGTTTGCCTGTGCAGCTTTATGCCACAATTCCTGGTCGTTGCTTTCATTGAATAAAGGACTTGCCGCATAAAGAGCTGCACGTGCCTTCAGTGCCAATGCCGCATAACTGGTCAAACGGCCACTTTCTGCTGGAGAAATACCCAACAAGCCCAAGTCGGTATAATCTTCAGGCAATAAAGTCGCAAGTTCGGTACATTCTTCTTCGATAAAGCTGAACACTTCCTGTGCCGGTGTACGGGTCAAGCTGTTCACATTGTCTACTGTCACCATTTCGGTAAAGAAAGGAACGGCACCGTAGCAACGGATCAGATTGAAGTAGAAGTAAGCCCGTAACAACCGTACTTCATAGAATGAATTGTTATAACGGAACATACGCGCTTCATAATCATCATTTTGTTTGAGTTCGTCAAATGTCAATCCCTGAAATTCCTGCAGGTATTGATTACATTCTTGAATGGCACGATAGCTTGTAGTCCATGTGTTCGAAAGTGGGTTGGAAGGACTCCAAGAACCATTGGTAAAGTCACACACATCGCCACTGGTATAGGCATACTCGGCTTCATCACATGCCGAAGCCAGCATACCGCCTCCATACACTTGTCCGAAATCGTAGTCAAGCTCATTATAAATATTGGTCACCAAGCCAATCACTTCATCATAGCTTTGTGCCAAATAGTCTTTTTCGTAATTGGCGTATTCGTGGTAGTCCATGTTACAAGCACTCAGCAATGCCACACACGCTGCGCCTCCTATGATATTTTTGATTCTCATATTTTTTCCTTTTTATAAATTAGAAACCGATTGACAAACCAATCACGGCACTACGCGTCAACGGTGCAGTGGCTCCGTATGCTTCCGGATCGGCAATCTTGATTTTATCAAAGCAGAGCAAGTCGATTCCCCGTACATAGAGTTTGGCTTTGCTCAATACATGGGTCTTCTTCATCCACTTTTCCGGGAAATTATAATACAGTTCTACCGAACGCAGCTTCAGGAACGAACGGTCTTCCAGCCATACGGTATTGGTCTGGTAGTTGTTAGCATTGCTTTCTGAGCTTAGACGCGGATACAAAGCATCCGGATTCTCCGGTGTCCAACGGTTTTCGTATGCATGTTCAGAAATCGTTGTGTTATTGATTAACGGCCAGTACAAGCTGGTAGTATTCAATACAGCCGAATAACGTCCTGTTCCTTGGAACATGGCATCGAAGCCCAATCCTTTCCATTCAGCTCCCAAGTGGAACGAATAGTAGATTTCGGGCGCAGTGGTGCTGTAACCGATAGCTACTTTATCGTTATCATCAATAATGCCATCATTGTTCACATCTTTATACTTGATGTCACCCGGACGCAGAGTTGTACCGAAATTCTGTGCCGGACTGTTGGCTATATCTGCCTCATCCTTAAAGAAACCGATGGCCTGCAAACCGTAAGTCTGCTTTACCGGATTGCCGGTCTGAATCAGGTTGTCATACAATCGCGGTTCTTCCAGTTGCTCGATAATTTTGTTCTTTGCCAACATAAAGTTACCGCCGATATTGAACTTGAAGTCACCGATCTTCTTCGTATAATTGGCACCGATTTCTACGCCCCAACTATCTACGATACCCCCGTTTTCATACGGAGCTGTAAAGCCCAATATCGATGAATATTTACCGCTGGAACTAACCCAGATATCCGAACGGCGTTCGTAATAGGTATCGAAGGTCAAATCAAGACCTTTGAACAGGCTGGCATCAATACCAAAGTTGTATTTATAAGCTTTCTCGTGTGTAGAGTTCAGCGAAGCCAGACGTCCTAACACCCAACTGGTCGTACCTTGCGAGTAGTTGGTATCGAACGGATAGAAACTACCACCCCCATAAGTCTGTTCCCAGTAATTGGTTACATCTGAACCGTCTTCTTGCGGCAGACGGTCGGCATTGATGATACCAAATGATGCACGTACTTTCAGAAAATCAATCCAGGATTGGTTTTGCATGAAATTTTCTTTTGAAACAACCCATGCCGCACCGACAGTAGGAGAAAAAGCCCATTTATGTCCCGGAGCCAGCTTGTTCGAAGCAGAGCCTACCAAAGTCAAATCAAAGAAATAACGGTCTTTCAATCCGTAATGTGTATACCAAGATACGTTCTGGCGATACCAAGTCTGGTCTATACCTTTCGTATTACGGTATTCGTAATCCCAACGCAATTGGCTGTAGATTTTGTTCGCTTCGTTAATAGTCTTATTATAATATAAGGTACCGGCAAAATTAAATACTCGTGTAAAGGCTGTAATTTTCGAGCCTTCACCCAGTGCACTTTCTTTACCATCGGTATAACGGGTCAGCTCGCCCGGTTCACCGTCTACCCACGAAGAAACTGCATCACTTCCATAAATGAATGTTTTCGAATAGTCTTCGTAATACAAAGCATAGTTGTCATAACCCAACATCAAGCTGGCACCCAATCCCGGTGTGATAGCAGATAAATCCTGGTCTAAAGTCATATCGGCATACAAGGTACGTTCGTGGAATTTGGTGTATCCTGCATCCTGTGATACGGCAACCGGGTTCATTGTGCCTGCCCATGTAGAGCTACCACCCCAAGTTCCGTCTTCTAATTGTGCCGGATAAGCAGCCGAAGGAAGTTTATAAATCATACTGCCCCAAAGGTCGGCACTGGTATTACTACTCGTATTACCACCCGGCGCACGGGTTTCCGACAAAACACCTACCAAATTCAGTTTCAGTTTGGTACTCGAAGTCAAATCAATATCCAAATTGGTACGCAGATTAGCACGCGAATATTCATCTTGTGTAGAATAACCGTCATTCATATACGGATTGGCTATAAAACCTTTATTGGTAGTCAGATTTCCCATAGCGTAGTAACGAAAACGTTCGGACCCACCTCGGAAACTGATATTGTAAATGTTAGTAGAAGCCACATCGCGGAATGTTTCACCTATCCAATCCACATTCGGATACAGATAGGGATACTTTCCTGAACGGAAAGCATTCAATTCGTCTGCCGAATAACGGGCAGAAAGTCCGTCATTTGCCAGCGCCTCGTTGATGGCATTGGCGTATGTATAACTGTCGGCAAACTTTGGCCGGCGTGCTTGCCATTCGAATCCATGGTCGTACGAGAATTTCACTTCACGCGTATTGTATTGTCCTCGCTTGGTGGTGATATTGACTACACCGTTAATGCCTTTGTAACCATAAATAGCCACGGCAGAAGCGTCTTTCAATACTGTTACCGATTCTACTTCTTCAGGAGTAATATCGGTAATGTCACGCTCGATGCCATCTACCAATACCAACGGAGTAGTAGACGAAAGTGTCTGCAAGCCACGTACAAAGAAAGTTGGTTCATAATTGGCGTATGTACCTGTCCCTTGCAACGTCATCAGACCTGTACCGTAACCAAAAAGTGAATTTCCAATATTTTTGGCACTCCGTTTGTTAAACTCTTCATTGTAAACAGTAGAGACCGATGACGTGGATTCCTCCAGACGCTGTGCGGTACGATAGCCGATCTCTACCACTTGGTCAGCATATTTTTCCGGTTTCCCCGGCGAAGCGATGCTGTCTGTTGTTTCCTGCGCGTAGCCCGGCATTGTGCAAAGGGCAAACAGTGCAGCAGGTATGATTAGTTTATCTTTTCTTATCATAAGTCGAATTACTTTTTAATAATTGTGTTTCGCATTACCATCCTGGGTTTTGAATCAAGCCATACCCTTTGTTCACTTCTGTCAACGGGAAAGGTGATAAATACCATTTTGCATCAAAACCATTTGTCCACCAGTAACGTACCGGATTGGATAATTCATACTTCTCATATTCAAAATGTGTAGGATAAGGTTGTGTTTTATCACCATTATACCATCCTTCTCCGGCAAATTCACCCGTACGGGAAATACGCAAGCCATGCAATTGTTTTTCGAAAATATCCGCACGTTTATAACGAATCAAATCAAAGAAACGGGTGTCTTCCATACCCAGTTCGCAAGCACGTTCGCGGAGGATTTCTTCCAACAAGGCATCTTTATTGCCAGTCAGGTTCTTATCCGGATTGCATTCTGCCAGTCCTTTCATTCCCACACGGGCACGTACAATGTCTACTTGTGCTATGGCATCTGCCAAACGATTGTTCTGGCACAATGCTTCTGCATATGTCAAATACATGTCAGACAGGCGTAAAACGACCCATTGTGTATAATGACGAAGCATATCCGGTCCCATCAGATATTTTATCGGTGCATATCCCGTAGCAAAAGAACCGGTTTGATTATCTGGCTCTTGTTGCGCATCGTAACCGCCAACCCAAGCCTCGAAACTACGTCCCGACATATTGCCGGTCGTCCAGTCAAGCGCAGTAGGCTGCCCGTTTACAATGGCTTCTTCATACAAACGTGGGTCACGTGTTAGGACGATGTTACTTTTTCCATCTTCACCTCCATTCGGAGAACCGGTCATGAACATCTCGTCCAAACGCCCTTCTGCAGCGGTCTTGTCCCAATCAAAGGGTGTACCGTCTGCCCATGGGAACATTTCCACATACTCTTGTGTAGGAGTATATCCACGGCGAATCCCATTTCGGCTTGCATCGGTTGTACCAAGTGGATCACCCCACTGATGCCAAATATAATTACCCGACTTAAAGGCATCATACCCAAACTGTCTGGTACTCATAAGTATCTCAGGACTATCCAATTCCGCATAAGAAGTACGATAAGCCAAGCGGTAGTCCTCCGGACGAGTTCCTTTAGACTGTACCAACGAATACCCTCCATTAGCGTTCAGTTCATTGAAAAACTCTTCACAAGCTTGCAGGCACTGTGTCCACAGTTCAGCCTTATAGCCGCCATACCAAACCAAGTGTTGTGCTTCTGCTTCCGAAGAACCGCCAGCATATGCTACATCATCATTAAAAAGCGGAGAAGCAGCAAATTGCAGGATACGACATTTCAATGCCATTGCAGCTGCGCGATTCCAACGACCGGCATTAGTTTGTGGATTATCTACTGTCCAAGGCAACACTTCTTTCGCTTCATCAAGCAATTTAATCATAAAATTAACGGTTTCTTCTACCGTTGCACGAGGCAAATCATAGCTGGCATCCGTACCGCTAAAAGAATGGTCAATAATAGGCAGACCTCCATAATGACGGAACGTATCAAAATAACGCGAAGCGATGATACACTTTGCCTGTGCTACAATGGATGCCTTTTCAGATTCTTCCATTCCAGGCACACGGTCGATGTTTTCTATGATTAAATAACCATAACGAACAGCTTGCCATACGCGGTTTTTCAAATAATCCCATTTATCTGAACGCTGACCATAATTTGACGTATGCGTTCCATAATAATAGCTGTTTACAATACCACTTGACAAATAAGTATAAATATAACAGTCCGTCAATGCTTCAGGCTTACCGACATAAGGATTGGAAGATTCACAAGGATAAGCATCGCTCGATGAATTACGGAACGGAAGACCATAATACTGAAAGGTATATAATGTATTCAAAAATTGTCTCACGTATTCCGGGCTATTGAATACTGTATCGCTGGTCACATCACCACCTGGTGCTTTCTCCAAGAAAGCACTTCCGAACTTGATATCATCCACACATGATGTGGAGACAACTGAAGTCAGAGTCAGTCCTGCGGCAACAGCGAAAAACCATTTATGTTGTTTCTTCATGATTTTATCTTTTTATTAAGGGTTAAAAACCAAGTTTCAAGCTCAGCGAAAAAGTACGAGTTAACGGATAAGTCGGCTGGTTGCTGGCTCTTGATTCCGGGTCACCCCACTTATACGGAGTAAAGGTCAGCAGGTTGTATCCGCTGAATGCCAGTTGGCAAGTGCTCAGCTTTAGCCGTTCCATCAAAGGGAAATGGAAATTATAAGCAATCTGCAGGTTCTTCAGACGCAGATATTTGGCATCCTTTTCCCATAGATTTGAATCCTGATAGTTGTTCGAATCACCATTATCGAAAGTAGCACGCGGATATTCGGCATCCGGATCCGGGTTTGCCGTTGTCCATGTATTTTCTACTTGAGCTACCAACAAACCTCCCTGATTGGCATTGTTGCGGTCGGTAAACGGCTTACGGAAAATACTTGAGATGCTGCGGCTTACGTTCCAGGCACCCGTCCATTGCATGGAGAAATCAAAGTTCTTCCAGCTAAATCCGAGATTTAGACCTGCCATGTATTCGGGGTCATCGGTATAGCCTAAATCACGCGTCTTGTCATCAGGGGTAATCGCACCATCCCCATCCAAGTCTACATATACACAGTCACCATTCTTCAACTCTACCAATTGGGTCGGCATTTCTGTTCCAAACACTTCCCGGTAATGAGCCGGAGTGGTATTCTCATCGTAGTATTCGAAGAATTGGTATTGCAAGCGCGAACCGATACGGTGTCCTTTTGAATATTGATATTCTTGGTTCAACGGAGCTTCCTTGCGTTCAATAATCTTGTTTTGATTGTACATCAGGTTCAAGTTGACAAAATAACGGAAATCATCGCCAATGCGGTCATTCCATTTTAAAGAAATTTCCCAACCCCAGCTGTCTACTTTACCAAGATTTGCCATCGGCAAAGTGAAACCCAATACCGAAGGAGCCGTACCGTCGCTCAGCAAGATATTGGTTCGTTTCTCCTTATAATAATCGAAACTACCTTGCAAACGGTCGTTTAAGAAATACATATCTACACCATAGTTCTGTTTCAACGATTTTTCCCAAGTTACATCAGGATTATTTTTGGCTGCCTCATACGCACCTGGACTTACTGTTGCATTATTAATACCAAAAAGATAACTATAACCACCATTTAAATTCGATGCTGTTGTATTATTTACGTAATATGGGTCGGCTGTGTACATGAAACGGCTACCACCAATCTTATCGTTACCTACCAGACCAATGGTGTATCTCAGTTTCATAAAACCGATAAACGGTTTGATGGGTTTCCAGAACTTTTCTTCACTGACAACCCATCCGAAAGAACCTGCCGGGAAAGTACCGAAACGTTTGTCTGGAGCAAAGTTTTCCGAACCGTTGTAACCGATATTGAACTCAGCCATATAACGGCTTTTCCAGTCATAGGTAGCACGTCCTACCAAACCTACATAGCCTTGTGGAATAGATGAGAACTCAGTCGGATAATATGTCTTCGATTGGTTGTACAGTGCCAAAGCTGTCACGTGGTGATTACCAAACGTACGGTCATAATTGAAAGCAGCTTCCATATACCAGTTACGTGACTTCGCAGGGTCGACATCTTGGTATTTCAATTGCGAATTTGTACCGCTTTTCTTATATACAATGGTACCATCGTCTTGCAAAACCGGTGTATAAGTTGCTATACTTGCCGTAGCGCGTGTATACGATGTAAAACCACTGTTGTAAGAACCTTTGACTCTAAAGCTCAATCCTTTGGTAATGAAATCCAGTTTTTGGCTTAATTGCAAATCGGCATTCAATGTATTGTTGCTGGTCTGCATAAAACCTGCGCCATAATATGCCATACCTGTACCTCCGGTAAACGGCAATCCATATTCGGTGGTAGTATATACCAACTTGTCATCTACCAATCCCGGACTAGAGAACGGAGTTGCATAATACATCTCCAATAGCATACCGGCACTTCCTTGTCCCGTATAAGGTTTCCAGGCGTTGTTTACGTTTCCAGCAATGTTCATTGATACGGTGGTTGTCTTGGTTACATCGATATCCAGATTCGAACGGTAGTTGAAACGTTTGTACTGATACGAAAGGTCGTAAGGCAAATCAAAACCGTTAAACAGACCTCCTTGTGTATAGGCACCTGCTGATACGAAATAACGGATACGGTCGGTACCTCCCGAAATATTTACATTATGCTGGGTCTGCAACGTCATGTCCTTCAAACAGTAATCTACCCAGTTTGTGTTCGGGAAGCGGATCGGATCACTTCCTGTACGGAATTTCTCGATTACATCCGGTTGGAACATCAGTTGGTCTTCTGTATATTCGAGATGGTCATTCAGCTGCATCTGATTATAAAAGGTAGCATACTGGTATGAATTAGCCAACTCAAGTGTCTTAGTCGGCGCAATGATACTTGCCGAGGTAGAGAATGAAATCTTCGCTTTTCCTTCTTTACCACGTTTGGTAGTAATCAATACGACACCATTGGCACCACGCACACCGAATACCGCTGTAGCCGAAGCGTCTTTCAAGATGGTGATGCTTTCGATTTCGTTCGGGTCGATGTCGTTCATACTACGCTCTACACCATCCACCTGGATTAACGGTGCTGAGTTTTCCCATGTAGCCTGACCACGAACGAAGATGCTGGCAGCATCGTCACCCGGTTCACCTGAGTATTGCACGGTGGTTAAACCGGCAAGTTGTCCAGACAACATATTCGATACAGAACCGGTGGGCGACTTAAGCAAGTCATCACCTTTCACGCTGGAGATAGCACCTGTCACGGTCACTTTCTTCTGTGTACCATACGCTACGACCTCCACTTCACCCAACATCTGTGAGTCATCTTCCATTGTTACCCGCATTCCTTCTTTAGCCACCACTGTTACAGTAGTATAACCGATAAAAGAAATTTGCAGTTTAGTACCCGGTTTTACATTCAACTGAAATTTACCATCAAGGTCGGTTATTGTACCGGTTGTAGTTCCTTCTACAACTACACTTGCTCCAATCACTGGTTCTCCTTTACTATCGTATACAGAACCTGTAATCGTACCCTGCTGTTGGGAAGCAGTCGCAGCACGAAGAGATTGGAAGCCTAAGGCCGGAGATACAGCCGTTACTGTACACAAAAGTGCAAACGGCAAGATCCCCTTTTCTAGAAACTTTTTCTTTCTCATGTTATTAAGGTTTGATTAGTGTTGTGATTAAGATTATATTAAACAAAGGTATTGCCTTTCAAGGCCCGGCAATCATCACTTTACATATCCATTTTTTATATGTTGTTTTCATCTGTTTCTTATCTTTATTAACAAAAGATTTATAAGACGCAAAGAACCACAAAAAAGGTGAATTTTAAAATGGAAAATCGTGTATAATAATGGAAATTTTTATCTATCTTACTTGGGAAAGGAGAAAAAATGCAGTTCTTATCACGATTCTTCCCTAAAAAGGGAAAAAAGGCTTTTTTATAAGTTTTTTATCCGATAAAATAAGCTATTGGGAAAAACATGCCTTAGGTTGTCATTTCAAGGTTAAATAAAGTTATCCTTTCTTCTATTACTGTAGCAAAAATATTTTATAAATGCCTGCCATCAGCCAATCCAACCGCGTTGAAAACGCAATAGTACTGCATTCGCCAATACAGTATATATTCATTTTTCAGGGGTATGTATTGACTGTTGGCAGACATTTAGAAACAGTTCTCCCAATGTCTTTCGCAATACCGGATGCAATGTTTCACTGGCTATCTCCACCAAAGGTTTCATAACGAACTCACGTTCGGTCATTAAGGGATGTGGCAGGACCAGTTCTGGTGTATACAAGATTACATCATCGTATAACAGCAGGTCTATATCAATCAAACGGTCATGATACACTCCTCCGACCGATTTTTGGGTACGCCCCAATGTGCGTTCGATTTCTTGGGTCCGATACAAGACTTCCATTGGAGGTAAAATGGTTTCCACACATGCCGCTGCATTTAGAAATTTATGTTCGGAAGCGAACCCCCATGGAGCAGTTTCATAAAAAGAAGATAGGGAAATCACTTTCCCTATCTCGTCATTTATCAGTCTGGTAGCAGTACGTAGATTGGTTGCTTTGTCTCCCAAATTCGTACCCAGTCCCAAATAGACATTTGCCATCCTTTATCGAATTACTTGTTCAATATCAGCATCGCATCGCCATAAGTGCCGAAACGATAATCTTCTTTCAACGCTTCTTGATAAGCATCCATTACCAGCTCATATCCTCCATACGAACATACCAGCATCAGCATGGTAGACAAAGGCATGTGGAAATTGGTCACCATTGCATCGGGCAATACGAAATCGTAGGGCGGGAAAATGAACTTGTTGGTCCAACCCTCATATTCTTTGAGATGTCCGTCTGTGCCTGTAGCCGTTTCGATGGCCCGCATCACGCTGGTACCTACCGCGCATACCTTGTGTCCGCTATCCTTTGCTTCATTTACAATACGGCAAGCCTCGGATTTGATGAACATTTGTTCCGAATCCATCTTGTGCTTGGTCAGGTCTTCCACATCAATGTCGCGAAAACATCCCAATCCGCAGTGCATGGTAATAAATGCCAAGTTGATACCTTTGATTTCCATACGTTTCATCAGCTCGCGGCTGAAGTGGAGTCCTGCAGCTGGTACGGTTACAGCCCCTTCATACTTGGCATAGATGGTTTGAAAACGTTCGGTGTCTTCCGGTTCTGCCGGACGACGGATAAAAGGAGGAAGAGGCGGCTCGCCCAATGCATAGAGAGCCTTCTTAAATTCATCATGCGGACCATCATAAAGGAAACGAAGGGTTCGTCCACGTGACGTGGTATTGTCTATTACCTCGGCCACCATTGAATCATCATCGCCGAAATACAACTTATTTCCGATACGTATTTTACGTGCAGGATCCACCAGTACGTCCCATAGGCGGAGTTCTTCGTTCAATTCGCGCAACAAAAAGACTTCAATGCGCGCCCCTGTCTTTTCCTTGTTTCCATACAAACGGGCAGGGAATACTTTCGTGTCGTTAAAAATGAATGCATCCTGATCATCAAAATAGTTCAGGATGTCCTTGAATATAACATGTTCTATCTGACCAGTAGACTTGTGTACTACCATCAGCCGGGACTCGTCTCTGTACTTCACCGGATGCAAAGCAATCTTTTCTTCCGGTAACTTGAATTTGAATTGTGACAGTTTCATCTTCTTCTCCTTTCCTTATATTATTATTCCAGATACCAAGCGGCTTTGTTGAACGGGTACAAGCTTTCAGATATTTTCAGCTCCTTTAACCGGTAAGGAGCTATATTCCCATCCTATTCGAACATTCCGCCAACCAGGTACTTAAACTTAGTCAACTATTACATCCTGCTGGTTCAGCCAGCTTTCAAAATCTTCTACTTTCATACAATTTTCCAAGGTCACTTCACCCACGCGAGTACGACACAACGCAGTCAGGTGTGCCCCACTGTGTAATGCTTCCCCGATGTCGCGTGCCAATGCGCGGATATATGTACCTTTGCTACAGACCACGCGTATCTTTATTTCGGGTAGTGCACATTCCAGCAATTCAATCTCATCGATAACCAACGTCTTGGGCTTCAGTTGTACTTCATCACCTTTACGCGCCAGTTCGTAAGCACGCTTCCCATCTACCTTGCATGCAGAAAATGCCGGAGGCACCTGCTCTATAGCACCCACAAAGCGCTGCAATGTTTCTTCCACCAACTCACGGGTAATGTGTCCGGTAGGATACGTGGCGTCTATCTCTTTTTCCAAATCATACGACGGCGTGGTGGCTCCCAACTGTAGGGTCGCCACATATTCTTTCGTATGGTATTGGAATTCTTCGATACGCTTTGTTGCTTTTCCTGTACAGACAATCATCACCCCAGTTGCCAAGGGGTCGAGTGTCCCGGCATGTCCCACTTTTATTTTTTTCACTCCCAGCTTGCGGCTGACGTGATACCTTATTTTATTGACAAGCGCAAACGATGTCCATCGGTACGGCTTATCAAAATACAACACCTCTCCTTCTTTAAAGTTCATCAAGCAAGTTCCAAATTATATCCTAAAGCTGTCATTATCAAAATTACTCCTCCCACAATGATACGATACCATCCGAAAGCTGCAAATCCGTATTTCGTCACAAAGCTGATGAAGAACTTGATGGCGAGCATTGCTACGACAAATGCGACTACATTGCCTACAATCAGCGCCTCCATATTTGCCGTGATGATTTCTGTACCACCGTCCATAAACAGTTTCAGCATCTTGTAGACCGTGGCGGCAAACATGGTAGGTACGGCAAGAAAGAAAGAAAACTCGGCAGCAGCCTTACGGGTAAGCTTCTGTGCCATACCGCCTACAATGGTGGCCATCGAACGCGATACGCCCGGAATCATTGAAATGCACTGGAACAGTCCGATACAAAAAGCACGTTTCTCGGTCAGTTCAGTCGTTTCGCTTCCATTTCCGAACAATTTGTCGCAAAACAACATAAACACGCCTCCTACAATCAACATTACCGCAACCACAATCACACTTTCCAGCATAGCATCGATCATATCACTGAACAACAGACCTAATACAGCTGCAGGAATGAAGGCAACCAACAATTTCCAATAAAAATCGTACTTATGCAGGAAACGTTTCAGCGTTGAAGCTCCTTCGGGAGCCGGTTTATGATTCAGACGGAAAAAACGTTTCCAATACAAACATACCACCGAAAGAATAGCTCCAAACTGGATGATAAACGTAAATGCTTTCACAAATTCGGTACTCTCTACCCCCAGCACATTTTGTGCTATAATCATATGCCCTGTCGATGAGACAGGTAAAAACTCGGTCAACCCTTCAACAATCGCTATTATGATTGTTTGCAATAAATTCAAATCTCCTTCCATTATTTATTGATAATTTGACAATCAGCTATTTATTATTTATGCCTATCAGGAGTTAAAAAGGGAGTTAGAAACAGTTATCGCCCGCCAGGCGGACTGGAAATTAAAGTGATAACTCCTGTGAAACATAACTGCTTTTAATTCCTGATTCACATTATATTTAGTTGTCTATTTGCAAATAGCAAGCCGAAGTAGTAACAAACTTATCCTTTCGGTTTGCGCAATATACCATAAATCATTGCGATAAATCCTATAAAGCAAACTACCGGTGCCACCTTGATACGTCGCGCACTGAAAATGTCCGGTTCGAATGTAGTTTCGGTAGAACCCGGTCCTGACATCAGCAAGAAACCGATGATGATTACTACCATCCCTCCTGCCAATAACAGGAAGTTAGTCTTGTCAAAAGCAAATTTTCTTCTATCCATAATTTGTTCTTTTATAGAAATAATAAAGAAACCTGAAGAGTGGAAAAAGTTGGAGACCATTGAAAATGGCATGAAACTTACACTCTCCTTAATTTCTTTACCTTCTCCTAATTATAATATAGTTCATTGGTCTTCATCCGCAAATAACGGTTAATGGAAATCCATGCACAAAATGTCGTTATCACTACCCCGAACAAGAATACCGCCCCCATCACCACCAACATTACCCCAGGGGTTATTACCGCCAGCAAATCGGGTTCATATCGTACCAGTGCATACGCTGCTGCAACCAGTATCCCGTCGGCTATCACTCCAGCCAGGATACCTACCCATACATTACGTACCAAAAAAGGACGACGGATAAAAGCCCAGCTTGCTCCTACCAGTTTCATGGTATTGATAAGAAAACGTTTGGAATAAATGGTAAGCCTGATGGTATTGTTTATCAATGCAAATGATATCAGCGTAAGCAGGGCAGCAAGCCCTAGCAATACCACACTGATTTTACGGATGTTACGGTTGACCGCATCCAGCAGGTCTTGTGGATAATTGATTTCGATGACACCCTTTTCCGAAAGAATTTCGTCCTTTATCCAGGCAATGCTGTCCGAATTGGCATACTCCGCATTCAGCTTTACTTCGATAGAAGCCGTAAACGGATTGTAACCTAAAAACTCAGCTGGGTCGGTTCCCATAGCTTCCGATTGCTCCTGCAATGCCTGTTTCTTTGAAATATAATCGGTTTGCTTTACGTAAGGCTTGGTGTTCAGCCTGTTCCGGAACTGTAATATGTCGGGGTCTTTCATATCATCGCTTATCAATACAGAGAAAGCTATATTCTCGCGTACATATACAGATAAGTTGTTTGCTGCCAGCACGAAGAAAACCACCGTTCCCAGCAACAACAGGACCAACATGGTGCTGATGCTGGAGGTAATGAACTGCATATCTATCAATGCTCCCGATTTTTTGCTCATGCCTTCACTTTTTTCTGAAACACATATATCATCGAACTGCTCCGTTCCTTTTTCACTAATGAAGCCAGACCGGCTTCCATTCCCTTCAGCATCCCTTTTACGAAAGGAAAACTGCTTTTCCGATACTTTTCCGAAAGCATTGATACGTAAAATGCATCAAACGGCATCGGATGACGTTCGGTCAAGATGAACCCATGCTTGGCTCCGAACTGCTGTATGACAGACGGAGCAAAATGCCACAAATGACGCGGCACATCATATGCCGCCCACATTTCCTTATAAAAACGGGCGTCAAACGAAGTTGGGTTAGGTACAGCTACAACCAGAATACCCCGGTCGCTCAGCAGGGAATAAATCCTCTCCCACGTTTCATTTAAATTCTGCAGGTGCTCCATTACGTGCCATAATGTCACCACGTCAAATGAACCGGTTTCGTATGCCGGCAAAGCTTCAGGAGCATTCACTTCCAATCCGAAATGTTCACGCGCAAAAACTCTTGCCTGCGGACTTTTCTCGATAGCCGAAACCCGCCATCCGCGTCCAGACATAAAGTGAGGAAAATACCCTGTTCCTGTGCCGATGTCAAGCAAACGCCCCCGGCTCAGTCCGCAACACCGTTTGATAAGTCGTGCCTTACGGCGCAACATGTATTGACGCACACAATGGTACAACCGGTTAGCAAGTCCCTTGCGCGTATCGGTATGCGAAATATAATCGGGCGACTCGTAATAACGTCCTATCTCACTTTCATCGGGCACATCCTGCGTGAAAAGGAATCCGCACGATGCACACCGGCAAATGTCGAACGGTTCATTTGTGGCATAGTGATCGGTACAAGTCATCACCTTCTCCAGTTGGTCTTTGCCGCATAACGGGCACGTATCTATATGCAGTCTGTTCACTTTATTCCCTAATTTGGTGCAAAATAACAAATAAATCGGGTACGAATACCTATCTGTTAAGCTTCTTTAAGGATATTGGGAAAAAGCGGAAAACATTTGTCTGGCCTACTCAGTCTGCACCGTTTTCTTCCGGCATCTTGTTTTCGGGCTTTTCGATGCCGTCTGCCGTGGCTCGTTCTTCCATAGTTGAACCGAGCCAGTACGGGACAAGTGCCCGGCATTATCCTCTTTTACAACATCTACGATGCTTTCGTGCCTTTCCGCTTTTCCTTTCGCAACACGAAGCCTATCCATGCGATGCCCAATCCGACCGCACTGAAGAACCCGTGCAAGCAGCCTTCATGTACGGGGAAACGTACCTCACGCACATATTCCGGATTGTAAAGCAAGGCAATCTCCCCTCCTTCGCGTATGCCGAACGTCAGATAGACTTCCTTTGAGGTGTACATCTCGCCGAACTCCACCGTTTCGTAGCACACGTCGACACGATGTTCCCACCGCATCTTGCGGTACTTGTACACCCGTTCCGACTCTATCCGTTCCACTACTCCGCGGGCAGGATTCCAGTCTTTCACTATCATGCCCAGCGAAATGAAGCCGCCTATTCCCAGCGCCAGCATCACAAAGCCGATAAGGAAACAGGCTACGTAAGCCATATCATGAGATTTCATAAAGCCTCTTGTTCGTTTACATTCACGAGGGTAAATATAAACAAAAGTACACACATAAGCAAACATGTGCATAAAGATATTGTCAAAATACCAACAACCTGCCAATCCCTTTCCGCACAAGACTATACACATCCGGCAAGGCAAGCAGTTATTTCAAGCATTTTAACTGGTAAAAACTATAGTTTCACCATGATAAAACTGCCGTTTTAACCTGTTAAAACTCCCTGAAACTACAGCTTCCTTATGCAACACATGCTTCTGAAGCATGCATAAGAAGCAATTTATCCACACATTCCACTTGACGTTATCCACAAGCTATAAACACCTATAAGAAGGTTTCAACAAGTTTTTCAACTGTTTATTTACCATTTATCAACAAAATTCTTAACCGATAGAAACGCTTGTCTTCTATATTTTTGTATCTTTGTACTGATGAGAAACCGAAACTGAAAAACCGCAAAACAATGATGCAACAATCTTCAGTGAACTGACCGGTATTCTCGTTTCTTTCCCTCACTTCAAACTCTTCCGCCCTTCATTCGTTGCAAATAAAGGATTTCTTTGTATCTTTGCGCAGCTTATAATATAAGGTGTAAAATCAAAATCACAACACAATATCACCATGGAATATAATTTCAGAGAGATCGAAAAGAAATGGCAACAGAAGTGGGTGGAACAGAAAACCTACCAGGTTACCGAAGACGAATCGAAACAGAAGTTCTACGTGCTGAACATGTTCCCTTATCCTTCGGGAGCGGGACTTCACGTAGGCCATCCGCTGGGATACATCGCCAGCGACATTTATGCCAGATACAAACGCCTGCAAGGCTTCAATGTGCTGAACCCGATGGGATACGATGCCTACGGGCTTCCGGCGGAACAATACGCCATCCAGACCGGGCAGCATCCTGCCATCACAACCCAGAACAATATCAACCGCTACCGCGAGCAGCTGGACAAGATAGGATTCTCGTTCGACTGGGACCGCGAAGTGCGTACCTGCGACCCTAAGTATTACCACTGGACGCAATGGGCTTTCCAGAAAATGTTCAACAGCTTCTATTGCAACACCTGCGGCAAGGCACAACCCATCGAAAAACTGATAGAGCACTTCGAAAAGCAGGGTACCGAAGGGCTGGACGCAGCTTGCTCGGAAGAACTGAGCTTCAGCGCCGACGAATGGAAGGCAATGAGCGAAAAGCAGCAACAGGAGACCTTGATGAACTACCGCATCGCCTACCTGGGCGAAACCATGGTAAACTGGTGCCCGCAACTGGGTACGGTGCTGGCAAACGATGAAGTGGTAGACGGTGTAAGCGAACGCGGAGGCTATCCCGTAGTGCAGAAAAAGATGCGCCAGTGGTGCCTGCGTGTGTCAGCATACGCAGGACGCTTGCTTGACGGACTGGACCACATCGACTGGACCGACTCTTTGAAAGAAACCCAACGCAACTGGATAGGCCGTTCGGAAGGTACGGAAGTGCGGTTCAAGGTGAAAGACCGTGACCTCGAATTTACCATCTTCACCACCCGTGCCGATACGATGTTCGGCGTGACCTTCATGGTACTGGCTCCCGAAAGCGAACTGGTTCCGCAAGTCACTACCGACGGACAGCGTGCCGAAGTGGAAGCTTATCTGGACCGTACCAAGAAACGTACCGAACGTGAACGCATCGCCGACCGCCGTGTGACGGGTGTATTCAGCGGCTCGTATGCCATCAATCCTTTCACGGGCGATGCCGTACCTATCTGGATTAGCGACTATGTATTGGCTGGCTACGGAACCGGAGCCATTATGGCGGTACCGGCACACGATAGCCGCGACTATGCTTTTGCCAAGCATTTCAACCTCCCCATCGTTCCGCTGGTAGAAGGATGTGACGTAAGTGAAGAAAGCTTCGATGCCAAGGAAGGTATCGTATGCAACTCGCCGAAAGCCGGTGTAACGCCTTATTGCGACTTGAACCTGAACGGCCTGACCATTAAGGAAGCCATCGCCGCTACCAAGGAATATGTGAAAGCACACCACTTGGGACGTGTAAAGGTGAACTACCGCCTGCGCGACGCTATCTTCTCGCGCCAGCGTTATTGGGGCGAACCGTTCCCGGTATATTACAAGGACGGCATGCCTTACATGATTGACGAAAACAAGCTTCCGCTGGAATTGCCCGAAGTCGACAAGTTCTTGCCTACCGAAACTGGCGAGCCTCCATTGGGACACGCTACAAAATGGGCTTGGGATGTAGAGAAAGGCGAAGTGGTAGAGAATACGAAGATAGACAACGTGCATGTATTCCCGCTCGAACTGAATACCATGCCGGGCTTTGCCGGTTCGAGTGCCTATTACCTGCGCTACATGGACCCGCACAACGATAAAGCACTGGTATCAGAGAAAGCAGACCGCTACTGGCAGAACGTAGACCTCTACGTAGGCGGTACCGAACATGCTACGGGGCACCTTATCTATTCCCGTTTCTGGAACAAGTTCCTGTTCGACCTCGGTGTAAGTGTCAAGGAAGAACCGTTCCAGAAACTGGTGAACCAAGGCATGATTCAGGGACGGAGCAACTTCGTATACCGCATCAAGGATACCAACACCTTCGTCTCTCTCGGCCTGAAAGACCAATACGACGTGACACCTTTACACGTAGACGTGAACATCGTGACCAATGACGTGCTCGACATCGAAGCCTTCAAGAACTGGCGTCCCGAATATCACGATGCCGAATTCATCCTCGAAGACGGCAAGTACATCTGCGGCTGGGCGGTAGAGAAGATGAGCAAGTCGATGTACAACGTGGTGAACCCCGACATGATTGTCGAGAAATACGGAGCCGACACCCTGCGTATGTACGAAATGTTCCTGGGTCCGGTAGAGCAGTCGAAACCTTGGGACACGAACGGCATCGACGGTGTGCACCGCTTCCTGAAGAAACTCTGGAACCTGTTCTACGGGCGTCAGGGCGAATTCCTGCCTGCGGAAGGCGAAGCTACGAAAGAAGAACTGAAGTCTATCCATAAACTGATAAAGAAAGTTACGGGCGACATCGAGGTCTTCTCATACAATACCTCTATCAGTGCCTTCATGATTTGTGTCAATGAACTGACCGCGCTGAAGAGCCGCAACAAGGCAGTGCTGACCGACCTCGTTATCCTGCTTGCTCCCTTCGCGCCTCACCTTGCCGAAGAGCTTTGGGAAGCGTTGGGACACGGCACCACCGTATGCGATGCCCAATGGCCTGCATGGAACGAAGACTACCTGAAGGAAGACACGGTGAAATATACTATCTCTTTCAACGGGAAAGCACGTTTCACCATGGAATTCCCTGCGGATGCCGACAACGACACCATACAGGCAGCGGTAATGGCGGAAGAGCAATCGCAGAAATGGATTGAAGGCAAGACTCCGAAGAAGGTCATCATCGTGCCGAAGAAAATCGTAAACATCGTGTTATAAATAAAAGAAACGCAGATTAACGCAGATTTTCGCAGATTAAAAATAAAAAAATCTGCGTCAATCCGCGTTAATCTGCGTTTAAACCAATTATCTATGGAGTTAGCATTAATCAAGAAGATAAGCCGCGAGTCGAAAGATTACCTTGCCATTACTTTCGGGCTGGTACTCTACGCGCTGGGCTGGGCGATGTTCCTGCTCCCCTACCAGATTACGACGGGAGGCGTGACGGGTATCTCCGCCATTATCTATTACGCCACAGGAGTAGAGATACAAGTATCCTACTTCATTATCAATGCCATATTCTTAGGCTTTGCCCTGAAAATACTGGGACCGAAGTTCAGTGTAAAAACCGTATATGCCATCTTTATGCTGACCTTCCTGCTCTGGCTCTTCCAGTGGCTGCTGAAAGACGATGCCGGACACTTGCCCCAACTCCTCGGACCGGGACAAGACTTCATGGCGTGCGTCATCGGAGCCGGCATGCTTGGATTCGGTATCGGCATCGTGTTCTGCAACAACGGAAGCACGGGCGGCACCGACATCATCGCCTGGATTATCAATAAGTACAAGGACGTGACGCTGGGACGCATGATGATGTACTGCGACATCGTCATCATCTCGTCGTGCTATTTCATCTTCCACGACTGGCGGCGCGTGCTCTTCGGCTTCTGCGTGCTCTTCATCATGAG
This sequence comes from Phocaeicola intestinalis, assembly GCF_014837065.1. Lineage (GTDB taxonomy): Bacteria > Bacteroidota > Bacteroidia > Bacteroidales > Bacteroidaceae > Phocaeicola > Phocaeicola intestinalis. The sequence continues at coordinate 93,016 of NZ_JACSPP010000001.1, forward strand.
CATCGTGATTGATTATGTCATCAACAGCGCACGCCAGTCGGTGCAGTTCCTCATCTTCTCGCGCAAGTACGAAGAGATAGCCGAAGGCATCTCCACCCGGATAGACCGCGGCGTCACCCTGCTTGACGGGCAAGGATGGTACAGCAAACAGAATATCAAGGTAGTAGTGGTACTGGCAAAAAAGACCCAGTCGCTCGACATCTTCCGCCTCGTGAAAGACATCGACCCCAACGCTTTCATCTCGCAAAGCAACGTCGTAGGCGTATACGGAGAAGGATTCGACAAGCTGAAAGTGAAATGAATTTTATAAAAAGACGAACACAGAGACACGGAAACACAGAGAAAATAAATAAAAAACTCCGTGTCTTTGTGTCTCTGTGTTCATTTAAATTTCCATCAACGCAATGAAAAAGAAACTCGTTTTTGCAACCAACAACGCGCATAAGCTCGAAGAGATACGCGCCATCCTCGGCGACAAGCTGGAGATATTGAGCCTGAACGACATCGATTGTCACGCCGATATTCCTGAAACCGCCGATACCCTCGAAGGAAACGCCCGCCTGAAAGCCGGATACATCTACCAGAACTACGGCATGGATTGCTTTGCCGACGATACGGGACTGGAAGTGGAAGCCCTCGGCGGCGCACCGGGCATCTACTCGGCACGCTATGCCGGAGGCGAAGGACATGACTCGGAAGCCAACATGCGCAAATTGCTTTCCGAAATGGAAGGAAAGGAAAACCGCCGTGCCCGCTTCCGCACCGCCATCTGCCTCATCGAAAGCGGCAAAGAGCATCTGTTCGAAGGCATCGTGCAGGGCAACATCATCGAAGCACGCCGCGGCACCGCAGGCTTCGGCTACGACCCCGTTTTCCAGCCCGAAGGCTATGCCGAGACATTTGCCGAAATGGGAAACGAAGAAAAGAATAAAATTAGCCACCGTGCCCGTGCCGTGCAGCAGCTGGTGGAATACTTACGCTCTGAAAACTAAAATGCGGCACCGATGTAGGTGTGTCAATCGCTTCTTGACACCCAATTCCTCCATCGGTGCGCTATCTTTATTATTGAAGCCTCAATGGGAATGCAAAGATTCATACAGACATGATAACGAATGGCATTTCACAATACAATCCCTGAACAACACGGTAATAGGACAATCAAGTTATAGGATGAAAAGCGTATGTCTGTTTCTGATAAAATGAAGCCTCCTGTTCGCTTCATGCGAACAGATGGGCTACTACAATAACGGGGGAATGAGCATCACCACAATATTCTGCGACCGTGTTATTCGAATACTTTGAATGTGTAGCCTTGTGCCAACAGCCATTCGATAGCACGGGGTAAGGCATACTTCAAGCGCGGCTCAGACTTGATAGAGTCGTGGAAAGTGATGATGGAACCGTTTCGGACATATTTTTTGACCTTGGCAAGCACTTGCGGACCGGTAAGACGCTTGCTGTAGTCACGGGTGACAAGATCCCACATCACGATGCGGTATTTCTTTTTCAATACATGATATTGCACCCAGCGCATATGGCCGTGAGGAGGACGGAAAAGATCTGTATGCAGGTATTCATTTGCCTTGTCGGTATTTGCCAGATAATTCTGGCTCAGATATTCGAAGCCTCGAATATGATTGAAAGTATGGTTCCCGATACGATGGCCTCGTTCTACTACCATACGGAATTCTTCAGGGTGCTTACGTACGTTATCACCCACCATAAAAAAGGTAGCCTTGATGTTATATTTGTCTAATAAGTCGAGTACCCAAGGTGTGATGTTGGGGATAGGCCCATCATCGAAAGTCAGATAAACAGCTTTTTCATTTTTATCCATACGCCATAAAGCACGTGGATAAATCCATCGAAGCAATAAGGGAGGTTGTTCGATAAGCATAACAGTATTTTGAAAGTAATTAATAGTCAACAATGAATAGTATATAACAGGCTTGTTGCATAACTGTTGCTAACTATTCATTGTTAACTGTTAATTGTTAACTATAAACTATTCATGAGCCGGATTAGCTTTTCCTATACGGTTTTCCAGCAAGCCATATAGCTGGTCGAACTGATGACGGTAGCTAGTTGCCGATTCAAGTGGTTTACCGTTTTCATCCTTCAACTTTTCAAGCGCTTTGCAGACATCGTCTAAGATGGTATAGTGGCGTATGCACTCTTCGTACGAACTGGCCAAACGTATATCGTCAAGGCTCATATACCAAGCAGCATATTCTACCGAATTTTGCGCTAACTGGCAGAGGATATTTTCTGCTTTCCCAGTTTCACCCAGTTTTGCGTAATCATCCGCCATTTCTTTCGAACTGCTGTAGATGTAGTCATGGCGCACCGTAGTGCTCGGAATCACTTTTTCGCAATAATCAAGAACTTCCAATGCCTTGTCGTTCTTGCCTTCTTTTATCAATTGGGAAGCCAATTGAACGAACATACGGCGGTGCGTATCGCACATACGGAGCACGGTTTCATCCAAATAGATATCCGGATTATCAATGCCGCCGAATTTGAACTTGTGCATCAGGTTATCGTACATCTTTTCCGAATCAATACGCCGTCCTAGTTTGGCGTTGTCGAACGGAGTGATGCGGTATGCCAAACCTTCTTGCAGGAAGTTATTAGTCAGGTTCAGATGATTTTCCTGACCTACGGTAATCGCCATATACATCGGACGTTCCCAGTTGGTATTGGCAAGCATTTCCAGCATCATCAGTTCGCTTTTGTATAGTACGCGTTTGCCTTTCAGTGAGATGTGCATATAATCAGGAATCGAATCGGGAGTAAGCATACCCGAACGTTTGATTGCTTCTTTGTCCAGCTTGATGACAATGCTGTCCGTCGGAATCATTTGCAAGCCTTCCTTCGGCGAACGTACCCAATATTTCAGGATATTCTTCAGTTCGTATGGATTGTCACCGAACTCTTTCTTCGCTTCTTCGGGATATTGCTTGTAATAATTGTTGATAGTTTCCATTGCATCGGGACGTACATAAACCGCTTCGTTGTGTCCTTGTACGTAGTCGATACGCTCCCAGTCTATAGGAACGGAAGGCGAGTCGTATGCCGGACGACGCATTTGGTCGATGTACCAATCGGTCTGCAGATAGCTCAAGTTGCATACACGCACATCCGTACGGAAACCTTCGGTCTCTTGATTGTACCACAAGGGGAATGTGTCATTGTCACCGTTGGTGAAAATTATCGGTTTACCATCGGTTTGCACGGAATTTAAATAGTTTTGTCCGAAGTCGCGGCACGTATAACGTCCGCTCCGGTCGTGGTCATCCCATGTCTGGCTTACCATTTGTAAAGGAACAAGCAGACATACCACGCTGGCAAGAATAGCTGATGGTTTCTCGCCTAACTTCTTCTTTAGCCATTCGGCGATAGCTGCTACTCCCAGACCTATCCAGATGGCAAAAGCATAGAAGGAAGCTGCATATGCATAGTCACGTTCACGTGGTTGTTGCGGTGTCTGGTTCAGGTAAAGCACAATGGCAAGTCCCGTCATAAAGAACAGGAAAAATACAATCCAGAACTGCTGGATGCCCCGTTCGCCCCGATAGGCTTGCCAGAACAAGCCGATTAGTCCCAGTATCAAAGGCAAACAATAAAACACGTTGTGCCCCTTATTATTTTTCAAATCGCTTGGCAATAAAGTTTGGTCACCCACCAACATCTTGTCGATGAACGAAATACCGGTAATCCAGTTGCCGTGCTCGATTTCGCCCTGACCTTGAATATCGTTCTGCCGTCCGGCGAAATTCCACATAAAGTAACGCCAATACATATAATTCAACTGGTAGATGAAGAAGAACTTGATGTTATCCCATTGGGTAGGTATCTTCACCATCAGCATTTCCCCACACTGGTCGTATGGGACCTGACGACCTTCTACACCTCCTAACCAACTTTCGTAGGCCGCTGCATGATCCGAACTATACATGCGAGGGAATATCATGTTTTGTGCATACTTGTATTCGCTCTTGTGGCGTACGATTTCATAACTGTCTTTCTCGTCCGGACGCTCTTTTTCTTTACGCTGATAGACAGGTGCACCTTCTGTCATGGCATATACACAGCCCCCATCGACTTCTTCGAGTGCCATTTTCGAAGCATACGTCTGTCCGTAGAAAAGTGGGCGCGTACCGTATTGTTCACGTCCCAAGTATTCGCCCAAGGTAAAAATGTCTTCAGGCGAATTCTGATCCATCGGCGTATTTGCCGATGAACGGATAACGATAACGGCGTATGAAGAATATCCCACCACCATCATCATCATGCAAAGCAAGGAAGTATTAAGCGTGCGGGCACTGACTTGATATTTTTCAGGAAGTTTGGCAAACAGGTACAATGCCAGAACCGCCAGTACGATAATGCCGATAAGCACACTGCTCCATCCATGTCCGTAGAAGGGGATACCCAACAATCCTACAGTGGTAAGGAAAGAAATGTTCATCCGTTTCCGGCTACGTACGGTATAGCTTTCGTATACACCCCATATAAGGCTGGCCGCCAAAAGGATGATATAAATAATAAGTCCGGTATTGAACGAGAATCCCAAACTGTTGACAAACAGCAGTTCGAACCAACCACCTATTTTCACGATGCCCGGTACGATACCATAAAGTACTACGGCTATCAGTATCATCGAACCAACCAGTGCCATCAAGCTTCCTTTCAGGTTGGCATTGGGATTCTTTTTATAATAATATACCAGTACAATGGCGGGAATACAAAGCAAGTTCAGCAAGTGGACTCCGATTGACAAACCCGTCAGATAGGCTATCAGGATAAGCCAACGGTCGCTGTGAGCTTCGTGAGCACGGTTTTCCCATTTCAGAATCAACCAGAACACTACGGCGGTAAAGAGACTGGAATAAGCATATACTTCACCTTCTACGGCACTGAACCAGAAAGTATCGCTCCATGTATAAGCCAGTGCACCCACCAGTCCCGCACCCATGATGGCAATAAGCTTACCGGTTGTCATTTCTTTTTCTTCGGGACAAATCAGTTTTTTAGTAAGGTGCGTAATGCTCCAGAACAGGAACAGGATACATGCTGCACTCATCAATGCGCTCATGATATTTACCATGACCGCCACTTGCGATGGGTCGCTGGCAAACTGGCTGAACAAGTTGGCTGTCAGCATAAAGAAAGGTGCGCCAGGGGGATGGCCTACTTCCAGTTTGTATCCGGTGGTGATAAACTCGGGACAATCCCAAAAGCTGGCAGTAGGTTCGATAGTCATGCAGTAAGTAAATGCTGCAACAAGGAAAGCGAACCAGCCTACCAGATTGTTGATCTTGTTGTACTGTTTCATTCTTAAGGTTTCATTTTTGTATAATTGCCGCAAAGATAGTGAATTTCACCGCAGGGCAGGTAAGAGTAGGATAGTTTTTCGTTTTTTTATAGAAACTGTTTTGAATTTATCGCTTGGCGATTTAGAATGATTCCCAAACACACCTGATCACGCCCGAAAACGGCACATTAAGCCTAAAACTTTTTATGAATGCCCGCAATTAGTCAATCCGCCGGAATTGAAATACTGTATTTGCCGATGTAGTATATATTCATTTTTCTGGGGGGATGTATTGACTGTTTGCGGACATTCATTTTTTATATTTTTTTCTGGATTTCTTCGTGCATTCTGTGTAGTGTTCCGTATTCAATGATAATATCAACGAAATGTATAACATCATATCGAGCAAAGTACAATCTTATCAGAATGGCGGTTGGGGCTATGAAACGTCAGGATTATCTGCTCCGGCACTATTGGCTTTCGGCAATGTCAGTTTAAGCATCGCATACCCCAAGATGCCTGCCAATACCGTACCTGCCAGCACTCCTAACTTTGCCTGGCCCAGCAATACCTCATCAGTTGCCACAAAGGAAAGATTGGCAATAAAAAGCGAAACGGTAAAGCCAATACCGCCTAATAATGCCACTCCCGCTGTATTCCGCCAGTTCATCCCTTGCGGCAAAGAAGTGACACGCAAGCGTACAGCCAACCACGTAAAGGAATAAATCCCCACAAACTTACCCACTACCAAACCTAATACTACGGCATACGTCACTATGCCGGCTATCTCTCCGCCTCCTCCCGAAAGCGTAATGCCTGCATTGGCAAAGGCGAAAAGTGGCATAATCAGGTAGTTCACCATTCCATGCATACGGTCTTCCATAAACTGGAGAGGCGAAATCACCTTGTCGGAAGCCGACTCAATACTCTTTAATGCATCTATCTGATTCGGAGTAAGAAGAATACTGCTCTTGTCGAAATGCGGGAATTCGGCAATGTTCTCACGGATGCGCGTGATGTATTTCTTCACGTTCAGGCACGGGATGGAAGGAATCGTGAACGCCACCAGCACACCTGCAATCGTAGCATGCACGCCCGACTGAAGGAAAAGATACCACACCGCAATACCTGCCACGCAATAAAACGTGCGCGACATAACCTGCATCCGGTTAGCTATCAGCAGGATAACAAGAATCGCAACTGCAGCCAGCAAATAGCCTCCAGCCAAATGAGACGTATAGCAAAAGGCGATAACCAGAATGCCTCCAATGTCATCGACCACGGCAAAGGCGGTCAGGAAAATCTTCAGGCTCAGGGGAACACGCTTGCCGAACAGGCTCAACACGCCCAAGGAAAATGCGATATCAGTCGCCATGGGTACCGCCAGGCCTCCTTCGGCAGGCGTTCCGGCGGTCATCGCAAAGTAAATTGCCACGGGGACAATCATCCCTCCCACCGCCGCGATGATGGGAAGCAACGCCTGGCGCAGGCTGGAAAGTTCGCCTACCAGCACTTCACGCTTGATTTCCAGTCCCACGGAAAAGAAGAATACCGCCATCAAGGCATCGTTGATGAACGCCATCAGCGTCAGAGGTTCACCGTGATGGCTGAACAGGTTGAATCCGCCTACCTGTAAAGCTACAGGATAATTCCAAAAGGCATGGTAAGCTTCCGTCCATGGCGAATTGGCTATCACCATTGCCAGCACGGCTACAACCATCAGCACCATACCACCATTGACACGATGTTTCAAAAAGCTCAAGAATGCATAATCGAAAGTCTTCATCATCGGATTACTCATAAAATTTACTGTTTTATTGTGTAAAAAATAAGAAACGCATGACTGCCTTGCTTGTAAGATTATTAATCTTCATGCCGAAAGATTATTAATCTTCACGCTGTAAGATTATTAATCTTACAACCGATGCAGCTATATGCCGGAGAGAACAATGCTTGCTTGCCATGCCGGATTTGTAATCATGAGTGGCACTGACAACAGGAGTGACACCGGCAGTGTGCATTCCATATTAAAGTACAATTTCACACCATTCAAAGTATAAAACAAAAATACGCCTTATTTTGTTTAGCTGCAAATGGAAATAGCGTAAACAATGAGAAGCTGTTTTGAATTTCTCCAAAAAGTTTTTCTTGGTTTGATGTATCCGTTTTCGTGCGTGCTTTGGGCGATTTTTTGGTCCTTTTCGCTCCTGTTCTTTGTCAGATAGCCCGCTATCTTCCTCATCACAGAAGCGAAAATGCCTCAAAAACTCATCCCAAATCATCGCACGATAAATTCAAAACAGCTTCTGAAAAAATGGAATTTATTATCCAACATTTCGTAGAGTACGCATTCTTTTCTGTTTTGTTCGCATATCTGAACAAGATTCTGTATTTTTGCAACACAAACAAGAAACAGACACATGAAAACGTACATCATTTTTTTACTTATCCTACTGTTTACCGCGTGTGGAGGACGTAAAACGCAGAAGCCTGCCGAGGAGAAACCGATACTTACCGTCAGTATCGAACCCTTGCGTTATTTTGCTGAATCCATTGCGGGCGAGCATTTCCATATAATCTGTATGGTACCCGAAGGCAGTAGCCCGGAAACTTACGATCCTACTCCACAACAATTGGTCGAACTGAGCCGAAGCCGCGCCTTCCTGCGTGCCGGATACATCGGCTATGAACTCGCCTGGGCTGATAAATTAAAGCAAAATGCCCCAAACGTCCCTTTTTTTAACTTATCGGATGGCGTTACCCTGATACACGAAGAAGAAAAAACAGAGCATCCCCATGCAGGAGGTGTCGAGCCGCATACATGGAGTTCCATCAGTAATGCTTATACAATATCAGCCAACATTTGCCGGGCACTTTGCCAAATAGACCCGGAAAATAAAGAATATTACATGACCCGCATGACCCGGCTGGGTACTAGGCTAAAGCAGATAGACGAAAAAATATTGGCTTACCTGAACGGCGGTGAACGCACGTTCTTGATTTACCATCCTGCACTCTCTTATTTCGCACGCGATTATGGATTGACACAAATCAGCATCGAAGAAGGAGGCAAAGAACCTTCGCCCGCCCAACTGAAGACATTAATCAACCGATGTAAAAAAGAAAATGTACGGACCATCTTCGTACAAAAAGAGTTTGATACACGCAATGCGGAAGCAATAGCCCGTGAACTGAATTTGTCCCTTATCCGCATCAACCCGCTGAGCTACAGATGGGAAGAAGAAATGTTGCATATAGCTCGCACGTTATCCAAATCCGATGAAATGCCATGACAGTTTCACTTCCTCTTATCCAATTAGAACATATCTGTGCCGCCTATGACCGCAAACCAGTGTTGGAAGATATAAACCTTACTGTCTGCGAACAAGACTTCATAGGCATCATAGGACCCAATGGAGGCGGAAAGACAACGCTGGTCAAACTCATTTTGGGATTGCTTCATCCTCTGTCGGGAAGTATTCGTTTTTATCAGAATGGCAAAGAGACCTCCGAACTCAGCATGGGCTACTTGCCACAATATACCTCGATAGATAAAAAATTTCCCATATCGGTATACGATGTGATACTTTCCGGCCTAAACAAGCAGAAATCCCTCTTCCGTTCCTTCACAAAAGCGCAACATGAAAAAGTGCGTGCCATGCTCTCCCGCGTGGGACTGGAAGGATTAGAGCAACGTCCTATCGGGCAACTGAGTGGCGGACAACTGCAACGTGCCTTGCTGGGACGTGCCTTGGTCTCGAATCCGCAAATTTTAATATTAGATGAACCGAATACATATATTGACAAGCGATTCGAAACACATCTTTATACACTGCTGGAAGAAATCAACCGCGAACACGCCATTATCTTAGTAAGCCACGACATAAATACAGTGCTTCAACATGCTCAAAATATAGCCTGTGTAAATCACACCCTCGATTATTTGCCAATCAAGGAAGTGACTGGAAAATGGATAGAAGAACATTTCGACCGATAACAATCCATAAAATCAATAAAACAAGGATTTTTAACAATGGAAAAATAAGGAATATACAAGAAATACTCTTATCTTTGCACGCAGAAAGGGGCATTAGCTCATCTGGCTAGAGTGCGACACTGGCAGTGTCGAGGTGACCGGTTCGAGTCCGGTATGCTCCACAAACAGAGTATGTAAGTCATTGAATTTCAGCAATTCAATGACTTTTCTTTTTCCTAACATCCCCCTCTGACTCCCCCATCTTTTTATGCTCATTTAACAGGACCACCTTAATAACTATAAATTTCTACCTTTTTCTCTCCGTCCCTAATCCCTCGAAAGCCTTATTTATGAAGAAAAGAATGAAGCCGAATTGCAGCATTACAAGAAAGTAGTGCGCACGGCTTCAAATACAATAATAAAAATATGCCGGGTTGAACCTGAATTTCAGAAGATGGTCAGGAATCAATTCGAGGGCTGGAAAATCAGGAGTAGCCATAGCAGCTTCGTCTCTATGGTTGAAACTGTATGGAACAGTGAAGAGTCAAGTCAAGGTGATGAATCTTGATGACGGCTCTTCCTTTTTGTTCCAATGAACACTTGCAACTATACTCCTAAGACGATATTTGCATCAATCCCTAACTTTTTGCTGATAGTCCGGGCAACCTTTAGAGTAGGTTCGCATTTCCCAGAAATATAGTCGCTTAACCGGGAAGGACTGACACCAATCAATTCAGCAAGCGATTTCTGATTAAGTCCCATTTCGAACATGCGTAATTTAAGCACATCCACAAGGCTCGGTTCTCCCAATGCGAAATGTTCTTCCGAGTAATCAGCGACAAGATTGGAAAGCAATTCCAATTCTATGCTGTTCGGATCATCCAAAGGCGTTTCATCCGTTACCAAAGGAAGCAATTCCTCCACTCTCTTTACAGCCCAGTCATATTGGGCTTGGGTTTCTATTTTCGTCATATCCTTATATTTTAGAGCAATCCGGTATTCTGTCATATTCTGCATGGGTTCCGATAAAACGTATATATACAAACTTTATCGTGAACTTGATAACCACAACCAGCCTGTAGTTATTCCCCTTAATATTAAACACATAGTGTTGGTTGCCTACATTATCAACACTATTAAAGGTTTTCTTAATATCTGCGAAACAAGTCCATCTGCTTTTTTTGACGATGGTTGCCCATTCTTGTAGGGCAACTTTGGCATCCGGATGAGTTTCTGCATATTCCTTTAATGCTTGTTCTGTAAAGATTCTCATTGGCTACTTTATTCTCATTGGACAAAGATACAGTATAAAATTCTAAATTCCAAAATTATATTCTACTATTCTGAATAATTCACAGGGGAAATAATATTGACAGGCATCCGGTTCCCATCCGTCAAAAACGTATACTCATTTGTTATTCTCTTTCCCTTCATCCTTCTCTCATCGCCTCAAAGCCTTATTAATGAGAATAATAATAACAAATAAGGAAAAGAAGAGAAAACGAGAGAAGAATAACAATAGTATTAACAACAAAAATCAAAAGAGAAATGGGAAAATTAACAGAAGGATTGAAGATTGCGGCCTATGTGGCTGAAATTGTAATGGCAAGTGCAGTCGTAATTGAGCTTGTCGGAAAATGTGGCGGTAAAGTGAAAACGAAAGCCGCAAGTGTGGAGACCGGTGCAGGAGAAGCAGCAGAAACAGAATAATGTCTTATGAATTATGACAAGACACAAGACGTGATTATAACGCTCCTTGAAGTAGGGACATCAGTACTCAAGGGCATAAAGAAGCTGAGAAGTTTATTTGTAAAGTCAAAGAAATAAACCTCTTGGCTTTTTTGTTTTTTTTGAGAATCAGATTATTAACCAGTAAAACATTACAGTATGAGAAGAACAACAACTGAAACGGCTTTGAACCGTAGCGGATTCATAGAAGACGCAGTAACCGTACCGGAAGAAAACGGGGAAGGTATAAAGAACCATCCCAATTTCATTGAAGCGAACACATCCGGAATCACGCTAAGAGAACTGACGGAGAAAAACATCATTCCGACCTTCAGCGACAACAGCCTGACGATTTCACACCAGAATTTCATCGGTGCAGTAGCCAAAGCGGCAGAGGAAGTATTCGGAGAGCTTACACCTGTTGAATGCAGGGTTTCACATCCCATTATCGGGCGTATCCCATCGGCACAATATAAAAAGACCAGTGAACTGACGGAGGAAGAAAAGACGGTATTCTATCAAAGGCTTGCGTGGGTATGTCATGTAAGCCATCTTGTAAGAACCATTAACGGGCAACCCACCCATTTATGTATCGGCGGTGTCCGTGCTTATAATGAGGACAAGCTCTACAGCAAGCGAAGCCCCATGAAATTCAAGATTTTCGTGGGCTGGCAGGTAAGGGTATGCAGCAATTTGATGTTGACCACAGACGGTTTCACAGGAACAATCGAGTGTATGACAGAGGCTGACATTATGCAAAAGTCCATAGAATTGTTCGGGGCTTTCAATCCGCATAAGGAAGAAACCTTGGAACTTTTAGGCAATCTGAAAGAAACTTCATTTACCGAAGAACAGTTCTGCAAGATAGTAGGGCGGCTGAGATTATACCAGTTCCTGCCCGCATCCGAACAAAGAAGATTACCCTCCCTGCAAATCGGTGACCAGGCTGTGAATGCGATGGTAAAAGGTTATGTTTCCAATCCCGATTTCGGAAAGAAAGAAGGGGAAGAGTTTACTTGCTGGAACCTACTCCAGCTTGCAACCGAAGCCGTAAAATCAGCCTACATCAACTGTTGGTTGGAAAGGAACCAGAACTGTACGGATTTCGCTGTAGGAATCCAAAACGCACTCCGTGGCAACGATACCGAAGGCTACGGATGGTTCTTAAGTTAAGCCTATACATATATAATATATAGGTATATAAGAGAGGTACACATTATCAACTGAATCAAGATTTTGTGTGCCTCTCCTTTTTGTTTCATCCCAATAATTTTTTAGAAAATGCCAACCGTGAATATCGAACTTTTCAAGAGGACATCGCCTGTAAGAAAGATTGAGATTATAAGGAATCTTATACAGGTGGAATTGGCAGGAATATCAGAAGAAACCATACTCCGAATCGTCAAAGAAGTGGGACGCAGAAATTCCGGGACAAGGAACTATGAGTTTTATATCCACCCTGACAGAAGAACCGGAAACCGATGGAATTCCGAAGTGGAAGGATTATGGCTCTACAAAGGAAAACTTCATGTCATGGTTTATATCCAGCTTGACCATACGGACTGTGAAAAGACAGTTCCCTACGATGATTTTTTCAGGAAAGAAGAATACAGAGGTGCGGTTATCCGGGAAGACCGCTACGGGAATCCCCAGACCTACTATTATGTGTATGATGAAAAGGACAAGGCGGAGGTCATTAGAAGCATCTGCCTTGAATACATCCATACAAAGTATAAATCAAAACTTAACCGTTAAAAACATTATCAACTATGTGCAAATTTCAACAACCGCAGATTCCTGCCAACGTAACGGCAGACGAAAGGAGAGCCATCTATTTTGACGCTCTCTATTCCCTCGACCTCAGTGACAAGGTTGAGAAGTACAATGACCTGACTTACTTAAGTTGGGCGAATGCCTGGGCTGAGTTCAAAAGATGCTATCCCTCAGCTACTTACCGGATTATCAAAAATCCGGAGACCAACCTTCCATATTTTGCAGATCCTTGTATCGGTATCATGGTCTATACAGAAGTAGAAGTGGAAGGAATCACCCATGAAATGTGGCTCCCCGTGATGAACAGTTCAAACAAGGCGATGAAACTTGAGGCATATACTTACAGCGTGTATGACAAGTTCAAGAAACAGCATGTAGAAAAGACGGTGGAAGCAGCAACCATGTTTGATATTAACAAGACGATCATGCGTTGTCTGGTGAAAAACCTCGCCATGTTCGGTTTGGGGTTATATATCTATGCAGGGGAAGACGTGCCGGAGAATGATTCGACAGATACACAACAGATAGATTCCTCCAAGAAAACAATACGGAGAGCAAAGACAATCAATCAGGCACAGCAGGCGACTGACAAGTATGCAGGTATAAAAGCTGCCTTGAAAGCTTGTCCTGACCAGCAGTCATTGATGAACCTCTATCAGCAGCACAAGAATGAGGTGGACGGCAACAGTGAAATCAAGGCACTCTTTACCGAGCGCAAATTACAACTTCAAAAAGCGGCATGATTATGAAAACGAAAAGAATTGAACTGAAAGAATCAGGTGTGCTTTTCAATGAAGAAGAACACTCTTACTTGCTCGATGGAAAAGAATTGTCAGGCATTACGGGAATGTTGCAGAGACAGCTGTTCCCTGACGAATTTGACGGAATACCCGAACACCTTATCCAAGGTGCGGCGGATTATGGTGCAGGTGTACATCTTTCCTGTGAGGACTTTGACAAGAACTGGATCAATGACGGGACACAGGAGGTGATTGATTACATTCAGCTATGCAAGGACTATGGATTAGTCCATGAATGTTCGGAATATACCGTAACCGATGGAGCAAACTGGGCTTCGAAGATAGACAAGGTATATCGTGTTTCAGAAGACACGTTCAGTCTGGGGGACATCAAGACCTACGGACAGATGCCCCCTGTAAAGCTGGAGAAAGCAAGGTGGCAACTGAGTATTTACGCCTTCTTCTTCGAGCTGATGAACAGGAAAGCGAAGATAGACAAGCTGTTTGTCATCCGGCTTCGCAACAAGATGAAGAAAGACGGTTCGTTTGACCATATCAAGGAAATCATCTTTGTAAACCGGATCCCCTCAGACATATGTAAAGAGCTGTTGGATTGTGACCTTCGGGGAGAGCGGTTCATTAACCCGTTTGATATACCGGATGAATACAGGTCGCAGGAAGAAACCATACGCAACCTCATTCAAACGAAGGCCGTAATAGAAGAACAACTTGCAAATATCAAGGCGAAAATACTGGCTGACATGGAAGCGCAAGGAGTTAAAACATGGGCTACGGAAACGATGAGGTTGATCCGTAAGTCACCCACCACACGCTCCTCTTTCAATCTGCCGGCATTCAAAAGTGACCACCCTGGACTGGAGTATGAAAACTATATGAAGGTTTCCCCGGTGGCCGGATCTTTACAGATAGTAGTATAACCATAAAAAACGAAGAAATAATATGAACGAAGAACATTTGAACGAGAACAGCAAGGAGTTCAAGGCCGCCAAAGAACTGGAGAACGCCTTGAACGATTACGGGTGGAATCCCAAGAGGTTCGCCCTGGCAACGATGACTTTCCACAAGACCCTGCAACAGAGCCTGTTCAGGACAATCGTGGAAATCCTGAAAGTCTATGCTTCCCCTGAGAGAAGGACAGACCTAAGAAACGAGGCATCGAAAATCGGTGCCCAAAAACTGATGGAAGTGCTTATAGAAATGCAAGTGCCATTCATCTAAAGCGGTTGAAACAGATACCGCACCGATATTCCGAGGAGGGATATTCCTGTAAAAGGGAGTATCCCTCCTTTTTTTGTTTAACGACTTTCTAAAAATCAAGACTATTATGTTATACTATAATTTCAAGAACTACGATGGATTCAAGGACTTGTTTGGAACCATCAAGCATGGGAACAATACACAAAGCCGGAAGAACAGGATCCTGCTGGCTTACCTGAAAGACAAGAACCTGTTGCATCAAGCGGCGGCAGGCAATGATTATAGTTTTCTGCATATCAGCAGCATGGCAGAATTGGAGCAGCGTATGCAGAATGAAATTCTGATTAGCGGGAATGAAGATGAATCCCTCCCTTATGAACTGCATCTGATGGGAAAGACTTACTACAGCATTATTTATGAAACGGACGGGAATGACGGTTTATGTGAGGATGGAGATTCCAAATGCGTAAGATACCATAACCATAGAACCGGGAAAATCTTCAAGATGAAAGCGGGAAAACTCTACCGGCATCTGATTTTAGAAACGGAGTTCGGGAAAACACTCCCCGAACAGGTCATCACCTACCTGTGTGAGGAGTTCGCAGCAAAATGGCAGGCCTTTACGATGGGCAGGCTCCCCAAAAACAAGCTCTATGTCAATCAGGAATTTGAACGCATCTATTCTTCGAAGTACTGTGAAGGGGATTTCTGTTCCTGCATGGTTGACAAAGGCTATCACGGTTTTTATGAGAAGTCGGTCAATGCGAGCGCGGCTTACCTGGAGAATGAAAAGGGCAAGATCATCGCACGCTGCATCATCTTCAATGAAGTGAAAGACCAGGACGGTAAAGTTTACCGGTTGGCAGAACGCCAATACGCTACCGGTGACAACCATATTCTTAAAAGAGCCTTGGCAGACGCTCTAATCCGGGGAGGATATATAGACGGTTACAAAAAGGTAGGAGCTTCTTGTAATGAAGCGAATGCTTTTGTCAGCATAAACGGGGAATCCTTATCCGACCGGAAATTCAGAATCGCTTGCGATTTGGACTGGGATGACGATCTGAGTTATCAGGATTCGTTCAAATCCTATAGCATGAGTGCAAGGATAGCGGACAATTATTGTTATGGGGACATTGACCTTGGCATTACGGAAGGGAGCCTGAACAATGCGGAGGAAGATGGCTGTTATGACAGTTACCATGGGTATGATTGTGATGAAACCGTCCTTGTTTACGTTCATGGGGAAGAGTATGATTGTGATTCCGATAACCTCGGTGATTTCGTCTGGATTGACAGTGAGGGGGAATACCACCATAGGGATGATGTGTCGGAGTGTCCGGAGTGCGGCGGATATTTCTTAAAGTCTGAAACCTGTTATTCTGAGGTGACTGATGATAATTATTGCTGTGAGGAATGCAGGGAAAAAGCGGAAAAAGAATATAAGGATGCTAACTGGTATTATTCCGATTATGACGGTGAATATTTCGAGGAAGAAGATGACATCGCCTATTATTGGCGTTGGAACAGGGAAAAAGAGGAATACGAGAAAAAAACAATCTCCGTAAGCTCCCTGAGAAGCCTCCTTTATTCCGATGACTTCTTTGAGTTCGACAATGAATGTTTCGACCGGGTAAATCCCGCTACCAACCTTCCCTACGGTTATAAACTAATCAAAACAGTAGCATGACTTATGGAATTACTCAGACAATTATACAAAGTCCATAGCCCGAGCGGAAACGAGAAGGCTATGAAGAGGTTTGTCAGGAAATATATCAGGAGACATATTCCCGATGTGAAGATAAGGACAGACAGGAAGGGGAACCTCTATATAATAAAAGGTGTGGCGGAGACCTATCCCTGTATCGCAGCGCATCTTGACCAGGTACAAAGGGAACATTCCAAGGATTTCACGCTCATAGAGACAAAGGGACTCATTTTCGGTTACAGTCCGAGAAGCCGGAAGCAAGAAGGTTTGGGGGCAGACGATAAAAATGGGATCTGGATAGCATTAAAGTGTCTGGAGAAATACGATACCCTTAAAGTGGTGTTCTTTGTAGAGGAAGAAACGGGATGCCAAGGCTCCAACCAAGCAGACATGGACTTCTTTATGGATTGCAGGTTTGTTATCCAACCTGACAGGAGAGGTTATAAAGATCTTATAACAAGTATCGGGTGGATGGAACTTTGCAGTGATGAATTTCTGAAAGCCAGCGGATATGAGAGCTTCAGTTATAAAACTACAGAAGGTTTGATGACGGATATACTCGCCCTGAAGGAAAGGGGGCTGGAAATAAGTTGTATCAATCTGAGTTGTGGATATTATGAACCCCATACTGACAACGAGTTTACGGTGAAGAAAGACCTGTTGAACTGCCTAAAGTTAGTGGAACACATCATCGAGAACTGCACCGACATTTATCTCCATTCATGCCTGGATATGAAATGCCTTATGGAAGCTGATGAATATGAAACGGCAAGGGATGAGGTTTTCGAGATTCTGGGAGGCGATGATACTTTAGGCTTCGAGGATATATACCAATTCCTCAAGCCCTATTTCCCGAACCTTACGAGAAACGACTTTATCAGGATTTATCTGGAATACTACAATCCGGAATCTGAGGAAAGTGAAGATATATGGGAAACGGGAAGCATAAATGATAAGGTATAAGGGAAAAAGAGAATCCTGTGGGAAAATAAGAAACGGTAGAATCTGAAATCTCACAGGATTCATTTTGTGTGATAAGGAATATGGCATTCTGTGTTCAAACCGCTGATGTGTTCAAATAAATCTGAAACACCGCTTTGAATACGCCATGCCATGTTACCGGATTAATCAAAGAATAAAATGGAAACAATGACAATGAAGAAAGCGGTTATCTACGCCCGTGTCAGTTCAACAAATGACAGACAGGACACAGGGCGGCAAATCAAGGACTTGGAAAACTATGCAAAATCGCAAAACATAGAAATCGTGAAAATCTACGAGGAACATATCTCTGGGGCAAAAAGAATCGAAGAAAGGCAGGTTCTCACAGAATGTCTGGAATATTGCACCAAAGAATCTGTGAATTTTCTTCTTCTTTCAGAACTGAGTAGACTCGGAAGAAGTACATTACAAGTACTTCGTTCTTTGGAGATACTACATGAAGCCAAGGTATCGGTATATATCCAGAACTTGGGATTATACACCTTACAAGCCGATGGGAAAGTGAATCCTATAGCAAGCATTATGGTTACAGTTCTGGCTGAAATGGCGAATATTGAGAGAAGCAATATCCAATACCGCCTGAACAGTGGAAGAGCCAACTATGTCGCTAACGGAGGAAGGTTGGGAAGAAGGAAAGGAAGCACCAAATCCGAAGAGAAGCTGAGGGATGAGTACAAGGAAACGATAGCCCTCCTCAAGAAAGGCTATAGTATCAGAAACATAGCTAGACTTCAAGGAATTGGCATTTCAACGGTACAGAGAATCAAGAACCAGTTTATAAACAACAACTTAAAGTAAAAGGAAATGGAAACAAACTACATTATCATCTTGGATTATTCAGCGGGTGAGGTCATAAAGATCAGGCTCACCAAAGAACAAATCAAGGAATCGGAGAAGTATGATGATTTTGAAACATTCCTGAGCACCCTGGAAGAGGAGTATGATTTCCGGTTGAAAGATTGTGTATGGATGTGTACAGAGAATTATCAGGAAAGGAGTTACGGATTTTAAACAGGGACAAGATTATGACTTTTGATTACAATAAGACACAGAAGCAGCGGATGGTTATTACTTTGGAAAATGGAGTAACCGTAGAAGGGATGTATCTTGATTTACGTATTACTCCTGAGACCATACCTGCCGGAAAAATATGGTATCAGATACGGCACTGTGATAATGATTGGATAGAACCTGCAACACTGAAAAAAGGCTGTGTGATGGTAAACTTTATGGGTACTTTTGTCTCAGCCCCTATCAAAGGGTTGGAAGAATGGGGTGATGAAGTGGAAATAGAGGGATATAAATTTGTAGAATCCTGAGAACAGAAAAAACGGAGAAATGAGAGAAGCTGAAAACAAGCGGCTTCTCTTGTTTTTTCTTCCTTCCCCAGTAATGTTTCTGTGTCTGAAAAGTTAAATTTTTACTTTTTTGTGAGAGTTTCTTTTTGAATTATAATATTAACTTAAGTTTCGCAAGTAAAGTGTAACTTCTCAGGCAGCTGGTGTCAGTCTGTCGAAAGCCAGCTTTACTGCTTTGATTTGTTTATCGTTTGATATTATTTGTTCAGTCAGAAGCATTGCATCGCAGTTAAGTACCTCAGCAATGACGTTTATAACTTCTACGATCAGCAGCCAGATTTTTTCTGCTACTGAAAGTTCAACAGAGTTCTTTGAAATTTCGGCAAAGAGTCCTCCGATAGTTTCGTATGACTCATTGCGTTTGACATAACTGAGTATATTGTACTGCAGTACGCACAATGATATGCCTGCAATCTGTCCGGCGAAGTCTCTGCACTGGTTCTTTCCGAGTTTCAGGTTTTGCTTCATCTCCTTGTGAGCCACTTCGATAACCCATCTTCTTGAATAAAGCCTGAAGGCTTTTTTGGCATCAAGTTTAAGATCAGAGGTAAGCAGGGCATTCCAGTTGCCGTTCCTGCCTCTTCTGTAGAAGAACAGGCTGACCTTAATGCCGGAGATTTTAGCAGATACAGTTGTTGTGTAGTAACCGATTGATCGGCTATACTTTACTTTCCCGGATTTCTGGAGAGCCTTGATAAGCTCAGGCGCTGTTTTGTTTCCAAGACCTGTCTCATACTTGGTCTTGCCCATCTTTATCATTCCGATAAGGTGGCATCCAAAATGCCTTGAGACTACGAACTTCAAAAGTTCAGAGCAGGTAAACCAGTTGTCAACAAGAAGATAATCGAAACGTACGCCCTCTATGATCGAGCGCTTGAGCATACTGATGGCCGTCTCAATCTTACTTGCAAAATACTCAGTGCTGCGCCTGACAATACGTTCATCCCCTGAGTGTTCCTTGCAATACCGGTCCTCCGTTTGTTTCTGGATAACCCCTGTGGCTTATCGCCCCGTTTTCCCTCCTCCCCATGGAGGGAAAAGTCAAGAAGAAACTGGGATATGCCATCTGTAAAGCAAAGGAACATTGCCTTGAAGCCAAGTATAGGTTTCATTTGGGTATGAGAGAATACCTTGCCAATCTTCTCGGTCTTGAACCCGGTCTTTGGAAGGTCTGTATCATCGATGATGACGCACCTGATGTCCGATTTCAATGTCGTGCCGCGTTTCACACGTGAATACAACTGCCTGAAAAACGAGTAGGTTATACGTCGCCAATTGACGTTGCCATCGTTCATGAAACGATAGAACATGTCTTTGTGGCAGACAAACATCCTGCCCAAGGCAGAAGACGAATAGTTGGCAGCATTCTTAATGGAAAAGAACGGGAACAGAACTAGCAGCTGCAACACCTGAAGACAGGTGAATTTGCAATTCGGATTCTTAACTGACCCGATGACTTTGCTTTGTATCCTTATGCTGTTCATAATGGTTGATATGCTGTTTATTGCCTTGCTGGAGTCATTGTTTGCAAAAAACTCTTGGAGTTCACCGATAATATGTCTATTTTTGTTCATGGCTAAAGGGTGCTATATTGTTTGTTTGGCGACATTAATATATTGATAATCATCGAATTATCAAACTCTTTAGCTTTTTTTATTATATTATCTGAGTACTTGCGAAACTTGAATAATATTTAAAACAAAAGAAACTCTAAAGTTTTTTTGCTAAAAAGATTTATCTTTGCATCATAAAAAAATAACAGAGAGTATATGACTATAAAATTAGACAACAACTCCGAAAAAACACTTCATATTCAAACAGAAGAGCTTTCAAGAAAGCTTATCGAATTGGAAGAATATAAGAATGGAAAATTACCTTCCAATGATATTTTATTGTCTGAACAATTAAATATATAAAGGAACACACTTCACTAAGTCATTTACAAACTTATGTTCGAGAGGTTATTAGTCAGAAAAAAGTGTATGATACAAAAGTCATAAATAAAGATATTGTAAGGGAATAATTGGTTGTGTTTTTCACAGGAGATGAAAATACTAGGTATTGAAATTAAGAACTTCGAACTGCACGTCAGTTTTAAAAAGTTACCTAGGGAATCTATTCCTTTTTTAATATAGACCCTAAGAAAAGTACAAAATATATGATGTTGGAACGAGGAGTACTCAAAATAAGGGATACCCCCTTTTGTCTCTTATTTCAGTTAGAGTATACCGTTGATTGGTAAGAAGAAAAATTGTATTTTACATCAATAGAGTTTATATTAAATATAGCGTAGGCTGTTATCGTACAGATAGCTTTATCTATACCAAAAAAGTGGAAAGATGATATTTCCGAAGAACTTATCTAAGAAATCTTTGATGAGAGTATATAAACTGTATTGTATTTGAACGAGAATACTTATGTTTAATCGAGATGCTTATGGCCTTTAATTTAATGTACTATTGAAAAACTTTTAGTCATATTCACTATGGGAATGAGATATGTTCATCAAAAAAGTCCAAAATTAAATTACTGACTTTTTTTGAAGATATCTATACTTTTTGCAATTTTAAATTCATAATATAGCATAAATATTTTGTTGAGCCAAATATATATTGGTGTTTTAGATTGTTTTTTACTTGATTTGTCTAACTTTAATTCTATAGTATAGAGAGAATGAATAAGATAACGCTATCTGATGTTTGTTCAGAAATGAATTTTGGAACTTTCTATGCAACTTATTATGCGCGTTTTATACGTTATGCCTATTATTATGTGAATGATTCTTTTACATCTGAAGATATTGTTCACGACGCTTTGCTCTACTTTTGGGAAAACAAACACAATATACCCAAAGAAACGGATGTAATAGGTTATATCTTATTAACTGTTAAAAATAAGTGTTTAAACTACTTAAAACATTTGTCGATCGAGCAAGAATATAGTAAGCTCTGCACTAACTTGCAGGACTGGGAAATTGCTACGCGTATTCAGACGTTAGAAGACGATAGCTATGATGCTATCTTTTTGGAAGATGTTCAGAAGATTTTGAAGCAAGCATTGGTCAAGTTGCCGGATAAAACTCGGGAAATCTTCGTGCTAAACCGTTTGAAGAATAAGTCGCGAAAAGAAATTGCAAGCATTTTAGGCGTATCTCTACAAAAAGTTGACTATCATATCAATAAAGCTATCAATTTACTATCTTATGAATTGAAAGATTATTTACCATTGATGATATTCTTACTATATGATTGTTGATGAATGAGTTACAACACTATATATATCCTATTCTCTTTCCCTTACAAAAGCTATCAGTCGATGGTGAAACTTCCCCTTATAATACCTTTTGCAAATAAAAAACAAACAAAAAATAAAAAAAATAGGGCACCTGTTTGGGATTTTGCAAAGTTGAGTTGCTCTAATTATGAAGACCACAAAAAAGATGACGATGGAAAAAAAAATATTATACCGCTATTTTGAAGGGATAGCCACTGAAGAGGAAAAGAATTTCATTCATCAGTGGATTGAGGAAAGCTCAGATAACCGAAAGCTATTTATACGAGAGCGAATTCGTTTTGATGCCACGTTGCTAATGGATGAGAAAGCCATAGCGATTTCATCGAAGCGTATTCACCTCTCTCGATGGATGATTAATACAATTAAGATAGCTGCTTCTGTACTTGTTTTAATTGGCTGTTTGCATTTCTTTGAACTGTATCAACAGGATAAACAATATAAAAAAACACAAATGGTTTATGTACCGGCTGGCAATCGAAGCAAATTGTTGTTGCCAGATGGAACTATTATATGGTTGAATTCTAATACTCGCCTTCAGTATCCTTTGCTTTTTGCAAATGGCAAGAGAGAAATAATGCTGGATGGAGAAGCCTATTTAAAAGTTGCAAAAAGTAAGGAGCCTTTTATTGTCAAGACCAATAAATATAATGTTCAGGTATTAGGAACTACGTTTAGTGTTACAGCTTATGCTGCAGATTCAGTTTTTCAAACAAGTCTCTACGAGGGACGAATTAAAGTTTTTGATAATAATATGGCATCAGTATATTTGTCTCCTGGTGAGACTGCATATTCCCAAGATGGTTCATTGCATGTTACTAATATGACAGATTCGGATGAATATCGTTGGACAGATGGATTGATATGTGTAACAGATAAGCAATTCTCTGAAATAATTAAGATATTCGAACGGACTTTTGATATACAGATTGTAATGAACGATTCATCACTTAGTAAACTAAGATATAATGGTAAATTCCGTATATTAGATGGAGTAGAACATGCTTTGAAGGTGTTGCAAAATGATTATCCATTTGTTTACCGAAGAAATATAGATGATAATGTGATTTATATTGAAACCAAGAAATGATATCTTTTCTTATGATTGTTAAACCCATAATATAATTGCCTATGAAATAATAAAAAGAGAATTTAAATGAAAGAAAAAGTCGGTAGATGCTGCAACATTTACCGACTCAAAAAAACATTAGATAATGCTAGTCCTAGCATTAAAATTAATAATAATAGCAAATATATGAAAAACATGCATTTAAGTGAATACTTTTGGAATAAAGAATGTATTTTTAATAAATTTAGACATTCTTTATCAATCGCCATGTGTTTATTATTACCTTCATCCATGGTGTATGCAGAGAATTTACAAGATCTCAAAATTGAAATTAATAAGAAAAATTTAAAATTATCTCAGTTGATCAAAACAGTAGAGAATCAAACAGATTATTTGTTTGTATCAAATAAATCTATTGATTTGAATATGACTGTAAGTTTGCAAAATGGTAAAGGATCCGTGAAGGAGATACTGAATGATGCTTTGGAGGAATTAGGTTTATCATATCGTATAGAAGGAGTAAATATTATCCTGATTCAGAATAAACAAACGAACTCTACCGGTAATAAAAAGATAAGCGGTACCGTAGTAGATCGTAAAGGAGAGGCAATCATTGGAGCTAACGTAGTAGTAAAAGGTAATGGGGGTATTGGAACAATTACGGATATGAATGGTAATTTTCAACTTGATGTCCCTGAAAAATCTGTGCTTACTATTACTTATATCGGTTATATACCATATGAGGTAAAGGTTGATAAAATTTCCAACCTACAAGTTGTATTACGTGAAGACTCTAAAAGTTTGGATGAGGTAGTCGTAATCGGTTACGGTACACAGAAGAAAAGTGATATTACAGGTGCTATTACTCAGGTGAAAGCGGATGATTTACCCTTGACTGGTAATGTTTCTTTGGGACAAATGCTTTCAGGTAAGGCTCCTGGTATGCAAATTACACTTAATAATGCCCAGCCGGGTGGAGCTGTTACTGTACAAATCCGTGGTAATGCAGCTGGAGGTGCAGGAAATCCTGGACCTTTGTATGTTATCGATGGCTATCCGATGAATGTGGATAATATGGAACCAGGAGGCGGTAAGTACGATGGCGGTAGTAAATCTCCATTGAATAATTTAAACCCTGCCGATATTGAGTCAATTGAGGTGTTAAAAGATGCTGCAGCTACTTCTATTTATGGTGCACGTGCTGCTAACGGTGTCGTCTTGATTACTACTAAACGAGGAAAAGAAGGTGCTGCGCCTATGGTGAAATACTCAGGTTCTGTTTCTTTATCCAAAAGAGCCAAGCATGAAAAAATGCTGGATGCAGCTGGTTTTATGACGGAACACAATCGAATTGGCTATGAAAACTGGTTAGCTGATAATAAAATTTACCCATATGGTTCTACAGACCCCAATAGTGTAGCTCCTTATGAGAATAAATATTCTAGTGATGATATAGCTAATGCACAGACTACAGACTGGCTTGGAGCCGTAGAGAGAGATGCCATTATGACTCAACATAACATTTCATTAACAGGTGGTACCAATAAGACATCTTACTATGTATCAGGTAGTTATTTAAATCAGGAAGGGGTTATCAAAAGTACGGGTATAGAGCGTTATTCTGGACGTTTCAATTTCGATCAAACATTTAATAAATATATTAAGGCTGGAGTTAATTTCAGTATTAGTCAAACTACTAATGATAATGCCCCATTAACAACAAGTCAAAATGAAAATGCTGGTATTATTCGTGCGGCAATGACTGCAAATCCTACTTTACCAATTTATGATGAAAACGGTGATTATATGATAGACCCTCAGCAACCATTTCTGCCTAATCCAGTATCTTTACTGGAAGTGGATGATGAAAGTCATAATTTAGAGTTGCTTGGTAATTTTTACCTGCAGGTTACTCCGATAGAGGGGCTGAATATCCGTATGAATGCTGGTTTTCAAAAAGATAAAGGAGAGCGTAATACCTATATGCCTAAAACTACACTTTATGGTTTTAAGGAAGATGGTAGAGCTACTCGTTCCTTTATCAACCGAAACAACAATGTATTCGATATTACTGCGACTTATGACAAAACATTTGCGGAGAAACATTCATTTAGAGTGATGGGAGGTTATTCTTATCAAAAGTTTTTCACAGATGGACTAGATGCTTCTAATAGTAAATTCTTGACTGATATCTTCAAGTGGTATAATCTGGGGGCTGGCGAATCAGCCAAACCTACAGTCGGATCTTATGGCAATGAGGAGGTTCTGGGTTCTGTGTTTGCACGTTTGAACTACAACTATGATAATCGCTATCTGATTGCAGCTACATTTCGTGGTGATGCTTCTTCCAAATTTGCAGAAAACAATAAATGGGGATTTTTTCCATCAGTAGCTTTAGCATGGCGTGTCAACAACGAAGCTTTTATGCAAGGCCAAAATATAGTATCTGATCTTAAACTGCGTGTCAGCTTCGGTCAGACAGGTAATGCGAATATTGGTAGTAATGCCTTGGCTTTATATGATACAGGGCGTAACTATACGTTTGGAGATCAGGTTGCTACTGGTGTAACACAGACTCAATTAGCTAATCCTAACTTGAAGTGGGAAACTACCACCGAATTTAACTTTGGTGTTGATTTTGGTTTTTTCAATAATCGCATTGTGGGCTCCATGGAATATTTTACCCGTAGGGTGTCTGATTTATTAGATACCAAGAAGCTAATGTCTTATAACCCGATCAATACCATTGTTGCTAATATTGGTGTGAAAGGCAGTAAAGGTTTCGAATTAGGTTTGACTACCCGTAATCTGATTGGAGAGTTTCAGTGGACTACAGACTATGTTTTCTCCTTCTATCGTGATCGCTGGGTAGAAAGAAGTCCACAATGGAAGAAGGCTATTTATGAGAATGAACATGATATGCTGAATGCACGTTACCTAATGCTCTCTGACGGACTTGTACAACCTGAGGATATGAATCCTGACGGAACTTGTAAAATACCTCATATGCCAAATGCAAAGCCAGGTATGATTAAGTATAAAGATTTGCATGGACGTGATGAAAACGGTAACCTGACTGATGGTCCGGATGGTAAGTTGGACGAGGCTGATATTGTATATATGGGCACAGCTACTTCCAAATTTTATGTAGGATTTGGTAATACTTTTACTTATAAAGGTTTTGATTTAAATATTTTCTTTTATGGCTACTTAGGTAGAAAGTTAGAAAATCCAGCATATCTTTCCTATTTGAAGGGGTCGAA
The DNA here is from genome assembly GCF_014837065.1 of Phocaeicola intestinalis. Lineage (GTDB taxonomy): Bacteria > Bacteroidota > Bacteroidia > Bacteroidales > Bacteroidaceae > Phocaeicola > Phocaeicola intestinalis. The sequence goes on from NZ_JACSPP010000001.1 coordinate 119,459, forward strand.
TGCTATTTTAAATGGTTCTAACATGTTAGCGGAAGTAACAAATCGTTGGGCGCATGACAATCCTAACGGGAAATTTCCTACATGTCTGAACAGCCCATATGATAACTTCAGCACAGACTTTTGGCTGGAGAACGCAAACTTCTTGCGTTGTAAGAACATAACACTAGGATATACTCTTCCTAAGTTAGGTAACTTCAGTAAGTTAGTGAAAAATTTGCGTTTATATGCTGATGTTCAAAATCCGTTTGTTATCACTAAGTATAGCGGCATCGATCCGGAGATGAACGGTCTTGCAGCATATCCGACTCAAACAACAATGTCTTTTGGGGTAGATATAACTTTTTAATTAGATTTTAATATGAGACTTTTGAATAATATAAAACAGATTACATTGGTAGCCTTGTTAGGAATAGGCATGGAATCTTGTTTAGATTTAGATCCTGTAATATATGATAAGATTATTCCTGAAAATTTTTACAAAACAGAGTCTGATGCCAAAGCAGCAGTAACAGGAATTTATAGTCCATTAGGCTCACCTGGTGATATTTATGGTGGTTGGACGGAAACATTTTGGATGATAAATAACTTGTGTGCAGATGACATGGGTACACAACGTGATGATTATGAATTTATGGAGAAGTTTCAATGGAATTCTACAACATATGCAGCGTATAAATTCTATAATATGTTTGTAAAAGAGGCTAATCGGGCCACTTTGGTCATAGACGATTTGCAAAAATCTCCTATAGATGATGATGTTAAGAAACAATATATAGCAGAACTGCAGTGTATTCGTGGTCAATATCTCTTCTTCTTATATGATTTTTACGGAACTGCTAATGTGACTACTGATGTTGAAATTCTGCGCCATCCAGAAAATGAGATAATTTTGGAACGCTTACCGAAAGATGAGTTTATCAAGTTAATTGAAACTGATTTGAAAACGGCTGCAGAGATTTTGCCGGTATCTTATGATGCTTCTGAATACGGACGGCTCACTAAAGGAGCTGCCTATACTATTTTAGAAAAACTTTATATGCAGGAAAAGCGTTGGGCAGATGCTGAAACTTATTGCCGAAAGATTCAAGGATTGGGCTACGAGTTACAGCGTACTTATTCATCTGTATTTAGCATTGAGAATGAACGCAATAATGAAATTATCTGGGCATTACCTTGTCAATCTGAGACAAATGGTAATGGGAATACTTGGACTACTCATGTGCTTCCTCCTGAACTTCCTTCTTTCTGGACGAATAGCAAAGTGCAAAGATGGAATGTATATAATATGCCATGGAAATATTACGATCACCATTTTCAACAACCAGGAGATGAACGTGCAATGGCACCTTCACTTATTACAGAATTTGAATATATAAGCAATGGTGAAACGAAATTAGCAAGCCGTAACAATGGTTATCCCAATTTAGTAAAGGGAGCCTTGCCTGTCAAGTATCCTGAAGACCCGACACAGATTTCAGAAAAAGCAGGTAATGATGTAGTGGTATATCGTTACGCTGATGTCTTGTTGGAGTTAGCCGAAGCTATAAACGAACAGAAGGGCCCTACACAGGAAGCTATTGGATTGGTAGAGCAGATTCGTGCCCGTGCTGGTATACCCAATACTATTCCAACTACAGCTACGGCTAGTAAAGAGAATTTCCGTGACTTTATATTGGATGAACGCGGCCGTGAATTATATTGTGAAGGACATCGTCGACGTGACTTAATTAGACATGGAAAATGGATACAATCAGCAGTAGACCAAGGATATATTCCAGAAGGAAGAGAGGCTGATTATAAGCATATGGTACTTTTTCCTATTCCGCAAGAGGTAATAGATGAGTCAAAAGGTAAAATTAAGCAAAACGAAGGGTATTAGTATTATATATTAATCAGGTAGTCCCTATATTTCGTGGTATTTCCCTAAATACAGGGACTTCTATTTTAATCAGAACTTTCAATAATTATTTGAATATTCTAACAACATAATTTTGGAAGTAAAAAACAAACTATTATGATAATTTTTAAACGAATAAGTGTTTTCCTGACAATTTTTGTCTTGTTGGGATTGTGTGCTTGTAGTTCAAGCGATGGAGTTTCACAGGAAGGAGATGTTTGGTTTATTGAAAATAGTCATTTGAAAGTAACCATTCAACCTACCGGGGTATTGAACGTGTATGATAAAAAAGGAAATCGGGAGTGGCAACAAGTAGCTTCAAAAGAAAAAAAAATAGAGAATGTTAGTGAAGTAAGTACTGCTGATAAATGGGCGATAGCATTCGAAACGGAAGTTAATAATTATCCGTTCTTAATAAAACTGAGTCTTCCAAAAGCCTCTGCGGACTTGGAGATAGAAGCTGATATGGAAAATCGTGATACTCCGATAGAGGATATTCCTTTTTTTGATCCGTTTTTGTTGGACTCGGAACATTGCTCCATAGCTGTAGCTGATTTCTGTAACGGGCATCTTTATCCAGCCGATCTTCACCCGTTTCCGTATAAGCGTTATACTACCGCTTTATTGGACATGCCTTGGATAGGTGTATGTGATGCAAAAGAAGGACATGGATATGAGATTATATTGGATACATCGGATGATGCATTCTTTGACATGATTCCCGTAAAGGTTGGAAAGCGTGAGATTGTTCTGCCCAAAGCGGGTTGGATATCCAGCAAAAAGCGTTTTGGATATGCACGCCGTCTTCTCTGTCATTTTGTTTCTGATGGCGGTTATGTAGCGTTGGCTAAATACTATCGAACTTATGCGCAAAAGCGCGGCTTGATTGTCCCTTTCTCTGAGAAAGTAAAGAAAAACCCAAATCTGACACGCCTTTTTGGGGCAGTGGATGTATGGGGGCAACAATCAGTAGAATTTGCCAAAGAAGCAAAGAAAGCAGGCGTGGAAAAAATGATTATGAATGGTAACTCTACACCTGAAGAATTAAAAAGTATCAATGAATTGGGTTATTTGACAAGTTGTTATGATGCATATCAGGATGTTTTTCAGGTAGAAGCTGATGGAAAAATTGATAGTGGACATGAATATTTGCCAGATAATATCGTATTGAAAGATGACAGTACTCGCATGTTAGCTTGGTGTACTTGGGATGGACATCAATCTATGAAACGTTGCCCAGTATTTTGGGAACGCACGGCTAAATTAGTGATTCCTGAAGTATTGTCTAAATATCCTTTCTTGTGTCGCTTCATAGATGTGACTACAGCCGAAGATTTGTACGAGTGTTACGATGAAAGGCATCCATTAACCCGTGCTGAAAAACGAGAGCTAGGTGTACGTCTTTTCGATTATATACGATCACAAGGTCTTGTAGTGGGCGGAGAACATGGTCGTTGGTGGGCTGTTCCTGTCATTGATTACGTAGAAGGTATGATGAGTGGAGGAACAGATAATTATGCTTGGGATGCTCCTTATCTTCGTCCGCCTATGAATAAGGATGGTAATAAATGGGAGCAGTATGAGACTTTGGGCATGAATCCCCAGTACCGTGTTCCTCTATGGGAACTTGTATTCCATGACTGCGTAGTATCCACTTGGTATTGGGGGGATGCTAATGATTTCTTAACGTTGGCTGACCCGAAATTTACAGACATGAAGAATTGTTACAATATTTTGTATGGCACTATACCTTTGTTATGGGCGAACGAAGAAACCGGTGGTGCAGGGCCATCTAAACCTGGCTCTTGGGTGGCCAATCGTGAACTTTTTCTAGAGACTTATCGTAACGTATGTAAACTGCATGAGGTGATTGCTGGACAGGAAATGACAGTTCATGAATTTCTGACTTTGGACGGAATGGTACAGCGAACTTGTTTTGCTGATGGTACAGAGGTTGTGGTCAATTTTGGAGAGTCTGTTTACGAAGCTACTGTAGGTGGAAAAAAATATCAACTGCCTCAGTATGGATTTGCAGTAAAAGGTCCTAAAATAGAACAATCACGTGCATTGATAGATGGACAAATTGTAACAAATATTCATACCAATACATACAACTTTCAAGATTTTAAACAATGTAACAACTAGGAGAAATGTTTTATAATAATAGATGAGATATATGAAATTTCAATTAGCTATTTGGGGATTTGTATGTTGTGTTTTGGCAGGGGGGGGCAACTTGCTCAAGGCTCAAAGTAATGTCGATTACGTCAATATGTTTATTGGTAGTACAGGTTCTCATAACACTGAATATGGAGGCACAACACCAGCAGTTAGCGAGCCTTTCGGAATGACACAATGGTGTGCAGCAACCCGTATAAACGGTATTTCACGTACTGCATATAATTACAATGATACTCATTTACTGGGATTTGTAGCTACACATCAACCTGCTATTTGGATGGGCGACTATGGTTTTTTCACCTTAATGCCACAAGTAGGAATATTGAATTTAGAACCAGAAAAACGAGCTGTAAAGATGGATCATGCACAAGAAATAGCTACACCATATTATTATAAGATAGGTTATAATGATGTGCAAGGTCATGCTTTGAAGACTGAGTTTACTGCTACATCCCGTTGCTCTTTTTTCCGCTTCAATTATCCCTCTACCGAGAAAGCTATTCTATTTTTGGAGGCTGGTCGGGAAAAAGAAGGGGGATCTATTGAAATCCTTCCGGACAAACAGGAGATTCGAATTTGTAACAAGGAGAGGCATGATAGTCATTTAGGTCCTCGCTTATATAATTTTAAAGGATGTTATGTTCTGAAATTCTCACGTCCATTCAGTCAGTATGGCACTTGGAATGAGGTTAAAGTATCCGAGATGCAGAGTAAGGAAGAGGGGGCACATGTCGGTGGATATATAGAATTTGAACTTGGTACAGAGGTTGTAGAAGTACGTATTGGTTCTTCTTTTATTGATTTTGAACAGGCTTCGGTCAATTTGGAAAAAGAAATTCCCGCATCTGTCAGTTTTGAACAAACTAAAAAGAAGGTGAAGGCGGCTTGGGAGTCCAATTTAGATAAGATACGAATTAAAGGAGCAACCGATGATGATGCAACGATTTTTTATACAGCATTTTTTCGCACTATGCAATATCCACGTGAATTTTCTGAGTACGGCCGCTACTACAGCCCGTTTGATGACAAAATTCACAAAGGTATTTCATACAATGCGTATTCACTGTGGGATACATTTCGTGCGCAGCACCCTTGGCTTCAATTGACACAGTCTCAACGGGTAGATGATATGATTACAGCGCTGATACAAATGTATAATGAAGGTGGTTGGCTGCCTAAATGGCCTAATCCTTCTTACACAAACATCATGATTGGTACACATGCTGATGCTGTTATTGCTGATGCGTATGTCAACGGATTTCGTAATTATGATGTAGAAAAAGCTTATGAAGCTATCCGCAAGGATGCTTTTCAAGCACCACGTGATGACTATCGTTGGGGAGACAGACATTATTGGAACGGTTCATACGAGGCTCGTGGAGGTCTGAAAGAGTATTTGGATTTAGGTTATGTTGCTGCAGACAAGACAACAGAGTCTGTATCACGCACATTGGAGTTTGCTATGGATGATTATTGTGTAGCCCAAATGGCAAAAAAACTGGGACATGAGGAAGATTATCATATCTTAATGAAACGCTCACGCAACTATTTGAATCTGTACAATCCACAGACAGGTTTTTTTCAAGCACGACATAGTAATGGTAGCTGGGCAGATATAGAAGAGGGATTTACTGAAGGTGGACGCTGGACATACCGTTTCTGCGTTATGCAAAATATACCTGATCTGATTCATCTTCTGGGTGGGGAGGATGTATTTTGTAAGGAGCTAGACAAAAACTTTGATGAAGGGCATTATCGTCATGATAATGAACCCGGACATCATTTCGCTTACTTATATGATTGTTGTGGCAAGCTTGATAAAGTGCAGAACCGTATTCCAATGATAATAAAACAACATTACAAGAATAAGCCTGATGGTTTATCTGGTAATGACGATTGTGGACAAATGTCAGCTTGGTATCTATTCAGTTCATTGGGCTTTTATCCGCTTACTCCGGCATCAGGTGAGTATGCATTGGGTATACCTCATTTTAAAGAGATAATCCTGCAGCTACGAGATGGTAAGAAATTGTTAATCAAAGCTCCAGAATTGAATAAAAAAGATTACTTATTGCGAGTGTATTGGAATGGAAAACTTTTGGAAAAGCCTTTTATCTCTATTCAAGATATTTTTAAAGGTGGAGTACTAGAGTTTTGTTCTGAATAATAATCAATTAAATATATTAAATAATGAGATATTACTTATTACTACTATTTCAGATATATATCTGTATTTTAGCATTTGTTGTAACAGGATGTTCCTCTTCCCTTGTATCGAATACGGTCAAATCTCCGGATGGAAAGTTAGAGTTTACTATTTATAAAAGTGAAAAAGGTGAACCTGTTTATGCTTTTAAAGCTAATAATAAACAGTTGATTAACAATTCATCATTGGGTATTAAATTTAAGAATAACAATGTTTTAACAATTACTGAATGTAGTATTGAAGAGACTAATGAACGTCAAGTACGGGATATTTGGAAACCAGTATGGGGAAAGAGAGCTATAGTAAATGATCATTTTAATGAAAAGACTTTCACGATAAGTAGTACGGCCGTGGATGGCTTGGAGAAACTTCTTGTAGTAGTTCGTGTTTACAATGATGGAGTTGCTTTTCGTTATGAGATTCCTACCGGGAATAGTAAACTAGAAAGAGAGCCTATGGAATGTACTACATATAACTTTGCTGATGATTATACTGCATGGAGCTATAATGGCGAAGAACATAATATTGGTCCTGAAAAGCTTACAGATAGTAACGGTGAGAGACTTCCGGTTGTTACAATTAAAGCTGATGACCATAATTATATGGCTCTTCATGAGGCTTATTTGCAAGAAGGAGAACCGTTGCGTTTATTCTCGAAAAAGGGTGAGATAGCCTATTCTGTAATATCTACACCAGGAAAGTTACATCCAAATTATAGTTCAGCATGGCGTGTTATCATGTATGGCACCACTCCTGGTACATTGGTAGATTCTCATCTTGTAGAGTTACTTAATCCTGAACCAGATCCTAAATATGATTTTTCATGGGTAAAACCGGGTATTGCTTTATGGGATTGGCGGATGAATGGTGCAGAAATAGATGGGTTTAGATATGAGATGTCTTATCCTTCTTGGGTTCGTGCTGTGGACTTTGCGGCTGAACAAGGATTTGCCTATCTTGTATTGGATGCTAATTGGTATGGTCCTGAATTTGCCACAGATTCTGATCCTATTAATGGTGATAAGGCGAATGATGTACGTAGACTTATAGAATATGGTAAACAAAAGGGTGTAGGTATTTGGTTGTATTTAAATGATGTTGGAGGAAAACAATATCCCATTGAAGAAACTTTGAAACAATATAGAAAATGGGGAGCTGTCGGTGTAAAATATGGTTTTATGACCGGTACTCAAGAAGAAAAAAATAAATGGACACAAACTGTAACGCGTCTGTGTGCCGAGAATCATTTATTGGTAGACTATCACGATAATCCAGTTCACCCTTATGGACAAATGCGGACATGGCCTAATGCTGTTACTAGAGAATATTGTCATGCGCAATTGGATGGTTATCATGTGTTTGTTCCGGAAACTTTCTGTACTTCCGTATTTGTGAATATGCTAGCAGGTCCTCTGGATATGAACAACGGTATGTTTGATTTACGCCCGGGAAAAACGACTCGTGTAGATTGTAACTTGCCTGTTCCTTCAACTGTAACATCTGAGGCGGCTAGAACATTGATCACCTTCTCAGGTGTAACCATTCTTCCAGATATACCTGAATATTATAAGAAATATCCCGAGTTACTTCGCTTTATCAGTGCACAGAAGATGCCCTGGGTAGAAAGTAAGACTTTGGCTGGCGAAATTGGAGAATATATTGTTATGATGCGTCAAACCCAAGAAGCTTGGCTAATAGGTGCAGTTACCAATGAATTGGCACGCACAGTGGAAATTCCTTTGTCTTTCTTACCTAAAGGAAAATTTATTGCGCAGATAACCAAAGATGGTGAAGATGCACACTATTTTGTTAATCGTGAATCTTACCAATCCGTTGAAGAAAGTGTGGATTGTAGCACTGTGCTAAAACTAGAGCTTGCAGCAGGAGGTGGAGCTTGTGTGCTGATTCAAGAAAAATGATAAAAGGTATCACAATTTGTCTTTGATTAGAATGTTAATGAGGATATACAACAAAAAGTGGAAAGTAATCTTGTTCTGGACAGGAGTCTTGTGTTATGCTTGTTGCGGAACAGAAAGTGACAAGGAACTGGCCGGGTATGTAAATCCTTTTATTGGGGCTAGTACGAATACCGAAGCTGCGGGAGCCTTTCATGGATTAGGGAAGACCTTTCCTGGGGCGACTTACCCGTTTGGTGCGGTACAAATAAGCCCCAATACAATTACGGGAGGAGACAATGGTTCGGGATATAGCTATGAACATCAAACTATTGAAGGATTTGCTTTTACCCAAATGAGTGGTGTGGGATGGTATGGAGACCTTGGTAATTTGTTAGTAATGCCAACGGTAGGTAAAATGTATACTAATTCTGGAAAAGAGAATGGAGTGAAGGGGTATCGCACTCGGTATGATAAGGCATCAGAGAAGGCTTCTGCTGGTTATTATAGTGTATATTTGCCCGATTATGGTGTACAAACAGAGGCTACGGTTATGGAGCATAGTGGTATGCTACGTTTTACTTATCCGAAGAGTAAGGAATCTCGAATACAGATAGATTTGGCTCGTCGCGTTGGTGGCACGTCTACCTTCCAATTTGTAAAGGTGGTTGATGAGTACACAATCGAAGGTCGTATGGAATGTACACCAGAAGGTGGTGGTTGGGGAAACGGGGATGGCAATGCCAGATATACAGTCTATTTCCATGCTCAGTTCTCAAAGCCATTGACAGATTATGGATTTTGGAATGTTGAAATTCCTGAAGGAATTTCGCGCAAACGTGAATTCGTAGAAAGTGCTCAATTTCAAAAACTTACATCCCAAGCGCAAATCATACAAGATAAAAAAGAATTCCAAGGAAAGCACATCGGATTCTTTGCTAACTTTGAGACAAAGGAAAATGAGCAGATTTTGTTTAAATCGGGGATTTCTTTCGTCAGTATAGAAGGGGCACGTAAAAATCTAGAGCAAGAAATTGCGGATTGGAATTTTGATGTCGTAAAGGAGGCTACTAAAAAGCAATGGAATGATATGCTGGCAACTATCCGAGTAAAAGGTGGTACGGAAGAACAAAAGCGTATCTTTTATACAGCTCTATATCATACAATGATTGATCCTAGAAATTTTACAGATGTAGACGGACATTATATTGGAGGAGATGGAAAGATACATACATCGATTGGCTTTACTAAACGGACCGTGTTTAGCGGTTGGGATGTATTTCGCAGTCAAATGCCTTTACAAAGCATCATTAATCCCGAAGTGGTTAATGACCTGCTGATGTCTTTGACGACCTTAGCTGAAGAAAGTGGTAATCACTATTATGAGCGCTTTGAGCTCCTGAATGCATATAGTGGGTGTATGTTGGGTAATCCTGCGCTTTCAGTATTGGCCGATGCGTGGGTAAAGGGTATATTTAAAGGAGATAAGGAAAAGGCTTATACCTACGCTGACAATACAGCACGCCTTTTTGGCAATACTGAGCGAGGCTATACCCCTTATAGTATTTCAAAAACCTTAGAGTATGCTTATACGGAATGGTGTATGGCACGTATGGCCATAGATTTAGGCAAAACAGAGGATATGGTTAAGTATTTGAAACTTTCCCGTTCCTATAAGAATTTGTACGATAAGGAAAAACATGCCTTCCGTCCGAGAAAAGAAGACGGTTCGTTTATAAAATGGCCCCAAAGAGGAAAATTGCAGGAAGGGTATGGTTGTACTGAGTGCAATGAACTGCAACAAGGTTGGTTTGTACCGCACGACATAGAAGGTATGGTAGAGTTGATGGGAGGTATTCAACAAACTGTAGCTGATCTTGATAGCATGTTTGCCCATACACCTCACAATTTTTTGTGGAATGTATATTACAATCATGCCAACGAACCAGTTCATCATGTTCCTTTTTTATATAATAGATTGGGAGAACCTTGGAAAACACAATATTGGTCTAGGTTTATTTGCGAACATGCTTACCATGATAAAGTGGAGGGATTGGTAGGTAACGAAGATGCCGGACAAATGTCTGCATGGTATGTATTATCGGCATGTGGTTTGTATCCTATTTGTCCAGGAGATACTCGTTATGAGATAACTTCTCCGTTGTTTAACGAGATAACAATTAAGGTAGGAGATAATAAAACATTTGTCATCAAAGCACACAATAATTCAACCTCTAATACTTATATACAGTCTGCTCGTTTGAATGGAAAGGAATACTCTCAATGTTACTTGGATTATCAAGATATTATGAATGGAGGAGTATTGGTATTGGAAATGGGAAATGCTCCTAATATGCATTGGGGGATCTAGAGTAGTATTTTTAAGGTATGAGGGTGTAGCGAAGGATCTCTTTTCTTATATTTAGGAAATAGGTTCTTCGTTACTGTTTTTATATTAAACTTATTCAAGTTTCGCAAGTACTCAGATAATATAATAAAAAGTAAGCATTCGATAAAGAAGGAAAGAGCAAAAAAGAGAATCAACAGTTTTCGTACAATGCTCAGAAACAATTAACTCAAATTCTTAATTCAGATAACAGTAAGATTGTTTTCACCTATAGCAATGGAAGACTTTCTCAGTTTGACAAGTATGATAAAGATGGAAAATTGCTTGAACGCACAAAAAGGAAGTATAGCAGTTCTTCAAATTTTACTGATATCGAATACAACAGCAATGGAAAAGAAAAAAAACAATACACTTACAGTAATGGCTTGTTAGTTTCTGAAAAGACATCTATCAGTAATAGAACGTACACTTATAATACGCAACGCAAACAAACATTAGTGAAATATTCTGGCAGAGAGTTGGATATGGGAGAATTTATGGGAGCCATGATGTGGGCAAATGTAAGCGGAGATGTTGATGCTATAAGTGGCATAAAAGGGAAAGCTGTTTCCTCTACAATCAGAAACACATACAATACCAAAGGTTTATTGGATAAAGCTGTAACTACCAAAGGTAGTGGACAAACTGAAATAGTAAATTTCAAATATGAATATGACGCAAAAGGAAATTGGGTTAAGAATGTAGCTACTTATAATGGCCCTAAAATAGATGAATTTATTATTATTTTTGAGCGTGAAATAGTATATTATTCAAATAAGAATCAGCAAGCTACATATACATCTTTAACTGCCATTGAAAAATCCAAATTACCAGATGTAGATGCTGAATTTCCAGAAGGATATTTAGGAATACAAAAATATTTAGCAGCTAATGCTAAATATCCAATGGAGGCTATGGAGAATGGAGTAATGGGAGATGTAAAAGTAGAGTTTACAATTAATGAAGATGGTTGCATTAGTGATATACAAATAACTAAAGCAGCATCAAAAGCCTTGGGTGAAGAAATAACAAGAATAATTAGCACTATGCCTAAATGGAATCCTGCAATTAAAGACAGCAACCCTGTAAAAGTCAAAAAGAATTTGACTATAAGATTCAGATTGTTAGGAATGGGAAGTTACTCTATAACTTTACTCAAATAAAACTATATACAAATGCTTATTTAATACAATATCATCATTTTATTCAAGCGCACTAAGAAATGAATACTTAGTGCGCTTTCTTTTTGTCCTTTAAATGACGATTTTGCGCTTTTCAAGACCCCAAACCCTTAATGACGAAATAATATAAGAACTCTCTGCTTATCATGTGGAGTAACTTTATAAACTTTTTCTTTGATGGTACTTTAGAAGAATCATCAAAGCGTCAGTCTGGGGTTTGTACTGATGAAACCACAAAAACAAATTCAAAATATGAATCAGATGTTGAAGCTTTGAAGAAAGCCTATAGTACTTCTTTTGCAACTGGTCTCAGCATTGAAACTACATTAAAAGAAATGCTGGAATTATGTCCGAGAGAAAGGAAAAGGACAGATGCTTATCAAGGTCTAATCTCATATCTGAAAAAGAACTACGGAATAACCTTAATCATCAAATCACGAAAAACCAGACAATCACTATGAAGAATTACTTTATTGCGAACGGTGCTATTCTTGATACGGGGATGAGCGCCGAAGAAATAGAAATGGCAGTACAGGAAAACTTGGATGAAAGTACCGGAGGATTAGTACAATTCAGGGTTAAGGAACTGAGTGAATCAAGCATCACAATAGTATTTATCCGTGACTTCCTGACAGAGCCAGGCAAGTCGATAATCTTTGATTGCGACATGAACCTGATACTGAACATTGGAATCGAAGCCTTTTTACCTGAGAAGTTTGGCGGATATCCTTTACTCTATCCCCTGAACTTTGCAGGAAAGAATTTCTATACCGATATGACAGCCTTTATTCGGCTCTATAAAACGCTGCTCCTGATGTATAGGAAACAGGAGGTGGAGTATATCGGAATCAGGTGTTATAGCGACAGAATAGTAATGAAGATTGAATTTTAACGAATGGAGAGATTAAACTATGAACGAAAATAACAACACTCAGACAACGCCACGATTATCTAAAAAGTTCTTTGTAGTCGGCAAGGTTTATGATACGGCTCTTATGACAGACCAGGAGATAGGGGATGCAGTACAAGAAGACCTGGATGATTATATTGGCGAAGGGAAAGTAAATTTCAGCATCCATACAGACTCCAATATGATTTCCCTGATTTTCATAAGGTTCACGAATTACTATAAGCAGAATAATATAGATTTAAGCAAAGATATGATTGATGCCGATGCTTTTATGGTGACGGGTGAAGACTATAATGGCTTTCTACTACCTTATAAGTTCCCGATAGCTCCCTTCGGATATAGCCCTTACACGCTGGGACAATTTGATTTCAAGATGGCCTATAAAGAATCAGCCGAATTGCTTGGGGTTGATAAAGTGAAGTGGATGAAGATGGAAGTGAGCCATTATTCAGTAGTAATTAGAATCAAATAATCAATGGATAAAGAAAACGTAACTTGCTATTATTTTTGTTTTTCAGCAGAGAATCTTATAAAACATACACTTTATGCAGATAATTTCTTAAATTAGCATTGAAAAACAATTAATGTTTAGATAAAATAGGATTCTTGAATATTAATAAATTGCAAAATATTATTTCAGATAATATAAATAAATTCAATTGATTAGTTTGAGAATAGTTTTAGTAATACGGCTGACAATAAAATGATATAGTATTATGGGAGTAGAAATTTATAAAAATAGAGATTTAAAAGAATCTGGATGCGATAAAGTGAACTTTCTCTATAAAGAAGATAAATTCTACGTTATGGACAATCATCTTTGTGCCATTTGGTGCTGGGAACAACAGATAAATCCAGAAAACCAATATGGAATTTTTCATATAGATCGCCATTATGACTTGTTAAATAATTTGTCTGACAGTTTTTTAGAAGAGAACCGAAATGCTATTACAGGAACATCTTTTGAAAACTTTTTAACGGTAAAAGGTGTCAGCGGAATTAGATTTGACAATTATATAGATTCTTTTAACAGGTTGCATACAAATATGCTAAGTAAAGCATATTATTGTACACATAAAGATGGAACAGATTGGTATAACACAAGTCTTGAATCTGTAACTTTAGAATCCCAAAATGTAGATATTTGGGATTTACCAAATAATATTGATTTTTGGATAGATTCATCCAGAAGGTGGATAATTAATATTGATATAGATTTCTTTTTTCAAGTTGCTGATGAGGAGTGCTATCGTTTTTTGACAAATCAATACATTAAAAATGTCTGTAATTCAATTAAAAAAGTGATAGATAGAATAGATGTTATAACAATAGCACTAAGTCCAGAGTTTTGTGGTGGATGGAATAAATCTTTTGAGGTACTTCATATTTTAGCCAAAGAATTTAATATTCAGTTCCCATTTCAATATAAAAAAATACATGGTGAATCTTTATTGGTTTAAATGGGGTACACATATCATTAATAGGTTAATTAAAAATTATGAAGTCTATATTATATTTCCCAATAATACATATCTTTCATTCATTTTTATAATAAGGAGTCACTATACCAAAGATGGGCAATGGTATAGTGGCTTTTCTTTCTTGCCAATTATTCCTGTACTTTGATGATAACAAGTAATGTAACCTTTTTTCTTTTCTCTAGATATACTATTATATAGGGATATATAGGGATATATAGGGAATAGAAAATTTTTGGTTCTACTTGGTTATTGATAATCTATGTACAAAGCTATCTGTTCTTTATAGTTCCCGATACTTCAAGCCTATACTCCCTCTTTTCCTTACCCATTGATAAGCATTATTTATTTGTTTTTGAAGTTCGTTTTTGGGAAAATCCGGGGCTATATATTGGGAAAGGTAATCTTGGGCAACTTTCTCCGAAATTCCCCATTCTGCCATTTCTCTAGCCCTCTTGAATGTGGAGTCATGTCTGTTTCCTGGAATCATAGGAAATTTATCCCATCCTCCTTCTAGATAACGGATAATTTTTCCCGTTTCTGGATCTGGAATGAAAACAGGGGATGCTGGGATGGATATGGTCGGAGCGAAGGAAACTGGCTGTGATTTCCTTGTAGTCCATTCCTTGCTGACGGGATTCAGATATAGATTCTTATCACTGCTGAGGAAACAAGCCCGGCTGATACCTTTGCAATTATCATCCCAATAAGGGGAATTATAATATTCCTTTAGAGCATCCAGATATGCGTTATGTATCTCGTTATTGATGTTGTCCTTTACCTTGACCCCTACCTTGAATCCCCTTCCGCTTGGTGACATGAAGCAGAAATGAGTATAAGGATCAGCTTCTATCATATCCCTGACTTCCGACATTTCCGTGAGAGGAATCTTATCAAAATCCGCTATCAATAAGCCAGAGGGAGAAACGAAACCCGCATTGTTGAAATCATTGAATATTCCTGTAAAGATACAGACAGGGAGGTTGTGTTTCAATTCATCATATTTTTTATGGTCGGCATCATAGAAGAACCTCATTTGTTCTATCACGCCTTTTAGCCTTTCTTCCCTGATTGTATTGAGAACCACATCAAGATCTTCATGGATCGGTTTAACCTCCAGCCTGACAATGTATTCTTCCTTTGTCACGGAATTTATCCGTTTTTCATAAGGCAACCTTGAAAATGCTGTAACCGTTATCATATATTTATTGAATTATAAGTTCGTTACTCTGGTTTAATCATTTTTCTTTCCCTTCCCCGGGAGGAAGGGGGGGAGAGGGGGAAAAGAGGGGGAAATGGGGTAAAAAAGCCTATTTTTACTAATTATTCATTCCCATACATTGGCTAAATGCTTCAAAAAGGCAAATAATAGAGGGAAATTTACCCCTTTCCCCTCCCTTACTCTCCTTTCGGGGAAGGGAAAGAAGGAACACTTATACTAGGATTAGAGAATGGAGTAGAAACTTGAATATCCGGAAAACTTGGAACAGGCTTGCTGATACCAATCTTCACCCCTTTCTTTCCCATATCCTTTACTGTATAGCCTTCTCCTTCCAGTTTCATCCTGAAGTTGGCTCTTGTTTCCATAATCAACCTGTTATCCTCACAATACCGCTTATATTCATTGTAAAGTGCCATTATACCCTGTTCTACCTGAGAGTCTGGCTTATACTGATAATATTCAAGATACATTGCCACACTGTCCGTAGTTTCTTTATATTCCTGTTCCAGTGCTTCTATGACAGGGGACTTGCTGAGCTTCTTACCGTTTGTTATCAACCTTTTCAAACCTTTCACGGCCCAAAGCAATATTCCCGGCAGTTCAGAACAGAGCTTTCTTGAAAGTTCAGGGTCTGCTTTCTTTGGATCTATCTTCTGTTTGAACGGGATGATCAGCAGCCTTCTTCTGAAGCCATAGGAAGTGTCTCCGCTCGTAGGAAGGGAATTGCAGTTGAAGGCCATCCTCGCATAGTTCCTTATGATTTCCGGTTCTTTATAAGGCCTTCTTGATTCGGTAGGCTCACCGCTTGCCAGCTGTTTGAAGATCCCGTTGGAAAATATCTTCCCGTTGAAATCGCTGCTATAGTTCAGGAGCTTGTTCTTGATCATAGCCCTTGTATAGCCGTTTTCGTTACATAAGGAGTTTATGTTGTAAGTGCAGACATTATCATTGCCCAAGAGAGCCATGATGACCTCGAAGAATACACTCTTACCATTGAAACCGCTCCCTACGCAACAAAGCACCTTCTCCAGTTTTATGGAATTACAGAGGCAACTTCCGACAAATTCCTGCAACACCGCTTGAACGTCCTTTTCCGGAAGCACCTCATCAAGAAACTTCTGGAACATAGGGTATTGGGCATTCGGATCATATCCATAAGGAAGCACATAAAAGAAAAAATCTTCCGGCTTATGTTTTTCTTCCTTTACGTTTCCCTTGTCATCAATGGACAAGGTCAGATTCTTGAGATTTATCTTGGTAAGTTCCGAATCCTGCTGCATGGACTGGTAGAGTGAATACCGTGCCTGTTCATAGATTTTGCTCACTACCTTCACATTTTTTGAGGAATATTTGTCTGTACCCATTTTCTGCAATGCCTTTCCAAAGAAATGCTCCAGATCCAGTTCGGTCACGGATTCCCAATATTCCTTATTATACAGGTAGGCAGTCCTGTCCTGATTAAAGGCGATCCCATAACCTAGCTTCTCTGTTACAGCCCTCACTTCCTCCACTGTAACTATTGCTTTAATTTCATCGTTCAGCTGAATGGAACCGATCTTCTCTTGAATCACGTTCCTCATCAGTTCATCCTTTTCTTTGCCTAACCTTCCATAAAGGTCGGCAGCGTAAACCGACTTCAAATCCTTCTTGGAAAGATTGTCGATTATTTCCTTCAATATATCTTTCTGTTTGTTCATTCAATTGATTGTTAAAAAAAATCACGGCCATTAAAATTTAAATAACCCGTGGTATTCATCTTTCTGCTGTTGTGTTATAAATTATGACGCTTCAAAGAATGGCGGAAGCAACAAGAGATGTTTCTTCCTGTTTCCTCTTGACCTGTATTCTTCCAAGGCTCTGTTCATCATAGGGGATTCTGTAAACTTCTTGTTCATCACCAGCCTTTTCCTTCCTTCCAATACCCAGTTCATGATTCCCGGCAATTCCGAGGCTATGATTTTCTTGGATAATTCAGGGTCAATCCTTGCCTTAGGTATCTGAATTTTGAAGGGAGCTATTAAAAAGCGTCTGTAGAAACCGTTGGATATGTCGTTAGTCCTGGGCAGCTCATTCAGACAGAACAGCATCTTGGCATATTCATCCGTAGTGATGACATCCTTATAGAGCGTCTTCATGCTGATAGGCTCCCGGCTTGCTAACCTCTTGAACAAATCCCCTGCAAAAGCGTTTGGGGCTACATCAGAACAGGTATTCAGCAATTTCCCCGATAAGTTCGCCCTGCTGTTGGCTCCATACTCGCCGCAAAGGTCTGAGAGTGATTCATGCGATACGTTGTCTTTCCCTACCAGAGCCTCGATTATCTCTACAAACACCGATTTCCCGTTGCATCCGCTCCCATAGAGGAACAATACTTTTTCCAGTTTAAGCTCCGGAATGAATAGCCAGCCGATATATTCCGCCAATACATCCTGTGCTTTTTTCTCCGGCATCACCTCATCCAGATACCTCCTGAACATTGGACAATCGGCTACAGGGTCATATCCGTAAGGGAGAACATACCTGAAATAATCCTTCCAATCGTGCCTTGCCAGTCCCATCGTATTCAGATTCAGTGTGCCGTTCTGAAAATTGATTTTATCCACAGCCTGTTTCACATTCAATATCATGGCTGTATAAGGAAGTTGTGAAACTAATCCGTTGATGATATCTTTCTTTGAAGCTGCCACAGAATCACCGCACAGTTTTCCGTATGCGTACTTGATGAAAACCTTGATGGTGTGGCTGTCAACGTTTTCCCAATTGGTTCCGGTAAAAAGAAACATTTCCTCATTAATGGAAACGAAAGGATAGCCTGTGTTCTGTGCCGCCTGACAGATTTCATAACAAATCTCGTGATACCCCCTCTTGTTTTTGGGGTCAAAATCCGGTTTGGGCTGTATCGTATTAATGATACTGGCTAAGATATTTTCTATCGTTTTTTTCATATTTGTTTTTGAGGGATAAATAGAGCCACAGCCACAAAAGCAACTACCGTGGCTCTATTGATGTTAAGTCATTATAGTCGATTCAGCTAATTCATATACTGACTTCAGGATTGTACTGAACCGTAGAAGAAGTAATACCCGTCAAATTTGTAACCAAAAGTACTCATCCAGTCTGTCATTAACTTGATCTCATTACCCTCTCTTTTCCATAGTATTGGAGGAGTCTGGCAAAATCTTACGGCGGTGAAAAACTGCTCCAAAGGACAATTCTTCTCAAAATAGGATGCAAAAAAGACAGGGATATAAATCATATCCCACGGATGCTCAGGATCAGGCATCCAGCCCAACGTCACTTCTATAACCCACCTGTCCATGATTTTCACGTAAAAATCCTTGGTCAATACAGCTCTGTTCAAGAGTGATTCATTATAGCTCCCGTCAAGGACTTCCATTGGCCAAATGATAATGTTATAGCCATTGGACAGTTGGATCTTATCGGTATCAAACTCCGTGTAACCGTCTTTCGGTTTATTCTCTAAATAACTGTTACACCGTTTTGCAATTTCACTCCATGCTTCCTGTCGGATTGCCGGAAGGTCAGCCTGAATATCTCTACAAATCTCTCCTAATGTTTCATAGGTCTTGAATACAGAATCGTCTACTAATTCCCCATTCTCATTAAAAATAAATTCTTCCATATCATTTTTTATTTAATGTTAATTCAATTATATGCGTCATATATGCTACAAAAGTCGAAAGCCGGCTCAATGATACTTGTTTAATAATTCTATTTACATTCATCTTTGTTAAAATGTTTTAGACGAGAGTACAGCCTCAGTAAGGGCTGTAGCTCTCTTGGTTAAACTCAGTCGATCACTTGAATATGTTGTAATTCCTTTCAACAAAATTCCGGGGGAGCATATTCCTGTCTATTCCCAAAAAACTGACCAGTGAGTCTTTTAGGTATATCTTAGGTTGTCCCGGGAGCCGTTTCAAGCCTTTTAGGAATTTTCGTCCCTTTTTCAGGTCATACTTCACACCGCCTCCCGACATCAGACCGATTTTATAGAAATCACAGCAATCCAAAGTCTCAGTTATCATCTTCATGGTGGATTTGAAGTCAATGATTGGCTCATCACTTTCAAAAGTCCTGTAGCCCAAGGAATGCAGTTTTCTCATGCTTTCAATTCGCTTTTCATTGCTTGGCGCTCCGGGTTCCCATTCATTGTGACCGGTCAGGGTGACTCCGAAAGCTACGTGTTCCTTCAATGCACTTACCGACCCATTGAAAAGGTTGAAAAATGAGTCCTCGAATCCTCCGTACTTGGTCAGCAGTTTTACGTTCACACTATTTTTGATACATATCTCGACAACTTTCACTGTCAGTCCTATAGTTTCAGGGATGAGAGGATCGGTCGTGAAGCTCATAGACAGTCCATATTTTTGTAAGTATGGAAGGCACTCGGACAATTCTTTCTGGAAAACATTAACCACATCATTTTCATCCTTGAAATATCCCTTCAATGTGGGAACGGTACCCCAATACCCGGACATATGGGAACGCTTGAGGTAACAGTACACACAATTGTTGGAGCAACCTGTATAAAGATTGCAACTGTACATACTACATTCGCTAGCCTTACCTTTAGGCTTATACATTGTTTCCATATTAATTTGAAAATTTAAGGAGGTACAGCCTCCGTAAAGGCTGTAGCTCTCTTTATTAAACACTCATTTCAATAATACCATTTTCTCCCTTTGGGGAATTCCGAAACCACCTTCACCCAGACATCCTCAAAACAAGATGAATCCTGTTGCAGGGCGAAGTAAAGGTTCAAGTCACCGATTATGACCAGTTTCCTGTCAAGGTCAGGGTCAAGCAGAGTTAGTGAAGTCCCGTTGTCATCCACGGCTGTATACCCTCTTTCAAGGAACAGCCTGGCAGGAATAACCTTCAACTGTATTCTCTCCGTTGTTACCTTCAATGCACTGAGGTAACTTCCCAATTTCCCCGCATCCAGTTTCACTTGTCCGGGGAGGCAGAGCACATAGCCATCCGATGTTAACTTTGCATAAGGTGTAATCATAGGCCTTGGACTTTAAAGGATTCCCTGAACTCTTCATAAGGGTGAGCATCTGCAAAAGCCCTGAAAGATTTCTCGAACTGTTCTTTTACAAACTCCTCCTTCTTCTTTCCCTCGCCCCTTTTGTAATCAGCGGGAGCGACCATCTCGGAGATCTCATCCCCGGTAAGAGCCTTCAGGAACGCTTTGATATAAGCGGTAGCTTCCTTCTTGCTCAGGTCTTCACAGATGGCATTCCACTTGGCGATTATCATTTCAGGGACGGTCTTGTTTTTCAAGGCCTCCTCATTCTTGCCGGAGAAAACTTTCCTGGCTTCTTGATGAATATCCATGCCATACTCTGAATTCTCGTATTCCAGATTGATGTCAGGTTTGTTCATGGCCTTCACCAGCAGGGACTTTCTGATAATCCCTTTCAGCAAAGTCCCCCATTCACAGGCAGCGGTAAAGTTATACCCCCTTTGTTCAAGCGATTGGATATATGCCAATGCCTTTTCCACCTCAGGCTTCAAGCCGACTCCTCTCAAGCCGCTAATGAAATCGCTGTTGGTCCATGTGAATACTTTCAGGTTGATGACCTGAAGCATCTTGGTAAGACCCACCCAATGTAGGGGAAAGTAAGCGTAAACATTCGACAACACCAAACTGGGATATTTCTCCCTGAGCTTTCGGATTGCTAAATACCGGGTCTGACCGTCTATGATAACGACCGTTACACACAATTTATCCTCAGGTATAGGATTGCCGTTGAAATCTTCTATCTCGTACCCGAAATGTCTGGCTACGGTAGCAGGAATGGCTAGAAGCATAACCAGCATCCCCACGTCCAGAATCGTTTCAGCTAAGACATTGACAGACTTGTTCTTGGGCTTCCGGTTCATTACAAGTCGTCCCACTACGATTTCACTGGCTTGTTCCGCACCAAACAAATCTATTACCGTTACTGCTTCCAACAATAAGGCGGCAAATTGCTTGGGAGACAACAGTTCCAGAATCTGTTTTGTCTCCTTTTCACAGAACTCCTTATCTTCCAATGATAAGTCACCTACAATCTCAATAAGAGCCTTTTCTGACACATGCTCCATTACATTGACCACTTGTCGGCCTTCTTGAGGGCTAACTGGGGTGTTACTTTTCATTTCTTCCTCCACATTTGGTTAATTTGTTGGTTTGACTTAAATTTTTCATACTTCCCTTTCCGATTGCTAAGACGCAGTTTCTCCAAGATCTTATGGGTATCAAAGATCACAGTCTTTCCGCTCTGATAGACACAATCGTCAATCTCACCTGATTCTTTCCAGCGTGAGACCGTAGATTGTGATATACCGAGTACTCTAGCCACATCCTTGATTCCTGTTACCAGTGGCGGTATATCAGGAAAACCTTTAAGTTGCTCGGCTGCAATCTCCTGTTTTGCACTTATCGGATTTACTTGATAAAGCAATTCCAATAATTCTTTCCCGGTCATGTCAACAAGTCGCTGACTTGTTAACATTTTGATTTCTTTTTGCATTATTGTTACTTATAATTTATAAAATTAATCCTTCCGGAATGGATTCATGGTGCAAAGATATAAGCAAAAAAATAAGGTAACTAAACTTTTAGTCACCTTATTTTCAGTTGGTTATATTAGGATATAGTTACTTATACTCAATTATATTAGGTTATATCACCATGTATTTTTTTCTTTGATATATTTCAATGTGTCTTCTATAAACTTATCAATCTCCTCCTTTGTATCATCTGACAAATTTCTAATATTAGTAGTAGTATTTTCTTTTAGTTTAAGTGTTTCCATCCCTGCAATCCTGAAAATATTATCGGCTTTATCCCAAGTACCACGAGCTAGGGCACTGTCTTTTTTATATAATCTGGTAATAAAGTATTGCAATTCAGGTTTACCTTTCCTCCAAAGTATCTTTTGGCAACTTCCTTTATCATATTCTTTTGTGTCAGGAGTACAACCTAGCAGATAGCAAAAATCATTTTCACTAGATTCTTGATACTCGTTACTAGTTAAATCATGTAATTTTCTCAGTACGTCTATTTTTTTGGGTCCGAATATTTTCTTCAGTTCTTTTATTGTTCCTGATTGAGGTAATTTTTCCAGTGCTTCAATCATTTCTGATTGAGATAATTCCTTCAGTGCGGGAGGGAATGGCAATGGTATTAATTCATTAGAATTTATTGTCGGGACAGAAATAAGTTCATTATTACTACTATTATCTCTAAGTAAAGTCCTATTCTGGTACAACGGACTTAACCATTTATCCAAATCATAATCTGAGACGTTTAATTTTTCCCAATTTATAGGCTCTCCTTCATAGAATTGAAATTGTGGATCTTGATTATGTTTACGACAATACCATTCGTATTCATACTGCATAATCGGTGCAAGTACGCTTTTCTTTACCGTTTGTAAAAATACCTCTTGAAATCTTAAAGGCAATTTTCTGTCTAACAAAGAAAAGCAGAAGTCTATAAAATCAGGAGTATGGCAATAGCAGACGTAATATATAAGCCAATGCAAATCCAAATAAAATTTAGAATATCCTATTTTACCGAATGCAGATGCAAGGAAAGGAAAGGGATTAGCATAATCTTTATCGTCTCTCTTCATTCGCTCCACAATATTCTTGTTTAACCGCATAAACGAGACACGATGTGTCTCACAGAATTCATCCCAATTTTTAAAATAAAGTCGGTATTGCTCTATTCTTTCTCTAAATATTGAGTTATAATTATTCCCTAAATATTTAGCGGCTATTAAAAACGGAGGAATCCGTCTGTAGTCAACTCTAAGCAATTTGTCTAATATCTCATTCCTAAACAAATAATAACCAGATAGAACGACTAGGAAATTCAATTTATCACCACCGAAAGCATATTGTTTTTCCCATATTATTTTTTCATTCTGCAATGTTTCCTCTTCAAAGTTCGTTAATTCAATAACTCTTGCAATCAATTCTGATGGTGATTTAACTTTAATTCGGTGTAAAAAAAAATCAATATCAGGCAGGTGCTTCATTCCATATTGAAGACAAACAATAAAAAAAGCCTCTCTTAATGAGGCGAAATACTTTTCTAATTTGTTCAACGATTCAACAGAATTAGTATATAGATATTCAAAATCAAAATTTTCTTGTTCATTGGATTTATTGCAAGTATTAAACTCATCTACATGTGTTGTATAGGACCTAATATCGCCTAATATTGCGTTAAATTCTTTCATTATTTCTCGTGATGTGGGCCTCTTATTAGCATAATTAACCAATATATCCCGAATGTGCATTACAAATATTATCTCAATATCCATGAGGGAAGATTCTGAAGCGATTTTTGAAATATCTGTATCACTTAGATCTTGTAAGACTCTTAAAACTTCTTTATTGTATTCATTATTAATCATAGGAAAAACGTGTTAGATAAACAAAGCAGCACCCCAAACCGATAATGTCTAAGATGCTGCTCAAAATTAAGAAAAATCCGCTTATGCAATATGCTTGATCCGCTGATTTATAAACTTACAAACTTCTTTTAACTGTTCAGTAGTCATTTTATCCACGCTTTCCAGTATCTCCTGCTTGTACTGATGACTATTCCACTTCTCCATCTGCATCTTCTGGGTCTCATCGGCTACCTCTATATAAGGTTTCATTGATTCGTAATCAGAGTGACCGGTCATAGACATTACTACACTCGCAGGAATTCCCATCGCTAATGAACAGCATACAAAAGTCCTTCTTGCATCATGGCAACTGATCTGCTCCCAGAATTTACATACATCTTCATGCCTTGTATTACCCTTGAAATAAACCTGAACTATCTCCCTATCTAATCCTGCTAACTGTGCTGCCTCCTTCAAATAGTCATTCAGCTTCTGGTTGCTAGGTACGGGAAACACAGTGTCACCCTTATACCATGAATACTTATCTATCAACTGTTTGGCATATTCATTGAGGGTGATATAGAGCTTGTCATCCGTTTTCTCGGTACAGATTTCTAGCCTTCCATCTACTATATTCACGTGCTTCAATGCTGCCAGGTCGGAGTAGCGCAACGAAGTAAAGGCCATGAAGCAGAACATGTCACGTGCTTTTGAGAGGTACTCCTTCTCCGGCGGGAACTGAAAATAGAAGAAGTGCATCAGTTCCTTGTACTTCAAGAAGGTCACAGTCCTATGTACTACCCGTAAATTAATTTTAAAATCCAATACTCCGCTTGGTATTGAATAACCATGCCTAATTACCCAACGTAAAAAGGATTTAAGAATCCTGATCTGTTTCTGAATAGTACGGTTGCAATATTCGTTCTTTGTATACCAATCTACCAGCTCTTGTATTTTAGAACGATCTAGTGTTTCTAATGAAACATTAGGGTCGTAACTTTGTAAGTGATTCCACATCTGTTCATATTTATACTGAGCTTGTTTAGACCAATTCCCTTCCTTGGGGCGAGAAATTATGAAATCTTGAAAAATATCCTTTAATGTCTTAGTGTTTTCTATTGCCACATTCTGTTTTATACGCCCCAATTTTTCATTAACAAGTAGCTTCAATTCTTCCTTTGTCGGTGTTTGAGAATGAAGATCGTATTCTGCAAATGCCTCTTCAATACTTACTAAAAAACTATGAATTGCACCGTTAATCTCACGGGCATAAATAGTTTTGCTGCCTATCTTGTGGGTCGTATTACTTTTTACCAGTTGCTTGTCGGCATCCCATTTTGCAGGATCAATAGTATAGCCTACTGAAAAGCCAACCTCATACATTTTGCCACACCATCTAACTCGAACCATTACTTGCCCTGTCTTCTGAACAAAAGCTCTTACTGTAAAATTAGTCTTCTTCATATACTTTGCTTATCTTTGCTACGAAGTTAAAAAGGATTTTTTGAGAAGTAAATACCTGGATATTAATTGACTATACATGATATTGTTTGACTTCAAATCCAATTTGCTCCACTTTTTGATTACAAAGATAAGTTTTCTGGCAGGAGGGAGTAACTCCCTTTAACAACTCCCTCGATTTTAGAAAGTATAAGAAAATAAGAGCTATCACATAGATGAGATACTTAATGTAAAACATTGGAAATAAGCATTATATGAATTCCACCAAATTCACATGATACTATTTCGACAGTCCGGTATGCTCCACACATAAAGAGACAATTTCAAAATAAGAATTGAAATTGCCTCTTTTTTATGTTTGCCCGGCACGAATGTTCTCTCTACCGGTACCTGTCTGTAACATTTCCAGATTTTCCTTTGCGGATAAACAAAAAACGCTTCACAACCTGTCAGTCATGAAGCGTCTTTCGTACCCGAAGCGGGACTTGAACCCGCACAGCCATCACTGGCCAAGGGATTTTAAGTCCCTCGTGTCTACCGATTCCACCATCCGGGCATCCTATTCAAAGAACAAGAGCGGAAAACGAGACTCGAACTCGCGACCCCAACCTTGGCAAGGTTGTGCTCTACCAACTGAGCTATTTCCGCGTTTACGGGTGCAAATGTAGGGAGTTTTATTTTACACTCCAAACATTTTCCGTATTTTCTTTCAAGATGTTTGCTCTTTTCACGTTATTCACCACAGAGGACACAGGGATTTTCAGTTGTCATTTGTACGCGATAAACAGTAGGGGCGTAATTCACCTTTATTAATCTGTGCAATCTGTAGTGAGACGAACAAGCTCAACGCCCCAATAAGGCTTTCTCGGCTTGGGCGACACGCTCGAAATCGAAACCATCCATAACCTGGGCCATCAGGGCTTCGATTTTATCGTTGCATAAGTTCCCGATGCTTCCGGCGTGGGTGTGATGCACCTCCTTGGCATGAGTGAACTTGCCTGCCTCTATATCCAGCCCTACCTTCTTATAGGCATCACGGAAAGGCATGCCCTCCGCTGCCAGACGGTTGACCTCTTCTACGCTGAACATATACAGGTATTTATCGTCATCCAGGATGTGTTCGTTCACCTTGATACGCTCCATGATGTATGCCGACATCCGCAAGCAGTCCAAGAGTTCCTCGAATGCGGGGAGGAAGACTTCCTTGATAATCTGCAAGTCGCGGAAATAGCCCGAAGGCAGGTTGTTCATAATCATCATAATCTGCTGGGGCAAAGACTGGATTTTATTGCATTTGGCACGGGTCAGTTCGAACACATCGGGGTTCTTCTTGTGCGGCATGATGCTGGAACCCGTGGTGCATTCGTCGGGAAGCTTGACGAAACCAAAGTTCTGGCAACTGAACATACAGGCATCGAATGCCATCTTCGATACGGTTCCGGCAATGCTTGCCAAGGCAAAGGCAACGTTGCGCTCCATCTTACCACGTCCCATCTGCGCATAAACCACGTTGTAATTCATTGAGTCGAAACCCAGCAGGCGGGTGGTCATCTCACGGTCCAAGGGGAACGAAGAGCCGTATCCGGCGGCAGATCCGAGCGGATTGCGGTTGCACATCTTATAAGCGGCTTGCAGGAACAGCATATCATCGACCAGGCTTTCGGCATATGCGCCAAACCAAAGTCCGAAAGAAGAAGGCATGGCGATTTGCAAATGGGTATAGCCCGGCATCAGAATGTCTTTGTAGCGGTTGCTTTGCGCAATCAGAACACGGAAGAGCGTCTCGACCGCCTCAGCTACCTGCTTCAATTGCTCACGGGTAAAGAGTTTCAAGTCCACCAATACCTGGTCGTTCCGCGAACGCCCGCTATGTATCTTCTTGCCTACATCGCCCAGTTTACGGGTGAGCATGAGTTCCACTTGCGAATGTACATCCTCGATGCCTTCTTCAATCACAAACTCACCTTTCTCTGCGGTTGCATAGATTTGCTTTAACTCCTCCAACAGGACCTTCAGTTCGTCGGGCTTCAGCAGGCCGATGCTTTCGAGCATCGTGATATGCGCCATTGAGCCCAACACATCGTGCTTTGCCAGGTAAAGGTCCAGTTCACGGTCGCGTCCTACGGTAAAGCGGTCGATTTCCGCATTTACCTGTACATTCTTTTCCCAAAGTTTTTGTCCCATACGTTATTAAGTTTTTGAGTTCTTGAGTTTGTAAGTTTTTTGAGTTCTTGAGCTTTTAAGTTCCTGAGTTGAAACATACACAAAACACTCCAAACTTAAAAACTCAAGAACTTACAAACTCAATAAGGAATCATCGCAAGCATATCTGCCAGTTTTTCTACCCCTTCTTGCAAAGGCTTCGACACCATGGCTTTCATAAAGGCGTTCACTTCGGCACGGATAGTCACCTTCATCTTGGCTTCCGCTTCGCCTTCCGGAAGGATTTGTATCCACAAGTTCATCGGGATAGGTGTCTTGTCGCCTTCAAACTTGATGCACTTCATCGGCTCGCGTTCCACGATACGGAGCGTAAGGCTGATGCCTTGCACTTTCAAGGTCAGCGAATCCTGGTCGAAAACCAAGTCTTCCACCTTTCCGCGGAATTTTTCTTTCAGTTCGCCCAGCTTCTCACGCACCGAGGCAAGATTGTTTAAGTCAGCCAGTTTTGTATAGACCCGTTCCTGTGTATACGGAACATGTTTCACACTGCTTTCAAATTGTACCATACATTGTATCTAATTGAACACAGAATATTATTTACGATTTACTATTTCGATGAATTATAGCAGAACAAAAT
This sequence comes from Phocaeicola intestinalis, assembly GCF_014837065.1. Taxonomy (GTDB): domain Bacteria; phylum Bacteroidota; class Bacteroidia; order Bacteroidales; family Bacteroidaceae; genus Phocaeicola; species Phocaeicola intestinalis. Next base: position 147,493 of record NZ_JACSPP010000001.1, read on the forward strand.
CGGTTTGCGAAAAATACCGCATGCAGTAGAGACGCCACAATGTGACGTCTCTACTAAAAACAGACTATATTTTCGCATTCTGTTTCTGACTGACTATTATAGTAAATAGTAAATCGTAAAGTCGTAAATAATTTTCATGCTTTATTTATTTTCCCGTCCAATGTGCCGGGTCTTTTCTCCATGCCTGAAGGATAGGAATATCCTGCTCGTCGATGTAATTGGTCTTCAAGGCTGCATCCAATACCGCATTGTAATTGGTCAAGGTAACCAATTCCACTTTTGCCTCTTTGAATGCTTCTACAGAAACATCGAATCCGTATGTGAACGAAGCCACCATGCCGATGACGTTGCATCCGTTCTGGCGGATAGCGTTTACGGCTTTCAGGCTGCTTCCGCCTGTAGATATCAAGTCTTCTACCACTACGACCTTCATACCCGGACGAAGCTCGCCCTCAATCAGGTTTTCCAGACCGTGGTCTTTGGGGCTCGAACGTACATAGACGAACGGGAGGTTCAGTTCCTCTGCCACCAATGCGCCTTGGGGAATGGCTCCTGTAGCTACACCCGCTATTGCATCCACTTCTCCAAACCGTTCCATAATGATACGGCACAACTCCAACTTGACAAAATTGCGCAAGGCAGGATAAGACAATGTCTTGCGGTTGTCACAATAAATAGGGGATTTCCAACCCGATGCCCATGTGAAAGGGTTCGCAGGCTGAATCTTTACAGCTTTTACCTTCAACAATTTTTCTGCAAATAATCTTTCCAAAGCTTTCATAACTTTATTTATCTGATAAATAACGATGCAAAAATATGCAAAACATACGTGAATATGAAATATATAGGGATTTTTTTAATAAAAAGTTAGTAAACTTTCATTTTGTCCACGCCAAAGTGACAATACTGATACGAATGTCTCCGATGGCCGACAAGGCATCAGCACACGCCACCAGCGTAGCTCCGGTAGTAAGTACATCATCGACCAGCAGGATATGTTTCCCTGCCAAAGATGCTGCATCTGCAGTAGCACAAAACAACTCCTGCACATTCAGCCAGCGGGCATAACCGCTCTTATGGGTCTGAGTGGCATTATTCCGAAGACGGTAAATGGCATTCCGGCATACAGGCAAGCCTGTCTTTTCGGCTATGCCGCGCGCCAGAAGCTCACTCTGATTGTATCCCCTCTTTCTTTCACGGGTGCGGAACAAAGGCACAGGAAGCAAGCAATCAATCCCGTCGAAAAAACCTGTAGGCAATAACTCACTCCCTATCCACTCGCCCATCTTTACACAAAGTTTTCGCTGGCCATCATATTTCATCGCATACAAAATATGTGCCACCGTTCCTCCCTTGGCATAATAGAAAAGCGAAGATGCACGTTCTATCGGGAATCGTCCCCAAAAACATTGCTCCATCTCATTTCCTACCTTATTATATAAATGAGTATAAGGCAGCGAAGATGCACAACGAAGGCACACTCCTTCCTCGCCTGACAACAGACGGTTCCCGCACGCCACACAAAGACGAGGGAAAAAGAAATCGCGCAAGTCAGTCCATAAACTCATCTTCTGACACCTGATGGACGTAACGCTTGATTTCGTCTACCGTATACCCTTTTGTCACGGCATAGCGAAGCAACTTCATGGCTCGTTCGTACTCGGTCTTTCCTGTTACCGACTTCCGCTTTTGGGCAAGCACTTCGCGTAAGATGCGGCTATATTCCTCATCGTCTATCTCTTCAAGCCCCGCCGATATATCATCGGAAGGCAAGTGTTTCATCCGCAATGCCTGGATTATCTTGTTTCTCCCCCAGCGTGCGAAGCGATATTTATCGCGCACGAAAGCTTTGCAATAGCGGCAGGTATCAATGAAACGGTCTTGTTGAAGCATAGCAAGGATACGGGCATTTTCTTCTTCAGTAGCTCCCCATTGCTCCAGTTTCTGCGCCACTTCTTCCGGACAACGCTCGGTCCGCACACAATAAGCCTCAGCCTTATTCTTCAATTCGCTTTCAGTATAAATCTTCATGGTCTTTCCGCTTTTACCATACGGTCGTTGCCCGAAAGGTCTTTCCGCAACTCTACGTTCCGATATCCCATGCTTCGGAGTAATTCCACCGTTTCACGCCCGTATGCCTGATTGATTTCATAATATAAAACGCCACTGGAAGACAAATGTTTACTTCCCAGTTCTGCTATTTTCCGGTAAAACAACAAAGGGTCATTATCGGGAACAAACAAAGCAAGCCCCGGTTCCCAGTCGAGCACATTCCTATCCATACTTGCCTTCTCCTGCTCACGAATATAAGGAGGATTGCTCACCCATATATCTGCATCGGGCATCGCAACTATATGCGAGAGCACATCCACCCGGACGCACTCCACATTCACCCCATTGCGTGCAGCGTTCCTCCTTGCTACGGAAAGGGCTGCTTCAGATACATCCCATGCCAGCACCGAAGAACGAGGTAACAACCGTGCCAACGACACCGCGATGCAACCACTTCCCGTACCGATGTCCAACACCCGCAAACCCTCCTGTGAAGCATAATCGCGGACTATCCATTCCACCAGCTCGGCGGTTTCGGGACGGGGAACCAGCACGTCATGCGTCACATAAAAAGGATGTCCAAGGAAAAAAGTTTCACCGGTAATGTACTGAAAAGGCTCGAAACGCTTCAAACGGGAAAGAATATCTTCAAGCTTCTCGCGTTCTTTCGTTGAAAAATTCCTATCTTTGCCCGCGTACAAATCAACGGCAGAAAATCCGAACACATCGGTCAGGATTCCTTTGGCCAACGCTTTCACTTCCAAGTCTGGATACAGGCCCGAAAGCGACTGTATAATATAGGTATATAAAGGATGCATAATGCCACAAAGGTACAAAAAGAAAAAAACATACGCTTATGACTACAGACGAAAAATACATAAGCCGCTGCATTCAGTTGGCAAAGAACGGATTATGCAACACGCCTCCCAATCCGATGGTAGGAGCCGTCATCGTACACCAAGGCAAGATTATCGGCGAAGGATACCATGCCCGTTGCGGTGAGGGTCATGCCGAAGTAAATGCCATTGCCTCGGTGAAGGACGAAAGCCTGCTCCACGATTCTACCCTTTATGTCAGCCTGGAACCTTGTTCCCATTACGGGAAGACTCCTCCGTGCGCCGACCTGATTATCCGCAAAGGTATTCCCCGTGTAGTAGTAGGATGTATTGACCCCTTCTCGCTGGTATCGGGAAGAGGTATCCGAAAACTCAGAGATGCCGGCATCGAAGTCAAGACCGGAGTGCTGGAACAAGAATGCCGGGACCTGATTAAGCGTTTTGTGACATTCAACCAGCAAAAACGTCCTTACATTACCCTGAAATGGGCACAATCGGCCGACGGATTCATCGATACCATACGTCAGGAAGGAAAAGCGGTGCGGCTTTCTTCCCCACTCACATCGGCATACGTGCACAAACTACGTGCCGAACATCAGGCAATACTGGTGGGAAGACGCACTGCCCTGCTCGACAATCCTTCACTCACTACCCGCGAATGGTATGGCAAGCATCCCCTACGGCTGGTAATCGACCGCCATCTCTCACTCCCGTCTTCCCTGCACCTGTTCGACGGAAGTACCCCCACGTGGGTGTTCACTTCAGCACCCCAGACAGGAAAGGCCAACCTGACTTTCATTCCTCTCGACTTTGACAAAGACATTCTGCCCCAGATCGCCCGTATCTTATACGAGCATAAAATCCAATCTCTGCTGGTGGAAGGCGGGAACCGGTTGCTCCAGTCCTTCCTTGATGCAGGATTATGGGACGAAACGTATGCCGAACATGTCCCCATCATATTGGGGGAAGGAGTGCAGGCACCGTCCATTCCCTGCGGTTTCCCATGCTCTTTCCTGCCAAGAGACCGGTCTGTGATAGCGCACTATGTCAACCGGTACGACAAATTGCCTGATTCGCAGATAAAAAAGTAAAGTTTATCCATAATTTTATATAAAACTTGATATAAAAGTTCCAAGTGGAAAAAAAACTTTCTACTTTTGCAACTTGTAATGCAAAGAATATACTAATAATGAAAATAAGATTTTTATCCATATTATTAGCAAGCCTGGCTTTAGCTACATTCTCAATGACATCTTGCCTGAATGATGATACAATAGAAGTAACCTATACCAACGAAACGAGCATCATCCATTTCTCGGTAGGGACACTATGGATGCAAAAAACCGGACAGGCTCAAGACGGAAGCGATTCCTTGTATATGGATACGTTGTCTATGTCGAATTATCCTTTCACCATCGACCAGCTGAACCGGACTATCGAAAATAAAGACTCGCTTCCGGTAGGGACCGACATTTCAAGAGTCGTTACCAACATCAATGCCGATTCTCCTTATATAGTATATGGCAAAATAGACTCGTTAGGTACCGAACCTGTAGATACGCTTTGGACCAATACCGACTCCATCAATTTTGCGGTGGCTCCTAGCGAAGGACTGACTTTCAAGGTTATGTCCTACAGCGGGCGGATGGGAAAAGCCTACCACATAAAAATCAATGTACACCAGCAAGAACCCGATTCGTTGACATGGGACGAAGAAGCCTCACAACAAGCTTTCGTATCACAGAGCCTGACCCGTCAGAAAGCGGTATACACAGACGGATGTATCTACGTATTCGGACAAGACGGGGATACACCTGTCATCGAATATACTACGGTCAGTACCAACGGACAGGCAGACGGCTGGATTGCCCTCGACAATGTTCCGCAAGAAACCGACTCTTATTCGGCAATGGTATGGAACGGCACGGTTTATTTCCTTGCCGACGGTACCTTGTACGAACTTTCCGGTAGTGTTATCCAGCCTTCCTCCCTTCCTGCACCAGCATATCGCCTGAAGCAACTCCTGGCAAATGCCACTACGGCAAGCGGACTTTCTTACCTGTATGCCTACACCGAAGACAACCGGTGTGTGACCTACAACGGCACATCGTGGAGCGAAGACGGAGAAGGGAGCATTTTCCCTGACGTAAACCAACGTTTCTCGTTTGCGTCATTGCCTGTTTCCTATAATTCCACCCTGACACGCGCCGTCGTATTCGGATTCCATCCCGATGCACTAGGGAATGAGTTCGGATTTGCAGCCAGCCGGCTAAATTCTGAAAACGATTGGATTGCTTACGACTATGCACAGGCCGATACTTTCTATTGTCCGAACATCGCCGACGGAACAATGATTTATTACGACAAGAAACTATATGCTTTCGGAGGATTCATCAACAGCCTTCCGCATAAAGAATACCGGCACCCGTTCAACACGTTCTTCGAGTCGACCGACAATGGTCTCTCTTGGAAACCTGTGACACGCTATGTCCGCTTCCCAAAGTCAGACTCATTCAGGCAAAAATACGAAGAAGGAGAATCACTGGGTGAAGGAAGCTACTCGTGTGTAGTAGATGAGAACAACTTTATTTGGATTATCTGGCACAACGGATATATGAGCAGAGGACGAATCAACCGGCTGGGATTCCTTCCCAAATGGTAGAAAAACGTAAAGCATCATGACATCATACAAGGACTTAATAGACAAATCACGGATTCCGGCACACATTGCCATCATTATGGACGGTAACGGGCGATGGGCTAAACAACGCGGTCATGCCCGCTCGTTCGGGCATCAGGCAGGTGCCGAAACAGTACATGTCATTGCAGAAGAAGCTGCACGGCTGGGAGTGAAATACCTGACACTTTACACCTTCTCTACCGAAAACTGGAAACGGCCTGCCGAAGAAGTGTCTGCCCTGATGGCTCTCCTTATGGATTCCATCGAGGAAGAGACGCTGATGAAGAACAACATTCGTTTCCGCATCATCGGCGAAAAGGACAAGTTACCCGTCAATGTGGCCGAACGCCTGCAACAATGCATCAAACGCACATCGGTCAATACAGGCATGTGCCTGGTACTGGCTCTCAGTTATTCATCGAAATGGGAGCTGACCGAAGCCGTCAAACAGATAGCGGCACAAGTGGCGTGCCAGAAACTTGCCGTCGATGAAATAACCGACAAGACCATTGACCAGTATCTGGCAACCAGTTTTATGCCCGACCCTGACCTGCTGATACGTACAGGAGGCGAAATAAGGCTCAGCAATTACCTGTTATGGCAATGTGCTTATTCTGAACTTTATTTTTGCGACACCTACTGGCCCGACTTCAAGGCAGAAGAATTTTGCAAAGCAATATACGATTATCAACAAAGAGAACGCCGTTTTGGCAAAACAAGTGAACAATTATTGAAACCCTAAAAAAGATGCGATACAGTTTTTTTCTTACTCTATTGGTACTGATATGTTTCAGCTTTCCGGCTATCGGACATGCACAAGAAAACAACGTGCAGGAAGGTCAGACAGATGAAGAGGACGGCTCTGCCTCTTTACACCACGATACACCACAGCCGGCAGAGCAATCGGAGACACCAGAGAACCAACCAGTCATTTTATATAACGGGACTCCCAAGAAATATGAAATAGCCGACATCAAGGTGGAGGGAGTGAAAAACTACGAGGATTATGTATTGATCGGCATCTCCGGACTTGCCGTTGGGCAGACCATTACCGTGCCGGGCGATGATATCACCGATGCTGTCAAGCGGTATTGGCGCCACGGATTGTTTTCGGATGTCCGTATTTCGGCAGATAAGATAGAAGGAAATAAAATCTGGATCCGCATCGAACTGACCCAGCGTCCGCGTATCGCCGACATCCATTTCAATGGTATCAAGAAAGGCGAGCGTGAAGACTTACAAAACAAGCTCGGCAATATGGTGAAAGGTATGCAGATTACGCCCAATATGGTAGACCGTGCCAAAATCATCATCAAGAAATACTTTGATGAGAAAGGATTTAAAAATGCCGAAATCAACATTATCGAACGCGAAGCCCCTAACGACAAGGAGCAAGTGTATGTTGATGTAAACATTGACAAGAAAGAAAAGGTAAAAGTCCACAAAATCACGATTGACGGCAATACGGTACTGACCGACAAGAAGTTAAAGCGCGTGATGAAAAAGACCAATGAAAAAGGTAAGCTCATCAACCTGTTCCGCACCAAGAAATTCATCGATGAACGTTACGAAGAAGATAAGCAGAAAATCATCGAAAAATACAACGAACTGGGTTATCGCGATGCTGTCATCGAAGTGGACAGCGTATCACCTTACGATGAAAAGACGGTAGATGTCTATATGAAAATATATGAAGGCAACAAATATTACCTACGCAACATTACGTGGGTGGGAAATACCGTTTACCCCTCTGACCTGCTGAACGAACAATTGCAGATGAAGCACGGTGACGTATACAACCAGAAGTTGCTGGACGACCGCCTTTCGAATGATGAAGATGCCATCAAGAACAATTATTATAACCGTGGTTACGTGTTCTCGAACATCGACCCGGTAGAAGTAAATATCGATGGTGACTCCATCGACCTTGAAATGCGCGTGATGGAAGGTCCGCAGGCAAGCATCAGCCATGTACGCATCAATGGTAACGACCGTTTGTACGAAAACGTCATCCGCCGTGAACTTCGTACCCGTCCTGGAGACTTGTTCAGCAAGGAAGCCTTGGAACGTTCGTACCGTGAAATCGCTCAAATGGGGCACTTCAATCCTGAAACCATCAACCCACAGGTACAGCCCAATTACGAAGATGGTACGGTAGATATTAATTGGGGACTGGAATCGAAAGCGAACGACCAGGTAGAATTTTCTGCAGGATGGGGACAGACAGGTATCATCGGTAAGCTGAGCCTGAAATTCACCAACTTCTCGTTCGCCAACCTGTTCCGCAAGAATGACAACTTCCGGGGATTCCTGCCGCAAGGTGACGGACAGACCCTTACCATCAGTGGCCAGACCAACGGACAATATTATCAGGCATACAGTATCTCGTTCCTTGACCCATGGTTTGGCGGTAAGCGCCCGAACTCACTTTCAGTATCCGCATTCTATTCTGTACAGACCGATATCAGCAGCCAGTATTACAACTCGGCTTACATGAACAACTACTACAATTATTTGTACGGATGGGGATACGGCAACTATGGCTATTATGACAATTACGAATCTTACTACGACCCTGACCGCTCCATCAAGATGTTCGGGTTCTCGGTAGGATGGGGAAAACGCTTGCGCTGGCCCGATGACTATTTCACGTTCATGGCAGAATTGTCCTACCAGCGCTTTATGCTGAAAGATTGGAGTTACCTGTATATCCGGTTGAACAACGGGGAATACATGAACACAGGTAATTGCAACAGCTTGAGCTTGAACCTGACTTTGTCGCGTAACTCTACCGACAATCCCATTTTCCCACGCCGTGGTTCCGAGTTTACCGCTTCGTTGCAAATCACGCCGCCTTACTCGCTCTTCAGCAACAAAGACTATTCTACTTACGGAAGAGACAACTACGACGAGGCAGCAAGTATGTTTAAATGGATTGAATACCACAAGTGGAAATTCAAATCGAAGACTTATACCGCTTTGATGGATATCCAGAAGTGTCCGGTCATCATGACCCGTGCTGAATTTGGTATCTTAGGACACTTCAACCGTTATAAGCGCTCTCCGTTCGAAACCTTCTATGTCGGAGGTGACGGTATGACAGGATACAGTTACAACTACGCATCCGAAACCATCGCCCTACGTGGATATGAGAACGGTTCGTTGACCCCCTACGGAAGCGAAGGATATGCTTATATCCGTCTGGGAGCTGAACTCCGCTACCCGCTGATGTTGGAAAACTCTACCAGCATCTATGCCTTGGGATTTGTAGAAGCCGGAAATGCATGGACGGATGTAGCAGACTTCAATCCGTTCAAGCTGAAACGTTCTGCCGGAGTCGGTGTACGTATCTTCCTGCCGATGATTGGTATGATGGGTATCGACTGGGCATACGGTTTCGACAAGATCAACGGCTCTACGCAATACAGTGGAAGCCAGTTCCACTTTATTATCGGACAAGAATTTTAACCTAAAGACCCAAAGATATGAAAAGATTGATTTTCTCTGCAGCACTGCTTGTGATAAGCCTCTGCGCGGCACAGGCACAGAAATTCGCGTTGATAGACATGGAATTTATCTTGAAACATATCCCTGCCTATGAACAGGCAAACCAGCAAATGGAATCGCTGTCCCAACAATGGCAAAGCGAAATAGAAGCCAAGAGCAACGAAGCCAAAGCCTTGTATGAGGCTTACCAGAAAGATGCCGCTACGCTGACCGATGCACAACGTACTGCAAAAGAAGAAGCAGTTGTGGCAAAAGAAAAAGAAGCAGCCGAACTCCGGCAAAAATATTTCGGTCCTCAAGGCGAAATGATGAAGAAACAACGGGAACTTGTCGCTCCTATCCAAGACAACATTTATAATGCTGTTAAAGACATTGCTATGGAGCAGAATTACGATGCAGTTATTGACCGCGCCTCGGCACAAAGTATGATTTTTGCCTCTCCGCGCATTGATATCAGCAATGAAGTGCTCTCACGCTTAGGATATTCAAATTAATTTTATACATTTGCAGCCGTTCTCTTACGAGAACCGCAACAGGAACAAAAACAATAAATTAAAAACTAATAGAAAATCAAGATTATGTTGAAAAGAATTGCTTTATTATTGCTGCTCGTCGCTCCGATGAGCTTGTTCGCGCAAAAGTTCGCGCATTTTAAGTCTATGGACATCATCCCGGTAATGCCGGAATATGCCAAAGCCCAAACTGATATTCAAGCTTTGCAGAAACAGTACGAAGACGAAATCAAACGTGCTTCAGACGAGTTCAGCAAAAAATTTGCAGAATACCAACAAGAACAAAAGACACTTCCGCAAAACATCCAGGAACGCCGCCAGAAAGAATTACAGGAAATGCAGGAAAAAGGTATACAGTTTCAGCAGGAAGCACAGCAGCAGCTGCAAAAAGCTTATACTGATATGATGGATCCGATTTACAAGAAACTGGAAGATGCAGTAAAAGCTATCGGTGCAGCTGGCGGATACACCTACGTTTTCGACCTGAACCGTACGGACATCCCTTACATCGATGAAAACGTATCGAAGGATGTTACCAACGATATCAAAACCAAGTTGGGTATCAGCCTGACTGCAGTACCGGCAACACCGGCTGCATCCGCAACTACTACTCCGGCAAACTAATCCCCTTCTGTTTATTCACCGCAGATTAACACAGATTCTCGCAGATTAAAACTTTACATTCTGCGCCGATCTGCGTTAATCTGCGTTTCTGATTTAAATATCATGACAACCACAGGACCCATCGGCATCTTCGATTCCGGCTACGGAGGGTTGACTATCCTTGACAAAATACGCAGCCTGCTTCCTCAGTACAATTATCTCTATTTAGGCGACAATGCCCGTACCCCCTATGGCACACGTTCGTTCGAAGTGGTATACGAATTCACTTTACAGGCGGTACGAAAACTCTTCGAGCTGGGATGTCCATTGGTTATCCTTGCCTGCAATACAGCTTCGGCAAAAGCACTCCGCAGTATCCAGCAACAAGACCTTCCACATCTCGACCCAGCCCGCAGAGTACTGGGCGTAATACGTCCTACCGTAGAATGCATCGGCAACTTGACCCAAACCCGTCACGTAGGGTTGCTTGCCACCGAAGGTACTGTAAAGTCACAATCCTATCCGTTAGAAATTCACAAGCTTTATCCCGAAATCCGATTGACAAGTGTATCCTGTCCCATGTGGGTACCATTAATAGAGAATAATGAAGCCCAAAGCCCTGGTGCCGATTATTTCGTACAAAAATACCTCGACCGCCTGCTTTCCCAAGACCCGGAAATAGATACCATCATTTTAGGCTGTACTCACTATCCTCTTTTGTTGGATAAAATCCGTTGTTACACTCCGTCACACATCCGCCTGGTAGAACAAGGCAAATACGTAGCAGCCAGCCTGAAAGACTACCTTATCCGACATCCGGAAATACGGACCCATTGCGAAACGGGAGGGAATTGTCTTTTCCTTACTACCGAATCGGTAGAAAAATTCCGTGAGTCAGCCCACGTCTTTCTGCATCAGGAAGTGCAGGTGCGTACCATTGCATTAGAATAAAGAAATAAACACTGCACACAGCCTCATGAGCGTATGCAACCGTGTGCAGTGTGTGTTATGTGTCAGTATAATTGTCCGCGTACCTCCACTTCAGCAAGCTTCGGTGTCACGTATCTTTCAGAATGAGGAAAACTGATACGAAGATAATGCATTTTTACCTGCCTGTCACTTTTTATCAGGTCCGAATCTAGCGGAACATGGTTGCCGGTCTTATCCGAAACCACGATCCAATCTTTATTGTTCTCAGACACTTCAATCTTGTACTGATACGGAGCTGCACCTGCAAACCGGACACAAACCTCATCCAACATCAAGAAACGTTCCGTATCAAGTGTCCAATATACCTTTCGGTCTGAATTTTCAGGTTCCCACCAAGTATCAAGCTTACCATCAGCAGCATATCCTGTGGCATGTCCCTGTGCAGCACTGCTACCAAAAGCTGGGTTATTCAATCCGAAACTTTGCATTTTATGCTGTTTCTGCAAAGCAAAGGGAATATAAGGACGATTTTTCACTTGGGGAGTCTCTCCTTCTTGATATACGGGAGCTCCGGAAAATGTCAGTTTAACGCGAGCCGGCTCCAAGCCTGGTGAAGTAGCTTCAATGACCGATTCGCCTGCATAATAGGAGCGAAAGGCAATCGCTGCTTTTCCATCCATGATACGAATGTCACTATCCGCTTCAAACAGGATGCTGCTACCGGTAGGAAACTCGCCCGGTCCCGATAGCAAAGTCAGCCTGACAGCCGGCGAATTGCTCAGTTCTCTGCCTGTTTCATCGAGAACAGTTACCGTCAACTGAACATCGTCCGTACCGTCGGCCCTGATGCCGGTATATTGCGAGGCTTCCAACCGCAACCTTGCCGGAATGCCTGACACACTCCATATCGGAGGGGCTATATTGGCATAAGCATTCCGGTACCAATACCAAGAACGTTTCGGAATGCGGAAATAATCAACAATTCCCATTTTGCCCATTTCTTCACCAAAGATACTTCCGTGGTCGAACCCACACCAGATGGCTTGACCACTCCGCCATTCTACACCTTTCCAGGCGTCATTTTTCTGTAAGTCTCCCCATCCCGGGATATATTCGCCCGGCCGGTCGGATGTTGTGCTTCCGTATTCCGTTACCATATTCGGTATAGGCGGCTGCTGAAAATCAAGAATGGTACTTCCATCACCGTTATACCCCACAATATCTCCTATCAAGTCAATGCGCTCTGTTCCCAACGGACGCTGTGCACCGCCTATGGCAGCAGGACGTGTCGGGTCAAGCTGGTGTGTACGAGCCACCATTCTCTCCAATAGTTTCCTTATCCCATGCATTGTTTCCGGTGCAGTAAAAAAAGGCTCGTTGCACATGCTCCATGCGATAATGGAAGGATGATTACGGTGGATACGTATCATTTCCTCCAACTGCTGCAAGACATTTTCTTCAAATTCTTTGCAGTCCTCCTGGCGGACTGGATAAGCACTTGCTGTCCAATATCCGTCTTTCTTTTCTCCTGCCGTAGCCCAAAAGGGAGCTTCCGACCAGAAAAGCACACCTTCTTCATCACAAGCTTTCGAAAATGCGGGAGAATGCGGATAGTGAGAGCCGCGGATCATATCAAAACCTGCTTGCTTAACCAAAGCCACATCACGGCGTGCTGCAGCATCGGTCACAGCATCACCCCATCCAGCCTGGTCTTGATGAACATTTATTCCTTTAAAATACAAATGTTTCCCATTCAGGAAAAAACCGTGATCTTTTGTCCATTCAAACCAACGGAAACCGAAGGACGTTTCCTCTCGGTCTATCAGCTCATCACCTTTGAAAAGCAGACTTTCCAACTTGTACAAGACCGGATGTGACGGGTGCCACAGGAAAGGATGCTCTATTCTTTCTGTTTGCTGTTTTACAACCTGGTTCGTATTGCCTTTCAATTGTATTATCTTTTGTGCGGATGCGATAATCCTGCCTTCAGATGACAGAATATTGGAAACCAAACGGAAATTGCCAGTTTCAGGCTCCGAATGACAAATCTCCGTTGAAATGTCCACAATTCCATATTTGCCATTACTTACATCAAGTCCCGATGTCGTGACAAATGTTCCATACCAACCGATATACGTAGAAGATTTCAACACTAAACGGACATTACGGTATATACCTCCGCTAAAAACATGTTCCCCACCGCGCGGTGCCACAGTGGGTTGCCATAAATTGTTAACCCGTATTGCAAGCACATTATCTCCTTTTTGTGCCGCATCAGTTATGTCAACCGAAAACCCTGTATACCCCCCGCAATGCCGGTCTATAAACTTTCCGTTTAAAAAGATTTCCGCTTCCTGAAAAACACCGTCAAACTCTAGAAAGATTTTTCCCGAGAGATTCCTTTCTGTAAAAAACACACGCTTGCGGTACCACCCATATCCGGTATAGAAATCTTTCGACATAAAATAGGGAATACTAAACGAATGAGGAATCCCAATGGTCTCCCAGTTATTGTCGTCATAATCCGTCTTTTCGGCTCCTTGCAAGTCTCCTTGCATATACTTCCATTCCCGGTTCAGATTAATGACCTCACGAGGAGAATAGGCATATCCCACACTGCAAAAACAAAAAAGTACCCAAAAATTTATTGCCCATAAACAATGCCTCATAGTAAACATAGTTTTTATATTTGTGATTATAATCTAAATGAATATCCTCAAAATACCAGTAGATAAAAAGAGTCAGAAGGAGTTATGCCTTCGGCAGGAGTCAGAAACAGGTCTATGGGGCTTTAACTTCTGGACCAAGTGATAACTCCTGTAAAACATAACTGCTTTTAACTCCTGAGTCAAATCAAAAAAAGATCCGTGTCCGTTTGTCAGCCGTTTATGTAATACCTCATCTGTCCGAATCAAACGTGACCTTGCTTGGCAAATTTAAACAATTATATTGAATACTTGTAATATTCCTGTTCAAATCTTTCGTCAGGTTGCCGTTTTTATCGTATGCGTACTCGCTCGCCTGCTTTACAGCATCTTTGAACTCGAAACCGTTGTTGTAAGCCGTGGCGGTTGTGGCATCATCCACCCGTGTTATCAGATTGCCGCTCAGCGTATAGGTCAGGTTGTCTATCAAGCCGTAACCGGTTGAGGAGGTCTGTCCGTAACGCTGCAAGCCCTTGATATTCCCGTTCAGGTCATAATCCGTAACCTTTTCCGTGAAACGGTTGGCGTTGCTACCGATATTTGTGACTTCGCCGTATGTAGCAGAAGTCAGCCGGCTCAAACCGTCGTAGGCAAACTTATAGCCCCTTACCGTGCTTTCGTTACCAGCCTTCCAAGTCAGGCTGCTGATGTTTCCGCCATATTGCGGTGTACCGCTGCCCGTGTTATAGTACAGGTTCTGCGTAAACTTGCTGCCGCTGATGCCTGTCAGCCAGTCGCGGATATTGTAGCTGTACGTCTGCTTGTTGGCCGTACTGCCGTGAAGGCTTTTCGTCTGAAGCCTGCCCAATTCGTCATACGTATTACTTGCCAGCGTAATTTCGGCATGGCTGTTCAGCTGATCTCAATCATCTTCATTTTTATAAAAATTATGCCAGCAACCTTTTGAAACAGATTTTGATTCTGAATCAAGGTTACTGGCATATAAACTTTAAAAACACTTTAACTGATAAGAAGAAGGCTACATTTTTCTATCTCCATTATAATCGTAGTCTTCCAATGTAAGAGCTATAATCCAATTCTTAATATAATCAGCCAAACTTTGGTGTGTTACTTCCGGTGGGTCAGATTCACTATATTCATAATTAGAATACCAAAAAACGATTTGGTTAGAATCGCCACCGTTGGTTTTCACATGAGTATCGAAACAATAAAAGTTTCCTCCTCCATCAGGGCTGAACGGTATTAAATGTTTATATTGAGGTACAATTACTTCAAAGTGTTCAATATTATAACACATAAATAAGTCATAATTCTTTTCTTTATCAATTATACCTAACACATTATCTCCCATTAAAGAAAATCCGTTTGTAATACTAAGAAGATATTTATAATCTTCTGGAAGTTTCACTCCAAATGTTGCCTCAAAACGTTCTATTAAGACAGGATTAACAGGTTCTCGCCAATCTAATATCCGAGATGTAAATTTCTGCAGTTCTGCAATAACCTCATCCATCTCTTGTTTTACTTTACTGTTCATATTCTTTCTTCCAATATTCTTTTTTAGCTTTTTCAAATTCTTTTCTATCTATTTTACTAGGTTGACCCAAATTAGGATGGTTTTTCTTGAAATTACCCTTTCCACGATGTTCCTGCCAATGCATTTCCTTAAAAGGCCCATTAGGATTTTGTCCCTCATGATGAATATCAACAGGAGTTCCATCTTGTTTAAAAGTCGGTGCATTACCAGATTTAGAAGGCGGATTTAACAAACTACGGTCTATTTTATTTTCAGGAGATATTTCTATCTTTAAGGTTTTATCCTTTATAGCCGTTCCAGTTACATCTGAAGCCTTATCAACCTGCTTAGCAGTTTTTACCGCATCCACTCCTTTATCCGCAGCCTTTAGAGGCTTGGTTGTACCAGCAGGAACAAAAGGAAGAGCGGCAGCTACGGCATCTACACCCAAATCAACCCAATGGCTTTGGGCGGAAACATGGTCGCCACGGATATGGGCAGCTACGGCTGCACCTGCATCGTAAAGCATATTGCCGATGTCCCATACCGTATCCCAAATCTTGCCGTCCTTGTCTATGCGGATAACGGGATTGCCGCCACAATAAACATAGGGGGAACTCGGATAATCTTGCTCCGATAACGGGTCAATGCTTACAAACCTTCCCAACGCCGCATCATAGTGCCGTGCACCGTAATCGTACCAGTTCAAGCCGTTCTTGTTATCGAACTCCTTACCGTTATACTTGTACGGCTGGACATTGTTCGTTGCCGCGAACACCTCGCCGAAAGGATAGTAATGGTTCGTTTCCTCGACCGTCCCCGTTGAGCTGATGACCACACGGTTATTCCCCTGATGGTCTTTCAGATAATAATGGTATTTATTATCCGCCAAAGTAACATAACCCTCTTCCGTCAACAGGTATTTCTGACTGCCGTTTTCATAGACCACATTCCCGCAATAGTCTGTCGTGGTGGCCGTACTCCCTGTCTTATGAACCGTGCGAAGCTTTGTGCCATCAGCCGCATACAGATAGGTTATCGTACTTCCGTCTTTAAACGTGACCTTGCTCGGCAAATTTAACGAATTGTATTGAATAGACGTAATATTCTTAGAAGCTGTTTTGATTTCATTCGATAAATTTGTTAAGGATGATTTGTATGAATGCAATCTGTACCATAGCTTCCGCAGTTTCAGCAAGGAATTCGTAATCGATGGTCAGCCTTCTGAAGTTTTCCAGCCATGAGAAAGAGCGTTCCACAATCCAGCGTTTGGGCAGTACCTG
>NZ_JACSPP010000020.1:0-9493 GCF_014837065.1 Phocaeicola intestinalis
CGAACAGAGAAGTTAAGCTTCGTCACGCCGATGGTACTGCGTAACAGTGGGAGAGTAGGTAGCCGCCGTTTTGGGATCCTTCCCCGGTCTGATGTCCGGGGGAGGATCCCTTTCTCTTTTTGAGATTATGCATTTCTTTTTTATTTCAGATCGGCTATATAATATTTAAGGTGAACTTGCGGAACAATGAAATAAATTGTATCTTTATGCCAAATTGGAAGTTATGGTTATAAAGACAGTTTTGGATACAGATTTGTATAAGTTTACCACCTCGTATGCTTATATTAAATTGTTTCCGTATGCGATGGGAACGTTTAGTTTCAAGGATCGCGATGATACGGAATACACAGAGGGTTTCTTGAATGCCTTGAAGAATGAGATTCATAATCTTGCTTTGGTGTCTTTGCGTAAGGAAGAATTAGAGTACATGTGTTCGCATTGCCGGTTCTTGCCCCGGGTATATTGGGAATGGCTTTTTTCCTTTCGTTTTGATCCGGATAAGATTCATTTGTATTTGGACGAAGAACGCCATTTACACATGGAAGTTACGGACTTATTATATAAGGTAACACTGTATGAAGTGCCTTTGCTGGCGATTATTTCAGAAATAAAGAATCAGTTCTTAAACCGTATACCGGACCGTCAGGACATCATAGCCCGTTTGTCTGGAAAAGTCAGCTTGTCTAATACGCATCACATGCCTTTTTCTGAATTTGGCACCCGCCGCCGTTTTTCGTTTGATGTACATGAAACAGTCGTTGCCTATTTGAAAGAACATGCCCGCTACTGTACGGGAACTTCCAATTGTTTTCTTGCCATGAAATACAACCTGCTTCCGATGGGGACCCATCCGCACGAATGGTTTATGTTTCATGGTGCGCAATTCGGTTACAAGCATGCCAATTATATGGCTTTAGAGAATTGGGTAAATGTGTATGACGGCGATTTGGGTACAGCTTTGTCGGACACATATACGTCAGATGCTTTCCTTTCGAATTTCAGCCGCAAGCAAGCCAAGCTGTTCGATGGGGTACGGTGTGATTCCGGGGACGAGTTTGAGTTTGTAGAACATCTGATTGCCCGGTATAAGGAATTGGGGATTGACCCTACTACGAAAACCATTATTTTCAGCAATGCGCTGGATTTTGAGAAAGCGCTTCATATTTTTGAATATTGCCAGGGGAAAATCCGTTGTTCTTTTGGCATCGGAACGAATCTGACTAATGATACAGGCTATACTCCTTCTAATATCGTGATGAAGTTGTCGCGTTGCAAGATGAATGTAAACCAAGAGTGGCGCGAATGTGTGAAACTGTCTGATGATATGGGAAAGCACATGGGAAGTAGCAAAGAATTGGATGCTTGTCTGTATGAATTGCGCTTAAAGTAGGCTTAAATGTGTAAAATTGTTGCTGAATTTGATAAAAAACTTTCATTCTATTTTGTTTTATCGAAATAATGTCTACCTTTGCATCCGTAAAATAAAAAAAGAAACAGATGAATGCATTGTTTATACATATTTTGCTATGCGGTTTGATTATTCTATTGGTGAAGCCAGTGGGAAGCAAGGCGCGTGCGTAAATGTATAACGGTACAAGATATATGTAAAGCCTTTCCCACTTCTATGTGCGAAAGGCTTTTTGTTTGAATGACGATTAAAGATAATAAATGCTATGAGTGAAAGATTGTTTATTTTTGACACGACCTTGCGCGACGGGGAACAGGTTCCCGGATGCCAGTTGAATACGGTTGAAAAGATTCAGGTGGCAAAACAGTTGGAAGCGTTGGGTGTGGATGTGATTGAAGCCGGATTCCCGGTTTCCAGTCCGGGTGATTTTAATTCGGTGATTGAGATATCAAAAGCGGTTACGTGGCCTACCATTTGTGCGTTGACTCGTGCCGTGCAGAAAGATATTGACGTGGCAGCCGAAGCTTTGAAGTATGCCAAGCATAAACGTATTCATACGGGTATAGGCACTTCCGACTCGCATATCAAGTACAAGTTCAACTCCACGCGTGAAGAAATCATCGAGCGTGCGGTGGCTGCCGTGAAATATGCCCGCCGCTATGTAGACGATGTGGAGTTTTATGCCGAAGATGCCGGACGTACCGACAATGAATACTTGGCACGGGTGGTTGAAGCGGTTATTAAGGCGGGAGCCACGGTGGTGAACATTCCCGATACTACGGGGTATTGCCTGCCGGATGAGTATGGGGCTAAAATCAAGTATTTAGTCGACCACGTGGACGGCATTGACAAAGCTGTCATTTCTACCCACTGCCACAATGATTTGGGAATGGCTACAGCCAATACCATCAGCGGTGTGTTGAACGGAGCCCGTCAGGTGGAAGTGACCATCGACGGTATCGGAGAACGTGCCGGCAATACAGCGCTCGAAGAAGTGGCAATGATTTTGCGTTGCCACAAGCATCTGAACATTGATACCAACATCAATACCCAGAAGATTTATCCTACCAGCCGTATGGTTTCCAGCCTGATGAACATGCCCGTGCAGCCTAACAAGGCGATTGTGGGACGGAATGCCTTTGCACACTCTTCGGGTATCCATCAGGACGGTGTGTTGAAGAACGTGCAGACGTACGAAATCATTAACCCGAAAGACGTGGGAATCGATGATAATGCGATTGTACTGACTGCCCGGAGCGGACGTGCGGCATTGAAGCATCGTTTGCATGTGCTGGGTGTGGAAATGAATCAGGAGAAGCTGGACAAGGTGTATGAGGATTTCCTGAAACTTGCCGACAAGAAGAAGGATATTACCGATGACGATATTCTGGTGATTGCAGGTGCCGACCGCAATGTGAATCATCACATCAAGCTGGAATACTTGCAGGTGACCAGTGGGGTAGGCGTGCGTTCGGTGGCAAGCCTGGGCTTGAATATCTCGGGCGAGCATTTCGAGGCCGCCGCTACCGGTAACGGGCCGGTGGATGCTGCCATTAAGGCGGTGAAACAGATTATCAAACGTCAGATGACCTTGAAAGAGTTCACCATTCAGGCAATCAGTAAAGGGAGTGACGATGTGGGTAAGGTACACATGCAAGTGGAATACGACGGACAGATGTATTATGGCTTTGGTGCCAATACCGATATCATCGCGGCTTCAGTGGAAGCGTATATCGACTGCATTAATAAATTCAGAAAATAACGGAACGAGATAACATTTGAAACGTATGGCTAATACTTTATTTGATAAGATTTGGGATGCACACGTGGTGCAGAAAGTGGAAGACGGTCCCACGCAATTGTACATCGACCGCCTTTATTGTCACGAAGTGACCAGTCCGCAGGCATTTGCCGGCATGCGGGCGCGGGGATTGAAATGCTTCCGTCCGGAACGGATTTATTGCATGCCCGACCATAATACGCCGACACACGACCAGGACAAACCTATCGAAGACCCGGTTTCGAAGGCGCAAGTGGATGCATTGGCAAAGAATGCCGCCGATTTCGGATTGACTCACTTCGGTATGATGGACAAGCGGAACGGCATTATTCACGTGGTGGGTCCCGAACGGGGACTGACATTGCCAGGCATGACGATTGTCTGTGGCGATTCGCATACTTCTACACACGGTGCGATGGGAGCGGTTGCTTTCGGTATCGGCACCAGCGAAGTGGAAATGGTCATGGCTTCTCAATGCATCTTGCAGGCACGTCCGAAAACTATGCGCATCACTATCGATGGCAAGTTAGGCAAAGGCGTGACCGCTAAGGATGTAGCCCTTTACATGATGTCGAAGATGACCACCAGCGGGGCTACGGGATATTTCGTAGAATATGCCGGCGAAGCGATTCGGAGCCTGACGATGGAGGGACGTCTTACTTTGTGTAACTTATCTATCGAAATGGGTGCCCGTGGTGGAATGATTGCTCCCGATGAAGTGACTTTCGAATACATCAAAGGACGTGAATATGCGCCGAAGGGAGCAGATTGGGACAAGGCTGTCGCATACTGGGAAACCCTGAAGAGCGATGATGATGCGGTGTTCGACAAAGAAGTGCGTTACGATGCAGCCGATATCCAGCCGATGATTACTTACGGAACCAATCCCGGTATGGGGATGGCAATCACCGCTCACATTCCTGTTACGGAAGGAATGAGTGACGTAGAGAAGGCGTCTTTCGAAAAGTCCCTGCATTATATGGGCTTCCAGCCGGGAGAACCGTTGCTGGGCAAGAAAGTCGATTACGTGTTCCTCGGCGCTTGCACCAACGGCCGTATCGAAGACTTCCGTGCTTTTGCATCTATCGTGAAAGGGCGTAAGAAAGCGGAGAACATTACTGCTTGGCTTGTGCCGGGTTCGTGGATGGTGGATGCGCAAATCCGTGAAGAGGGGTTGGATAAAGTGCTTGAGGAAGCAGGCTTTGCTATCCGTCAGCCGGGATGTTCGGCTTGTCTGGCGATGAACGATGACAAGATTCCCGCAGGCAAATATGCCGTATCTACCAGCAACCGTAATTTCGAAGGCCGTCAAGGTCCTGGCTCACGCACGTTGTTGGCAAGTCCGCTGACCGCAGCCGCCGCAGCCGTAACGGGAGTGATAACAGATCCGAGAACATTAATGTAAGTTTTTGAGTTTGTAAGTTCGTGAGTTTATAAGTTTCCCATAATTTATTGAAAAACTCAAAACTTAAGAACTCAAAAACTAAATAACTAAGAACACATGAAACAGAAATTTGATATAATTACCAGCACTTGTGTGCCTTTACCGCTCGAAAATGTAGATACCGACCAGATTATACCGGCACGTTTCCTGAAGGCCACTACACGCGATGAAAAATTCTTTGGTGATAACCTGTTCCGCGATTGGAGATACAATCCGGACGGTTCGCTGAACAAAGACTTTGTATTGAACAATCCGACATATAGTGGGCAAATCCTGGTGGCAGGCAAGAACTTCGGAAGTGGTTCCAGCCGCGAACATGCGGCGTGGGCGATTGCCGGTTACGGCTTCCGTGTAGTAGTATCCAGTTTCTTTGCCGATATCCACAAGAATAACGAATTGAATAATTTCGTGCTTCCGGTGGTGGTCAGCGAAGGGTTCCTGAAAGAACTGTTCGACTCTATCTTTGCCGACCCGAAGACGGAAGTAGAAGTAAACCTTCCTGCCCAGACCATTACCAACAAGGCGACAGGCAAGTCGGAAACCTTCGAAATCAATGCCTATAAGAAGCATTGTCTGATGAACGGGCTGGACGACATCGATTTCCTTGTAGAAAACAAGGATAAAATCGAGGCTTACGAGGAAGAACACAGATAACACGTTATATTTTTCACCACAGATTACGCAGATTTTTTCTGTTTATAATTAATATTGATAAAGATTAATGAATATCCTCATAGATAAAAGGAGTTAGAAGGGAGTTATGCCTTCGGCAGGAGTTAAATGCCAATAGCACAGAAGTATTGGCTTCTTAACTCCTTGCCGGCTAAATGCGGACATTTATAAAAGATTAAATCTGTGTAATCTGTGGCGAGTAAAAAAAAGTTTTATGGAAAATCATCCGAGAATAGAAATCATGGACACCACGCTCCGCGATGGCGAGCAGACCAATGGCGTGTCGTTCGTGCCCCATGAAAAATTAATGATTGCCCGCTTACTGCTTGAGGACTTGAAAGTCGATCGTGTGGAAGTCGCTTCGGCACGGGTGTCTGAAGGGGAATTCAATGCGGTAAGGATGATATGCGACTGGGCGGCGCGGCGGAACATGCTTCCGCGGGTCGAAGTGTTGGGTTTTGTCGACGGCCACGTGTCGGTCGACTGGATTCACGATGCTGGATGCAGGGTCATTAACTTGCTTACGAAAGGCTCGGAGAAGCATTGCACGTACCAGCTGAAGAAGACTCTTGACGAGCATATCGAGGACATACGGGCGGTGGTATCGTATGCGCACGAACGGGATTTGGATGTCAACGTGTACTTGGAGGACTGGAGCAATGGCATGAAAGATTCGCCTGCTTATGTCTTTGGGCTGGTCGACGGCTTAAAGGATTGCGGTATCCGTCGGTTCATGTTGCCCGATACGTTGGGCATTCTCAATCCGCTGCAGGTCATTGAGTATATGCGGAAGATGAAGAAACGTTATCCCGACCTGCACTTCGATTTTCATGCGCACAACGATTACGACCTTGCCGTGAGCAACGTGCTGGCGGCTGTGCTGAGTGGGGTGAAAGGACTTCATACCACCATCAACGGTTTGGGCGAACGGGCGGGCAATGCTCCCCTTGCCAGTGTGCAGGCGATTTTGAAAGATCATTTCCATGCCGTGACCAATATCGATGAAAGCCGTCTGAACGATGTGAGTCGGGTGGTCGAGTCGTATTCGGGTATGAGCATTCCCGCCAACAAGCCGATAGTGGGCGAAAGTGTTTTCACGCAGGTGGCAGGCGTGCATGCCGATGGAGATAATAAGAATAATCTTTATTGCAACGATTTGCTTCCCGAACGTTTCGGCAGGGTACGTGAGTATGCTTTGGGAAAGACTTCGGGCAAGGCGAATATTCGCAAGAATCTGGAAAGCCTGGGCTTGGAACTGGACGAAGATTCGATGCGGAAAGTGACCGAACGTATCATCGAATTGGGCGACCGGAAAGAACTGGTGACACAGGAAGATTTGCCCTATATCATCAGTGATGTGCTGAAACACGACGGAACGCAAAACAAGGTGAAACTGTTGAGCTATTTCGTCACCCTTGCTCAAGGATTGAAGCCGATGGCTACGCTCAGCATCGAAATCAACGGCAAGGTGTATCAGGAAAGTTCATCGGGCGACGGTCAGTATGATGCTTTCGTGCGTGCCTTGCGCAAGATATATAAGGGTACGTTGCAGCGCAAGTTTCCGATGCTGACCAATTATGCCGTGACCATTCCTCCCGGCGGACGTACCGATGCCTTTGTGCAGACCGTCATCACGTGGAATTACGAGGACCGTGAGTTCCGTACCCGCGGTTTGGATGCCGACCAGACGGAAGCGGCAATCAAAGCGACCATTAAAATGTTGAATATAATTGAAGAATAACAATCAGTTGACAAGGTACTAGTTAACTAGGTCTTGAATAGTTTTGTAAATGCTATATTAAACCTGGTCACCTGGTACCTGGTTTCCTGGTTACCTAAAAAAGAAGACCTATGGAATTTAAAATTGCAGTATTAGCCGGTGACGGCATCGGTCCTGAAATCTCTGTTCAGGGTGTCGATGTCATGACGGCTGTTTGTGAGAAGTTTGGACATAAAGTAAGTTACGAATACGCTATCTGCGGTGCAGATGCCATTGATAAGGTGGGCGACCCGTTCCCGGAAGAAACCTATCAGGTATGCAAGGATGCCGATGCCGTATTGTTCTCGGCGGTGGGCGACCCCAAGTTCGATAATGACCCTACGGCAAAGGTACGTCCCGAGCAGGGCTTGCTTGCCATGCGTAAGAAGCTGGGACTGTTTGCCAATATCCGTCCGGTGCAGACCTTCAAATGTTTGTTGCACAAGTCTCCTTTGCGTGCCGAACTGGTGGACGGTGCCGATTTCCTTTGCATCCGCGAGCTGACCGGAGGCATGTATTTCGGCGAGAAATACCAGGACAACGATAAGGCGTATGACACCAATTATTATACCCGTCCCGAAATCGAACGTATCCTGAAGGTAGGTTTTGAGTATGCCATGAAGCGCCGCAAGCACCTGACGGTAGTCGATAAGGCGAATGTGCTTGCATCGTCACGCTTGTGGCGTCAGATAGCCCAGGAGATGGCTCCTCAATACCCCGAAGTAACCACCGACTATATGTATGTCGACAATGCGGCAATGCGCATGATTCAGGAACCGAAGTTCTTCGATGTCATGGTGACCGAGAATACGTTCGGCGATATCCTGACCGACGAAGGTTCTTGCATCAGCGGCTCCATGGGTCTGCTTCCTTCGGCATCTACGGGCGAAAGCACGCCGGTGTTCGAACCCATTCACGGTTCGTGGCCGCAGGCTAAGGGGTTGAACATAGCCAATCCGTTGGCGCAAATCCTTTCCGTAGCCATGTTGTTCGAATACTTCGACTGCAAGGAAGAGGGTGCCCTGATACGCCGTGCCGTAGACGCTTCGCTGGACGCTTGCGTACGTACGCCCGAAATCCAGGCAGAAGGCGGAGCTAAGTATGGTACGAAAGAAGTTGGTGCATGGATTGTGAATTATATTAAAGAAGCGTAAAGTTATCGGATTGAAACGCAGATTAACGCAGATTTCCGCAGATTGTATTTTTTCTATTTTTATCTTTGCATGGTAAAAAGAATCCGCGGAAATCTGCGTTAATCTGCGTTTTACCCAAAAGAATTTCTTAAATATGCGAAGACTGATTATCATAGCGTGTGTCTGCCTGTGCTCGTTCGGACTGTATGCCCAAAACTATAACGAGCTGGTGGAAGAAGCGATGGCTTGTGCACAGAAGGACAGTTTGGTGCGTGCCGAACAGCTTTTCCGCGAAGCCTTGAAGCTCGACCCCAAGAATGCCCGCAACGCCTTGCTCTTTTCCAACCTCGGCACGGTCTTGAAGCGTCAGGGAAAGGCGGACGAAGCCATCGAAGCCTATACCATGGCGTTGAATATCACGCCATACGCTACGGCTATCCTTCTGAACCGTGCGGCACTGTATCTGGATAAAGGCTTGCTCGAAAAAGCATACATTGACTATTGCAACGTCATCGACCTTATTCCCGAAGAGAAAGAAGCACGCCTGTTCCGCGCCTATATCTACATGCAGCGTCATCAGTATAAGGAGGCGCGTATCGACTATAATGTCTTATTGGGCAAGGATGCGAAAAACAAGCCTGCCCGTATCGGGCTTGCCATGCTTGACCAGAAGGAAGGAAAGTTCATTGCAGCCCGTGACCGCCTGAATCTGTTGGTGGAAGAATATCCGCAGGATGCATCACTCTTGAAAATGCGTGCCAATGTGGAACTGGAGCAGGAATTTACCGATATGGCCTTGCTGGATCTTGAGGCTGCGGCAAAGCTTGACCCGAATGACGCTGACGTATATGTGATGATGGGCGACATTTATGTCCGCCAAAAGAAGAAACACCAGGCACGTCAGGCCTACGAGCAAGCTATTAAATTGGGTATATCAGCTCTTCAATTGGAAGAAAAGCTGAAAGAGGTCAGATGAACCCATATCTGGCTCTTAAGACATAAAAACGAAAGGAGAGACCGGGATAACCCAATCTCTCCTTATGAGCGGCAAACGAGACTCGAACTCGCGACCCCGACCTTGGCAAGGTCGTGCTCTACCAACTGAGCTATTGCCGCAATGAAACCCAAAATAACTAACGTGAGCGGAAAACGAGACTCGAACTCGCGACCCCAACCTTGGCAAGGTTGTGCTCTACCAACTGAGCTATTTCCGCAATGATGTGCCCAGAACAGGACTCGAACCTGCATGCCTCTCGACACACGCACCTGAAACGTGCGCGTCTACCATTCCGCCACC
>NZ_JACSPP010000020.1:9593-56368 GCF_014837065.1 Phocaeicola intestinalis
GCGGAAAACGAGACTCGAACTCGCGACCCCAACCTTGGCAAGGTTGTGCTCTACCAACTGAGCTATTTCCGCAACAACGCGTGAAGAGAAGGAGACTCGAACTCCCACGACATAATGTCACTACCCCCTCAAAGTAGCGCGTCTACCAATTCCGCCATCTCTCCGATAAACAAACTTAAAAAGAACGTGCCCAGAACAGGACTCGAACCTGCATGCCTCTCGACACACGCACCTGAAACGTGCGCGTCTACCATTCCGCCACCTGGGCATTATTACTATAGAGCGGAAAACGAGACTCGAACTCGCGACCCCAACCTTGGCAAGGTTGTGCTCTACCAACTGAGCTATTTCCGCAACAATCGTTGTTTTGTTTTGCGGTTGCAAAGGTAATGCTTTTTCTCAAATCAGCAAACAAACTGCTTGTTTTTTTGCGAAAAAATGTTTCTTACCGGAACTTAAAGCAGGAAAACGGAGCGGCAAGCTACCTTTTTCCTGCTTCAGAAATCAGACTTTTACACGGATGTATGTAGAGCCTGTTTAAATTTTCCTATAAAGAGAATCCTACCGGCTCCCCAGATACAGGAAGAACATGCCGAGAAGCACCAGTGCGAGATCAACCGCCTTGCTCCGCAGGTTCTTTTCGCGGAACACCATGGCACCGAAGAGGAACGATACCACCACGCTTCCCCGCCGCACCATCGACACGATGGAAATCATCGAGTCGTCCATTCCTAAGGCATAGAAATATACGAAGTCTGCCGCCGAAAGGAAGAGGGAAATCAGCGGGATGCACCAGTCCCAGTGGAAAGGGGTAGTGGTCTTGCGCTTCGGAAGCCACAGGAACATCAGCACCGCCCCCATCATGAAAAGCTGGTAGATGTTATACCAAGCCTGCACCACCATGTTGTTGAACATTCCCATCAGGTATTTGTCGTACAGGCCGCTGATAGCTCCCAGCAAGGCGGCAAGCACCACGAACCACACCCAGCGGTTGTGTTCGAAGCTGATGCCTTCTTTCTTGCCCGAGCGGCTCAGCATGAAAAACGATACCACCGCCAGCAGCACACCAATCCACTGGTACAGGTTTAGCCGCTCGCCGAAGATGAGCAATGCGCCCACCAGGGTCATTACAGGGCGTGTGGCGTTAATCGGCCCTACGATGGTAAGAGGCAGGTGCTTCATCCCGAAATAGCCGAAGGTCCACGACGAGAGTACAATTACCGATTTCAGCACAATGTATTTGTGCACTTCCCAGCCTCCCGTTTCGGGTACGAAAAATATCGTGTCCTGCAATGCCGACGGACAGAACCTGGACACAAGGATGAAGGGGATGAAGATGAGGCTGGAGAACAGCGTGTTCAGCGCCAGTACGGGGAGCACCGCATTCCCGTTCAACGATTTCTTTTTGAACACGTCATAAAAGCCCAGCAATGCCGCCGAGCAGAATGCTAATAATAACCACATGTCGTTTCGTTTAGTTTCTAAATCGGGTGCAAAGGTACGAAAAACAATTGGTTAATTAATGCATGGAGATACATAAGAAACTATTTTGAGAAGCTGTTTTGAATTTATCGTGCGATGATTTGGGATGAGTTTTTGAGGCATTTTCGCTTCTGTGATGAGGAAGATAGCGGGCTATCTGACGAAGAACAGGAGCGAAAAGGACCAAAAAATCGCCCAAAGCACACACGAAAAACGGGATACATCAAGCTAAGAAAAACTTTTTGGAGAAATTCAAAACAGCTTCTGAATTTATCGTGTGCTGATTTTGTAGAATTTCAAAACAGTTTACTTTATTGAAAAATTAAAGCCCGTCATCCTGCCCCTTACGCTTCACATACACCCGGTGAGGAGCACGCCCCTTGATGTCGATAAGGTGCGCTTTCACCCATTTGTCCAGGTCCTGCCAAGCTTTGTATTTCAGCAGCCCCGTCAAAGCGCCATATTCCGCACGGGTGATATAGTCGTGGCTCTCCAGATACGATTGAAGCAAGGCGAGCCGCTCTTCCTCCGTATACGTGCACGAACTTTGCTGGAACTTCTTCCACGAAGGGGCACGCAACACCTTCCCGCAGCATTGCTTCGAGAACTGTTTGGATACCGTCACCCTCATCTTATCGAAACGGATGGACTGAGCATGTATATCCTCTTTATCGTACACCTCCGCGTCTGCCTTGAGCGAGGCAGAAACCGTGCCGATGTTCCCTATCTGCACGCGGTACCCCTCCGAAAGGAGCTGCTTGGTCCAGTTTTCTATTTCTTCCATCACGGCAAGGATATTCCCTTTGGTCAATCCGGAATGGGAGGCAATCTTTTCTGTAAGTTCATCAAAAGAAACAGTCTTGTAAGGACGCAGTTTAGGATAAAGGTGCGATCCGCTTTCATTGTTTCCTTTTGGCGGTACAGGCAAGAAATCATAAAGGGCACTCATGGCAATGTGTTTTTAAAAGGTTAATAATCGGTTTTCAGTTGTCTCCTTTTTACGGTTTCCATATCGAAACCGTACGTTCTTGATATGGAAACCATACGTTCTCCAATTGGAAACCGTACGTTCTTGATATCAAAACCGTAAAAGGAAGCTATCTGCAAAGATAATATAGCCCAGAAGCGAAGTCAAGAGTTTGGGGGATTTATTTGAAAAAGATTCGGATATAAATTCTTAACCCATCAAATATAAAAGAATATCGTTTGATTTGTTCGTAAGGATTGCTTACTTTTGTGGTAGTAAGCAAAACCTTTTGGAACAAACTGATTCTCACGGCTCCTACCAGTATAGCTATCGCTTTTCGATACAGTTATAAAGACGTTGGACGATAAATGAGTCGTAAGTTTGACGAACTAAAAAAGATAAGATACAAATGAAACCGATCTCATCGGATGTTTTTTAAAGTTTTTGGGTATGGAAAAAAATAAACTACAGACCGATATGATAACCGAGAATTTTGTTTCCGATATCCGGGCGATTATCGAACAAGGGCAAAGACAGGCATACGCTGCAGTCGGACAAATAGCTGTTATCACTTATTGAAACATCGAACGCCGTATAGTGGAAGAAGAACAGCATGGAGCTGCCCGTGCTCAATATGGCACCAAGCTGATTAAAACAATTGCAGATCGGTTGTCCATCGAATTTGGAGCAAACTACAGTGAACGGCGATTGCGGGATTATCGACAGTTTTACTTGAGTTTTGATGATTTGCCAAATTGGCACTCGCGAGTGCCAAATCTCACATGGACTCATTTCCGCCGCATTATGGCAGTACCTCATCCTGATGCCAGAAGGTGGTATGCGGAGGAAGCCTCACGGGAAATGTGGAGCATCCGTACGCTTGACAGGAACATTGGTACGCAATATTACGGAAGACTATGTGCGGCAAAAAGGGAAGGTGAACAATTGCCGAAGGCAGAAAATATCCACGTGGACGACCCCAAAGAATATATAAAGAATCCGATGGTGGCATTTATAATTTCACTGATGAAGTTTGAATTTCAATCCGATTTTTGCAACTTTGTAGAAAATTCGGTCGATATGGGAAAAGATAAGATAACCACCGATTCTGGCAAACAAATAGAAGCAACCGCTCCGGTAATCATTTCCGCCAGCCGCTCTACGGATATACCTGCCTTTTATTCCAAATGGTTCTTTAACCGCTTGGCTAAAGGGTATTGTGTATGGTATAATCCGTTCAACCGGAAGCCGATGTATGTGTCTTTCAAGCATTGTAAAGTAGTGGTGTTCTGGACGAAGAACCCGGAACCTATCTTACCTTATTTATATCAGTTGGATGAACGAGGGATTCATTACTATTTTCAGGTGACGTTGAACGACTATGTACGCGAAGGTTTCGAACCGAATGTGCCCAGTGTGGAGAAACGGATTGAAACGTTCTGCAAATTGTCGGAGCAGATTGGACATGAGCGAGTGATATGGCGGTTTGACCCGTTGGTTATCACGCCTGACATAACCCCACGTATATTGCTGAACCGGATATGGAAGATAGGCAATCGGTTGAAAGGGTACACGGACAAGCTGGTATTCAGCTTTGTGGATGTAAAAGCCTATCGGAAAGTGCAAAACAATCTGATAAAGGAAACGCATTGCTTTACGAAAGAGAATGTAGAAACCGCAGAACTGAATGAGGTGCAACGGTTGGAAATAGTGGAAGGTCTGGCAAAATTGCGCGATGTATGGAAAGCCGAAGGCTGGAACCTGACGCTTGCCACGTGTGCCGAAGAGATAGACTTGGAAGATTATGGCATTGAGCATAACCGTTGCATAGACGGGGAGTTAATGGAACGTGTGTTCGGCGAAGATAAGGAGTTGGTTTACTATCTGCATACCGGCAAGTTGCCCGAACCGGATTTATTCGGAGAGATTCCTCCTATTCCTATTGAACGGAAAAATCTGAAAGACAAGGGGCAACGTAAAATATGCGGATGCATGGTGAGCAAAGACATCGGGATGTATGATACGTGCCTTCATTTTTGTGTATATTGCTATGCCAACACAAGCCGTGAATGTGTGTTGCGAAATAAAGCAAGGCATTCGGACAATAATGAAAGCTTGATAGAATAAAAACGGAGTAACTGAAAATCAACTTTTTCATTAAAGTTGTTGAAATCCAGCTACTTGACCTGTTGTGTTATGCTAAACCTTACCAATGAACTCGTTTGTTTTCAACGGGTTAGTTATAAATTTAACGATACGAGTCTGTGGTAAGAAAAACTTTCAGAAAGGTTTGCGGAACGTACATCCGTTTTTCCATTCCGAACAGCCGTATGCGGTTTTCCCTTTCAGTATTGTACCTTTTCCACATAAGGGGCATTTTGTTCCTACGATAGCATCTTCTTGCGGTAGTGTATCGGTGGCGGTATTGGGAGAAGAAACAACTTTCTTGCTTCGTTTGGTGGAAGTTGTTTTCTTCTTTTTGGGCATGTCTTTGGTAACGGTTTTGTGTATAGGTTCTTCTGCTGTTATGGTGATGCGTCGGTTTGTATTGTCACTTAACACGCTGTTGACTATTTCACTAACCATTTGTTTTAATTCGTTCAAGAACTGTTTGGCATCATAGCTGCGCCGTTCTATTTCACGCAGTTTCTTTTCCCAAATGCCGGTCAGTTCGGCAGATTTCAGTAATTCTTCGTGTATTAGTCCGATTAATTCTACACCTGTGGGAGTAGCTGTCAGGCTTTTGCGTTCCTTGCGGATGTAATGCCGTTTGAATAATGTTTCGATGATGGCTGCGCGGGTGGAAGGACGTCCTATTCCGTTCTCTTTCAGGGCGTCGCGCAACTCTTCGTTATCCACTAACTTGCCTGCTGTTTCCATAGCCCGCAGCAAGGTGGCTTCGGTATAGGGTTTGGGCGGTTGTGTCCATTTTTCATTCAGCATAGGTGTATGTGGTCCGCTTTCTCCTTTGGTGAAAGCAGGCAATACGCTTTCTTCTTCCCCTTCTTTCGTATCGTCTTTCGGTTCTTTGGCAAAGATGATTCTCCAGCCTGGGTCGATGATCTGCTTGCCGCTAACCTTGAATTCAATGCCATCAGCTTCTCCTGTGACTGTGGTGGTGGAAAATTTGCAATCCGGATAAAATATGGCAATAAAGCGTCTTGCTATCAGGTCGAACACTTGTTTTTCCATATCAGTCAATCCTTTAGGTTGTACGCCTGTAGGAATGATGGCATGGTGGTCGGTCACTTTCGAATTGTCGAATACTTTTTTCGATTTAATCAGGGTCTTTCCGGATAGAGGAGCCGTGAAAGAGGTATAATCTTTTAATCCTTCTAGTATCTTGGGACATTTGGGGTAAATATCATCACTTAAGAAAGTGGTATCTACACGGGGATAGGTTGCCACTTTCTTTTCATAAAGCGATTGGATGAGCTGTAGGGTCATATCGGCAGAATAAGAAAACTTCTTGTTGCATTCTACCTGTAGTGAGGTCAAGTCGAACAGACGAGGAGGTGCTTCTGTTCCTTTTTTAAGAGCCGTGTCAGTAATTGTAAAAGGTACATTGCTGATACGTTCAAGTAGCAGTTTTCCTGTTGTTTCATCGGTGATGGGTGGAATGCCGCGATTTGTTTCTTCTTTATTGATGG
Source organism: Phocaeicola intestinalis (assembly GCF_014837065.1). Taxonomy (GTDB): domain Bacteria; phylum Bacteroidota; class Bacteroidia; order Bacteroidales; family Bacteroidaceae; genus Phocaeicola; species Phocaeicola intestinalis. The sequence continues at coordinate 15,693 of NZ_JACSPP010000020.1, forward strand.
TTTTTTTAGATGCTTGTGAAGTTTGGGATGCTTCTTCCGCAAGCTCTTCGTCACTTTTGCGCACGATGGCACTGAAAGTGGTATCTCGGTATACAGTCTTCAGCTCCCAGTATTGTTTCGGTACGAAGTGTTCTATCTCTTGTTGCCGGTTAACTATAAGGGCAAGGGTAGGAGTCTGTACTCTCCCGATGGAGAGCACTTGGCGGTTTTGTCCATATTTCAGTGTATACAGTCGGGTGGCATTCATTCCCAGCAGCCAGTCACCGATGGCACGGCTCAGTCCTGCTTCGTAAAGCGGCTGGAATTCAATTTGGTCTTTCAGTTTGGAAAAACCTTCACGAATGGCTTCTTCAGTGAGTGAAGAAATCCACAAGCGTTTCACCGGACAGTGTGCACCGGCTTTTTGCATCACCCAGCGCTGTATGAGTTCCCCCTCTTGTCCGGCATCACCACAGTTGATAATTTCATCGGCAGCCTGCATCAGGTGTTCAATGATTTTAAATTGTTTGTGTATGCCTGGGTCTTCAATTAGTTTGATGCCGAACCGTGGTGGTATCATAGGCAGGCTGGAGAGCGACCATGATTTCCACGAAGGTGTATATTCGTGCGGTTCTTTCAGTGTACAAAGGTGACCGAATGTCCAAGTCACTTGGTATCCGTTTCCTTCGATGTATCCATCTTTGCGTTCTCTGGCTCCAAGTACATCGGCGATGTCGCGTGCTACACTTGGTTTTTCGGCTATGCAAACTATCATATATAAATTTATTTGATTGTTCTGCAAAGGTAGTCAAAAAATAGCTTTTGCGTGTCCGTGCACTGATTTTTCTTGAATCTGTTCTGTATGTATTCGTATCTATCGGATTTTTTGTTACATTTGTATGGAAATATACATACAACTTGAACAATATGTCTCAATTAGCCCCTCTTATTAGTGACTTGGCATTGATTTTGATATGTGCCGGAGTGATGACGCTTGTATTTAAAAAACTGAAGCAGCCTTTAGTATTAGGTTATATAGTTGCCGGTTTTTTATGCAGCCCGCATTTTCAGTTCACTCCTTCCGTAACCGATGAGGCAAATATACATTTATGGTCAGAGATAGGTGTGATTTTCCTGTTGTTTGCTTTGGGGCTTGAATTCAGTATGAAAAAACTGTTGAAAGTAGGAAGTTCGGCAGTTATTTCAGCCTGTACCATTATTTTGTGTATGATCGTGGTCGGTATATCAGTGGGATGGATGTTTGGATGGAAACAAATGGACTGTATCTATTTGGGAGGAATGATAGCCATGTCTTCTACTACGATTGTCTATAAGGCTTTTGATGATATGGGTTTGCGTCAGCAGCATTTTGCCGGTGTTGTATTGGGGATTCTGATTATCGAAGATATTCTTGCCATTGTATTGATGGTTATGCTTTCTACAATGGCGGTCAGTACACATTTTGAGGGAGTCGAAATGGTGTACAGTCTTGCCAAACTGGTGTTCTTTTTAGTGTTGTGGCTGGTGGTGGGACTTTATCTGATTCCATTGCTGTTGAAGCGATTGCGTAAATTGATGAGTGATGAAACGTTGCTTATTGTATCGCTTGCTTTATGTTTCGGAATGGTTTATTTTGCAGCTGCTGTAGGTTTTTCTCCGGCATTTGGTGCCTTTATTATGGGGTCAATCCTTTCGGAAACAATTGAGTCGGAGCATATCGGGCGATTGGTGGCTCCGGTTAAGGATTTGTTTGGTGCCATTTTTTTTGTATCGGTAGGCATGATGGTTAATCCTCATATGATTGTTGAATACAAATATCCGATTCTAGCCATTGTAGCAGCTGTACTGTTGGGGCAGACTCTGTTTGGAACGGCAGGTGTCTTGTTGTCGGGACAACCGTTGAAAACTGCGATACAATGTGGCTTCAGCCTGACTCAAATCGGAGAGTTTGCCTTTATCATTGCAGCCTTGGGAGTCAGTTTGGGAGTGACCGGTAATTTCCTTTATCCGATTGTGGTTGCGGTATCGGTGATTACTACTTTCCTTACTCCTTATATGATTCGGCTTGCTCTTCCTGCTTATAATCTGGTTAACAGCCACTTGCCTAAGCGTTGGAGCCTGTTGCTTGAGCGGTATTCGGCGGGAGCATCTACGGTGAATCATAAGACTAATTGGCAGAAACTGATGACGGCAGTGCTTCGGATTGTGGTTGTTTATTCTGTCCTTTCAGTTGGTGTCATTATGGTGTGTCTGCATTTGGTAGAGCCTTTTGCTACGAATATGTTGGGCGACTTATGGGGCCGGGTGTTGACAGCTGTTGTCACGATAGCAGTGCTGGCTCCATTCTTACGTGCGATGATTATGAAGAAAAACCATTCGGAAGAATTTCGTACTTTATGGGCAGACAATCGTTTCAATCATGCCTTGTTGATTTCTTTAGTTGTCTTCAGGGTTATTATAGCTGCAGGATTTATCGTGTCTGTAATCGAACGCTTGTTTCACACATCGGTGGCGTTGATGATGGGGATAGCTATCTTGCTGGTATGTGCTATGGTCTTTTCGCGTTTCCTTAAAAAGCAGTCTATTGTGCTGGAGCGTACGTTTGTGATGAATTTGCGTTCGAAAGAGATGCAGCAGGAATATTTGGGCGGCAAGCGTCCGTCGTATGCCGGCAAGTTGCTTGACAGGGATTTACACTTGAGTGATTTTGTGGTGTCTCCTGATTCGGAATGGGTCGGACACACGCTGAAAGAACTGGATTTAGGGAAAAAATACGGTGTGCATGTGGCATCTATCATACGAGGCAACCGACGGTTGAATATCCCTGATGGCGCATCGCGTATTTTTCCAGAAGATACGTTACAGATTATTGGTACCGATGAACAGTTGTCGTTTTTCTCTTCAATGGCAATGAAGGCGATGCGTACCTCTGATGACGGGGAGTTTGAAAGGCATGAAATGTTGTTGAAGCAGTTTATTGTGGATAAAGATTCTCCCTTTGTCGGGAAAAATATTATTGAATGTGGTGTGCGGTCGAAATATCATTGTCTGGTAGTAGGGGTAGAGTCGTCTGGGGAGAATGTGCTTCGTGCTCCTGACGTACATTTACCTTTAAGTGAAAATGATATTGTCTGGGTGGTAGGTGAAGAAGCGAATTTGAAACGATTGTTTGCGGCAGAAGGATAAAACCATTATTTTATAATTATTAAATATAAAAAGAAGTATGAAAAGTGATCCGAAAGATTGTCTCTATTGTCAGAACAATGAGACGTTGCACAATTTGATGATTGAAATTGCTCCGCTGAGTGTTTCGCGTGTTTTCTTGTTTAAAGAACAAACTTATCGCGGACGTTGTCTGGTGGCATATAAAGATCATGTAAATGACTTGAATGAGTTGAGCGATGAAGACCGTAATGCATTTATGGCAGACGTGGTACGTGTGACCCGTGCCATGCAAAAGGCATTCCATCCTGAGAAAATCAATTATGGAGCATACAGCGACAAGTTGTCGCATTTGCATTTTCATTTGGCACCCAAATATGTAGATGGTCCGGATTATGGAGGAACTTTCCAGATGAATCCGGGAAAGGTTTACTTGTCGGATGCCGAGTATCAGGAATTGATTGAAGCCATCAAGGCAAATCTGTAACAGGCAATAGAGGCATAAAGTTTAGAGTCTTACGTGCTCTGGTGCTTTATGCCTCTATGTTTTTATTCCTCATCGTCCGAATCTTCGTCATCGAAATCAAAGTCGAAGTCATCATTATATTCGGGCATAAAGAAGTCGTCCAATTCACGACGGTCTTTTTTGGTTGGTCTTCCTGTACCTTTAGCACGATTGACGAACCCGCTTATCTTACTCATTTCCAGTAATTCATATTGGTCAGGTGTCGTGACATTTTCCATAATTTCGGGAACCAGTTTGGCTCCTACGCGTTTCTCTATCGCCTGCAATACTTTGAAAGAATAGGTAACGGGCGGTTTTTTTACTTGAATGACATCTCCTGGCTTGACCATACGGGAAGGTTTTGCTTGTGCCCCGTTGATGTGTATTCTTCCTTTTTTACAAGCCTCGGCGGCGATGGTGCGGGTCTTGAATATGCGGGCAGCCCACATCCATTTGTCTATTCTTGCTTCAGGCATAGGTTGTTCTGTTTTAGTATTAAAGTATTAAAGAAGTCAGAGGGGTAAGTATAAACGGATGCTCTGCCTCCTTTTATACTTATTTATTATTAAATTGATTCATGGTGATGTTCAATCCGGCAAGACAGAAACTTTTGATGATTTCTTCCGCTATACTGATCCGTTCGGGAAGAATTTTCCGTTCTTCTTCATCGAAATGTCCCAATACATAATCTATCTGTCCTCCTTTCGGGAAGTTATTGCCGATACCGAACCGTAGTCTTGCATAGTTTTGTGTGCCTAGTATGGCGGCTATGTGTTTCAGTCCGTTATGGCCGGCATCACTTCCTTTGCCTTTCAGGCGTAAGCTTCCTAATGGGAGTGCCAGATCATCTACTACGATGAGGACGTTTTCTAATGGAATTTTTTCTTGTTGCATCCAGTATCGGACTGCATTTCCACTCAGGTTCATGTAAGTGGATGGTTTCAGCAGAATAAGCTGCCTGCCTTTCAGCGATAGTGATGCCGTAGCTCCGTAACGTCCGTCCTTGAAAACAATATTGGACGCTTTGGCTAAAGCGTCCAATACCATAAATCCTATGTTGTGCCGGGTCTCGTGATATTCGTCACCGATATTTCCCAGACCTACAATCAAATATTTCATTGAAAGTGGATTTGTACTTTTAGTGGTTTACAGGATTATTTTGCAGCGGCAGCCTGAGCACCACGTGCGGCACGGGTCAATTTGACAGCACATACCACAGCTTCTTTGGCATTGAGGATTTCCATATTGTCGTAGTGCAATTCACCGACTTTGATGGTTTTGCCCAGTCCTAAGTTGGTAACATTGATAACCACACGTTCGGGCATATTGTTGTACAAAGCTTTCACTTTCAACTTGCGGATTTGCAGTACCAGTTTACCACCGGCTCTCACACCTTCAGCCAGACCATCCAATTGAACCGGAACTTCCATTACAATCGGATTTTCTTCGTTGATTTGATAGAAGTCAACGTGCAGGATAGCATCAGTTACGGGGTGGAACTGGATATCTTTCATGATTGCATTGTAAACCTGTCCGTCGATGTTCAAGTTTACTACATAGATATGCGGAGTGTAAACCAGTTTGCGCAAACCTTCTACCGTAACAGTGAAAGGAGTGGCAACGGGCAGACCGTTTTCGTCTTTCTTCATGCCGTACAATACGCATGGAACTTGACTGCTCTTACGCAAAGCGTGGGTAGCCTTCTTGCCTGTTTCTGTTCTTAAAGAACCTGTAATGTCAATTGATTTCATGTTTGATAAATTTTGTGTTACTCTAAATTAAGTGATATCTTTGCTTAATTCACCATCACACGATGCGTCAATGTCACAACGATGAAATTGAAAAAGCGGTGCAAAGGTAGTGATATTCTTTGATATTGCAAGCGTATGGACTATTTTTCTTGAACGAAATGTTTTCGTCTTTTATTGAAGATATACTTCAATGGGTCAAGAATATATCTTCACCTGCCCGGGTAGATATTTTCATTGGCTGGTGAATATATATCCGTTGACCAAAAAGCGGGTGTACCTCTGGTTATTAAAAATCGATGTCGATTTTGATGTCTTCTGTCTTTAGCGGCTCATTCAGGATTGCGTTGCCTCTGAGGTCGGTGTTTTCAGCGATGTGGCTTTCTCCTACAATCGGTCCCTGCTCACGCTCGATGTACCGGATTACTTCATGAAGCCCATCCATGAATTTTTCAATATCTTCTTTATAAAGGAATATCTTATGCTTCTCAAAGCTGACCTGCGACATTTCCCTTTCACCTGTTACGACTTTCTTGCTTTCCGTGATGGCGAGAAACATTTCGCCTCTTCTGCTTTTCTTCACATCCAAATAATAGATTCTTTTCCCGGCTTTGATAGCTTTCGTAAAAACGATTTCTTTGTCTATTTCAGTCATCGTATTCTTCTTAACTTCTTCCATTGTCTGTAAAATCTAAAATTCCGATGCCAAAATTGCTGAATTTTCTGCAAAAAGCCAAGGAACTATGTCTTAAAATATCTATAAACAGAAAAAAACAGTAAAAATGCGTACTTTATTTGGAACGTATGGATGAAAATCATTATTTTTGCACCTCATAATGTGACATAGTTATAATAATTAGTATGATTAACAGAGTTCTTATTCGTTTGAAGGTGGTTCAGATAATCTACGCTTATTATCAGAATGGCGGGAAAAATTTGGATACTGCAGAAAAGGAGTTGTTCTTCAGTTTGTCCAAGGCGTATGATCTGTACAACTATCTTTTGCTTTTGATGGTAGAAGTGACGCGGTATGCCAGCAGGCGGCTGGATGCTGCCAGGCACAAGCTTGCTCCCACGCCGGAGGACTTGAATCCTAACACAAAATTTGTAGACAACCGATTTATCGCGCAACTGGAAGTGAACAGGCAGCTGAATGAATTTGTCAATTCTCAGAAGAAAACATGGGAGAACGAGGGCGAGTTCATCAAGAGTTTGTGCGAGCAGATTATGCAAAGTGATATATATAAGGAATACATGGCAAGCGAAGTTTCTTCGTATGAAGATGACCGTGAAGTATGGCGGAAGCTGTATAAGAAGGTAATTTTCAACAATCAGGCATTGGATGAAGTGCTGGAAGACCAGAGCTTGTATTGGAACGATGACAAGGAGATTGTCGATACATTCGTGCTCAAGACCATCAAACGTTTTGCCCCCGAAAACGGGGACAAGCAGGAACTGTTGCCCGAATTCAAAGACGATGAAGACAAAGACTATGCGCGCCGTCTTTTCCGTCGTACCATTTTGAATGCCGATTATTACCGTCACCTGATTAGTGAACATTCGAAAAATTGGGACCTGAAACGGGTTGCCGCAATGGATGTGGTGATTATGCAGGTTGCACTAGCCGAGATACTGACTTTCCCCAACATTCCGGTCAATGTATCGCTGAATGAATATGTGGAGATAGCCAAATTGTATAGCACTCCCAAAAGTGGCGGCTTTATTAATGGCACACTGGATGGAATTGTTAATCAATTGAAAAAGGAAAACAAGCTGACAAAAAATTGATATATTTGTCTGCTGATATTTTATTAACCAAGAAAAGATAATTATGAATTTGTTAACTGTATTTATGGCAGCACAAGGAGGAGGCGACTACTCTTTCCTGATTATGATGGTAGCAATTTTTGCTATTATGTATTTCTTTATGATTCGTCCCCAAAACAAGAAGCAGAAGGAAATAGCAAACTTCCGCAAAAACCTGGAGGTAGGACAGTCGGTCGTTACAGCCGGAGGTATTTATGGGAAGATTAAAGAAATAGAAGACAATGCTGTTATTGTAGAAGTGGCTCCGAGTGTAAAACTGAAAGTAGACAAGAACTCTATTTACGCTGATACACAGGCTGCAAACAATAAATAAGAGACGGATCTATGTTCGATGTAAAGAACATACAGCAATATTATAGACTGGGAATACGGAAGATCAGAAAATTCTTGCTTAGCGATAAGTGCAAGGAGAGTCTGGTCTTCTTGTTTTTTGTCTTGGTCTCTTTCGCTTTTTGGATGTTGCAGACACTGGATGATGTCTATCAGACAGAATTTAAGGTGCCTTTACGCTTGAAAAACGTCCCGAAAGAAGCTGTGTTGACATCCGAACTGCCAGGCGATGTGCGGGTAAGGGTGGAAGACCGGGGGACAGTCTTGCTGAACTATATGCTGGGAAGAACCTTTTTCCCTATTTCGTTTGACTTTAACGACTATAAGGACCGGGGGGCGCATGTGCATATTTCTTCGGCAGATCTGTTGAAGAAGATTTCGGCACAATTGAACGTCTCTACCCATCTGCTTTCGGTACGTCCGGATACGCTTGATTTTATTTACACGATGGGCAAGGCGAAGAAAGTTCCTGTCAGGCTGGCAGGTGAAGTAAGTGCCGGCTTGCAGTATTATATTTCCCACATAGGTTTTTCTCCCGATTCGGTCATCGCATATGCCCCCGAAGAAGTGCTCGATACATTGACGGCTGCTTATACCGAGAAAGTGCATCTGCAAAATGTAACGGATACTTTGAACCAGCGGGTAATGTTGCAGAAGATTAAAGGAGTGAAGTTTGTTCCGGCATACGACGACCTGCTGGTGTATGTCGATATGTATTCCGAAAAAACCGTAGAGGTGCCGATTGTGGGCATTAATTTCCCTGCCGATAAGGTGCTGCGTACTTTCCCTTCGAAAGTACAGGTGACGTTTCAAGTAGGTTTGGCGCATTTCAAGGATGCCACATCAGACGATTTTTTTATTGGTGTTACTTATGAGGATATCATTCGGGCCAAGAGTGACAAGCTTCCGCTGACTCTAAAGACTTCTCCCGATTATGTCAGTCATGTCCGTATTACGCCAGCTTCGGTCGATTATTTAATAGAACAGACATCGGGGGAGGAAACCGAATGGTGAAGATAGGTATTACCGGAGGAATTGGGAGCGGAAAATCGTATGTTTCCCGCTTGTTGACAGAACACTATGGAATTCCGGTCTATAATACCGATTCGGAAGCAAAACGTCTGATGCTTTCTGATGAAGGGATTCGCCGGAGGCTGACAGCATTGCTTGGAAAAGAGGTTTACAAGAGTGACGGCACACTTAATAAGCCTTTGCTGGCAAATTACCTGTTTGCCGATTCTTGTCATGCCGGGCAAATTAATGCCATTGTCCATCCGCAGGTAAAGGCTGACTTTCTGAAATGGGCGGACAGGCAAACCGGATGTGAGATTGTGGCATTAGAGTCGGCTATCCTTTTTGAGTCGGGCTTCGACAACATTGTAGATAAGGTTGTCATGGTGTATGCTCCGGTAGAACTTCGGATTCGTCGGGTCATGTTGCGTGACGGTACTACCGAAGAGAAAATACGTCAGCGGATAGTAGCTCAGATGGATGATAAAGCCAAGCAGGACCGCTCAGACTTTATCATATTCAATGACGGGAGTCGTCCGTTAAATCTTCAATTAGACGATTTGCAGGAAACTTTAGAAAAAATGATAAAAGGTAACGGATAAAGTTTGTGTATGTCGGTCGTGTATTGTATTTTTGTCCTATTAAAATAAATTATTAAACTAATTAGAAACTCGTATGTTGAAAACTATTTTGGCAATCTCGGGAAAACCGGGACTGTATAAGCTGATTTCTCAGGCTAAAAATATGTTGATTGTTGAAAATATCGCAGATAAGAAAAGAATGCCGGTCTATGCCAGTGATAAAGTGATTTCGTTGGGCGATATTGCTATGTACACCGATGCAGAAGAAGTGCCATTGGCTACTGTGCTCGAATCGGTAAAGAAAAAAGAAAATGGTGCTGAAGTGCAGTTCAATTATAAGAAAGCATCCAGTGACGAGCTGCACGGGTTTATGGCGGCAGTATTACCCAATTATGACCGTGACCGTGTTCATACCAGTGATATCAAAAAGCTGATTCAATGGTACAATCTGCTTGTGTCAAGTGGTGAAACTGATTTTGTAGAAGGTGTTCAGATGGAAACCGTAGAGACTGCTGTTGAAGAATAAACAGAGACTATTTATGCACATTTGAAGCCATAAATTGAATGAATTAAACGACAATTCCTATTTGGGGATATTCAGTAAATGTCCCTAAAACATAAAATGGCATATGGAGATGACAGACGATAATCACTCTATGTGCCATTTTTATTGTAATTTTTCTGTGTTTCTCACATAATAACTGTGTCTCCTGACATTACCGATATCTTCGCTTCTCAGATACAAACTTACGGCAGGCATATAAGAAGCTGTTTTGAATTTCTCCAAAAAGTTTTTCTTGGCTTGATGTGTTCGTTTTCGTGTGTGCTTTGGGCGATTTTTTGGTCCTTTCCGCTTCTGTTCTTCGTCAGATAGCCCGCTATCTTCCTCATTACAGAAGCGAAAATGCCTCAAAAACTCATCCCAAATCATCGCACGATAAATTCAAAACAGCTTCTAAAAAACAACGGCCGGAATCTCTCACGGACTCCGACCGCAAATTATGTCTCTTCAATTTTATGCTACTATTATCTGTAAGGCACCACGATGTGATTCTTTTTAGCGTCGCGCCAAGTGCCTTTCACCCGTACAGGTGGGCGGTGGGTCTTCTTCCACTTTTCTACCTGTGCGGTAGAAGGCTGTTGGCGCAAACTACGTGAAACTGCTGTATTTCGGCTAACGGCATCGAATTGAACAAACTCTTCGTAGTCGTAGGTCCAACTACTGCCTTCGGACATCTGCATAACGGTCTTGTAGATTTGCTCGCGGCTGGGAGCGTTGAACGGGCTGTCGTTATAGCGCATCATGCTATTTTCCGTAGGACGATAAGCACCGTATCCATAGAGATAGGCTCCCTCGTAGAGACCCAACCCTTCATTGTCATAACGGCTGTCTTGCAGGAAGCGCGACCACCTGACGGTTGTCGGGTCATTGCGCCAATCTACGTTGGCACCCCAACCGAAGTTCTCCCACTGGTTATCCATGGTTTCTTTTTCGGATTCGGGAAGGGTTTCATTCCAATAACCAGCTTCTACATATTCATCCGACAACTTGGCAATGCCGTGCCCGCCGGTTTCATGGTTCAATACTCCGTCAATGTTTTGCATGATATATGCCACGAAAGAGCCGTCGGAATACATGGTTGTATAACTTCGTCCGGAATTATAGGATGTATTATACACGACTGTCACCATCAGTTTATCCATATCAATGCCGGGTACCTTGGAGGCATATTCGAAGCATTTTGCGTTATCTTCATTGAGTGCACTAATGAAGTTCGCTTTGGATACCACTTTCACTGAATATACATTGAAGCGGTCACGGAGAGAGCTATACGGTTCTATGGCAAACAGTTGCTCCATGGCTTGTATCATTTTCCAATCATACGAATCCATTTCTTTGTCTGTAAAGAAATCACCCAAGAACACCAAGTCCACGCCGTTTCCTATGGATGCGGATTGCAGTTGCACCACTTCGCCATCCCGTGAATAGTCTACATCAAAATCTTCATCCTCAAAACTTCCGTCTTCATCAGGATTTCCAAAGAGTGCTCCTGTGAACTTGAAAATGTTTTCGTTGTTGAGCGGATAAGAATCGCTGGTCTGGCAGGCGCATTCGTAGCCATATCCCCAATAAATGATATTGCCTTGATTATCGACTATATGGAAAAATGGGTCGAACGGTTGCCTGAACAAGTAAAAACCATTTGTCATGCTTGACCATGGGTAGTTGTCGTATGTTTCATCCTGCGCACCCGCATTTCCGGCCATTGCACCCCAGAAATGTTTCATATTGGGCATGCAGGCAAGTTGGGTCGTGATTTCTTCATCCTTGTATTTCATGGTTGTCATTCCAATCACGCCCAGTCCTTGGTCTTTGTATTTGTCATACAGGTGCGAAACAGCTCGCATTAACAGCGTGGAGGTTTCGTTCGTATTCGGACTCCACGTGAAGAACATTGTATATTTGTTTTTCTTATACTCTTCACCTAAGTTGACAAACGAGCCATCGTAACATTTTACGGTATTGGTATGGGACGGGATGTCTACTTTGTCGAACACATAACTTTCGTTCTGGAACATTATATCCCACCAATATACGTGGAAATTAGGATGTTTGGCTATAGCATCCGGAATCTTTCCGCTTAAGTTATTATCCCCGATTTTCAGATACCGGCCTGTGTCCATGATATAAGTATAAGACTCGGGTATGGTGCCGGTAAACTGATTCCCTACCGTTTCTATGCTAATGCCGTCTTTATGGCTTTCAGGCAATGAACCGGTAAATGCATTATAATTAAGATATAGTTCTCTCAGATAGGGACAGTGCGAAGCAAAGTCTGGCACTTCACCGGTCATTTTACGAAGATTGGTGTCAAATTGATGCTTGGCTACATTGAATTCTACCAATAACGGGAAGTCGATATAATTTTCAGGTATTTCTCCATAGATGTCATTGCTGGGAAGAAATATATAATTAAGTTCTTCTAATTGTGTCAATTCCGGCGGAAGAGTTCCGGATAAGTTGTTGGCTCCTAAGTATAATCCTCTTACCCGGTCATCTCCCGGCCAAAGAGTTACTCCATACCATTCTGATACAGGCTTGTCGCTACACCAATTGTCATTGCGTATCCAGTTGTCTCCATCCATAGCGTTATAAAAAGCAATGAGCGCCTCGCGTTCACGTGCCAGCATCTCGGCGTTGTTGTCTTCATTGATGCTCAACGTATAGATATTCCCTGCTTGAAAACCGCCTTCAGGTGCCTTTTTTGTCAATAGTGTATGATCGACACCATTGTCAAAACCGTAAGTTTTAATGGTCAGGACTGCATGTTCCGATTGCGGGTATATGGCTACATAACACGTTATACTTTTTCTGTTATTGATAGTATCTTCTGGAATGGAATAATTTACCCAATCATTATATATAATGTCTAAGTCAGGGTTATTTGTCTCATTTTTAATAATTTCTTGGCTTATGGGGTTAAAGTAGTTTGGCTCGTACGGTCTCCCTCCTATATACTCTTTAGATTGGATTTTAATTCCCAAAGCCCCTTTTAAGATATCTGTAGACAGAGTTATTTTAAGGTAAGCAAATACGTGTTTGAACTTCAGCGAAAGCACATTATCCTGTACGGTTCCCTCTGCGTAAAGGAAATCGTTAGTGATGGAGTCGCTATACTCTTGTGTTGCAATTGGGGCAATCAAAACCATATTGTCCTTTGTGTCTTCCGTATAAGGATAATAGGCATATACCTTTGTCCCGTCTTCAATCTCCAATTTGTTTTGTTGGGCAAGCGGGCTGAATTCTGTGAATCTTCCTGTGGATATGGCATAATAAGGCAAATTGCCTTGTTTATCCGTGAAGAGTCCTATTTGGTCATTTTCCTCCCAAATGGAATAGTTGATGTTTTCGGATTCTGAATGTGCCAAGCGTGTTTCTGTGAAACTGGCTATCACACGCAATCCGCCATGATTATAACTAACAAGTTCATCATCCTGACACCCATATAAAATACAGGCAGTAAGGAGAGTATATAATATGTTCCTTATGTTCATAATTCCTATCGTTTTAAGTTTTACCAAGGTTGCACAGGCATATCGTCAATGTCGCCTTCTGTATCAATTGAGTTGTCACTCTCTTGCATAATCTCTACCTCATCGCTTACACCGTATGCTTCGTTATAGATGCGAATAATGCCGGTGCGGATTTCCGTACTTTCATTTCGGCTGACACTAATGGTTATTTCATAAATATTTCCGGTCTCTGTACTACCTATAATATAAGCATCCGTATCTGATAACCAATCGGGCGAATCAACATAAGGATTGATGCCAAATCCGCATTCCACTTCCAATTGGATAACATTTACGCCATAATCTACATGTGTGGCACTACAAGAAAGGATTTTGATGTGAGCAATAGCACCTTTTTGTATCACGCGAATGGTTTGCGTGGCTTCTCCTCCGTCGCTTATTAAACGGATGTGCCCTTCACGGTCTCCAGGTTGTTTGTGCGGAGCTATTATGAATGTTAATATTCTTTCTGTCAATTCATTGGTGTTTTTTTCATCATATTGAATCCAATCCACATCAATGTCTACTATGAAGTTCACGTTAGCCTGAACGGGGAGCTCCAACACTCCCTCTATAGTGGGAACTTCATAAAGGTCTTGCGCCACAACAATGGCATCCCGTTGCATCTGTGTGACGGTCACGGCTTGCTCTATCCCGTTTTCCCTATCTATAAACCGAATCACCGCGCTACGTGCGTCGTATGTTTCATTCGGGTCTACTATAAAATAATGTGTATAGGTGGAAAGGCTTCGGGAGGAGTTTTTCCTTAACCAATCTACACCGGGCATTTCGATTTCGTATGCCGTATTGCTTCGTAATTCCACCTGAATGGTCTCTCCGGCACTGCTTACGATGTACTCTGACTGACTTAACACCAAGGCAGGACCGGTTCCTATCTGATAGACCGTAACTTCTTCGGTCAAGCCGTTTCCTCCAGCTAACTTGATGACAGCCTGACGGGCTTCCGCCTCCTCATTAGCTTCTGCATGGAAGGCCAAGAATGAGGAAGTTAGTCCACGAGAACGGGCAACGGGAGTCAACCACGTTTGTGCACCGGATTCAATCTCATAAGTCACTTCAACATTCGCCTGCAGCTCTATCGAGAAATCGCCTCCTTCTGCTTCCAATTCCACTTTGTTGGAAGTCAGAAGCAACGCGTCCTTTTGCTTCTGTGTCACGGTAAGGGTTTTCTTTACGCTTCCCGATGTGATTGTGACCGAAGCATTACGTTCATCATAGCTATCATTTGCCGTAGTGACAAGGCTCAACGTATGAGTGCCCGCTTCACCGCTTGCAGGCGAAACACTAAGCCAACCCGAGGCGGTACCGTCAACAGAAGCCGTCCAATCGGAAGTAGTTGTAAAAGTCAAGGCGAGCGTACCGCCAGCAGTATCAAACACAGGAATATCTTCTTCCGATTCAACCGTTATAGACGGAGATTCTGGAGCAGGAGGATTCTCTTCTTTATCCTCCGAACATCCCTGGCAAAGCATCAGCAGCAAGCCAAGGACAGGCAAAACAAACAAATTCTGTTTCATTTTCATACTATCTAAATTACAGTCAAAACTATTAAAGAGTTATCATTTATCTGTGGTATAATACGGTCAAGAATAAGCCGCACTATCATATCGTTCTCTTTTCGCCAACGAGCGGGCAATACTCCGAAATATGACCATAATGGCTGCAAAGCGTACAAGCCTTTTCCTTGGAAACTAACATCGCGTTCTTAGAAGCTGTTTTGAATTTCTCCAAAAAGTTTTTCTTGGCTTGATGTGTTCGTTTTCGTGTGTGCTTTGGGCGATTTTTTGGTCCTTTCCGCTTCTGTTCTTCGTCAGATAGCCCGCTATCTTCCTCATCACAGAAGCGAAAATGCCTCAAAAACTCATCCCAAATCATCGCACGATAAATTCAAAACAGCTTCTTATTACCCTTTTGTGCGGCTTGATAAACCTTATTTAAATCTCTTTCCCAAGGCGAACACGAAGACAGCCCCCAACACAAAAGCATTCCCAATAAGACCAATCCGGAATGCATAAAAGATTTCCATGTCAACATTGATTTTACAGCCATATCTATTATTATTGTTTTTTCATAGTATAAATTCCGCAATTTGCCAATCCGTCTGTGTGAAAAACGCAGTAGTACTTACTTTGCCTCTGAAGTATATATCCGTAGGCGGATGAAGTATATATTCAACCGCACATGCAGTATATATCCGTTTTCAAAGGGTATGTATTAACTGGATACGGATATTCAATTTTCATAATATGCCATACAATTACTAAGCATACACTTTTTGCAAATTACAGCATTTTTTTCAATTAGCTTGTCACCTAAAACAGTGATATTTGAAGCATATTGAACTTTTATGACCGCCCAACCACACATGTCCCGTAAGCCTTATCTTTGCTTTTGTATAGGAACATTCTATAAAAAGCGGTCGGAGTTCCTCCCGGAATTCCGACCGTAACAACTATTCAATAATATGCTGTTATTTTATCATATAACAGATAAAGCCGATTGAGACAAATGGAATAAGAAAATCACTTATCATCTTCTTTTTTAATTCCGTATTTGGCTTCTAACTCTTCATTCCATTTCTTAGCTTGTTCACGCAATGCATCCCGTTGCGAATAATAGGTATATTCTGTGACAAATTTTAACATGTTGCAGGCTTTTGCATATTTTGCAGGGACATCCGGAGCGGTAATTTTATCCTTAACATGTATTGTATCGCCTACAGCATGTTTCCCTAATCCTGAGCAAGATCCATAACCGATAGGTGTATCATCATCCATAATCAAATAATACAACCTGATATATTCTTCTGAATTTTGAGTCATTACGATGTCAAAGTTCACATGAAGCCGTGTAGTCTGCTCACCACCCCCGAATAATGCATATTCAGGAAGAGAAACTTTTTTCACCTCAATGTCCGACACAAGTTGATAAGACAGGCTATCCGACAATTCATATGCTACTTTTTCCCCTACCAGTTTGTCTGCCAACGGTTGGGCTTCTTTTCCTGCTTCTTCATACATCACCTGCATCTTGGCAATCAGCCCAAGAGCTTCACCCATACTCGCCTCCTTGCCTTGCATGGATGCGGCTTCTTTCAACAAGTCTACCGCCTTTTCTTCATACAATTCCGGTATATCGCCGAATAAACTTTTCTTGGCTACACCCGATGAGGATGTTCCATTACCTCCACAAGAGGCGAATGCCAATGATGCTATCGCAACAAGGGCAAAAACTGATTGTTTTGTTTTCATAGATTCTGTTATATTAATTATATTGTTCCAATCCTACAAGCACCATGGTCCAGCCTTTGAACACCAGCCACAAAGCAGCCAGCGAAATAAGCCCTACGACCATCCCTGTCAACGGGAATAAGTCGATAATAGCTGCTATCAGCAAAATAATCATGCTGATGCGTAACTTGCCTGCACCTGCTTGCCCTTCGGTGCCTAAAGATGCCGACTGCATCATCGAGCCATACCCTAAGAACTCAATGATAAATCCAATAATCAGCAAGATGCCTGCCACGATGCCACCCAACAAGGGAATCCAGCCGAACACAACTGCCACGATACCCAAAATAACGGCTATCTTCAGACGCGACACGCCCTGTGCACCTTTCTGGTCAACACTTTGCTTGAGTTTGCCTAATCCCACAAAGAAAAGCACCAGGCCTATCAGTGCTGCAATGCCTGTCATTGTAGAATCGCCGATGCTATCGTATACATGTAGCAACAGAGCCATCAATACCAGGTAAGCTCCCTGGCTTCCACTATTTTTCCAACGGATGCCCAAAGCTCCTGCACTCATAAACAAAGCGACAAGCAAGGCTATCAGACCCACATAGTCCAACCAAGCCGGCATATCGGGAATAAGCGAAAGCAACCCTATCACGATTCCGCCACCTGCCAGGCACAAGAAAGGTACGGGCATAGGCCCGCTTTTGTAGAAAGCGTATAAGGCCCATCCGGCTCCGATCACACCTACCAACTGGCTGCAAAACACCGAAACGCTGAAATCGGGTAACCCCAACAAAGAACCCAAATCGGGTAACAAGGTACACACCAGCAACAGCATACAGAACTGAAGCTGCAAAAACTTCTGTTTTCTTACTTTTTCGTCCATAAACGTATCATTTTAAATGATTATTTTCCGTATAATTAAGAACACGTATAACGCTGCCAAAACTCATAAACAGCGTAACCAATACCAGTAACGACTGAAATTCCAAGAAAATGTAACACGCCATCAGCCATCCGCTTCACTCGGCATAAGGAAAGACAAATGATGCCCTTTCCAACCGACTAACAGATACACCTCTGCCAGCGAAAGCACAATGAAACCTATCATCACTTCCAACGTCACCCCGGGTTCTTCATCGTCCCTATTGGCACGTGTCAGCCAAAACAATATCAGTATGCCCACTAATATGACATATACCAGCCACGAAGGAGTGACAATATCCTGTAAGAAAGGAAAACGTTCTAATATTTGTTTCGTATAATCCATACAACATTGTTTTTAATAATCCTCTTTCCAAGACAAGCACGAAGAAAGCCCCCAACACACAAGCATTTCCCATAAGACCAATCCGGAATGCATAAAAGATTTCCAAGCCATCATCAATCTTACAAACCTATTTATTAGTATTTTTTTCATAACATACCATACAATCTACTAAACATACGTCTTTGCAAATTACAGCATTTTTCGTCGATTAGTTTGTCACCTAAAACAGTGATATTTGAAAAAAATGAGACAATGTATGATTGAAAGATATAGAACCAGCCTCAAGCAGTCTCCCTTTTAGGTTTTCCGTCCCAAAACCATAAAAAGACACCGTCTGCACGGTAATATAACCCAAACGAAAACTCGAAATGTTCTAATCAGTAAGGACACATCCATTATAAACAAGAAATGAGCCATTTTACAACATACCAACAAATGATAAGTATTAATATAAAACTTATGATAAAACCAGCCCAACCAATTACGATACGCAACGAAGTCCCTAATAATTTATGAGTTCCTGTGGCAAGAAACAATACTGCAAAAAACAAGAAACAAACTACCTTTGGCGAAAAGCCCCATTGAGAGATTTGATTTGCGATTCCTAAAAAAAACGCAAATCGCGTCAAATCAACCCAAACTAATAATTGAGTACATACCCATGCGCAGACTGCTGCCCAAATCACACTAAACACAAACTCTTTCATCGTTTTACAGAAGATTCATATTCGTCAACCAACTTCTTTGCTGCCTTCAATTCTAAATAATCGAATTTATCAAATGCTTCAAACGGTTTATTCCCCAATACTTGAAGTTTATACCGGGCAATCATTACATTTTCCACAATGAAGAACGGGCATAAGGCCTTATCCCGTTTCCCGATATCACCGCGCTCTTTGTAATTCTGACCGACACAAGTCTTACAAATATTACATATGATGCACTTTTGGCAATCCTCATCATGCAGAAAAGTCGTATCACCGTGCAAATCAATAGCAGCAATCTTTTTCCAAGCTTCTGCATCTACCGAATTTGGTGCAAATAAATGACAGGGATACAGGTTTCCTTCGGGGTCATAAGCCCTCATGGTTTTTCCTGCTCCACAATGATAATTCATCATCTTCTCATTCAGTAGAGGAATCAGCGAGTCTTCAAAACGTTCGTATGGCTTTAGTTCCGAATGCTCCAAGCAATATCCGACTACTTTTTCCAATTCCCGTTTATACACTTCCACTTCTTCGGCTTTCCATTGGGGACCACGTGCCAAGCTTACCTTGAAACGTTGGAATCCCAAAGAATGAATATACCGGATGCCCTCTGCCATCATGGGAAGCGTTTCTTGCGATACGGTCATATTCACTCCTTGCCCCGGCCAAAGTTCCCGAAACAATTGGATATCTTGCAAGTCAATCACCGCCCCACGGTTTATCTTTTGCATTTCAGGCGTTCCGTCCAAGCTAAGCGAGCCTAAAAAGCGACTTTTATTTTCCCTCAGCCACTCCCGGATAGCCGGAGTAAGCGTAACGCCATTGGTCGTTGTAAAGAAACAGATGTCTTTTTGGGGATATTCATTCCATGCCCATTCACATAATTCTTTTATCAACGGAAAGTTCAAGAATGGTTCTCCGCCAAAAAAGTCTACTTTCAAAGCGTCACGTCCTTTTTCACTCAATGTTTCTTTCAAAATCCGTTTCCCCGTATCTAACGTCATTTTCCGGGGATTCTTATTTCCCTCAAAACAATACCGGCAATGCAAATTGCATGCATTGGTCACGATAAGCATTATACAAAGTATCGGTTTCTTTGTTTCCATTATTCATTGCACAAAAAACAAGAATCCCCTCCTTCGTTATGTTATAGCAAAGGAAGAGATTCTTTTGTTCATTTACTTAATAACCTGTGGCATTCCCTTTACAAGACCCACAACCTGCATCGTAAAAGAAATGGTCACACGGATCTTGTACATTCGCTTGTTCGACAATGCTTCTTGCATCACCAAACTTTTCTTGCAATTTCTGCAATAAGTCTTCTACTTTTTCCATAATTTAAATCATTTATTTATCAATATGTAATCCCTTTAATCTTGTACGGGTCGAATAGGATACCCGAAAAAAATGAAAGGAGTACTCCTATAATTAGAATAACAAGTTAAATAAGGCTGATCATTGTCATCATAATATATGTCCAAATAAAGTGTATAGGCTCTATGTCGAGTAGGAGTTCCTTCATCCAGAGTACTTGTCCAATAATTTCCATTTTCATTTTGAAGTCTGTAAGTATCTCCACAGCGATATCCAGTAAAAGGTAAAAATATAGCATTCCCATTCGGACCTGTAACTTTTGCTCCCCTCACGCCATTCTCTGTATATATTTCCCAAGCACATTTTTCTATCAATTCCGACATTTCTCCGTGAGTAGGCATACGCCACGGACTTCCCCAAGCTATACGGGCATAATCCCATTCACTACCACTGATATCATCGGGAGGATTTCCACCAGCATATTGTCTATAACAATAATACGTATCGGCATACCAGCCATAATAGTATTCTGCACATTGCCACAAGCATTCTCCGGTCGGGTCACCCCAACCATACAAACCTCCATACTCTTCAGGTTTAGAGGCACCAACATTGTAATTTGCCCATTTCACGCTCAAACCCAAATCTATAGCCTTACCTGCGACAAAAGCACCTGATGCTCCAGTCGTAAAGCTCTTTCTTGCACCATAATAATATTTACCCGCATATTCAAATCCAATGCGGCAAGAATAAGTTTTTTCGGCTTCCAAGCTGGTCAATTGATGCTCTATATTACCTTCTTCGTCTACTTCTACTTCTTCCGAAAGTATCCCCTCATCCGTTACATTAAATTCTTTATCACCTTCACAATAGTATATTTTGTATTCGATACCCGCTTTCAAGTTCTTATACCCATTAATCGTAGCGGAAACAGGAACAGATGTGAATTTCTTCGCATCATCTGATGTTACATCATTGGTCGTTATGCTGAAATAGCGTTGGTTGGGGTATGTGTTTTTAATATGCTTTTCAGGTGCTGATTCTACAGCAGGCCACCAACTTATCCATTCATGAATCCAATCATTATGCCCAAAAGAAGTCCAAGGTCTATCCCATGTCTTAGGACATTTCTCCCCTGATTCCAAATGCGACAATCCATTAAATAACCTCATAAAATAATTAGTCATATACACTTGATTATCTGCACGTCCTGAACTATGTTTAATACCAACAAAATTTCCATTGCAGGCCGTTTCTTGATTAAATGTATTACATGCCAATACAGCATAAATGGTCTTATTATCAACCGAATTTAATCCAGAATTGTGACGTACAAAATAAGGTGTCACCAGTGTATAATCAGCCTTATCATAATTAGATAATCCAACAACCTCATTATTTATAGATAAACATATTCCACTTATTAATCCATTCGTTTTATAATATTCTTCTTTAGGTATAGCAAAGCAACTAAAATGGTCATAATCCTTATGATCATTGGGCAAGTTCAACTTTGCCGGGTCTACGCCAAACGAATGAGTTTTAGTAACCAATATAATTCCATAATTTGAAAAATTTTCAATAGTAGAAAGAGAACCATTAGTTTCATATTCTACATCTAAATTTACAGGAGAAGCACTAACTAAATCATTCCGAAAAATAGAAGTTTCACTATGCTTATATATAATTTCTTCCCAATTAAAAGGATCATAAAACAACACTTTTTTATTATCAATTATGACATCATCAGAATATGATTCTACATCAAAAGTTTTTTGTTCCAACACATCAATTGCAGCTCTTGTCTTTGTGACATTAGAAGCCTCTTCTTCCACCAAACCAAGAGCAACAAAAGAACTCAAACCATTTACATAAGTAAAAGTAATAATATCATGTTGGACCGTAACCTCCTTAATATAAGGCTGTTCTCCAATCCAAGCAGCAAGTTCATTCAGTGCAGCATCCAAACTTTCAGCAGACTCCATCGTAGATATATGCTCTTCAATCGTATTTAAATAATAGTCCGACATTTCCTCATCACTTAACGCTTTTACCTCTACCTGATAGAAGAAAGCCTGATTGTCCTCTGCTACTACCGTAAAGAGAATAGTCGCTGAACCGGAAGCTGTAATTGCAGATACTTCAACTCCCGACGAAGTAGATGTAACCGTCCAATCGCTTCCACCATCCAACACTTTATGAGACCAGCGGAAGCCTCCTGTAGTCTCACATACAATGCTAAACGCTTGATTCAATGGGACAGACAATTGTCCATTAGTTATCATCTGCTTTTCACCATTCATCACACTATATAAAGTAACGCAACTCTTCGGCACACTTATTTCCGTACCATCCGCCAACACGAATATCACACTACTTCCCGTTTCTATTACATCCGAGAAGAAACTATCGCCGTTACTTCCGTCCTTTCCGTCTTCACCGTCCTGACCATCCTGACCGTCTTGACCATCTTCACCATTTACCTTAGTCCAAGTTTTTCCACCGTCTACCGACAGATATACATCACCATATTCTGTTTTCAATTGTGGAACAGGAGCAGAAACTCCATCCTTACCATCCTCTCCATCTTGACCGTCTTTGCCATCTTCACCATCCTGACCGTCTTGACCATCTTGGCCATCCTGACCGTCTTCACCATCCTTACCATTAGCACAAATCGGATTGCCGGAAGCATCTTCCAAGAGTTCACCGTTCAATGTCCAGTACCAACGCCCATCTTTACCTTCGGCCACACCGATAATGGGCATATCACCTTTATCTCCCTTGTCACCTTTATCACCCTTATCACCTTGATCTCCCTTGTCACCTTTATCACCTTTTGCACCGTTATAAATATTTACCTCACCTTGGCGATAGAAATTGATGGTATAACCGATAACCTCATCTCCATCTTTGATTTCCTCCACCGAAGTGATATAATCGTTCCCGTTTACGATTGCCTGCAGGGCAGCAATGTTTTCGTTAGCTGTCTTTTGCCATTCTTCCAGTGCGGCGATGCGCTCCTCTTGGTCATTAATGGCGTTCCATACTTCATTGTCATCGTAGCCGCATCCGCTCAGGCAAAGCGACACGATGCACATCATTGCGTAGAAAAACTTTTTCATAATCATTCGTATTTAGTTTTACTTTACTTATATTCACACGCTTTTTGCAAATTAAGACATTTTTCCAAAAACACTTTGTCACCTAAAACAGTGATTTTTCAAAGGAGAATAAACTTTATTGAATGTTCGCATGAAGAGCCTTTGCAAACATAAGTGATGTGGCTGGCTCACTTATGTGAAACGTCCGACTCACTTATGTTAAACAGGCAACTTACTTATGTTTATCAAAATGCATCCTTGAATGAAAAAAATCCAACCACCCGGCATGTGGTTTCAAATAAATTACTATTTTTGCATCGGTTAACTATTATAAACAATTATGCGCACGTATTGCCTGCATCTTATCCTGCTGATTTCCGCTTTCGTGATACCTTTATCCGAAAGCAAAGGAAAAGAATTGCCTACCGATACCCTTCTGGCGCATCTCTATGATCAGGCAGTCTCGCTTATGGGAGAAGGCGAATACGACTCGGCTCAGGCTTGTTTCGACAAGGCTTTTGCTATGGAAGGCGTAACCGGCTCACCCCTTTATCCGGTTCTGCTCAACGAGCAAGCCACCTTGCTCTTCTATAAAGGTGAACTCGCCCGCTCGCTGGAGATGAAGAAAAGCGTATTGCCCTACTTGCCCGAAGTGGAGGACTTAGAGAAGCACGTCAGCGTGTACAACGACCTGGGTGTGCTTTATCACCGGTTCAACCGGCAAGATTCTTCCCTTTATTTCTATAACAAGGCACTGGATGCCGCCCGGCAATACGGAGACAAGAGCTGGATAGGAAACCTCAACCTGAACCTGGCAGTATTCTACTTTAACCTGCGGAACTATGAAGACGCGGAAAGGCACATCGACGATGCGTTGAAGTATGTGCTCCAAACCGACGACCTTCCCACCACATTCGCTGCCTGGCAAGTGCGGTCCGCCATCAAGGCGCAAATCGGAAAGACTGAAGAAGCGGGGGCTTCCATCCAACAAGCGTGGCAAATCGCATGCGGTCCCGAAGGCAATGCGGAATGGAAGGTGCGCTGCATCCCCGGCATGTACCGGTACTTCCAGCGCAAAGGGATGACCGACTCTATCCGTTATTACATCGGCATAGGGAACAAACTTTTGGGAAAGCTTCCGCCTCATAACATTTCCGCCGTGGGATTCATCCAGACACGAGGCTTGGCGAACTACGAACAAAAGCGGTATGCCGAAGCCCTGAAAGACTTTATCTACCTGAATACCCATCCGACGGGAAGCGAAAAGAAATCGCTTTTCGAAAAGATGGCGGTCTGCTATCATCATTTGGGAAATCCGCAAAAAGCCTTCGCCTATATGGACAGCGCACGGATGTGGGCGGACTCGCTCGCCAAGCAAGAAGTCACCTCGCAAATGGCGGAAGTGAAAGTGAAATACGAGACACAGGAAAAAGAACTGGAAATCACCCGGCTCCGCGAAAAGGTCTTGAAGCAAGAAGCCGACTCGCTGAAGATAGCCCTCGCCCTGATAGCCGGACTGGCATGTCTGGTTATCATCCTGCTCCAGCAACGCCACAAGCGGAGGAACGCCGAACGGGAACTGCTCCGGATGAGGCAAGA
This sequence comes from Phocaeicola intestinalis, assembly GCF_014837065.1. Classification (GTDB taxonomy): domain Bacteria; phylum Bacteroidota; class Bacteroidia; order Bacteroidales; family Bacteroidaceae; genus Phocaeicola; species Phocaeicola intestinalis. The sequence goes on from NZ_JACSPP010000020.1 coordinate 40,161, forward strand.
AAAAGAACTGGAATCGGCACGAAGCTACATCGAAGGATTGGAAGAAGAATGCAGGCATTTCGCCAAAGAGCTTCACGACGGTACCGCCAACGACCTGCTTGCCCTCGAAATGAAAGCCCGCACGGAAAAACAGGCGTCAATGGCTGAGGCTATCAAACAGGTAAGGGAAAACGTAAGAACCATCTCGCACGAACTGATGCCGCCCGAATTCGAAAGCCTCAGCCTGAATGAGATACTGAGCCAATATGCCCGAAGCCTCACGGAAAACACGGGCGTCCGCGTCAGCTATAACGAAGGCTCATCTTCGCCAACGCCACCCGACGCGTTGCCCCAAAGGACCGCCCGCGAAGTGTACCGAATCGTGCAGGAAATCACCATGAACGTCATCAAGCATACCGACGCTTCAAGCATCGGCATCTACCTCAGCCGCCATACAGACGGAAATATCTTCTTACAGATTACAGATAACGGTCATCCCATATACCCGAACCGTCCCCAAACGGAAGAAAAAGGCATCGGGCTACGTACCATAAGCGACCGTGCCAAAGCCATCCGGGCTACAATCGAAAACCAGACCGGCGAAAAAGAGAACCGCTTTATAATGACTTTCAAAATCGAATCCAATGAACGAGAATTTGTATAACATCCTTATGATAGATGATCATCCCATCGTGACCGACGGCTTGGAAAAGTTACTTAGTACGCATATCCAAGCACATTGCATGAAAGCCAACGACTTGAACACGTTAAAGCAAGTCCTTACGGGAACGGATTTCAACCTGTGCATCACCGATTTGGAATTTCCGGGCACAGACGGTTTCAACCTCATCCGAATGATACACGAACATCTGCCGCAATGCCCCATTCTGGTCTATACCATGCATGAGGAGCCTTGGATAGCTACCAAGCTATACGAATCGGACATCCGCAATTTCATTAGCGGAGCTGTATCCAAACACGCTGACCTTAATGAAATTCCCATGGCAGTAAATACCATACGGAACGGTCAGGAATACTTCAGCCAGGCATTCAGCTTGTTGCACGATAAACGGAGCAGAACCGAGAACAGGTCACCTTACCGTACCTTGTCTGACCGGGAAAAAGAAGTATTGACATACCTTATGCAAGGGCTGAGTACGCGAGAAATAGCCCGGCGCATGTATCTCAGCATAAACACGATACAAACCTACCGCAAACGCCTGCTTGAGAAAATGAATGCGAAAAATGTAGCCGAATTGGTCAGCAAATGCAAAGGATTATTTTGATGGAAACCAAAACTTTTATTGGCATCAAGCTTATGCAGGTTGTGCATACTGGAGAAAAACTCACCGTAGTTTACACCTCGGCTTACACATAATTATTAACAATTGTATTACTTATCTCATATAAATATAAGTGGTCCTATATTGGATAGGTCTCTATATTTCTGTTTATATCAGTATTCCCGTTTTGAGAATATCTGCATAGAGAGGATTGTTTGTATCTTCTGTAAGTAGAACTGGCTCTATAAGATTGCTTATCTTACGTTTCAGTTTCCACAATAAAGGAGTATCTTCAAAATAATCATCACTCATTCGTTCTACCACAACGGCAATGTCAATGTCGCTGTCCTCTGTGTGGTTGCCTTTGCTGTATGAGCCATAAAGGTAAAGATCCTTTAAGGGCAAATATAGCTAATTCTTTTTAGAAACAATCATTTGATGTTGAAAAACCTTTTTATTTCGGACTCCCAATAAAGCAATAAAAAAGAGAGCTACATCGCTGTAACTCTCTGACTCTTTGTGGTGCCAACGGGAATCGAACCAGTGACACAAGGATTTTCAGTCCTTTGCTCTACCAACTGAGCTATGGCACCAACTTTACAATCATTGTTTCTTGATTGCGAGTGCAAAGGTAGGCAAATTTTTTGAATCTGCAAACTATTTTGAAACTTTTTTATCAAAAGTGCAGAAATAATCGGAAAAGCAAAAGGATAAACGATTTTTTTGTACTTTCGGTCAAAATTGACAAGAAAGAACAACGATGTGTGCTACTAAAATCAATAGACAATGAAGAAAATATATCCGAAAGAATGGTTGGAATTGCATCCTTATCAAATTGTGGACGAAGTAGACCGCTATTACACCGATGTAGCCAATCAGATTTACCAAGTACTGAACACGCCTTTAGCAGACGGAATGTTTGAGGAGAAGGATGCCCGCTATTTTAGCCTTTGCCTGACAGCCTGGTTTGAGGATGTCATCAGCCAAGTAGGAATTTGGACTACTTTTACAGCAGCGTGTAAGAAACGTTACGGGAACTGGCTTCCCTTTTATCCGCTGGATGAAAATTATTACCCCGATGAAATTAATGTCGAAGACATACGCTTTCTGTTATGGCATCATATACAGTTCTCTTCCCGGGATGAAGGACGTATTATTAATCCCGAAAATCCAGTGATAGAACTTTTTGCGAATGAACTTTACTGCATATTGGATGAGATTTATGAAACGGCACCCGAAAATGAACGGCTTTGGCAATTTATGCATCCCAAGGGAAAAGGAGGATTGAACAGTTTCGAGAAGTATCGTTTAGTATTGCAATGGTTTCATTATGACTCTTATTTCAATATCGAAAACCAAAAGCAATATGAGGATGAATTAGAAGAAACAACAAGCGATTTAAGCGAGGATTGGCAAGGGAAGAAGAACTTGCTCGTATATAACACCTATACAGCCTTGATGTTGCAAGGGCGCAGAGACCTTTTATCCTTGACATCTTGCGAATGGCTGGCATTGTGGGCTGAACAGAACAACGGTCCGCAAGAATGGCGTTCGACAAAGGAGTATATAGAAAGTTTCTTCTTGCTTACAGGGGAAGATGACGGTTTCTTGTATTTACAGGACTTATGCGGTAGGGATGAAGTGTATCGAGTTACTAAGGATTCTTTCGACTTAAGTTCTATCAAAGAAAGGCAAGTGGGTGAATCAGTTGCTCTCTGCACCTTGCTGCATTATGGAAAAGTGTGGAATCAAATAGGTATAATGAGTCTGTTGCCGTCATTGAATAATGACATAAAGCAAGCTGTAGAAAGCCTGCGTGACAAAAAAGAACATCGGAACGAAAAGGCTGTGTATGAAGACTTCATACGGGCAACCGGCGGAAAGCCTTTTTATTTCTGCAAATCCCGGCAGGAAATGATTGACTTCCTGACTCATGAGATGAAATACCGTACGGCTGAAGGATTGAAGTTGCCTTCAATAAGAGCAAAGCATGGATTGATCTTGATGGCAAGTCCTCGAACCGGGCTGTACATACAAACCCAGTTATGCGAATGTGTCAAGTCGCCCGACAATCCGTTTTACGATGCAAAAGCCGCTGCTCAAAAAGCGCTTTCTTTCTTACTTAGCCCGGACGTGATTCCATACGACTTGAGTTGCATGTTGCAAGACAGGGGCATGCTACCGGATGCGATGCTGAACAGCTTGAAAGGAGAAGAGTACGGACGGAAATTCTTACAACAAAACGCGCACTTTCTGACAGATTATTTCTTCCACCGTTGCCGGGAGAAAGATTATGATGCATAATTTAAGCATTCTATTCACCACAGAGGACGCAGAGGCACACAGAGTATTTAAATTTTTCTCTGTGGTACTCTGTGCCCTCTGTAGTGAATAATGCTATTTCTATATCTTACTTCAGCGGATTCCAGCCTTGGGCTTTCAGTTCCAGTTCGGTTCCGTCGCGCGTAAGCAAGGCACAGCCTAAGTCGGGCTTGGTGATGTAGCCGATGACTTTCACGCCTGCAATCTGCTCTACTTGCTCGTGTGCCGTGAGGGGGACGGTGAAGAGCAGCTCGTAATCTTCGCCTCCATTCAATGCACAGGTAGAAAGGTTCATGTTGAACTCCTCTGCCATGACGGCGGTCTGGTAATCTATCGGGATGCGCTCCTCGTAAACTCGGCATCCTACCTTGCTTTGCGTACAGATATGCAACAATTCAGAAGAAAGTCCGTCGGAAATGTCCATCATTGCCGTGGGCTTGATTCCGGCTTTTGCCAGGCTTTCGATAATGTCGCGCCGTGCTTCCGGTTTCAGGAAACGTTCCAACAGGTATTCTTTTCCGGCAAAGTCAGGCTGCACATCCTTTTCTCCTTGGAACACGGCTTTCTCACGTTCCAATAACTGAAGTCCCATGTAAGCGGCTCCCAAGTCACCCGATACGCAAATCAGGTCGGTTTCTTTCGCACCGTTGCGGTACACAACCTGGTCTTTTGCCGCCTCGCCGATGCAGGTGATAGAAATGGCAAGGCCTGTGACCGAAGAAGTGGTATCACCTCCCACGATGTCCACATGGTGTTGCCGGCACGCCAGCTTCACCCCGTCGTAGAAGTCTTCGAGGTCCTCTATGCAGAAGCGTTTCGATACGGCAAGCGATACGGTAATCTGCTTCGGCATGCCGTTCATGGCATAGATATCCGAGAAGTTCACCATGGCCGACTTGTACCCCAAGTGTTTCAGCGGGGTATATACCAGGTCGAAATGTACGCCTTCCATCAGCAGGTCGGTAGTAACCAATACCTGTTTATCCGGATAGGAGAGTACGGCGGCGTCATCGCCTACGCCGTACACCGACTCCTTGTTCTCCAATTTAATGTCTTCCGTCAGACGCTTGATTAAGCCAAATTCGCCGAGCGTCGCTATTTCGGTTCTGTTCCCTTCGTGCATGGCTTACGCTCTGTTTATCAGTTCTCTCATAATAGTGGTCATGCGCGGCTGTGCGGCATCGGCTGCCTTTTGCACTTCTTCGTGCGATACTTCCACGATTTTACCTTCTACGCCTAAGTCGGTGATGACCGATACACCAAACACCTTAATGCCGCAATGGTTTGCCACGATGACCTCGGGCACGGTCGACATACCTACCGCATCACCGCCCAAGATATGAAACATCTTGTATTCTGCCGGCGTTTCGAATGTCGGGCCTTGTGTGCCTACGTATACGCCTTGCTGTACCTTGATGCCTTTTTCCTTGGCGATTTCCAATGCCTTGGCGATTAATTCCTTCGAATAAGCCTCGCTCATGTCCGGGAAGCGGGGACCGTAATCGATGTTCTTTCCACGCAACGGATGTTCGGGGAAGAGGTTGATGTGGTCGGTGATAATCATCAGGTCGCCTATCTCGAAATCAGGGTTCATGCCTCCGGCTGCGTTTGATACAAAGAGAGTCTTGATGCCCAACTCACGCATCACGCGTACCGGGAAAGTCACCTGCTGCATCGAGTAGCCTTCGTAGAAGTGGAAACGCCCTTGCATCGCCAGGATGTCTTTCCCACCCAACTTGCCGAATATCAGCTTACCGCTATGTCCTTCTACGGTTGAAAGGGGAAAGTTGGGGATATCTTTGTAACTTATTTCATATTTATCGGTTATCTCATGTACTAAACTTCCCAAACCGGTTCCCAAGATAATGGCGGTTTCGGGATGAGTTTGCATTTTAGCCTTCAGAAAGGCTGCTGTTTCTTGTATTTTTTCTAACATATTCTATGATGTTTTGGTTGAACATTTCTTTTTCTTCTTCATCGAGGAACTCTACCGTAATAGGCAGCACATATATATAAGGTATCAGGTCCTTGTCCATATCAGGGTGTCCGATGAGCCTGGCTGCATCTTTTTCGGTCGTGACGATGAACCGCTTTTTTTCCGGCAATTTCCCGAATCTGTCTTTGATGCATTGTATATCGGAAGCATCGAAGGCGTGATGGTCGGGAAAAGTAAGCGGAACGATATGCGGACTGTATTCCGACAGTTTTTTTATGAGAGGGGCAGGCGAAGCGATACCCGTAAGGAGCAAGATGTACTCATCCGTCCGGACGCTTTCAAGGTTACGTTCGGGTGCCTCTACAAACAAAGGCTGGAGTTTCCCGTATGCCAAGGTCGTGAAAAACAACTCTTGTCGGGGGAGTGGCGCCAGTTCTTTCCGTATGGCATTCCGGATATCTGTATCCAGACCGGGTGGACATTTGGTGACTATCAGAATGTCTGCCCGTACTTTCCCGCTTACCGGTTCGCGCAAACGCCCGGCAGGGAGTAAAGCATCGCGCGTAATCAGGCGATGATAATCGATAAGCAGAATGGTGACGCCTGCATTCACATACCGATGCTGGAAAGCATCATCCAAGAGGATAACCCGTGTACCGGGTGCCGTATGTCCATCAGTCAGCAGGCGGATTCCATGACACCGGTCGCGGTCTACCGCTACGTAGATGTCCGGAAACTTGTGCAACATCTGGTAAGGTTCATCACCTATCTCCTCAATGGGCGTTTCCGGATTCCCTAACACAAATCCTTTCGATTTCCGTTTGTATCCCCGGCTCAATACAGCTACTTGCCATTCCCTGTGTAACAAGCGTATCAGGTATTCAGTGTGTGGGGTTTTGCCTGTGCCTCCCACCGTGAGGTTCCCGATGCAGATAACCGGTACGGAAAACGTGTGCGAATGCAGCACGCCTCTATTGAATAAGGAGTTGCGCAAACGCACTCCCACTCCGTATAGCCAAGCTAGGGGCAGCAGGCTGCGGTATATCTGTATGTCGTTCGGCTTGTTATGCATATTTTTAGTTGACTAATGTGAATCAGGAGTTAGAAGTTGTTTTGAATTTCTCCAAAAAGTTTTTCTTGGCTTGATGTATCCGTTTTCGTGTGTGCTTTGGGCGATTTTTTGGTCCTTTTCGCTCCTGTTCTTCGTCAGATAGCCCGCTATCTTCCTCATCACAGAAGCAAAAATGCCTCAAAAACTCATCCCAAATCATCGCACGATAAATTCAAAACAGCTTCTTAAACGTAGTTATGTTTCACAGGAGTTATCACTTCGTTCAGGAGTTAAAAGCAATAGCCTTGCTTCTGAAAGTGGTGCAAAAGGTATGGGTTTCTAACTCCCAGCCTGCCAAGCGGGCGATAACTACCTATAACTCCCTTTTAACTCCTGATTGGCATGACTAATTAATTGTCAATATAAAAGGCATGCGTGCCTGGATGTGGTCTGCATTCTTGAGGTTCTTCACGATGCGGAACGGTTCGTACCATTCGCCCAATTGCTCTTTCAGCCCGGCGGACAGATAGTGGTCTGTTGTCGAATTGAGCAGGCTAAGGAAGAATTCCTCTTGTTTGGGATAGTCCATTACGGTGTATTCCGTTATCTCTGCACGCTCGGCGGCAATGGCTATGGCACGGTCAATGCCGCCCAGTTCGTCTACCAGCTTCAGGTCTTTTGCCATTTCGCCTGTCCATACACGGCCTTCGGCTATTTTCTTGATGTCTTCTACCGGCATCTTGCGTCCGTCGGCGCATCGTTTGGTAAAGAGTTCATAGCCTTTGTTCACCATTCCCTGTACCAGATTTTTTTCTTCTTCGGTAAACGGACGGCTGATATCGCCCAGGTCGGCAAGCCGGTTGGATTTCACTACATCAAAATGGATGCCCAACTTGTCGTTCAGCAACTTCTGCGCATTCGGTATCATACCGAAGATACCGATAGAGCCGGTCAGTGTAGTAGGTTGGGCTACAATCCAGTCGGCTGCACACGAGATGTAATAACCGCCCGAAGCCGCATAGTCGCCCATTGACACAATGACCGGTTTCTTTTCTTTCAGCAAGGACACCTCACGCCATATCTGTTCCGAACCGTATGCGCTTCCGCCCGGTGAATTGACACGCAATACTACGGCTTTCACGTTTTCGTCTTCGCGCAGTCGGCGCAGATCGTTTATCATCTGTTCCGAGTTGATACCTTCGTCCGAAGCCAGTGCGCCGTCACCTATCTCGCCGGCAGCATAATATACCGCCAGAATGTTTCCACTCTTGTCTTTCGGTATGTTGCGCTGTACATTCACCATATCTTCTACGTAAAGGGTGTTCAGGTTGTCGTCCTCATCAGTCTCGGTCAGTTGCTTCAGATAGGCAAGCATTCCGTCCTTGTACAGCAGTGTGTCTGCCAGTCCTGTCTGGATGTACGCTTCGGCAGGCTGGAAATCCATGTTTCGGTCGGCAAGTGCATTGAGTGTATCGGCAGGGATGCCGCGCGATTCGGATACATTTTTCACCATCTGTCCCCAGATAGAGTTGACAAATGCCTGTGTCTGCTCGCGGTTTGCCGGACTCATTTCGGTGGATGTGTAAGGTTCTACCGCCGATTTGTAAGTTCCTACACGAAAGATTTGCATCTCTACGCCCACTTTGTCAAGCAAGTCTTTCAGGAACATTGATTGTGCAGCCAGTCCGTGCCAGGCAAGGCTGCCTTGCGGATTTACAGCCACTTTGTCTGCTACGCTTGCCAGGTAATATGTGCTTTGGCTGTAGTTGCCTCCGTATGCCACAACAAATTTTCCGCTTTCCTTAAAGTCGAGCAGGGCATTACGTATTTCCTGAAGCGAGGCACTTGAGCAGACAAAGGCTTCGGCATTGAGGCAGATACCTTTTATCTTTTCGTGTTCTTTTGCTTTGTGGATGGAATTGAGAATGTCGTTCAGTCCATAGGTCGTAAACTTGTCACCTAAGAGCTGGTTCATAGGATTCGATTGGCTGCGTTCGGCCACATTTCCACTGAGGTTGATTACGAATACCGAATTGTCTTTCACCGTGGTTTCTGTTCCCGATGATGCCACCATGCCGGCAATGCTTGCAATGCCGATAATGGTAAAGATGGCTCCCACGATACACAGACCGATAACGGTAGCCAGCAAGTACTTTAAGAAATCTTTCATTGTCGTAATGTATTTGGTTTTGTTTCTTTTGCACAAAGATAACGATTTCTGGATATTTTGCAAACCGATTTTGTCCTGTATATACTTTGCACGGAATAAAATTGTGCATTTAGTGTAACGTAACTATTTTACCACAGCGGACACAGGGTATCACAGGGAAAAATTTAAAAGCCTCTGTGTCTGCTGTGGTGAAAAAATGCACAAACTTGTACCGCGCATGACATACATTACAGGCAAGAATACGACAGAAGAAAACATCGGCACCGCATGGCGTTTGCAGCAAACGACAAGTCTCGTGTGCGTGAAACAATTCCCTGCATAATTTTCCCTAAAATTCTTGACAACCGCCTTCCCAGATAGTATCTTTGTAAGACGCAGCCGCTTGCGGAAGTCCGCGGATATAGGTGCGCCGGCAAACGATGATAGCCCCATCCGCTGTAAGATTATTAATCTTCAGGCTGCAAGATTATTAATCTTACAAGCGGAAGATTATTAATCTTACACCGGGCGAAGCCATCTGCGTTGAGAGAAGAAGATAATAACAACAACCTTTTAAATAATCTGAATATGATAAAGTACAGCTTAGTAATGCGCGGCGAACCCCGCCACCCGGAACGTCCGAAGCGGGCTTTCGCCTCGGCACAGTGTATCAAAACCCTCTCGCTGGAAGAAGTGGCACGGCACATCAGAGCCCACGGGTGCGCTTACAGCACGGGAGACTTCATCGCCATTACGAAGATGCTGGCGGAAGCTACCGCAAAGTTGCTGAAGGAAGGTTATCAGGTGGAACTGGATGACCTGGGCAAGTTTTACATCACCTTGGGATGCGAAGGAGTCGAAAGCATGGAAGCGTTCCAGCCCGACCGGCACATCAAAGAGGTGCGGGTAAACTGGGCGCCGGGAGAAGCTTTCGGCAACATGCGCGAAGGAGTAAACTTCGAAGAAAGCCTGAAACGGCACACGGAACGGAAGCTGCTGCGTGCCGAGCGGAACGGCGACAGCATACTGGAACTGTAATAGAAACTGTTTATACCCCTCAGGAGTAAAAAGTCAACAATTGGGTAGCATAGATATGGGCAATCTATACTATGCATCATATAAGTACAAACATGTGCTGCAATTCGGCACATATTCTTATCTAAATTTGCCACATAATCATCCAAATAAGACAATGATAGATATAATTGGAGTGATAACACCTGCGCAAAAGCAAAAAATAATGCAGAAATATTAGCTACTTAGCATTATTTTCGTACTTTTGCGATTGAGCAGGAGAAATCCCGCTCAAGGACATACGGATAAAAAAGAAGCGTTATGCACATCTTGTAAATCGAAAACCTAGGAAATTTTCAGATGAACACAAGAAGAAGGCATAGTGGTTCTCACGCTATAGCGTGGGCTGCTATCACTCCACTCTTGTGTTAAGGTTTTCCTAGGACCTTCGATTTACAGTGGACATTGCAGTTCCACGCTTGAACCAAATGTTGCAATTTAATCACCTGAGTATCAAATATTAGTATAGGGAATTATATAGTTATGATACCATATAGTTCCCTATAATTGTAAGTATTAACCTATTTTTTCTGTGCGACTTCAATTGCATCGTGTTTTAATTCGTTTTCATCCTCTACCGCATCTAATACTTTGTCTGCTAATGTATTTGTGCAACAAATCCGCAGTGGTTGTGCAACGCCGCAGTAGAAAAGTACCGTCCCGGATTGTTTTTTTGCGCCTTTTATCGGAATTCACGGCATTGTAACCGGAATGAAATGACCGGACGCTATTTTTGTTATCAAATTCATAAATTGTCCGTGTTATGAAAGAAGAAGACTTGCGCCAAGAAGCCTATAAAGAATGCAAGAAAAGCCAACGAAAGGAAACGATTATTGTCTTTGCGATAATAGCCGTGGCAGGTACTCTTTCCGGGTGCGCATTTATTCCGGTTTATTTTTGGTTGGGCTGTGGATTAGGTCTTTTCCTCATCGCGCTGGCTTGCTCCTTTGCCCATGCCACCTGGAAGAGGCATCAAACTGAGCTTCATGCGGTTGCACAAGGTGTCTTGGCGGAAGCTGAAGTGGTGGAACTGAAGGAAGAGAAGGATTCCGACGGCAAACAGACGACAATGGCCGTCTATGAATTTGCCTTGCCCGGAGGCTCGAAGCACCGCTTCAAGGAATCCGTTTCCTCCTCGATGGCGGGGATTTTGGGGCTGGTACGGGTAGGTACCAGGCTTCCCCTATTTGTTGACCGGAATAATCCGGACATTTTCTATAAGATGAAACACCGCCTCACGGAACAATCCGTTCCGGATATGGACGATGCCGTCATCAGCCAATACCTCGGAAAGTATGGGAATAGTTTGGACGGGCTGAAGCCCGAACAGGTAGTCCGGGGTTATAAGCAATCCAAGTGGATATTGGGAGCATTCTTAGGACTCATCATCGCCGGTGCATTGGGAGTAATCGGTTTCGCGGTGTACACTAATTGGCAGAATATGCGCCATGACAAGATTGAGCTTCCTATCGGTGTGTTTATTTCCCTCTTAGGCCCGACGGAAGTCTACCAGTATTTTCCCGAAACCGATGAATGGAGCTACTATGCGGATGATTTTGGCGTAAGGCGGACAGCCCGTTGGCGTTATGACAGCAAATGCCGAAAGCCAATACAGATAGGCTACACTTCCATCTCTTTTACACCCCAAGAGGCGGGCGACTGGCCGGAACTGCTTATTCCCGAAAGTTACCGAGGCCGGTTGGACGAGTTTGCCGCTGACAAGACGGACAACAACTTGACTCCTCCATGATTTATCACTTATCCTATTCACTAAAAAAACATATTCAATGTATCCCGACAGAGAGAAGGCATTGGCCAAAGGCAGACGGAAAGACAAAACATTTATCCGCGTATTCTGCGGCATATTTATTCTTCTTGGCATTATCTTGTTCACTGCAGGTATTGCCGTTGGCGTCAGCAGTCATACATTCCGGCAAAAGGCGGAACCGGTGAATGCCGTCATCCTGGCCATGCGCGGAGCGACCAGCGAATCATTGGGCACTCCCGTCGTGGAATATGCCGTAGACGGAAAATCCTATACAGCCACACTCAACATGGCATCCTCGTCCATGCACCCGGGCAAGCGGATAACCGTATATTATCAGAAAAACAATCCCCGGGAAGTGCGCTATCTGGACGATAACGGCTGGCTGGTTGCCCTCTTCGTGTTCATGGGAACCGTGTTTGCCGGGATGGGTGCGGCATTCTGGCTGGTGAAGCGCAGCCATGAGCGGAAAGCCCGCCGGTTGCTGGCCACTGGAAAAGTGGTGGAAGCGGAAATCACAGGCATCCGCGAGGATACAAACAACTCGATGAACGGACGTCATCCCATCGTGGTCAGTTGCCGCTACACCGCACCGGATGGACGGGTGTACTTCTTCCGCAGCGGTTCCTTCTGGTACGAAAGCTACGAGATAGACCCGAAGAAGAAGGTGCGCGTGTATGTGGACCGCAACAATCCGGCGGATTATTATGTAGATGTGGACAGTGCCATAGGGTAATTAAACGTGCCGGGTTTCCTGTTTGCAAACAGACCGGATGACCTTGCTGTTTGCCCTGTCCACCACGGAAGTGTCCAACAGGGCAAGGTAAATGCGTGTGGTGTTTTCCGAGTCGTGCCCCAATGCCTCGCTGATGACCGGCAAGGGGATGCGCTGGCTTTGGGCGATGCTGGCCCAACCGTGCCTGCTCACATAGAACGTGAGCTTGACGGGACATCCTGCCATCCTGCCGATTTCCTTCAGCTTGCGGTTCATTCGGTGCGAGGCGTTCAGGTATATTACTCGCTGCTGAACCGTGATTTTGAATGGGAACTGATGCCGCTCGGCATAGACCAGCAGGTAGGCAGCATCATCTGGAGTCCGTTGGCTGCCGGACGTCTGGGAGGGTGCTACCGCCGGAACAACTCCATGCCGCAAGACGGAAGAGTGGCACGCGGAGGCGCACCCGTAAGGGATAACGTAGTGGCTTACGACCGTCTGTATAATATAATAGATGTGTTGGATGAAGTGGCTGCGGAAACGGGAAAGGCTGTGGCACAAGTGGCATTGAACTGGTTGTTGCAACGTCCTACGGTGTGCAGCCTTGTCATCGGAGCCAGTTCAGAAGAACAACTCCGGCAGAACCTGGGGGCGGTAGACTGGAAGCTTACGGCAGAACAGATGCAACGCCTCGATGCCGCCCTGGTTGCGGTCGGCATCTGCCTGCAAGGTTGCACCACCTCGTATGCGAAAGACAGAGAAGATGCGAAAGAAACTCCCGCAGGAGAACGGTTGGAGATTTCTTTCCGCTTCCAGCGTGGCGGCATTGCTTCCAGCCAATATGCCATTTGGATAGAAGACGAAACGGGCAAGTTGGTACGTACCTTGTATGTTACGTCTTTTACAGCAAAAGGAGGATATGAATACCGGAAAGATGCCGTTCCCACATGGGTTGCCAAAGCTGATCCGAAAAATAGGATATCCGGCAATATTGATGCTTTCACTGGTGCCACTCCTCGGAACGGGACGTTACATTATGTGTGGGATGGTAAAAACAATGAAGGTATGCCTGTATCCAAAGGGACGTATATGGTTTTTATAGAAGGCACGCTGTATTGGGAGAGCAGGGTTGTTTTCTCCGCTAAATTGCATTGGGGAAGTTGCGAAGAGGAATCAGTTCTTGTATCTTCCCGATATTATGGAGCTCCTTCAGTGAATAAAGACATGATAACAGATTTGAAAGTCTTTCATATGGCAAAGTGAATTTTGTGTCTGTTGTTCATGCAGTTGGAAAGACATCGGAAACAGGAGAAAAACAAATCCGCCGGCTTCCTTGCTCACGCAAGCTTGCCGGCGGCATTTGAAATCTAAGAGAGTTTATAGATCAATGCTGTATTTAGTTGACTAGGTAACTAGGTACTAGTTGACTAGGTCTGTAGATACTAAGGTGTTTAGAACCTAGTTCCTAGTACCTAGTCACCTAGTGCCTATGAATTTATTCCGTCTTCAGGTTTTCCACCGGATTCTCTCGTGTGGCTTTCAGGCTGATGAGGTATACCGAAACCAGTGAGATGAGGGCTACCGTGATGATGGAAGCTATCGGAACCCACCACGGGAAGGTGCTGTCGAAGGTCACAATCTTATTTATCTGATGTATGCCAAGCGTCATCAGTGGAACTGCGATTGTCAGGCTGATGGCAAGTGATACGAACGTGAAGCGCATCAGCCTTTCTTGTTCTTTCATCGAACTGGATCCGAATGCCTTCCGTATAGCCATGTCGCGCTTACGCTGGGTAATGAAGTAAAGGCTCATGGCGGTCAGTCCCAACAAGGAGATAAGCAAAGCTGCTCCGGTAAAGATAAGCATCAGGCTGTTCAAGCGGCTGAAGTCGGCATAAAGGGTATGCATTTGTTCGCCGTACCATGCAGAGTCGAAAGAAAAATCCTTGGCGGCTATCTTGAACAACTTGTCCAATTGTTTTTTGTAAACGTTCAGGTCGCCGTCCTGCACTTCGACCGAAATGTTCGATGGGTAGATGCTATCGGGGTGCTCTATCTGTATCTGAAGCGGATGGATATCGTGGTCAATCAGGTTTCGGCTGATGACAAAGTCCTTGAACACGCCGGCTATTTGGAAGCGATCATTAGTATCGTTTGTGAAATAATCCGTGATTCCGATGCCTGCCAGTGTCTTCATCGCCCGTTCGCTTAAAAAGATATTGTTGCCTCCTAACGGTGCGTGGCGGTCTTCGGTTATCTGTATATGGTAGATGTCGAGGAACGCCGAATCGGCGATAAAGGTCTGGAAGCTCATCTCCACCGTGCTGTCCGCCGAAGGAATGTAGGTGGTATAGTTGTTCCCTCCGTCCAAAGGTACGCCGCGCGAGAAAGAGATGCATTTTACGAAAGGTAGCTTCTTTGCTTCGGCACGGAAGAGTTGCAGCTCTTTTAGCGAGCCGTAGGACGGATAAATCAGTACATTGTCGTATGCATAGCCCAAGGGTGTGTGTACGATGCGGTATATCTGTAGAGAGAGATAGACGGAGCAGGTGAGCAGGGCAATGGTCAGCCCGCACTGCACGATGTTGAGCACCCGCAGGTAGACAGCTTTCGTCTTGCGTCGGAAAGTCCCTTTTACTACGTCCATGGGGTTGTAGTTGGAAAGTATCGTAGCCGGGATAAAGCCCGAAAGCAAGGTCAATGCTGCAATGAACAGGATATAGACAATAACGGTTGTGGCATTGAGATCGCCCGTAATATCAAGTTTGACGCAGAGCAAGTCGATTGCTATTGGTTCGGCAGCTTTGGCAAGGATGAAACCTATGATGAATGAAAGGAGTGTAAGCAGAAACGATTCAGTTATCATTCGCCAGAAAATATCCTGTTTCGATGAGCCGAGCAGGCGGCGTGTAGCCATTTCCTTGGCGCGGAAACTGGTCTGCGCCACGCTCATGCTGATGTAGTTCAGCACCGCCATCAGCAGGATGAGCACACCCACGGCAATGAAGATTGCCACTAACTTAAAGTCATACTGGTTCATCGGTATGACCGGTGATGTTTCGGAGAAATAGAAATCGTACCAGGGAATGAAGTTGGCTTCTTTCAATGCACCGGAATCTTGATAAAGCCAGAAAAACTCTCTCAAGTACGATACTATATCTGCCGATTTCCGATTCAGGTCGGTACCCGGAGCGGTACGGAAGAAGAGAACGCTTCCCCCGGCATAGTTCATCCCCGTACATTCGATGGAGCTGCTCCAGTTGATATACTTCATGTTCTCGAACGGCATGTACATTTCGATGTCGGGAGAAAGAATTGAGTTGTCGAAGTCTTCGGTGATACCGGTCACGGTGAATGTCGCGTTGTTGCAGGGAATTACCGTCAGGGTTTTGCCTATGGCATGTTCTGTACCGAACAGGCGGATGGCTGCCGAACGGGTAAGCACGATACTGTTGTCATCAGCAAGCAATTGTTCACGGTTCCCTTCTACCAACGGAAGACGGAAGAATTCGAAGAAGTTCTTTTTTACCACACCGCCCTGTGCCTGTACCGTTTTATCACCTACTTTCACAAACAGTTCCGCTGCACTCATGGCACACCAGTCCTCTATCTCCGGATAGCGGCTTTGCAGGCGGTCGCCCAAGTTGTAATGTCCTCCCGCATATTCTTCGTTGGCGAACACCGAGATGCGGTCGGCATCGGGCAGGTCTTTGTCCACAGTGAGCTGCCGTGTCACCATGTTGGCGATAAGGAGCACGAACATCAGCGAGATGCTCAGCCCCGCCACGTTGACGAATGTAAAGAGCTTGTTGCGCTCCAAGAAGGTGAAGTAGGTCTTCATTTCAATTAATAATTAATAATTAGGGTGTCCAGTTTAATGTTCCCAATTTAGCCCACATTTTTGAGCTGTTTGGTGCGTACTGTAACCCAGTTT
>NZ_JACSPP010000021.1 GCF_014837065.1 Phocaeicola intestinalis
AATCGGGAAAACAGACCGGAAACAAACGCAAAAGAACCTGATAGAATATTACTTTATTGGAAAATTTAAACAGGCTCGTAGCCAATCCGACTGAGGTGAAAAACGCAGTAGTACTGCGTCAGCCGATGAAGTATATATCCGTAAGTGGATGCAGATATATTCAATCGCGAATGCAGTATATATTCAATCGCGGTTGCAGTATATATTCATTTTTCAGGGGTATTGGCTGTTTGCGGAGCTCATTTTATTTTTATCCGTTTATCATATTCAGAAACTCATCTTCACTTAGGATAGGTATGCTTAGTGCACGGGCTTTTTCCAGCTTGCTGGGACCCATGTTTTCGCCGGCAAGGATGAAACTGGTCTTTTTCGAGATACTGCCCACGTTCTTCCCTCCGTGCTTCTCTATCATCTCCTTATATTCATCGCGCGAATGACGGGCGAATACGCCGCTGATGACAATCGACTTTCCCTGTAGCTTATCGGTATGCCCTGCAAGGTCTTCTTCATCGGCTTCCAGCTTCAGCCCAGCCGTACGCAGGCGTTCGATAAGGTTGCGGTTTTTCTCGTCGGCAAAATAACGCAGTATGCTGCCAGCTATCTTCTCGCCGATTTCGTCTACGTGAATCAGGTCGTCAAGCGTAGCTGTAGCCAATGCCTCGATGGAACGGAAAGCACGTGCCACTTTCTTTGCAACTGTTTCACCTACAAAACGGATGCCTAATGCAAAAAGCACCCTTTCGTAAGTCACTTCGCGCGAACGGGCAATACCTTGAATGATGTTCTCTGCCGACTTTTCGCCCATGCGTTCTAGCCGTACGAGGTCTTCTGCCTTCAGCGTGTAGAGGTCTGCTACATCGTGTATCAGTCCTTCCTGGTAGAATTGGTCGACGGTTTCAGGTCCCAAACCTTCGATGTTCATCGCACGGCGGCTGATAAAATGCTCGATCTTCCCTTTTATCTGCGGCGGACAGGAACTTTCGTTGGTGCAGTAATAGGCTGCCTCGTCTTCGTAACGCACCAACGGGCTTCCACATTCGGGACAATGGGTGATGAAGGTTACTTTCTCGCTTCCTTCGGGACGGGATGCCACGTCTACACCTGTTATTTTCGGAATGATTTCGCCTCCCTTTTCTACATAGACGTTATCGCCAATATGCAAATCAAGTGAGGCAATGATGTCGGCGTTGTGCAACGAAGCGCGTTTGACTACCGTTCCTGCCAATTGCACGGGTTCCAAATTAGCGACAGGCGTTACGGCTCCCGTGCGCCCTACCTGATAAGTGACTTTCAGCAATCGGGTCAAAGCACGTTCTGCCTGAAACTTGTAGGCGATAGCCCAACGCGGCGATTTGGCTGTATAGCCCAAATTGCGTTGCTGGCGCAAAGAATTTACCTTTAACACAATGCCGTCGGTAGCCACGGGCAGATTCTTCCGTTCTACATCCCAATAATTGATGAAGTCGAATATCTCCTGCAGGGTCTTCACCTTGCGTGTCACGTGCGAAACCTTGAAGCCCCATCGGGCAGCCTCTTGCAGGTTTTCATAGTGTCCGTCGTGAGGCAGGTTTTCGCCCAACATATAATAAAGGTAAGAGTCAAGCTTGCGGGCTGCTACTTCGGCAGAGTTCTGCAACTTCAGCGTGCCCGAAGCCGCATTTCTCGGATTGGCAAACAAAGGCTCTTCACGTAGTTCGCGTTCGTGGTTCAGTTCCTCGAACACCTTCCAGGGCATCAGCACTTCGCCGCGCATTTCGAATTGGCGGGGATAGCCGTCGCCGTGCAGCACCAGCGGAATAGCCCGAATGGTCTTCACATTATCGGTCACGTCATCGCCTCGCACACCGTCTCCACGTGTCACGGCACGTACCAGCTTGCCGTCTTCATAAGTCAACGAAATGGAAGTGCCGTCGTATTTCAGTTCGCAGCAGATCTCAAAATCTTCGTTCAGTGCTTTGGCAATACGCTCGTAAAACTCCGTCACTTCGGCTTGCGAATAGGTGTTTCCTAACGAAAGCATCGGATAACGGTGCTCTACCTGGACAAAGTTCTTATTGATGTCGCTACCTACCCGTACCGAAGGGGAATTAGGGTCGTAATGCTCCGGATGACGGGCTTCGAGGTCTTGCAGTTCGCGCATCAGGTGGTCGAACTCCTGGTCGGAGATGACGGGCGCATTCTCTACATAATATTTATAGTTGTGAAGGTGCAATTCTTCACGCAACTGGTCGATTCTTTCTGTTTCTGTCATGTTCATTTCGGATGTTTCTTGCAAAAATAGCAAAAATGTGCCAGTGTGCGGTACGGGAACAACGGAAACTTCGTACTTTTGCAAAAAAAATAACAAGGAAACATGCGAATAGACATTATTACCGTTTTGCCCGAAATGATTGAGGGCTTTTTCAACTGCTCCATCATGAGCCGGGCACAAAAGAAAGGCATCGCTGAATTTCATATCCATAATTTACGTGACTACACCTTCGACCGCTACCGAAAAGTAGACGATTATCCTTTCGGCGGATGTGCAGGAATGGTGATGAAGATAGAGCCGATAGACCGTTGCATTTCGGCCCTGAAAGCCGAGCGCAACTATGACGAAGTGATTTTCACAAGCCCTGACGGCGAGCAGTTCGACCAGAAAATGGCGAACACCTTGTCGATGACTCAAAACCTGATTATCTTGTGCGGGCATTTCAAAGGCATCGATTACCGCATCCGCGAACATTTTATTACGAAGGAAATCAGTATCGGCGATTACGTACTAACTGGAGGCGAACTGGCGGCAGCCGTCATATCTGATGCCATCGTACGGGTTATCCCTGGTGTGATATCCGACGAGCAATCGGCACTGTCCGATTCATTTCAAGATAATTTACTGGCTCCACCAGTCTATACCCGTCCCGCAGAATACAAAGGATGGAAGGTACCCGATGTTCTGCTTTCGGGGCACGAAGCAAAGATACGTGAATGGGAGTTTCAACAATCTTTAGAGCGTACCAAACGGTTGCGTCCGGACTTGCTGAAGTAAGATATTTCTTTACATTTATTTCAAATCTACATATTCACGAAAAAAGGCCACAGATTTATTTTTTCCTCTCTCTTGACAAAAAAGTAAAAAAATCTGTGGCCAATTATTTTATTTGCATTTTCAGTATGCCATTCGCATATGTAAATTATTTTTAATATTCCAACGCGCCGATGATGTCACGAACTGAAGCAAATCCATGGCGGTCGAGATAGTCGTTGATACCTTCCGCTACTTTTACGGTTATAGCCGGATCAATGAAGTTGGCCGTACCTATCTGTACGGCGGTTGCTCCAGCAAGCAGGAACTCCACGGCATCGCGGGCATTCATAATTCCACCTAACCCAATGACAGGTATCTTCACGGCTTTTGCTACTTGCCATACCATGCGCAAGGCGATAGGCTTCACTGCTGCTCCACTCATCCCTCCAGTGATAGTGGATAAGACCGGTTTACGCTTTTCGGCATCTATTGCCATTCCCAGCAGCGTGTTGATGAGTGATACACTGTCTGCTCCGGCAGTTTCCACTGCACGCGCTATTTCTGTGATGTCGGTCACATTGGGCGACAGTTTCACGATCAATGTCTTGTGATAAGCTTTTCGCACTGCAGATACAACCTCGGCGGCTCCATGAGCTGTTACTCCGAAAGCCATCCCACCTTGCTTGACATTCGGGCATGAGATGTTCAGCTCAATAGCCGGGATGCAGTCCAGGCCGTCGATAATGCTTGCTGTTTCCACATAATCCTCTATTTGCGATCCAGACACGTTCACAATCATATTGGTACGGATGTCTTTGATTTGTGGGTAGATATGTTCTGCAAAATAATGCACCCCTTTGTTTTGTAGTCCCACAGCATTCAGCATGCCCATCGGTGTTTCCGCCATACGCGGATAAGGATTTCCTTCACGGTGATGAAGTGTCGTCCCCTTCACGATAATTCCTCCAATTTTCCCCAAATCCACAAAGTCTTGGAATTCAAGTCCGTAACCGAATGTTCCCGATGCAGTCATCACCGGATTCGATAAAGCCAGTTTTCCTATGTTTACACTTAAATCTGCCATAATAGTTTCTTTATATTAAATACAGGACCTTCTTTACATACACACACATGACCATCCCGGGTGTTTTCCACACAGCAAAGGCAAGCCCCCACACCGCATGCCATCGTGTTCTCTAGCGACACTTCACACGCTATGCCCTGCTGATTGGCGTATTTGGCCACGGCCATCATCATTGGTTTAGGACCACATGTGCAGATTAGATCGAACGTATTGTCTCTCAGTACACTGTGCATCGTAACATACCCTTTCTCTCCCATACTTCCGTCTTCGGTAGTAGTATGGACATCGCCCAATGCCTCGAACAAGTCCAGTTGCAACAAGTCATTCTTCGAGCGTGCTCCCAACAAGAATGTAGGTTTCAAGCCTTTCTTCAACAAAGTCTCGCCTAAATAAAGCAAAGGAGCCGTGCCTACACCTCCACCTATCAGCAACACCTTAGTAGCAGTGTCTTCTGGGACTGTAAAACCGTTTCCTAACGGCATGACCACATTAACTGTGTCCCCAGGATTCACGGTAGCCAATTTACGTGTACCATCACCAACCAGCTGAATCAAGAACCAGACCTCATTTTTCTGGCGGTCTACGTAATTAATAGAAATAGGACGACGCAGGAATGTCGTGTTCGAACCGTCTACCCGTATTTCGGCGAACTGCCCCGGAAGCATTTCAGGCAACGGCTCAGCCTGGGTCAACTTGAGTAATACATAGTTTGCATGCAAACGTATGTTTTCTGTAACAGTCAAATCAAGAATGTATTTCTTCATAAAATAAATTGAGGTAAATTCGTTTCACAGTACAAAGATAACGAATTTACCTCAATCTATAGAGAAAACTCCATCGCTTTTGCCCATCCACTTCCACAGATAATCAAGATTTCTCTGGCCTGAATACCTGATATGTTCCATTATCAAAGAAAATACGTATTTCAACTATTTTCGGATGAGGTTTTTCTATATATTTAATTTCTTCTTTTACAGTGTTTTGCATACCATTTCCTGGAGTGGAAGACGCGTTTTCCTTGCGAAAATCAAAACGAACCGGATATCCGCTTGCATTTTCTGGATTCTCATTGCTGTACAGACGGCTATTTCCATCTGTGGTACCTTCTTCAACGACTTTCATTTCACCTTCACCATAAAGCAACCAATTCAAGTTAATAGAAGGATAAGCCTTGTGAATGCGCATGACCACTTCCAGGCTAGGTTTATTCCGCTCTGTCAATATGTGCGACAGAGAAGATGTCGATATGCCTATTTTTTCAGCAAATTCGGCATTGGTTAACAACTCCTCTTGTATGATTTGTAAAATACGGTCTTTCATTATAATTATTTGTGTATATAATCTTAATGATTACAAATGTAATGCTTTTTATTTTCATTTGCAAATTTACATATGGAAAAACAAATAACAAAATTACATAACCATGAATTACATTTGTAATCACATCTAATGTTTACATCTGTAAACCATCAATTTCAAGTTCTTTTTAACTTTAACAAATTCATATAAACTACTAGGATACAGATTATTATACTATAATTTTGATTGTTTACACTTCGATAGTATAGAAATGTAAACAGTTATTTAATGCCATATAAAATATTATTTCATTAATTCTTCATAGATTGTTGGGTTTTAGCCTATTATTCTGTGTATAAACACATTGTATAAATTATCATGTACATTTATAAAAGTACACAATATAACCATAAGACTATGTATTTACATTTGTACTACAGTCTAAACAAATATACATATCGATTCATGGCATTTACAAATACAAATGTATTTTAGGTTTATCGGAGCAAAAATGTAGAAATGTATATGTCTGAATGTAAAAAAGCCCGAATCTATTCTTTAAGATTCATCAGAATAATGATGTGCAAAATAAAGATATATTCATAGCCATTTCAGTTATCTTCATAGCTTGTAAAAGCTATCTGGAGTGGCTTATGAATATATCTTCGTCTGGTAGGCAATATTGGTTGAGAAAAGAATGGCAAAATCACACAAGCCACGGAAGCAAATCAACTTTTCATCTTTCCGGAAATGTGTTTCTTTAGAAATTGGATGCAGGGATTAATTTTGCACAAATACCCCGATGTTGAAGATATTCTCTTCTCAAGATCGGATAACCCTCTCCGTTACCGAGGATACATCTGCATAATTTTACAGATACGTTTGCCCTTGGACCGTGGGTATTGTGACTTTGCCTTGATTGACTTCAGCCGGACTGCAATCAATGAAGAATTTGATAAATCAGTTCACGCAACAATTCCCCGTCGGAAACCGAAGCGTTGTTCACACCTTTCGAACGAACATCGCATTGACGGATGCATTCGATAATCTTCATTACTTTTACTCCCGAATAGTGTTTCATGGCAGCCAGGTAATCGCGTGCTTGCCACGGGGATCGCAGGCTAAGTTGAGCGGCCACTCCCTCTTCATTTTTTTGGGGAGCATAGTATGCCAACATCAGGTTGGCAAAGAAATTAAACAATACAGCCAGCGTAACCTGCAACGGATTGTGTTTTGGATTTTCTTCAAAATATTTTACTATTCGATTCGCTTTGAATACGTCTTTTACGATTAATGCATTCCGCAATTCGAAATTATTAAAGTCCTTACTGATGCCGATATTCTGTTCTATCTGTTCGGGTGTAATCCGCCGTTGTCCCTTGGGAAGCGTGATAATTAATTTTTCCAACTCGCCTGCCATTCGGTTCAAATCCGTCCCTACAAATTCTGCCATCATTTCTGAGGCTTTTGGCTCAATTTCCACTTGACGGCGTTTTAAATAAGATGCGATAAACCCTGGAAGTTGAGTGTCTTTCAGCTTCCGGGATTCGAACAGCACACCTACCTTTTCCAGTTCTGCTGTCAGCTTTTTTCTACGATCTAATGCGCCGTGTTTATAGCAAAATACCAGAATGGTAGAAAGCATCGGCTTTTGCAGATAATACGTCAACTCGTCCAAGTTCTTTAAGTTTTGTGCTTCGCGAACTACAACCACCTGGTATTTCGACATCATCGGATACCTTCTTGCCGCGTTAATAACAGAAGCTATATCTGTGTCTGTTCCATATACTACGGTCTGGTTAAACTCTTTCTCCGACTCTGTTAAAACGTATTGCATGATGTATTCGGATATGCGGTCGATATAGTAATCCTCTTCTCCCATCAGGAAATACACGGGAGCATAGTTTTTATTTTTCAGGTTGCGGGCTATTTCTTCGTAAGTTATTTCTTTTGCCATACTTTTTTGTAACTTTGTATGATAAATTATTCACGCTATTCATACAAAGATATAAAATGTTGGAATTAAACTTACCTCCTTATCCGTTTAAAATTGCTAACAAAGACGGGAAAAAATTCATATTCGATGTGTTACGCAAGAAATATGTTACCCTTACACCCGAAGAATGGGTGCGGCAGCATTTCACTCACTATTTGCTGGAGCACAAAGGTTATCCTTGGGGATTGCTGGCTAATGAAATCCAATTGAATCTGAACGGAATGAAAAGGCGGTGCGATACGGTGCTTTATAACCGCAATCTGACCGCCCGGATGATTATAGAATATAAAGCCCCAAATGTGGAAATCACGCAAGCTGTATTCGACCAAATTACGCGTTATAATATGGTGCTGAAAGTAGAATATCTGATTGTGAGCAATGGAATCCACCATTATTGTTGCCACATTGATTATGCAACGCACTCTTATACATTCTTGCCCACCGTACCGGCGTATGAGGAACTATGAATGAAAAGAATCGCCCCAACGGACAAAGCTCAAGATGTCTTTGCTCGCTGGGGCGACCCATATATTTTGCAGGTAAAAATCATTTCACTTTTGTTTCCAAGTGTCTTTCAGGCATTACTCCTGCCAGTTCCGGGTCAATCATGATGCGTCCACAATATTCACACACAATGATTTTCTTTCGCATACGGATGTCCAATTGTTTTTGAGGCGGAATCTTATTAAAGCATCCCCCACATGCATCACGCTGCACATAAGTAATTCCCAATCCGTTTCGAGAGTTTTTACGAATGCGCTTGAATGCCTGAAGCAAACGCGGTTCGATAGTTGCTTCCAACGCTTTTGCCTTGTCGCGGAGTTTTTCCTCTTCCTGTTTAGTCTCAGAAATGATTTCATCCAATTCATTTTTCTTCATCTCCAAGTCTTTCTTTCTTTCTTCCAGGGTATGTGTGTTCTTTTCTATTTCCTCTTGTTTTGATTCGATAGAAGAGGTATACTCTCTGATGCGTTTTTCACACAATTCCACTTCCAAGGTTTGGAATTCGATTTCCTTTGTCAGCACATCATATTCACGATTATTACGCACATTGTCTTGTTGTGCTTTGTATTTATCGATTGAAGCCTTGGCTGTTTCAATTTCAATACGCTTGGTAGCAACGTTCGATTTCAATTCTTCTATTTCACCTTTAATCTTTTCGATGCGGGTGCTTAAGCCTGTCACTTCATCTTCCAAGTCTTGTACTTCCAACGGAAGTTCACCTCTTAAAGTCTTGATTTTGTCAATTTCAGACAACATGGTCTGCAATTGGTACAAAGCTTTCAGTTTTTCCTCCACACTCAGTTCACTAGGATCTTTTTTTACTTCTTTCGCCATAATGCTTTATAAATATTTAATCGGATTTGTATTGATTCGGGTCATACGAAGTTCCAATGATGGGAATTTTTTCTCTAATAAAGAACAAATCAATTCTTTAGTGTATTGTTCGCTTTCGTAATGGCCTATTTCTGCAATCAAAATACTATTCTCATAATAAAAATAATCGTGATACTTCACTTCGCCTGTTATAAACACATCAGCCTGACTGGCTATAGCACGTGGCAGCAGAAATGCTCCCGCTCCTCCACACAAAGCTACATTTCGGATTAACCTTCCTGTCAGCCGCGAATGTTTCACGCAGCCTGCTTCAAAAATCTGCTTGACGCGACGCAGGAAGTCACCTTCTGTTTCCGGTTCTTCCAAGACACCTATGATGCCTGCCCCTGCCTGGTTCCATTTGTTTTGCACCGGATAAAAATCAAATGCCGGTTCTTCATAAGGATGGGCTGCCAATAAAGCTTTGGTTACTACATCCCGCTTATACACCGGAAGAATGGTTTCTATCCGCATCTCTTCTTCGTGATGTAATTCACCTATTTTACCACAATAAGGATGTGTACCGTTTCCAGCCCGGAATGTCCCGATTCCTTCTATATTATAACTACAAGCATCATAGTTGCCTATACAACCGCAACCAGCTCCAAACAGAGCATCACGTACTTGGTTGACGTGTTTCATCGGTACGAATGTCACCAGCTTCAATAATGCGTTTTCTCTAGGCTCTAATACACGCACTTGCCTCAATCCTATTTTTTCTGCAATCTTATAATTTACTCCCAACAAAGCATTGTCCAAATTGGTATGCATCGAATAAATTACAATATCGTTCTTAATAGCCTTAATAACGCATCGCTCCACATAGTCTTTACCCGTAACCGACTTGAATCCTTTAAAGATAAGCGGATGGTGTGATACTATCAAATTATATCCCAAAGCTATTGCTTCGTCCACCACAGCTTCAGTCACGTCCAAACACAACAAAGCCCCTGTAACCTCCGCGTCTGTCAATCCGATTTGCAAACCGGCATTATCAAAACCGTCTTGCAAAGGCAGAGGCGCGAACATCTCAAGGGCATTCAAAACTTCCTTAATCTTCATGTCTCAAAAAAAATCGTACAAAAATAATAAAAAACTGTGATATATTAAAAAGTAAACCGCTTAGATTTACATAACATTAACGCATAAGCGAAATTGGAATATAAAAGACGGGTGTGTGGAAGCTGTACATGCTTTCTCAACAGATGAAACTGACGGACTGTTTGCCTGCCGATTATTTGCCTGGATTATCGGGAAGGATTAAATATGTCCGCCAACAGCCAATATATACCCCTGAAAAATGAATATATACTGCATCCGCGGTTGAATATATACTGCATCTGCGATTGAATATATACTGCATCTGCGATTGAATATATACTGCATCTGCGGTTGCATATATACTGCATCTGCGGTTGAATATATACTGCATTCGCCTATGGATATAACTTCATCGGCAAACGCAGTATTACTGCGTTTTCAACTCGGTCAGATTCGCTAAAGGACATTCATAAAAATATCAAGGAGAATCAGAAACTTACGTTGATTCTCCTTGATATTCAAAGCACCTGTTTAGAACTGTTTTTGATTAAAGCTCTTTATCTTATCCGAAATTGTCGTACATAATAGAAGATGAATCCACTCCCAAGCTATCCAACATGTTGACGACAGCTTTCGACATCGGACCCGGACCGCACATATAGTACTCAATGTCTTCGGGTGCCTCGTGATTCTTCAAGTAAGTTTCATACATCACCTGATGCACGAAGCCCGGAGTATATTTCACGCCTGCGGCATCGGCTGCAGGGTCAGGACGGTCAAGCGCCAAATGGAAATGGAAGTTCGAGAAATCTTTTTCCAATTGCAGGAAATCTTGCAAATAGAACACTTCATTCAATGCACGGGCGCCATAGAAATAATGCATTTCACGGTCGCGCGTATTCAATGTACGGGTCATGTGCATAATTTGTGCACGCAACGGAGCCATACCGGCACCACCTCCTACCCAAATCATTTCTTTCTTCGAATCGAATATCGGGTGGAAATCACCGTAAGGACCGCTCATCAGCACCTTGTCACCCGGCTTCAGCGTAAAGATATAAGAAGATGCGATACCCGGATTCACGTCCATAAAACCACTGCGGTCGGGCTTGAACGGAGGCGTGGCAATACGGACCGTCAACATGAATACATCACCCTCTGCCGGATAGTTCGCCATTGAATAAGCACGAATGGTAGGCTCCGTATTTACACACTTCAACGAGAACATATTGAACTTCTTCCATGCAGGCAAATATTCATCACCGATCAATGACTTGTCAATATCCTTGTCGTAATCCATCGTAAATGCCGGAATCTTAATCTGTGCATACGAACCGGGGATAAAGTCCATGTGCGCGCCGGCAGGCAATTGCACCTTGAATTCCTTGATGAACGTTGCCACATTCTTGTTCGAAATAACGGTACATTCGTATTCCTTCACACCCAAGACCGATTCAGGCACTTTGATAGCCATATCGCCTTTCACTTTCACCTGACATCCCAAACGCCAATGGTCTTTCTGCTGCTTACGGCTGAAATGCCCTACTTCCGAAGGAAGGATTTCTCCCCCGCCTTCCAAAACCTGGCACTTGCATTGTCCGCAAGACCCTTTCCCGCCACAAGCCGATGACAAGAATATATTGTTTACAGCCAAGGTGTTCAGCAATGTCGAACCAGACTCCACTTCCAACTGGTTTTCTCCGTTAATGGTCAGTTTTACCTTACCCGAAGTTACCAAGAACTTTTTCGCCACCAACAAAATGATGACCAACACCAGAATAGTCACCAGGAATACTCCAATGCTTGCTAATATAAAATTCATGTCCATTGTCTTATTCCTTTCCTTATTAGATGTTCAAACCTGAGAAACACATAAATGCCATAGCCATCAAGCCTACTGTAATGAAAGTTATGCCCAAGCCCTTCAACGGAGCAGGCACATTGGAGTAAGCCATCTTCTCACGAATGGCAGCCAGGCCCACAATAGCCAGCAGCCAGCCTATACCCGACCCCAAGGCGTATGAAACAGAATCCCATACATTGCCGATAAATTTCGGGTCAGACTCTCCCAAGCCAATGCGTTGCTGCATAAACAAAGACGCACCCATAATCGCACAATTCACGGCAATCAAAGGCAAGAAGATACCCAATGAAGCATACAATGAAGGGCTGAAACGCTCTACAACCATTTCTACCAACTGGGTGATGGCAGCAATAACGGCAATAAAGAGGATGAAGCTCAAAAAACTTAAATCAATGCCCAAGATACCGTCTGCCGCAAGCACTTTGGTCTGAAGCAGATAGTTGACCGGTAAAGTCACAACCAATACGAACGTAACGGCAATACCTAACCCGAGGGCAGTTTTTACATTCTTCGACACAGCCAGATACGAACACATACCCAGAAAGAATGCAAAAATCATATTGTCCACAAAGATTGAACGGACCAATAAACTTATAAAATGTTCCATAATCATTACCTTTCCTTATTATTCCTTTTCTTGTAATTCGGGATGTTTCGCACGCTGATACCATATCAGGCAAGCCACAATAATCAATGCCATAGGCGGCATCAACATCAAGCCGTTGTTCACATATCCCGCCTCCTTAATGGCATCGTAATTCAATATATTGTAGCCTAACAACGTACCTGAGCCTAAAAGTTCACGGATAAACGCCACGATAATCAAAATCTTGGCATAGCCTAAGCCATTGCCCAGACCGTCCAGACAAGATTCCCACGGGCCGTTTGCCATCGCAAACGCTTCAAGACGTCCCATCAAGATACAATTCGTAATAATCAGACCTACGTAAACGGATAATTGCACACTGACATCGTATGCAAATGCCTTCAACACTTCGCTCACGATTGTCACCAAAGCGGCAACCACTACCAGCTGGACAATGATACGGATACGGTTCGGAATCGTTTTGCGAATCAATGAAATGACAACGTTGGAAAATGCCGTAATAATCGTTACGGAAAGCCCCATTACGATAGCCGGTTCCAACTTAGAGGTTACGGCGAGTGCAGAACAGATACCCAATACCTGAACCGTTACCGGGTTGTTCATGCTTATCGGAGTAGAAAACACCTCTTTATTCTTAGCTGAAAATAAACTTCCCATGATATTCGTCCTCCTTATTTAGTAGTTAAAAAATTGGTATAATGGCCCATGCAGCTCTTTAACATCTGGCCTACCGCTACCGAAGTGATTGTACCGCCTGAGATTCCATCCACCTGGAATTCCGGCTTCTCAACCTTCCCGTTCTTCACGACATCCAGACCAACCACAGAACCATCCATGACTTTCTTGTCTTTAAACTCGTTTTGGAAATGCTCGGTAGCGATTTCCGCACCCAAGCCCGGAGTCTCCGAAGCATGAGAGAAATAAGTGCCATACACGGTATTCTTGTCTTCGTTCAGCGCCACATATCCCCAGATGGCACCCCAAAGACCGGCACCGTAAACAGGAATAACATACTTTGTTTCCCCGTCCACTTCACAGACAAAGAGATGAGCTTCTCCTTTTTCTTTATATGCTTTCTCATATCCGGTGACAAAAGCGCCTTCATACGGTTTCAGCGAACCGTCTTCAGCCACCAGCATATCTTCCTTCACCACCTCGGCAAACTTGGCTTCGGGATTCTGCACATCGCGAATGCCCAGTGAAGAAAGAATCTGTTTCTTCGTATCCAACTCAACGTTCTTTCCTTGCAGTTCGCGCAAAGAAGAGTTGACGAAAGCCAGCAAAAACGCTACGATAATAACCAATACCGAAGCATAAATGATAGTATATGAATTACTATTGGTATTCATTGTTCTTCCGTTTTTTTAATTGTTAGACATTGCACGTTTGGCACGGCGTGAGATATTGTTCTGCACGACAACATAGTCAATCAGCGGTGCAAAAATATTCATCAACAGGATAGCCAGCATCATACCTTCGGGATAACCCGGATTAAGCACACGGATAATGATAGCCATCGCACCTATCAGGAAACCGTAAACGAACTTGCCGTTTTCGGTACGCGAAGAGGTAACCGGATCGGTAGCCATAAACACAGCACCAAAACAGAAGCCTCCCAAACACAAATGTTCGTACCAAGGCATGTGGGCAATGGCGGTATCCGGTCCCCACGTATTGAATACCCAACCCATAAGTGCACCACCTACGAATACGGACAGCATCGTTTTCCAGCTTGCCACTCCCGACCATAGCAGGATAACGGCACCAATGGCGATGGCAATCACGCTAGTCTCGCCGATAGAGCCAGGAATCAGACCGGTCACCATATCCCACGAGAAAGCAGGGCACTCGGCAACCTTAGCCACGCCTAACGGAGTAGCCGCCGTCAACCCATCCACAGTCTTACCCAGACCGAAGATGCTATCACCCGAAACCCATACGGTGTCGCCCGACATCTTGGTAGGATATGCAAAGAAAAGAAAGGCACGGGTTATCAAAGCCGGATTGAAAACATTCATGCCTGTCCCTCCAAACACTTCTTTACAGAATATGACCGAGAATGCTGTAGCGATAGCAAGCATCCACAACGGACAATCTACCGGAACAATCATGGGAATCAGCATACCTGTCACTAGAAATCCTTCCTGGATTTCTTCTTTTTTCCATTGGGCAACAATGAATTCAATGCCTAGTCCCACTACATAGGAAACAATAATCTTGGGCAACACGGCCAGAAAACCATAACCGAACATTTCGATGAAACTTCCTTCAGCACCGGTAGCATGAAAATGCTGATACCCTACATTGTACATACCGAACAACAATGCCGGCATCAGAGCAATGACCACGAACGACATGATACGTTTGCTATCTATCGCATCGTGAATGTGCGTTCCCGTCTTCGATGTGGCATTCGGGACAAACAAAAATGTCTCGAAACCTTCGAATACAGAACGAAAAGCATGGTATTTGCCTCCCTCTTCAAAGTTTGGCTTTATCTTATCCAGATAATTTCTTAATGCGTTCATATTAAAGTTTATTAGTTTATTAGTTTTTGAGTTTGTTAGTTTGTTTGTTTGTAAGTTTGTTGGTTTGTCCATCGCTGCCTGCAAATCAGCTACAACTTAAAAAACTTAAGAACTTAAAAACTCAAAAAGCCATATCAATTAACACATTTCCTTACGAAGCATATCCAATCCTTCGCGGACAATACGCTGAAGCTCCATCTTTGATGAGCAGACAAATTCACAAAGAGCAAAGTCTTCGGGGGCGACCTCGTATATGCCCAGTTCTTCCATGCGATCGATATCGCCCGCGATAATTGCCTTTATCAAGTATTCGGGCAGAATATCCATCGGAAGGACTTTGTCATACTCGTTAGACATGATCATGTGACGTTCTCCACCTTTCACACGGGCATCCAGAACATACTCTTTCTTTTTGCCCATCAGCCAGTTGAAATACGAATGGCTGGTACTATAATCATTCAGACGAGGCATTATCCAGCCCAACATTTCGTGCACGTCATTACCTTCCGGTATCACGGTGAGCTGCGAATGAAAGGCTCCTAAAAATCCGTTTACAGGAATTTTCTTCCCGGTCAAGACGTTGCCACTGATACAACGCACTTCCCTCTCCTTATTAATATTACCGGCAAGCACATCGGTCAGCATCGCTCCTACCTTCAATTTGCAATATGCCGGCTTCTTCACTTCCGAACCCGTGATAGCAACGGTACGGGTCAAATCCACCCTGCCCGTATTCATCAGGCGGCCGATAAAGATAACCGCTTGCGGATCAACCGTCCATACGGTCTCGCCCTTATTTACCGGAGCGATGTGATTGATTTGCACACCGACATTACCTGCCGGATGCGGGCCTTCGAATACGGTCAATGTAACGCCTTTCGCTTGAGTCAATGCCTTAGCCTGCTGGCTTGCGCTGATGCTGAGATACACGCCGGCTATCTTAGCCAAAGCATCCAGCCCGGTTTGGAAATTCGCCTCCTCTCCTTTCAACGCGAACTCAAAGTCTGGTGCCAACGGATTCGAATCGAAAGCCGATACGAAAATCGCCCGTGGTGCAATTGTCGGGTCGGCAATTACATCATACGGGCGTTGGCGGATGAATGCAAACAAACCTGCATTCAGCAACAGTTCTTTTACGGCAGTTCCATCCATACGGGTTACATCTTGTTTCCCGAATTCTTCATAGTCTTGTTCTGCGGCTGCTTCTACTGTGATACTCATCACTTTACGGCGTGCGCCGCGTTCCACACTCGTTACTACGCCACTTACGGGCGAAACAAATTTCATCTCTGGGTGATTCTTGTCAATAAACAAGGGCCCTCCAGCCATTACATACTCCTGTTCTTTCACCACCACTTTCGGGATGACTCCCGTAAAATCATCAGGACACAATGCATAAAATCCCGGTTCTTTCACGCTCATCAGTTCCGTAGCAGCTTTTCCTTTCAGGTTTATGTTTAAGCCTTTACGTAATTTGATTAGATTAGCCATATATCAGGTATAAAATGAATATTCTAAGTTCGCGACAAATTTACACAATAATAGGGCAACGAAGAAAGTTTGCTTGCCCGATTACAGAAATATTTCCTTATTCAAGCAAGCAAACAACGTCTTATCACGAATAAACCGCTATTTTGTAATGTAAAGAATACAAAATCAGTATTCTTCGGCAAACATCGGGTCCCATGCCGGAAGAAGGACAGGCTTTTGTTTCAAGATGTCCAGTACACTTTCCGGCACGTATTTCTTTTCTACTACCAGCCGGAACATATATTCGTCAAACCATTCATCAGTCATGATAAGATGTCCGTGATAACCGGCTTCTGCGCCCCAACTGTTTTCGACCATCCATTTCTTCGGTTTGCCGTTGGCATCGAGGTCTACCGCCATCAGGGTCATGGCATGGCTTGAACCACTTGCAAAAGTCTGGATACGCTGTTTTTTATTCATTCCGAATGAGGTGCCCATCAAAGAAGCATAATCGTAATTGTTCAAGTCGAGTGTACCGCGCTTGCTGTCAAGAAATTTTGCCACATCACACGAGAAATACATCATCGTACTATCCTTAATCGAACGGACAGCCATTTCCTTGATGTCTTCTATCGGCAGATTCACATACGTCCAGTTACGCCCATCGTAAGTATGACGGTCGTAATCGATTTCATAACACTTGTAAAACTCGCGGCTCGGGTCATTCATCAACATTACATAATTACCCGTCAAGTCATTACCTAAAAAAGTTTGATAGAAAGAGAGTGGTGTATATTCCTTGGTTTCACCATTTATTGTCCAGGTGAAACGTTCTACTGGTTCCCCGAAAGCCAAAGCCAACATCCGGTAAATGGTGCCCAACATTTCCTTTTTCTGCTTTTCCAGTGTGGTTTCTTTCGCTCCTTCCCCGGCAGCTTGACGCAACTGCAATCCGAACTCTTTCAGTTTAAGTCCCAGCAAGTCGGCTATCTGTCCGGTATGCTCGCTGCTATAAGTTTCCGGCATAACCGAAGCAGGTACTACACCATATTTCCCAATAATATCCGAAATGCCTGTAAACTGTCCTCCGTCGCTGATAGGATGCTTAAAAAGCCATTCTACCATTTTGTCTTCCATCGGTTTTTCACGGGTATCAATGATGCCTTGCAGGAAAAGGTTCGCTTTTTCCAGTTGGTCGTAGAAAAAACAATAATTTTGAGAAAATTCCATTTCGTCCAACCCATACTTCGCCATCATCTGTGCCCGAAGTACATTCAGTCCCGTAAACAGCCAACAACGCCCTGATTGTTGCTGGTCGGTAATGCCGTGCGAAACAACACGGTTGGAAAAATGCGTATCAAAATTTGCCAGATTCTCATGGTTCTTTGCCAATACTGAAATGCTGGTCCCTGCCATCGCATTGTAAATAGCCTTATCAGATGGCGTAGGCTTGTAGCTGTCTTTGATGTCTTTCAACAATTCAGGAGTAATCCCCCCTTGCTGTGCCTGTGCCGCAGCCAGCGCCATTGTCATAAGACAGAATGCAATACTTCTCTTCATGTTCGCTATATCTGTTAATTAGATGTAATATTTTTATAAA
The DNA here is from genome assembly GCF_014837065.1 of Phocaeicola intestinalis. Lineage (GTDB taxonomy): Bacteria > Bacteroidota > Bacteroidia > Bacteroidales > Bacteroidaceae > Phocaeicola > Phocaeicola intestinalis. The sequence goes on from NZ_JACSPP010000021.1 coordinate 17,874, forward strand.
ATCATCGATATATGGATGCAAATATAACAATTTTCTCATATTTCCCCATGCCTTTTCAACGCTTTTTCATTTCAGAGGCTTCAGGAAAAAACAGTCGGCTAAAAGCTTCCTCAAACGAACATAAGTGACACGACTGACTTACTTATGTGAAAAGCCCAAGTTACTTATGTGAACCAACCCACCCACTTATGTTCATCAAAAAGCATGCTTGAGCCGTGTCTTTATTGCCCGAATGTGGCATTCATTTTTTAAAAATCTTGAAATAACAGAAGAAAATAAAGCTTACCTCAGCTGATATTTGTACTTTTGGTTAATTTTCTGAAAGCATATATATGAGAAAGGTAATCCACATAAAACATTTTGTCCGTTCTGTTATCATACTGATTTTGGTATGTTACTTCGGATTGATTGCCATATTCAACCTTTCTTTCGTCCAAAAACAAATATCAGACCTTGCTGCCGAAGAGCTAAGTAAGCTCATGAAGACCGAAGTGAGCATTGGCAATATCGATTTAGGGTTACTGAACCGAGTTATCATCCAAAATGTGACGTTAAAAGATCGGGAAAACGAGGAGCTGCTTAAAGTCTCACGTTTTTCGGCCAAAGTGGAAATATCATCTTTGTTGCATGGGAAAATCCGTATCAGCAGTGTGCAACTTTTCGGACTGAATGCACGATTGAACCGCAAAACACCTGACAGCCCTGCCAATTTCCAATTCGTACTTGATGCCTTTGCCTCGAAAGACACGGTAAAGAAAGAGAAAAACATTGACTTGCGCATCAACTCAATATTAATCCGGCGCGGACAAGTGTATTATGATGTGCTTTCCGAACCTGCCACTCCCAACCGTTTCAATGACAAACATATCGGTATCCAGAATTTTTCGGCCACTCTTGCATTGAAAGCTTTGACCAATGATTCGGTCAATGCACAAGTCCGGCGAATGAGTTTCAATGAAATCAGTGGGTTCAGGCTAAAGAAACTTGCCTTGAAATGTATTGCTACTCCACGCTACTTTACCATAAATGATTTGGAATTGCAATTGCCTGAAACCATTCTTTCCATTGACAGCCTGACCGCAGCGTACGACAGTGTACCCCACTTCCCTCATCTGACCAAGAATACCACCTATCAGATGCGGCTGAATGCCCGTATTACACCAGCCGACATATCCATGTTCGTACCGGCGTTCAGCCACTTTCACAGTCCTGTAGAGCTTCGTCTGGCACTGGATGGAGAGGGAAACCATACCCGTTGTACCGATATCTTTGTAAGCGGAAATAACCAGACCTTATTGCTGAAAGCCCAAGGTATGATCAATCATTGGAACCGGAAGGAAGACCTTTATCTTTTCGGGCAAGTGTCTCATTTAGATGCCGATGCCCAAGGGATGGCATGGCTTTTCCACAACCTCTCGGACAAAGATTCCATACCCGGTATTGTAAAACATCTGGGAGACGTACATTTCAATGGAGATGTATCAGGCTACCTTCACCAACTGACAACACATGGCACTGTCCTATCCGAAGCCGGCTCTGTGCGGGCTAACGTAACGATGCATAAACCGAAAGGTGCGTTGTATCATTCTTATTCAGGCAAAATAATCAGTGAGCAGTTAAATTTAGGTGCGTTACTCGGACAGGAAAAAACATTTGGCAATGCAACCTTCGACATCGAACTGCAAGGATTCCGTTATCAGGACGGGAAACCGGAATCATACATCAAAGGCATTGTTTCGTCTTTGTCTTACAAACAATATGAATACCACAATATCTTACTCGACGGGCAATACACGCCCGGAGGATTTGATGGGAAAATATCAGTAAATGACCCGAACGGAAGTATCGAAATCGAAGGTCATGTCGCTACCCAGCAGGCTATTCCCGATTACAACCTGAAAGCCACCATCCGTCATTTCAACCCTAACAGGCTGAATCTTACAGATAAATATCAAAACACAGATTTCTCACTGAATCTGATGGCAGACTTTACAGGACATTCTGTCGATGATATGAAAGGAAGAATCAGCATTGACAGCCTGATAATGAAGGCACCCGAACCGGAAAAGTGTTATACATTCGACCATTTCAGCATTCTGGCAGGAGCAGTTCCCAACAGTGGTGAGAAGCAAATTAAAATCCAGTCCTCTTTTTTAAAAGGAGAAATACAAGGGTATTATTCGTATCGCACGTTGCCTGTAAGTATCCTGAAGACAGTACAACATTACTTGCCTTCTTTACTGGCTGCCGACAAGCATCTTTCTGATACCAACAACAACTTTCGTTTCCATATACAGATAGACAATACAGAGCTTTTATCAAAAGTGTTTGATGTCCCTTTGCTACTATCCATGCCGGCTTCCCTGCAAGGATATTTTGACGACAGCCATACCCGCATCCAGGTACGGGCTTATGCACCCGAATTTACATACAAAGGTGCCTATTACGAATCTGGGACTTTTTTGTGCGACAATACGGAAGAAGGATTGCAATGTCAGCTCCGTACCAATAAACGGATGAAAAAAGGAGGAATGATAAACCTTGCTGTCAATGCGCTGGCCAAAGAAGACCAGTTAAAAGCAACCATTAACTGGGGGAATAATACAGTTAACACTTTTAGTGGACTGATAGATGCCGAGGCATATTTCGAGAAACCGGAATCAGGAGAAAAGCTAAGCACACGTATCAACATACAGCCCAGCCAAATCGTTTTGAATGATACCATTTGGAAAATACATCCTTCGGAAGTTGTCATCGACCAAGGAATCGTAGATGTACGTAATTTTTTGTTCGAACATCAAGACCAATACGTACGCGCCAACGGACGTATCGGTAAATCGGGAACAGACAGTTGCCTGGTCGACTTAAGTAACATCAATCTGCAATACATCATGGATATCATCCAGTTTCATGCAGTCAAATTCAACGGACTGATTACCGGTCGTGTACATCTTCATCACGTGCTGGACAATCCTGTCATGTACACACGACTGGATGTGAAAGGTTTTTCACTGAATGATGCTTTATTAGGCAGAGGCGACATCAAAGGCGAATGGGACAACGAATTAGGAGGCATACGCCTGTTGGCAGACATCCGTGAGAACGAACATTATTCAACTTTTGTTAATGGTTACATTTCGCCTAAAGAAAAAGGATTGGATTTACACATCAAGGCAGGAGGTACTAATCTGGCTTTTCTTCAGCCATTCATTGATGGCATTTTTACCAATATGCAAGGACGTGTATTCGGCAATGTCCGTCTGTTCGGTCCGTTCTCGGGACTGGATTTGGAAGGAAGTGCCCAGGCTGATGCCAGCATGAAAGTAGACATATTGAATACATCTTTCAAGTTACACGCCGACTCTGTGCGTATCCGTTCCGGACATTTCGGATTCGAAAACGTACAAATAGCGGATATGGAAGGCCATACAGGTCTGGTAAACGGAGCCCTCAACCATCAGAAGCTGAAACACTTGACTTATAATTTCCGATTCAATACCAACAACATGCTGGTATATCACACAGAAAAAGAAACCCCTGAATTTCCATTCTATGGAACTATCTACACCACGGGCGAGGTATTGTTACGAGGCGGAAACAATGCACTGAATGTAGACGGCACTTTACGTACTGACCCACGTACATCATTTACGTATGTTACTGCTACGGCGGCCGAGGCCACAAGCAAACAGTTTATCAAATTTGTAGACCGAACGCCACGACGCCAGCAGGAAAACATCCATACAGAAGTATACCATCCCCTTAACATACAGAAAGAAGAGGAAGAAGACGATACTCCTCTTGATATGCATTTAAATTTCCAAATAGAAGCCACTCCTGACGCTACGATGCGCATCATCATGGATCCTGTGGCGGGAGACAACATTTCCGCTAACGGCACGGGAAACCTGCGCATTAATTTTTATAACAAAGGCGATTTTCTGATATTCGGCAACTATAATATCGGAGAAGGTATATATAAAATGAGTATGCAGAATGTCATCCGCAAAGACTTTGTTTTACAGTCGGGAGGTACAGTCTCATTTAACGGTAACCCACGTCAAGCAAATCTGAATGTACAAGCTGTTTATACGGTCAATTCGGCTTCATTGAACGATCTTGTAGCAGACGCATCCTCCACCAAAGGAACTGTACGTGTAAACTGCCTTTTGAATTTAAGCGGTAACCTGACCAGCCCGACACTGAAGTTCGACCTTGATTTGCCCACCGTTAGCGATGAAGACCGCGAACTGGTACGTAGCCTGACCAGTACCGAAGAACAGATGAACACCCAGATTATCTATCTGTTGGGGGTCGGCAAATTTTACACATACGACTACAATAGTAATGCCAACCAATCGGATGCAACCAGTTCACTGGCATTCAGCACCTTGTCCGGTCAATTAAACAATATGCTCTCGCAAGTCATCGACAACCAGAACTGGAACGTAGGCACGAATCTAAGTACAGGAGAAAACGGCTGGAGTGACGTAGAAGCAGAAGCTATTCTTTCGGGAAGGCTACTGAACAACAGACTCATTATCAATGGCAATTTCGGATACCGCGACAACGCCATGCAGAATACCAATTTTGTAGGTGACTTTGAGGCTATGTGGATATTGACCAGGAACGGCGAATTCCGCTTAAAGGGTTATAATGAGACCAATGACCGATACTTTACCAAATCTACACTGACAACGCAAGGCATCGGCCTAATGTATAAAAAAGACTTTGACAATTGGCGCGAACTGTTCGATTGGATATTGCTTCGCAGAAGAAAAGACAAGAAGTCTACAGACGAACAACCTGTCGCCCAACAAAAACGAAACAAAAAACAAACTAAATAATTCAGTTATGGGAAAGAATTTTTATCTACCAGCCGAATGGCATGCCCAAAGCTATATCCAGCTGACTTGGCCACATGCCGGAACAGACTGGAACTATATGCTTGAAGAAGTAGAATCGTGCTTCCTCCATTTGGCTCAGGAAATAGCAGCCCGGCAACCGTTGTTGCTCGTGGCTCCCGAATATCCGAAAATACTTGAGAATGTTGACTTCAGGCATAACATTCACTTTATCGCCTGCCCTACCAATGATACATGGGCACGCGACCACGGCTTCATCACAGTACTTCAACAAAATGCCTCCCCACTGTTACTTGACTTTTGTTTTAATGGTTGGGGAATGAAATTTGCCGCCTGTAAAGACAACCTGATCAATATGCATCTGCATGAAAGTGGTGTATTGAACGGGCATTACGTCAATTGCCGCAATTTCGTATTGGAAGGCGGTTCGATAGAAAGTGACGGAGAAGGTACATTGCTTACTACTTCCACTTGTCTGCTGGCTCCAAACCGGAATGATACTTTATGCCGCAATGAAATCGAACAATATTTGAAAGAACGATTCAACCTGTTCCAGGTATTGTGGTTAGATTATGGCTTCCTGGCTGGTGATGATACAGACAGCCATATCGATACGTTGGCACGTCTTTGTCCTGCTCATACCATTGTATATGTACAATGTACCGATGAAAAAGACGAACATTACGGTGCTCTGCACGCAATGGAAGAACAACTGAAGTCTTTCCGCACACTCAACGGAGACCCCTATCGCCTACTCCCAGTACCTCTGCCCGATGCCATTTACGATGCTGAAGGTGAAAGACTGCCTGCCACATATGCCAATTTTCTGATTATGAACGATGCTGTATTATATCCGACATACGCTCAGCCAGAAAAAGACAAAGAAGCTGCCAAAGTATTGAAATCGGCTTTTCCCGACCGGGAAATCATAGGAATAGACTGCCGGGCACTGATACAGCAACATGGTTCATTGCACTGTGTCACCATGCAATATCCCGAAAGCGTATGCCCTTCCTTGTAAAACAAGATTAAATTACTTCACCTTTTATATAATTAAGACAATTATGACAAGAATCATTCGCGTAGGTATCGTACAACAGGCTTGTTCGAACGATATCAAAGCCAATTTAGAAAAACTGCACGGCAACATTGCTTCCGTAGCACAAGCTGGAGCCAATCTGGTCGTATTGCAAGAATTACACAATACTCCCTACTTTTGCCAGACAGAAGATACAAGTTTGTTTGATTTAGCTGAACCTATACCCGGTCCTTCAACAGGCTTTTACAGTGAAATAGCTGCCGCTTACGGCATCGTCTTGGTTACGTCACTGTTCGAACGCCGTGCTCCCGGACTATATCATAACACTGCAGTCGTATTCGAAAAAGATGGGAATATTGCTGGAATCTACCGCAAGATGCACATACCCGATGACCCTGCCTATTATGAAAAGTTTTATTTCACTCCTGGTGATATCGGTTTTGAACCGATTGAAACATCTGTCGGGAAATTAGGTGTACAGGTTTGCTGGGATCAATGGTATCCGGAAGGTGCCCGGTTAATGGCACTGAAAGGAGCAGAACTGTTGATTTATCCCACAGCCATTGGTTGGGAAAGTACGGACACACATGAAGAACAATTACGTCAAATCGGTGCTTGGGTAACTGTTCAGCGGGGACATGCTGTTGCCAACGGGCTACCGGTCATTGCCGTAAACCGTGTAGGACTGGAACCCGATCCTTCAGGGCAAACCAATGGTATTCTGTTTTGGGGCAACAGTTTTGTTGCCGGCCCACAAGGCGAACTGCTGGCACAAGCAAGCAATACAAAAGAAGAAAATCTGGTTGTGGACATAGACATGAACCGGAGTGAAAACGTCCGTCGCTGGTGGCCGTTTTTAAGAGACCGGCGCATTGAAGAATTTGGTGATTTAACCCGTCGATTTATTGATTAGTTTCTTAGAAGCTGTTTTGAATTTATCGTGCGATGATTTGGGATGAGTTTTTGAGGCATTTCCGCTTCTGTGATGAGGAAGATAGCGGGCTATCTGACGAAGAACAGGAGCGAAAAGGACCAAAAAATCGCCCAAAGCACACACGAAAACGGATACATCAAGCCAAGAAAAACTTTTTGGAGAAATTCAAAACAGCTTCTTATATAGGAGAACAAAATTGGTTTGCGAAAATTCCTCAATGCATTGATTCAACATGACCAATGATGTTTCGCATTTCATTTTTGATTGACTATACATATTGTATCCAATTAGTTGGTTCTTAGGAACCAACTAATTGGCCATATTTTATAGAGGCATATTCCCGTGTTTTTTCGGTGGATTACTCTGACTCTTGTTTTGAGTCATCTCCAATGCTTGGATTAATTTAAAGCGCGTATCCTTAGGCAAAATGATTTCATCAATATACCCCTGCTCGGCAGCCCGGTACGGGTTCGAGAATTTCTCCTTGTATTCCTCGATGGCCTGCGCTTTTTCCTCGGGCGTAGCCTTGCGATAAAGAATATTTACGGCTCCATCAGCTCCCATCACAGCAATTTCGGCTGTAGGATACGAGAAGTTTACATCGGCACCGATAGGCTTGCTATTCATTACAATGTAGGCACCGCCATATGCCTTGCGGGTGATGACTGTGATTTTAGGAACAGTAGCCTCGGCGTATGCATACACGATTTTAGCTCCGTGGCGGATGATACCGTTATGCTCCTGCGTACAACCCGGCAAGAAACCCGGTACATCTTCGAACGTCACGATAGGAATGTTGAAACAGTCGCAGAAACGGATAAAACGTGCAGCCTTGTCGGAAGCATCGATATCAAGCACGCCAGCTAAGTAGGCAGGCTGATTTGCTACGATACCCACCGAGCGTCCGCCCAGACGGGCGAAACCGATTACAATGTTCTTGGCAAAGTGGGGCATCACTTCAAAGAAATAATGGTCGTCTACTACCGGCTCAATAATATTTTTGATATCATAAGGCATGTTAGGATCATCCGGTATGACACTCATCAGTGACTCATCAGCACGACGGATGTCATCGGTGCAGGGCATACTCGGCGCATCTTCCATGTTATTGGAAGGTAAGAAACTCAGCAGTTCGCGGATACTCATCAAAGTTTCCTCTTCAGTATCGCAAAGAAAATGAGTCACACCACTCTTGCTACTATGAGTGTAAGCTCCGCCTAACTCTTCCTTATCCACTTCCTCGTGGGTAACCGCTTTTACCACATCAGGACCAGTGATGAACATATGGCTTTTTTCCTTCACCATAAAGATAAAGTCGGTGAGTGCCGGTGAGTAACAAGCTCCTCCTGCGCAAGGACCTAAAATAGCTGAAATCTGTGGGATGACACCCGATGCAATCGTGTTCTGATAAAAGATAGAAGCGTAGCCTGAAATACTACCCACGCCTTCCTGGATGCGTGCACCACCCGAGTCATTTAACGCGATAACCGGTGCACCGTTTTTCAACGCCAGTTCTTGAACCTTAACGATTTTCTTAGCTCCAGTGGTGCTCAGTGTCCCACCATATACAGTAAAATCGTAGGCATACACGTACACTAACCGTCCGTCTATTTTGCCATACCCACATACGATGCCATCACCGGGAATATGCTTCTTGTCCATCCCGAAATCAGTACAATGATGAACCACCAATTTGTCCAATTCATTAAACGTTCCTTTGTCGAGCAACATGTCGATACGTTCACGGGCAGTCATATGACCGTTGGCGTGCTGCTTTTCCACGCGTTCCACGCCTCCACCTTGGGAAGCCAGTTTGTCAAGCTCCTCAAATTTTTTATATTGTTCTGCTGTAGTCATTTGTCTTATTGTTTGGTTATTCTTCGTTTATCACGTCCAGCGTCATGATTATCTGGTTGCTGTTAACTGAGTCACCTTCGTTCACCAGAATTTCCTTCACCACGCACGGACTATTCACTTTATAGTTGCTTTGCATCTTCATGGCCTCAATCACCGCCACGATGTCACCAGCCTCCAAACGGTCACCTACCTGGACAGGTATCTTCACCACTTTACCCGGCATAGGTGAGACAATCTTATCTTGCTGTTTCTCGTCGGCTCCTTTGCGCATACGCAGGTACTTGGCCTGAGAGTCGATGATGTCAACATTGTATGACTGGTAATGCGCGTTTACCGTATAACTCTTGCCTCCTTCTTTACGGATGAGCTCGGCATTATACGATTTGCCATTATGCAATATGGAACAACTACCGTTTTCTGCCATCACAATGTCCACGTCGTAAGGCACACCATCAATCGTAAGCTGCACCTTGTTTCCTTCCTTGCTGACTAACGAAACGTCAGCAACTCTTTCTCCGATATGTATTTCCATGTGTATTGAATCCTTAAATCCGTAATACTCCTTTCTTCAAACCAAATTCACGCCAGCGGCTAATAGGACGGTTATCAGTGGCTCCCGATTTGTTTTCTTCCAAGTTCATCAGGTAATCGATGTAAGCGGCAATCATGGCAATATTCTCCGTCTCTTCTTCTTTCTGTCCTGCCCACTCGCGCAACATTTCCTGATGCTTGGGAATAAAGAGGGTGTCGTAATGACCTTCTACAAAGTCGGGTACATGCATGATGTGGCGCAAGTAAGAGATGTTGGTTTTCAGTCCTGTAATCTTATACTCGTAAAGCACACGACGCATACGTTCGATGGCAAACTGGCGGGTAGTGGCCCACACGATAAGTTTACCAATCATCGGGTCATAATAAATAGGAATTTCATAGCCATCGTATACGTAACTATCAATACGCACCCCAATGCCATTGGGTTCTGTCAATTGACGGATGATGCCCGGCGAAGGCATAAAATTATTTTCTGTATCTTCAGCACAGATTCGGCACTCAATAGCATGACCCCGCTGTTTTAAGTCTTCCTGCTTATAGTGAAGCGGTTCGCCATTGGCCACACGGATCTGGTCTTTTACCAAATCAACGCCCACTACTTCTTCAGTAATAGGATGTTCTACCTGCAAACGGGTATTCATTTCCAGGAAATAGAAATTGCGATGTTTGTCAACGAGAAATTCGATGGTACCGGCACCTTTATAATGAACTGCTTTTGCAGCTGCGACAGCCGCTTCACCCATCTTCTGACGAAGTTCAGGTGTGACGAAAGGAGATGGAGTCTCTTCCACAATTTTTTGATTACGCCGCTGGATAGAACACTCACGTTCGAAGAGATGAACGGCATTGCCATAGTTGTCTCCTAAAATTTGAAATTCGATGTGATGTGGTTCTTCCACGAATTTCTCAAGATACACGGTGTCATCACCAAAAGAGGACATCGATTCTGAACGGGCGGTGTTGTAGGCCTCTTCCACTTCATCTTCGCTATGTATGAGTCGCATACCTTTGCCTCCACCACCCATCGACGCCTTCAGCATCACAGGATAACCGATACGGTTACAGATTTCCTTAGCTTCCTCTACGCTCTGCAACGGTTGCTCCGTACCTGGAACTACAGGTACTCCTGCCGCAATCATGTGCTTACGTGCAGAAATCTTATCGCCCATAGCATCCATCGTTTCCGGATCGGGACCAATGAAGATGATGCCTTCTTCGCGGCAGCGGCGTGCAAACTCCGAATTTTCGGACAAGAAGCCATACCCTGGATGAATAGCATCTACGCCATGGTGTTTGGCTGCCCAAATAATCTTATCGATGTTTAAATAACTTTCGCGTGAAGCGGCTGGTCCTATCAGGCAGGCTTCATCTGCATAAAATACGTGGCGTGCAGTCCTGTCGGCCTCCGAAAAAACAGCCACAGTACGAATGCCCATCTCCCGACAGGAGCGCATCACCCGCACGGCTATTTCGCCACGGTTAGCGATCAATACTTTGTGTATCATGCCTTATTCTTTTATTGTTACATTTTTCAATAAGTTAAGCCATTTTAGTATATGACTTAAGCAAAAGGCTTCTCTTTTCGCACAAGAAACCCAAAACTGTGCAAAAGTAACAAAAAAAACGAATACATTCTTATTTCTGTGTTTTTTTTTAGGCTGTATGCCCTATTTATATTCAATACTCCGGTATAATTCTAAAATCAAAACATTATAACCGGCTAAAGCAGGTTCAACAATACCAGATTAAAAGAATCATTGAAATATTGTCAAGGGTGAGAAACTGTTTTGAATTTATCGTGTGCTGACTGGGGATGATTTCTTGCAGAGGCGCAAAATCTTGCATCTCTACTATGAGGAAGATAGCGGGCTATCTGACGAAGAGCAGCGGAAAGAACCCAAAAATCGCCCCAAGCACACACGAAAACGAATGCATCAAGCCAAGAAAAACTTTCTGAGGAAATTCAAAACAGTTTCTGCGATCTGTAAAAGAGCCTAACCATCTGAGAGATAAAAGCTATTCTTTCAATTTAAAGGATATATTGTTTTGCCTGTCGATCAAAATAGTCACATAATAACACGACAATTCATCGGGCATACTGACTGTAGCCTGATAATGATATCCGTCAGAATCAACCCCCATAAAACTCATGTCGGAAAGAATGGCCATTTTTAAGAAATCGGCAGGTATGATATTTTCAAACATCTCTTTATTAATATCTTTGGCATACAACCTTTGTTTGCTCTGAAACACACAAATATGAATAATGTTATCAAAAAACACATTATCAACAATCATCCCTTCTTCCGTTACTACCGGATGATATACTTTTTTACTGGAAGGATTGATATAGGCATATCCCCTATAGCGGTTCCCTTGATAAAAGAATACTGAATCTTTTTCGATAACTTCCTTTTGTACCGGTTCAATAACCGTCTGATAACCAAATGGTATTGTATCAGTATCTGATTTATGAAGAGTAATCAAATCACCCTGCGACGTATAGAATTGAAATACATGTGGCTCAAGCTTGGTAATACGATAAGTCACCCTTTCAGAACTATGCGCAATAAGCGTATCTCCTGAAATACTGAAACGAAACGGAGTATTAACCTGGCTAGCAAGATAGATACTGTCACCAGCTATTTTCAACATCGGCAACTCTGTGTTCTCGTCTACCCAGATACCTTGTAATTGCTGTTTAGCAAGTTGGTTGCGTTCGTTTTGGGCCTGTCCATCCTGTTTGTTTCTGTTCTCTGCACAGGCTGTAACTAAAAACGCGAAAAGTGCTGCCAATAATACTTTTCTCATTTTCTTATGCTGTGTTTTCTTGGTTTTTATTTCATTTCTTGCCACAAATGTATAACAAATTACTCAAGTCACATAAAATAACAGAAAAAAATCTTATATTTGCAGTATGATTGAATTAGCTAAACATATTGAAGTATTGCTGTTAGAGAACGATTGTGTCATCGTTCCAGGCTTGGGAGGCTTTATAGCTCATTACCGTTCTTCTATATATAATAAGGAGATGCGGAAATTTTATCCACCGGTACGTACCATTGGGTTTAACCCGAAGTTAGTGATGAATGATGGGTTACTGGTGCAATCTTATATGCAGACCTATAATACTGATTTCCCGGATGCCAGCCGGAAAATCGAGAATGTGGTAAATGCATTGAAAGAAAAACTGTATCAAGAAGGCAGTGTATCCTTGGGACAGGTGGGAAGTTTGTATTACAACATGAATGGTGTTTATGAATTCGAGCCGGCAGAAAATGGATTTTTCACTCCTTCCCTTTATGGATTGGAAACTTTTACATTTCAAAAACTGGCTTTCAGCACTTCATTAAATGTAAAAAAGGAAAGAGAAGAACGGTTGCCCCGACTATCTGCCAACAAGACAAATCCCACATCTTGGCATTGGACACGTAGCATAGCGGTCGTCGCAGCTACGATCTTGTTGTTTTTCTTGTGTTCTGTTCCTGTAAAGAATACCTACATTGACGAGGCGAATTATGCATCATTGGGCTCGGAAGGTCTGTTTGCTGCAATCCGGAATCAATCTGCAGCATCAAGTGTCATCTCTCCTATTCGGCAAAAAACTTCTGAACAAAATTCAAATCAACAGAAAAACGAAAAGAAACAATTAAAAAATAATGTCAATACCTTAAAGCCGGTTACCATAAAGACCGAAAAGGTAGAAGCACGTATTGAGAAAAAAGTTTCAGCGAAAAAAAATGACCGGACCGTAAAAGAGAAAGCTCAGCAGACTACCCCAAAAACAATTTCCACCCAAAAACATGGGGGCAACAACCACATTATCGTGGCAAGCCTTACCAATGCGGCTGATGCAGAGAAAGTGGTTAACGGTTTGAAACAAAAAGGATATGCAGATGCCCAGGTGATTGTGTCGCAAAACCATTATCGTGTTTCATTAGTTAACTATGCAAATAAGGCCGATGCCTATCAGAAAATAAAAGAGTTGAAGAAACAACCAGACTTTGCTTCGGCATGGATATTCATTTCCAAATAAAGCCCTAAAGAATATGAAAAGAGTAAGATGTCCTAAGTGTGACAATTATATACAATTTGATGAGACCAAATACAGCGAAGGGCAGTCGTTGGTATTTGTGTGCGATCAATGCAAGAAACAGTTTGCCATCCGTATCGGAAAAACCAAGTTAAATGCAGGAACACGCCGGGAAGAAGTCATTGACGAAAGAGAAGGGTTGAAAGATTGGGGAAACGTTGTAGCAATTGAAAATGTATTTGGCTACAAACAAGTAATCCCGTTACACGAAGGTGACAATCTCATCGGACGCCGGTCGAAAGGTACAGAAGTAGATATTCCCATTGAAACCAATGACCCAAGCATGGACCGTCGGCATTGTATTCTAAATGTGAAGCGAGACAAGCAAGGACAAATAGTGTATACCTTACGCGACAATAACAGCATTACCGGCACTTTTGTCATGAATGACTTGTTAGGTCCCAAGGATCGTGTCCGGTTGGAAGACGGAGCCATTTTTACCTTAGGAGCTACTTCCTTGATTTTACGAGCAGCAGAGAACAAAGAATGATATGAATGTCCGCCATTCCCCCTTGAAAACGAAGATAGACTTCATTTCGCACATCATTATTCCGGATATTTGCGGACATTCCCCACACTTTTTACCTTAACCAGATAATATCTCCCACGTTCGGAGCAGGAGCATCTTCTTTCATCCCGTTCAATTGGTAAAGATTCTTCAATTTGATGCCGAACATCTGTGAGATTGTGTACATCGAGTCTCCTTGCTTCACGGCATAAGAGATGTGATCCTGGGTGGCTTTCTTACGTTTTTCTTCCAGATAGACAATTTCGCCTCCACGGAACGTGTAGTCCTTGGGCAACTCGTTGTACTTGCGTACATTCTTCTTTTTCAGATCAAATTCTTTGGCTATGCTCTTGAACGTATCGCCTGGACGGGCTATCACGTAAAGCAATTCATTCGCCAGATAAGGCTGGTGCGGGTTAGGGAACTCTTCTGCCCATTTCAATCCCCCTTTGCGGTCGTACTTGTCAAGGTCGTAGGTCTCGATGATGTTTATCAGGCGATTGGCATAATTGGGGTCAGTAGCATAACCCGCTTTTTTCAACCCCTTTGCCCACCCTTTGTAATCGGTTATCTTGAGTCGGAAAAGAAAAGCATAACGGGCACCCGAACGCAAAAACTTGGAATGGTCACGATATGAATCCTTTACGTGTTTGTAAGCACGGAAACATTCATTAGGTGCATCGTCGGTATAACGCACCGAACGTCCGTCCCATGAGCCACCGCACTTGATACCGAAATGGTTATTCGACTTCCGGGCAAGCTGACTCCTGCCCGCCCCCGACTCCAGCAGACCCTGCGCCAGCGTAATGCTTGCCGGGATACGATAATGCTTCATTTCGTCCACCGCTATGCTTCGGTATTTCTTGATATATTCCTCGTATGCCTTGTTCCGTTGTGCCGAAGCCGTGCTTGCAGCAAGCAACAAGACCACCATAACCAACCAATACGTTAAGTTTTTCATTTCCTTTTTATGTTTATCCAAAGGCAAAGATAAGTGTTCGCACGAATAAAAGCAACACAAGATAGGAAATCTCCTTTTTTTTCTGTTTATTTGTACAAAAATACAAAGCTTATGAGAAATTTCCGTATCGAAATCCCCGTATGCGCCTGCTCGTACGATGAGCTAAGCGAAGCAGACCGCCAACTGATAGATGCTGCCAAAGAAGCTACCTCCCAAAGCTATGCTCCCTATTCGCATTTTGCCGTAGGGGCCGCAGCATTACTCGAAGACGGCACAGTCGTCACTGGTTCCAACCAAGAAAATGCTGCTTATCCCTCGGGTACTTGTGCCGAACGCACTACCCTGTTCTATGCCAACTCGCACTATCCCGATCAAGGGGTAAAGGCACTTGCCATAGCTGCCCGAAATACTCAAGGATTCCTCGACTCGCCCATTCCTCCCTGTGGGGCATGCCGACAGGTATTGCTCGAAACCGAACGACGCTACAGCCTCCCGATACGCATTTTGCTGTATGGTGTACGCGAGACTTATTGCCTGCAAGGCGTCAAAAGCCTGCTCCCTCTCTCTTTTGGCGCAGAATTTCTGTAAGCCCGGTCATATTTCCTTTTTAATGAATAATGCGAATCAGGAGTTAGACGTAGTTATGTTTCACAGGAGTTATCACTTCGTTCAGAAGTTATACTTCACGCGGTATTTATTTTGTGCATTTTGTATATGCCACGTAGTAGAGACGATGTGCACATCGTCTCTACTACGTGGCGCAAAAAGGTATTGGCATCTAACTTCCAGCCCGCCCTGTGGGCGATAACTACCTATAACTCCCTTTTAACTCCTGATTGGCATGAATATCCGCATTTTGTCCCTACACAGGATGTTTGCGGATATTCAATCCCCTGATTTCTTCGTTCATGATAAGTCCACCATAGTATTATATATCATGCGAATTACATACAAGCAGACACAAGCGTAATCCGGGTTGCAAAATCCGTAATATGTATAAAAAAGATACATTTTTCTGTTTTATCTTTGCACATCGAAAACAACAACCATTCAAACGAAACAAAGATGAAACAGAAACTGATTTTACCCATCTTGGCTTACAGCCTGCTTCCGACGGCTCTTAATGCCACAGAACTTACAGACTCATTGAAGATGCGGCACAACTATATACTGGAAGAAACGGTAGTGACCGGCACACGAAACGCGACGGATATCCGCCACCTTCCCATGACCATTTCGATAGTAAACCGCACCCAACTGGAAAACCGTTACCAGCCTTCCGTGCTTCCGGCACTGACCGAGCAAGTTCCGGGGCTTTTCGTTACCAGCCGGGGCGTAATGGGATATGGCGTATCTACCGGTGCAGCCGGAGGCATCAGCCTGCGCGGCATGTCGGGAAGCGCACAGATGCTGGTGCTCATCGACGGGCATCCGCAATACATGGGACTTTTCGGGCATCCTATTTCCGATGCCTACCAGACCATGCTTGCCGAGCGGGTGGAAGTGTTGCGCGGACCGGCATCGGTGCTTTACGGTTCCAATGCCATGGGGGGAGTCATCAACATCGTCACACGGAAAATGCAGGAAGACGGCGTGAAGACGAACATCAATTTAGGAGGCGGCTCGTATGGGACAGCACAGGCAGAAGCGACCAACCGCGTGAAGAAAGGACGGTTCAGCAGCACCGTATCGGCATCGTATATCCGCACCGACGGACACCGCCCCGACATGGCGTTCGAGCAATATGGAGGCTATGCCAAATTAGCATACGACTTTAACCCGAACTGGAAGCTATGGGGAGATGTCAACGTGACCCACTTCAACGCTTCCAATCCCGGAGAGGTTTCCGACCGGCTTTTCGACAACGACTCACGGATTACAAGAGGAATGGCTTCGGCTATGCTGGAGAACCGGTACGAACGGACTTCGGGCGCACTGAGCTTCTTCTACAACTGGGGAAGGCACAAGATAAACGACGGATACCATGCCGGCGAAGAGCCGCAAACCTCCCTCTTCCACTCGAAAGACCTGATGATGGGCGTGTCGTGGTATCAGAGCGCCGAGCTTTATACGGGCAACCGCCTGACCTTGGGCTTCGACTACCAACACTTCGGCGGAGAATCGTGGAACGAAGCCATAGCCGACGGAGCACGCACACCGGGCGTAGACAAGAAGCAAGACGAGTTTGCCGGTTACGTCGATTTCCGTCAGGACATCGGAACATGGCTCTCGCTCAACGTAGGATTACGTGTCGACCACCACTCACACGTAGGCACCGAACTGGTTCCACAAGGCGGGCTTGCCTTCCACCTGCCCAAGAACACCGAACTGAAAGCCATGGTGAGCAAAGGTTTCCGCAACCCTACCATCCGCGAAATGTATATGTTCCCGCCACAGAATCCCGACCTGAAGCCGGAACGGATGATGAACTACGAGCTTTCGTACACCCAGCACCTTTTAGACGGTGCCCTGAGCTACGGCGTAAACCTCTATTATATCAACGGAGACAACCTGATTATGACGACTCCTGTAGACGGACGCCCCCACAACGTCAACTCGGGCGAAATTGAGAACTGTGGAGCGGAAGGGAACATTACCTACCGCATCAACCGTCAATGGAACGTAAACGCCAACTACAGCTGGGTGCACATGGAACATCCGGTCATCTCGGCTCCGGAGCACAAGCTGTATGCCGGCGCCGACTTCCGGCAAGGAAGCTGGGGCGTGTCGACCGGCATCCAGTACATCAAAGGGCTATATACCTCCGTCAGCCCTGCCAGTACCGAGGACTTCGTGCTTTGGAACTTGCGTGCCAGCTACCGCCTGTGCCCGTATGCCTCGCTCTTTGTGCGCGGCGAGAACCTCTTGGCACAACGCTACGAAATCATGGCTGGCTATCCCATGCCGAAAGCCACATTCTTGGGAGGAATCCATATCCATTTCTAATCCCATATAAATGTCCGGATTATGCCAGATATATCACTTTCCAAACGAATATATACTTCGAAAGCAGTTTCAGTATATATGAAACTGCCTTCGAAGATAACTGCATCGGCAAAGGCAGTATATATTCGTTTTCGAATACCATTACATGGGTCAATTACAGGCATTATATAACGAAAGAATTCTATTTACCCTAAAATAAAACAAAACATGAAAAAGACATTTCAAACTTTAATCTGCGCGGCATTCACACTGGCAAGCACCATCGGATGCGGACATGCGCAATCCTCGGAAAACAAGGCTGCCGAGAGCAGCGAGAACCTTCCGAAAGTGTATTTCTACAAAGAAATCAATTCAGAGAACTTGGTCAAAATCTACGAAGCCTTAGGGCGTGAAGCCAAGGGGAAAGTGGCGGTAAAGCTCAGCACCGGCGAACCGGGCGGACACAACTTCCTTCAGCCCGCATTGATAAAAGACCTGGTGCAGAAAGTGAACGGCACTATCGTAGAATGTAATACCGCCTACGGAGGGAAGCGCGGAGATACCCAGAGCCACCTGCAAGCGGCTAAAGACCACGGCTTCACCGCCATCGCCCCGGTGGACATCATGGATGCCGAAGGAGAAACGGAATTGCCGGTTACAGGCGGCAAGCACCTGAAATCGGATATCGTAGGGAAGAATTACCTGAACTATGACTTTACCGTTGTACTCTCCCACTTCAAAGGACATGCCATGGGAGGATTCGGGGGTGCCATCAAGAACATCTCCATCGGCATCGCCTCGTCGAACGGGAAACGGAACATCCACTCCGCAGGTGCCAGCACGACCAGCTGGGGCAATCCGGAACAAGATGACTTTCTGGAATCCATGGCAGAAGCCGCCAAGGCGGTTATCGACCATTGCGGAGAAAACATTCTCTACATCAGCGTGGCCAACAACCTCTCGGTGGATTGCGATTGCGACTCCTCTCCTGCCGATCCTCAAATGGGCGACATCGGCATCCTTGCCTCGCTCGACCCCGTCGCATTGGACAAAGCTTGTACCGACCTGGTCCGCTCTTCGAAAGACCACGGGAAAATTCACCTGATAGAGCGCATCGACTCGCGCCACGGCATGCACACCCTCGACTATGCCGAACAATTAGGCATCGGAAGCCAGAAATATGAATTGGTAGAGCTGGACTAATCCGATACTTTCCAGAATAGCATAAACTCATTGGCCGGTGAAGATAGCTGTATAAGAACGCATCTCATCGGCTCAAACTACACTTCTCCTCAAAGCCTGGAAAACATTCCACAAAAGGATGTTTTACGTTATATGAATTCCGCATTTATTTTACGTTAATCTCCGTTAATCTCCGTTTCTGTCTTTCTCCTACTGGCAGATTATCTGTATCTTTGAACTGGTAAATAAAAAAGGAGTGATTATGATGAAGCGAAGTTGGTTTGTTTTTATAACGGTTATCTGCTTGTCTGCCACGGTAAAAGCGCAAACCGAACAACAACCTGACATACAGGCTAAGCAGGACGTACGTGCCCTACCCGACTCATTGCAAGCCGACACGTTAAGCGTAGCTTTGCAATCGCCCGTGAGCTTTTCTTCGCCGTTCCGCCCTTTCAGCATGTATGGCATCACGCCTTTCGACTACAACTATGCCACATGGGAGCTGCATAAAGGATTCAATGCTTCCATCGGACTGAATGTCACATTCAGCCCCAGCCGCTATGCGCCTTCGGGTGTGGGGTTCGGCCAAGATGCCGCTTTCATGTATGCCGTGCCTATCAACAGCCGGCTGAGCATAGCGGGAGGATTATATGCCACCAACATGGACTGGGGATTCTTGCGCTACCGCAATGTGGGCATTGCCGCCGTGGCTGCTTACCAGCTGACCGACAAAATCAGCATCTATGCATACGGCAACAAATCGTTCATGCCCAACCGTATGCCTTACTGGTATCCCCTACCCAACTATACGCCCGACCGCATTGGTGGAATGATTAACTTCAAACTGGGCGAAAGCAGTTCGTTCAGTATCGGCATCGAAGGCCGGAAAAATGATTACCCGTGGTGGTATTAAACCAGGAACTAATTTGCTATATAAAGATGAATTACCAAGAAACTCTTACCTATTTATATAATAGTGCCCCTTTGTTTCAGCAAGTAGGCAAAGACGCATACAAGGAAGGACTTGAAAACACATACGCATTAGACGAATATTTCGGCCATCCGCACCAGCAATTCCGCACCATCCATGTAGCGGGAACAAACGGAAAAGGGTCTTGTTCGCACACATTGGCAGCCATCCTGCAATCGGCAGGTTACCGGGTAGGGCTTTACACTTCGCCCCACTTAACGGATTTCCGCGAACGAATCCGGATAAACGGCGTGCCCGTACCAGAAGAATTCGTCATCGGTTTCGTGGAAAAACACCGTCATTTCTTCGAACCTCTGCATCCGTCGTTTTTCGAGTTGACCACCGCCATGGCTTTTCATTATTTCGCCCGGCAAGCGGTAGACGTAGCGGTCATCGAAGTCGGGTTAGGCGGACGGCTGGATTGCACCAACATCATCCATCCGGATGTATGCGTCATCACCAACATCAGCTTCGACCATATACAGTTCTTAGGCAATACATTGGCCAAGATAGCAGGAGAAAAAGCAGGCATCATCAAACCTGGCACTCCCGTAGTCATCGGCGAAACGACTTCGGAAACCAAACCTGTATTTGCCGAGAAAGCCGCATCGGTAAACGCTCCCATCGTATTTGCCGAAGAAGAACACCTATTGATAAATGCCACCCATACCGACGACGGGCATTATTTATATCAAACTCAGGACTATGCCAACTTGAAAGGAGAGCTGGGCGGCTTGTGCCAGGAAAAGAATACCAACACACTTCTTTCCGCTATCCGCCAACTGAGGAAAGCCGGTTACCGCTTCACGGATGCGGACGTGCGCAACGGTTTTGCAAATGTGTGCGAACTGACCGGACTGCAAGGACGCTGGCAACGGTTATCAAGCCATCCTGCCGTCATATGCGACACAGGACATAACGTAGGCGGTATCCAATACATCGTCCGCCAACTGGCATGCCAGCATTACCGCAAGCTTCACATCGTTATCGGAATGGTAAACGACAAGGATATACACGGCGTGCTCGCCCTCTTGCCTACCGATGCGACATACTATTTCACACAAGCCAGCGTGAAACGCGCGTTGCCTGCCGAAGAAATGCAAAAGCAAGCCTCGGCATTCGGATTGCGCGGCAAAAGCTACCCGAATGTAAAGATTGCTTTAGAAACCGCCTTAACAAAAGCCAGCCCCGAAGATTTGATTTTCGTAGGAGGAAGCAGCTTTATTGTTGCCGATTTATTATCTACTTGCCAAACATCACGAAATAATTAACAAAATTGCTTGTATATCTTGAATAAAATCTTTTTATTTGCATACATTTTATAGAAGTAACATCATATAAAGAAAGGATATTCAAGATCATGATTAACACATTTTATTATGAAAATAACCTTTGCGGAGTAAAGCGAAGCGATTTTCAACGTACAATCGATGGTAAAGAAGTTGATTTATTCATTCTGAAGAATGACAAAGGTGCCGAAATGGCAGTAACCAACTACGGAGGAGCTTTAGTGGCTATTATGGTTCCGGACAAGAACGGCAAGCTTGCCAACGTGATTCAAGGACACGACACACTGGACGGAGTTATCCATAGCCCCGAATCGTTCTTAAGTACACTTATCGGACGGTATGGCAACCGAATCGCCAAAGGTAAATTCCAATTGAACGGAAAAGAATACCAACTGGCAATAAACAATGGTCCCAACTCGCTTCACGGAGGTCCCACAGGTTTTCATTCACGCGTATGGGATGCCGAGCAGACCAGCAAACAAAGCCTTACTTTAAGTTATCTGTCAAAAGACGGTGAAGAAGGCTTCCCCGGCAACTTGAAAGTTCAAGTCATCTACACGTTTACCAACGAAAACGAATTTATCCTTACCTACACAGCTACGACCGACCGTACGACATTAGTCAATCTTACCCATCATGCATTTTTCAGTTTGTCGGGTCTGGAGAAACCAACCCCCAGTGTAGAAAACAATATTCTTACCCTTAATGCCGATTTCTACGTACCCATAGATGAATATTCTATCCCTACGGGAGAAATTTTAAAGGTTGCTGATACTCCGATGGATTTCCGTATGCCTCATAGTGTAGGCAGCCGTATCAATGAACCGTTCCAACAATTGATATACGGCAAGGGATACGACCATACGTATATTGTCAATAAAAAGGAAGTGGGTGAATTGGCATTTGCAGCCAAATGCGTAGAACCTCAAAGCGGACGTTCGCTTGAAGTATATACGACAGAACCGGGCGTGCAAGTATATACGGCAAACTGGCAAGGCGGCTTTGCAGGCTGGCATGGCGCAACCTTCCCCGAACGCAGTGCCATCTGTTTCGAAGCACAACACTTCCCCGACACACCTAATAAGCCACATTTCCCGTCAGCAGTATTGAATCCGGGTGAAACCTATCATCAGGTTACGGTGTATAAATTCGGAGTAGAAGCTTGATAAGCCATCAATTAAGAAAATTCTTAGATTTATCTTGAAAACTAATGTATTACTAACCTTTTTTAATATTAAACCATGAATCAACAAAAACAGAACGGCAATCTCATCGCAATTATTACCATGTTTTTTCTTTTTGCGATGATCTCTTTCGTTACCAATCTTGCCGCCCCGTTCGGCACGATTTGGAAAAATCAATATGCGGGAGCTAATACATTAGGCATGATGGGGAACATGATGAACTTCCTCGCCTATCTTTTCATGGGTATTCCAGCGGGAAACATGCTGGTGAAAATCGGCTATAAGAAAACAGCCCTGATAGCAATGGCAGTAGGTTTCTTAGGCTTGTTCACCCAATATCTTTCCAGCCTGGTGGGTGCCGATGTAGATGTATTCAACATGGGTGCATACGCCATCAAGCTGAACTTTATCATCTACCTGCTGGGCGCGTTTATCTGCGGTTTTTGCGTATGTATGCTCAATACCGTCGTCAACCCGATGCTGAATCTGTTGGGCGGAGGCGGAAACAAAGGAAACCAGCTCATTCAAGCCGGTGGTGCTCTAAACTCTCTGTCGGGAACCTTGACTCCGCTATTTGTAGGTGTACTCATTGGAACCGTTACTCCAGAAACGGCAATGTCGGACGTAACTCCCTTGCTTTTCATTGCAATGGGCGTATTTGTACTTTCTTTCATCGCCATTTCATTTGTAGCGATTCCTGAACCCCATCTACACAAAGGGAATGTAAAAGAAGAAAAATTCAGCCACAGCCCTTGGAATTTCCGTCATACCGTATTAGGCGTATTCGGCATTTTCGTATATGTAGGCATCGAAATCGGTATTCCGGGCACCCTGAACTTCTACCTTGCCGATTCTTCTGACAAAGGTGCAGGCATCCTCTTCAATGGTGCAGCCATCGGTGGAGCCATTGCAGCCATTTACTGGTTACTGATGTTGGTAGGTCGTCTTACGAGTACAATCATCAGCGGCAAGGTATCTACCCGTACCCAATTGATTACGGTATCCAGTGTAGCTATCCTGTTTATTCTGTGTGCCATATTCATCCCGAAGACTGTAGGTATCAACGTACCGAAAGTCGTTTACGACCCTATTGCCAAAACTTCTGAAATCTTGACCGAAGCAGGCGTATCAGAAAACGAAATCAGCCTGATTCTTGCCGACACATCTTCAGAAAACCTTCAAAAGTATGAATCAACGCTGTCGGCCGCTAATTTGACACAAGCTGACATCGAAGGTTCACTGGCTACTCCGAAAGTCCCGATAAGTGCCTTATTCCTCGTACTTTGTGGATTATGCACTTCCATCATGTGGGGAGGAATCTTCAACCTTGCCGTAGAAGGGTTGGGCAAATACACTGCGCAAGCATCGGGTATCTTCATGATGATGGTTGTAGGTGGAGGTATCTTCCCACTCCTTCAGCAGGTTATTTCAGATTCAGTCGGCTATATGGCAAGCTACTGGTTGATTATCGCCATGCTGGCATACCTGTTATTCTACGGACTGATAGGCTGCAAGAACGTAAACAAAGACATACCCGTTGACTGATTTTAATTACAGCATATTTTATTAACCCTTTAATTTTTATATTACCATGGATATAGATTTTGTAAGAAGTCGTTTCATCAAACATTTCGATGGAACAACAGGAGCTATTTATACTTCTCCGGGACGTATCAATCTGATAGGCGAACATACAGACTACAATGGCGGATATGTATTCCCCGGCGCAGTAGACAAAGGCATCACAGCCGAAATAAAGCCTAATGGTACGGATAAAGTACACGCTTATTCCATCGACCTGAAAGATTATGTAGAATTCGGATTGAATGAAGAAGATGCCCCGAAAGCCAGCTGGGCACGTTATATTTTCGGAGTATGTCGCGAAATGATCAAACGCGGAGTAGATGTAAAAGGTTTCAATACCGCTTTTGCAGGCGATGTACCTTTAGGTGCCGGCATGTCTTCTTCGGCTGCACTCGAATCAACTTTTGCCTTTGCCTTGAACGAAATATTTGGCGACAATAAGATAGACAAGTTCGAATTGGCAAAAGTAGGACAGGCTACCGAACATAACTATTGCGGTGTAAACTGCGGTATCATGGACCAGTTTGCTTCTGTATTCGGAAAAGAAGGTCATCTGATGCGTCTAGACTGCCGCTCATTGGAATATAAATATTATCCGTTCCGTCCGGAAGGCTATCGCCTGGTATTGGTAGACTCAGTTGTAAAACACGAACTGGCATCATCTGCATATAACAAACGCCGTCAAAGTTGCGAGAATGTTGTAGCTGCCATCAAGAAGAACCATCCTGAAATAGAGTTCCTACGTGACTGCAACATGGATATGCTGAACGAAGTGAAAGAAACAGTCAGCCAGGAAGACTATATGCGTGCTGAATATGTTATTGAAGAAATCCAACGTGTACTTGACGTATGTGATGCGTTGGAACGCAACGACTACGAAACAGTAGGCCAAAAAATGTATGAAACCCATCACGGCATGAGCAAATTATATGAAGTAAGCTGTGAAGAACTGGATTTCCTCAACGACATTGCTTTCGATTGCGGTGTAACCGGTTCGCGTGTCATGGGTGGAGGCTTCGGAGGCTGCACCATCAATCTTGTAAAGAACGAGTTATACGAAACATTCATCACAACAGCGAAAGAACGCTTCAAAAAGAAATTCGGACGTTCGCCCAAAGTATATGATGTAGTGATTAGTGACGGTTCGCACAGAGTTTGCTAATCTTTATTATGCAGAGGGTGCGTCAAAACGAAATGACTAATCAAATATATTGATACCTAAAAAGGTCGTATCAAATCTTCATTTAGAAAGAATGATACGACCTTTTTTATCCTTTAGAATGCTCACAATCTTAGAAACCGAATTTCACAAAAAATATTTTTAACTTGATGTTTCGTGTGGATTAGGGCGATTTTTTAATTCCTTTTTGCTTCTGTTCTTTGCCAAATGACCTGCAATCTCCCTCATCCCAGCCAGCACATGATAAGAAGCTGTTTTGAATTTCTCCAAAAAGTTTTTCTTGGCTTGATGTATCCGTTTCCGTGTGTGCTTTGGGCGATTTTTTGGTCCTTTTCGCTCCTGTTCTTCGTCAGATAGCCCGCTATCTTCCTCATCACAGAAGCGAAAATGCCTCAAAAACTCATCCCAAATCATCGCACGATAAATTCAAAACAGCTTCTAAATTCAAAAACAGTTTTTAAAATTGAAAGTTCATATTTCAAAAATTGAATTTTGCCCCCTATTCTTTACTTCTCTTATAAGGCGCAAGTACCACTTCCTGCATAATCCGCGCTGATTTCGCCTTGATATTCAGGATGCCTTTGCAACCATCGTACAGCATAAGAACATGTAGCAACGGGCTTTAAACCCTTATTCCGAGCATAATCGTATGCAGTTTTCACCAACATTGAGGCAATGCCTCTTCCACCAATCGCTTCCGGTACAAGTGTATGGCGAATATCCAAATGATCTTTACCCAATACATAAGCCATATCTGCCTTATAGCCATCAACTTCTACCCAAAACTTTCTCTGCGCTTCATCATGATGTACTTCCATAATCTTATATTTTTTAAAAGGTTACGTTTGCAAGATATAAAAAAAATTGGATATTTCCGTGCACGCTCACAAAAAAATAAGAATAATCAGCCCCTGCTTTACAACATACTTTTACCTACCAGCTAAAAATGTAAAAAATAGAATATAAAAACACGAAAAACACCGAGAGAAAACGTCAATTATCCATTGAAAAAACGGTGTTTTTCGTGTCTTTGTACTCCAAACATACTTTCTTACTGCATGGCTTTTGCCAAGTTTTCCACTAACTGCGGGTCGGACAAATCAGCTTTACCAAACAATACATAAGAAAAATTGTCTGCCAATACTTCTTCCGGATCAATGGCATACGCTGTATTCTTACCTATCCGTTCTTGAAAGTCAGAAACTTGCTCAGGAGCATAAATCGTAGTTATTCCGTTTTGCTGGTAAGGTATAAATTGTTCATTCAAAGGTACAAGCCCTATTTGTATATATTGATTTAAAGAACCCTCTGTATAAGCCCTATCGGTATAAATCACCATGGCACAATTCATTGACTTACCATCTATTGTAAATGGTGCATAACTGTCATGACAACTTACATCCGGATTGGAAATAAGTTTTTGCATCAAATCGGCAGGGAAAACAATCGGACGGTCAAGTACATTAAATCCAATTACAGAATAAACCTTTTTCTTGAATGCAACATCTGCCCTTGTCAAAAGATGGAAAAGTTCATGTGCTATAAGACGTGCCAAATCATCATCTGACGCTTTTTCCAAAACCTGTTCACCGATAGCTATCCAATTCTCACGAGTATAAGCAGCCGCTCCTCCTTCTTCTGCCATAGAAGTTTTCAACAAAATCACTTCGGAAGGAAAAGGAAGTTTCAACTTCTGTTTTTTGATAGCCGCCTCTACTGCCATAAATGCTTTATTCAATTTTGACCGGTCTGCATCGCCCCATTCGCGAGTTGACTCCATAGCCAATGTCAATAATTGTGACTTCCTTCCGTTTAGGGACTGAAGGCGCGCATTGATATCGAACTGGTTCCAGCTGTTAGTATATTGGTCTATGTCGGTAATAAGCATCTGTGCTTCTGCCCGCGTAGCAAAACGATAAGGTATATCGGCCGAAACTTTCTGAGCCTTGCCGGCAACAGCCAACAGCAAAGCACCGACAGTAAAAAGCAGATGTGTCAATTTCATATTCATAATTAGATAGATTAAAAAAGGGAAACCGTCCTCCCTGCCCGAAGATGACGGTCCACCTTCTATATTGGTATTACATTTTATTCTATTGAATATCCGCAATCAATCTTCATCTAACTTTTATCTCTCAAAATAAGACTGGCGGACATTTTCATATTATTCTTTATCCTTCAAAGCTGAAAAGATAAGCTCTTCCAATTCATCAGCCAGTTCGGGATTATCCTGAATACACTGCTTGGCAGCATCACGTCCTTGCCCCAACTTAGTATCGTTATAGCTATACCATGAACCACTTTTCTTGATAATGCCCAATTCTGACCCCAAATCGATAATCTCTCCACTGTGCGAGATACCTTCACCGAACATGATGTCAAACTCTGCCTTGCGGAAAGGAGGAGCGACCTTGTTCTTCACCACTTTCACACGCACCTGGTTTCCGATTACATCTTCCCCGTCTTTCAATTGGGAGATACGGCGGATATCCAAACGTACGGAAGCATAAAACTTCAAGGCATTTCCTCCGGTAGTAGTTTCGGGATTGCCAAACATTACGCCTATCTTCTCGCGCAACTGGTTGATGAAAATACACGTGGTATTGGTCTTGCTGATAGCCGAAGTCAGCTTGCGCAAAGCCTGCGACATCAAGCGTGCCTGCAGTCCGACTTTATTGTCGCCCATATCACCTTCAATCTCTGCCTTCGGAGTAAGGGCAGCCACCGAGTCGATAACAATAATATCGATAGCCGATGAGCGAATCAACTGTTCGGCGATTTCCAATGCCTGTTCGCCGTTATCCGGTTGGGAAATCCACAGATTGTCAATGTCTACTCCCAACTTTGCCGCATAGAAACGGTCGAACGCATGTTCAGCATCAATAAATGCCGCAATACCTCCATTCTTTTGTGCTTCCGCAATGGCATGGATGGCAAGTGTCGTTTTTCCCGAAGATTCTGGTCCGTAGATTTCAATAATACGTCCTTTGGGATAACCTCCTACCCCCAATGCCGCATTCAAGGCGATAGAGCCGGTAGGAATGACTTCCACTTCTTCCACATGGTCATCACCCATTTTCATTATCGACCCTTTACCAAAATTTTTTTCTATCTTATCCATTGCAGCCTGCAATGCCTTTAACTTCTCGCTGTTATTCGGTTTCGAAGAAGCACTTTCTACCCCTCCTTCAAATGCCAATTCATCTTTCTTTGCCATACCTTATTCTTTTAGTTGACTAGGTATCAGGTACTAGTTGACCAGGCTCTAAATACATAAGTAAAACTATTTAAAACCTAGTACCTAGTCAACTGGTACCTCGTACCTTCATGATTATTTTAATATCTGCGCCGCATGGTCTTTTGTCTTCACCTCTTTCGGAGAGATGACACGCTCTACGACACCTTCTTCGTTGATAATAAATGTCGTACGGAACGTGCCCATATACTTGCGGCCGCACATGCTCTTCTCACCCCATGCGCCAAATTTCTCGGTCAGTTTATGTTCCGTATCAGCAATCAGCGTAAAGGGAAGCTGGTTTTTCTCAATAAACTTCTGGTGCGACTTTTGGTCGTTGATGCTTACACCTACCACTTCATAACCTGCCTTGCGCAGTTCATCGTAATTGTCACGCAGGTTGCATGCCTGAGCGGTGCAGCCCGAGGTCATGTCTTTCGGATAGAAATAAAGCACCACTTTACGCCCTTTGTAATCGCTCAAATGTATTTCTTTCCCGTTTTGGTCCACGCCCAATAAATCGGGAGCCTTGTCGCCTACAATCATTTCTTTAATTAATAATGAATAGTTAATAATGAATAGTGACATCCCCAATGAATAACTAACAACGAAGCAAATCCCGTTAATTAATTATTCATTGTTAATTATTCACTGAATTACAGTTCCAAATCGCCGTCGAATACCTCATGCCACGGCAAGCCGTTCTTGTTCAGTTCGTCCATAAACGGATCTGGGTCGAATTCTTCCACGTTCCATACACCCGGACGCTTCCACAAGCCTTTCACGAACATCATCGCGCCAATCATCGCCGGAACACCCGTCGTATAGCTTACGCCTTGCATGCCGGTTTCCTTGTAGGCTTCCTGATGCGAGCAGTTGTTATATACATAATAGGTGCGCTCCTTACCGTCCTTAATACCCCGGATGCGGCATCCGATAGACGTTTCGCCTTCGTAATTCTCGCCCAGGTCTTGCGGATTAGGCAGCACTGCCTTCAAGAACTGGAGCGGCACGATTTCCATTCCGTTATAATTAATCGGCTCGATGCTTGCCATGCCGATATCCTGAATCACACGCAGGTGGGTCAGGTATTCCTGGCCGAAGGTCATCCAGAAGCGGGCACGCTTGATGGTCGGGAAATTCTTCACCAACGACTCCAGTTCCTCGTGATAAAGCAAATACGAGTCACGCGGACCGATATTGGGATAAGTCAAATCCTTATGGATTTCCAGCGGCTTGGTGGTAATCCACTTCCCGTCCTCGTAATAACGTCCGTTCTGGGTAATCTCGCGGATGTTGATTTCGGGATTGAAGTTGGTGGCGAAAGCCTTATGATGGTTGCCCGCATTGCAGTCTACGATATCCAAGTACTGGATTTCGTCGAAATGATGCTTTGCTGCGTATGCCGTGTATATACCGCTTACCCCCGGATCGAAGCCGCAACCTAAGATAGCGGTCAACCCGGCATCCTCGAAACGTTTCTTATATGCCCATTGCCAGCTATATTCGAAGTGAGCCACGTCTTTCGGCTCATAATTTGCCGTGTCCAGATAATTCACGCCCGCTTTCAGGCAAGCTTCCATAATCGTCAGGTCCTGATATGGAAGAGCCACATTAATAACGATTTCGGGGTTAAACCCATTGAATAAAGCCACCAGTTCGTCTACATTGTCTGCATCTACCTTAGCGGTCTTGATGTTGGGATTGCCGATTGCTTTTACAATTGCATCGCACTTCGACTGGGTACGGCTGGCAATCATCACTTCCGTAAACACCTCGGGATGTTGAGCCACTTTGTGTGCAACCACGGTACCTACACCGCCTGCACCGATAATCAATACTTTACTCATTTCTTATTTTTCAGATTTAATGCCCGGTAAACGTTACCGTTCACCCTGCAAAGATATAAATTTTTCCGAAACTTCATGCAGTATTCCGAGTATATCCGTATTTTTGTAATAGCAAACTATCTAAAACAAGGACAAAATTTATGAAGAAAGTAGTTTTAAAAGCAGCTGTCCTGCTTTGTGCAGGCATAGGAATGAGTGCATGTAAAAGTAGCAAACAAGCCGTACAGCCTATTGACCTGACGGGAGAATGGAACATCGTAACGGTAAACGGCGATAAAATCAATGCTGCCAACACACCATTTATCGGACTGGACATGAAAGAAAAACGAGTATACGGGAATGCCGGATGCAACCGGATGACAGGAAGTTTCGAGATAGACTCATTACATCCGGGGAAGATACAGTTCGGACAAATAGGAACGACCCGTATGATGTGTCCGGATATAGAAACAGAAAGCAAAGTATTGCAAGCATTGGACAACGTAACGGGATACACCGAAACAGACCAGGGCTTAAGCCTGACCGATGCAGAAGGCAAAGCACTTATGACACTGGAGAAACGCCAGCTTCCCGCTTTTTCCATCAATGACCTAAACGGTGAATGGATTGTCAGTGCCATCGGCAATACACAACTTGGCAAAACCGAAAACACGCCGTTCCTAGCTTTCGATATCGAACAGAAACGGGTACACGGCAATGCCGGTTGTAATGTTATCAATGGAAGTTTCTCGCAAGAAGAAGGCAAAGATAACTCGTTGAAATTCTCACAAATGATTTCCACGATGATGGCTTGCCCTGATATGGAAACTGAACGTCAGATTCTGGAAGCACTGAGCAAAGTGAACAGCTTCTCTTCCAGCCAAGACCAAACCCTCGCCCTGCTGGACGAAAATGGTACCGAAATTCTGACGCTGACACGCAACACAGGTGAAAAGCTTTCGGGCAACTAATCACTTGACTGCAACACGGCTTGATGTTGATTGCATGGTGGATTGCACCTATATTCATCTAAAAAACTCAAATCGTAACCGCATCCACCTCAATCCGCATCAAGCTGCGTTTCTTTCACTTCATACGCTCGAAACGATAAATGAAAGAAACCATGGCATACCCTCTCAATTGTTCTTCATACCGTTCGCTGAAAGCCGTAGCACTGGCATAACGCGTAAAGCTTTTCCGCTGGCTCAGGATATCTGCCCAGTAAACTGACAATTCTCCTCGCCTCTCTTTCAAGAACTTCCACGAAATTTTCAAGTTCCACAAAAGTTCATTATCGCTTTTTCCATCCATACCGGTTCCACTACGGAATACATAACCGGCATCTGTACTTACCATGAAATGAAACGGCAAATTAACCGAACTTTCTATGCCGCACGTATAGTTCCGGGTATACGTATTACGGTTCTGTAACGAGTTCTTCGATTGGTAAAATGTCCATGTACCAGTCAAATCAATATTGCCCCACGACGGCAAGTAAGCCAACCGCACATTACTGCTCAATGTAGTAGCCCCCGTCACACTCCGGCTATTCCGAGTCCCGTCTTCATTGATTAAACTCACGTTGCGGTCGTATCCTCCCGAAGCATTTATGTTCACATGAAATTGCTTGATGCGCTTGTCGTAATACCCGTTTCCCATAATCCCCCAATTACCGTTAATATTAACCGGAAGAGTCTCGCGTCCTCCTGTCTCTCTATCATAATAGGTAGCACGCGTCACCGCGTTGAAAGTCTGATTCCACATAAGCGAAGCCATAAAACCTTTTTGGAAATTGTTGAATATCGCATGCATCGAATGCCGGTACGAAGGACGCAAGTGCGGATTGCTCCGGCGAATATACAAGGGCGAACTGTAATCGGTAGGTGCCATCATATCTTCCAACCGAGGCTGCGAAGTATTCCCGTTATAACTTAACACAAAAAAACGTCCGTCTTTCTGGTACGAAAAACTCAGTTGCGAACGCCATTCTACCGAACGTACCACTGTATCAGCATAATGTTCGCCCGTAGCCTGTTCAATAGAACGGCGTTGGGGAGTCATGTCCACACTTGCCACCATTCCCCAAACTTCATCCGTATAGTTGTAACGAAATGAAAGATTATGTCCAAGGGTACGACTATGACTTCTTGTACGCAGACTATCCACCTCATCCACTTCATATCCTTCCGGCAAAGCACCTAAGACAAAATGCCCGGTTTCCCGACGAGACAAATCATAAGTCATACCGTCTAAACGTTCATAATCATTCTCTAATCCGTACGAAAACTGTATATGTGATTTCTTGGTAAAAGCATGTGTATAGCCCAAACGCACTTCATCATTCATCGAGCTTTGAGGCGTATGGCGGTACTGGTTCTGATAATAAAGCGAATCACCTCCCGACACATTCTGCAATTGGTAATAGTCTATAGAAGAAAGTGTATAAGCATGCTGGCGGTTCTTTTGATAAGTATGGTTGACATCAAGGCTTAAAAAATCTCCCTTCGTGCCGATTTTCTGCACCAGTTCCAGGCGCAAATCATAATTGAAACGTTTGCCTCGCCCCAAAGTTTGCTGACGGTTGTCGTTTATCCACATCTCCCTGCCTATCTCGTCAATATGGGCAAAAGGTGCTTTCGTATCAGCATCCAGAGGAGCATTGAAAGTAGCGGTACGGCTTTCGTTCCGGCTTTCATCATCGCCATAACCTCCCATAGCAGAAAAGATAAGAGTGGTCTGCTTGCTGATATCCCAGTTCATATCGAAACGTCCATTCGTATTCTGGTTCTTCCCCAACTGATCATTTTCCGACAAAAGATACTGATTACCACTACTCAAGTATTGTTCACTATATGTCCCTGATTGCCCTCCGTCACGGTTATACATGTAATTGACATTTCCCGACAGACTTAATCCTTCTTTCACATTCTTCGAAACATTCAGGTTGACCGAATTGGAAATGTTGTCTTCATCAGCGGTGGTAGAATTGCGGTTAGTCGAACGTGCGCTTACCATAAAATTATCCCCATTCTCTTTAAAACGCATCATCCTGCCATTCAGATCACGACGTTTGTGCGTGCCATAACCAGCTTCAATATTTGCCAGCAGGGTTCCATTAAACTCCCGTTTGGTTTGCAAGTCGAGCACATAATTTTTCTCATTCGATTTCATGCCGGTAATCTTTTCCTGTTCTGTCGGTTTGTCATACACTTTCAGCTGGCTGACAAATCTAACAGGCAGGTTTTCCAGAACCACATCTTTGTTTCCACGGAAAAAGTCTTTCCCGTTTACCGTAATCTGCCGAATAGGATAGCCGTTAAATTTCATTTCTCCGCTCTTCGAATCATACGACAACCCAGGGATGCGCCGTACCAAGGCTTCCAAATATGAACCTTCGGGAGTAGGAAATGCCGCTACATTGTAAATGGTAGTATCTCCCTTCTGTTCCATCGGTTTAAGTGGAGCTGTCACTACCACTTCCGAGAGACGTAAAGCTTCATCATGCATCCGCAACGTTCCCAACCGGATAGTATCTCCCACTTCATCAAGTACTTTCAGCAAAGGAACACATCCGGTAAATGAAGCCCTCAATAAATAGCCGATTTTACTTTTTCTCTTGAAGTCTAGACAAAAATGTCCACTGGTATCCGTAACCACACCTTTCACCAAGAGCGTATCCGGTAAACGAAAAACCGCCACGTTGGCATATGAAAGAGGTTCTTCATGATTCCCGTTTTCCAATACCAACCGTCCGGTCACTATCTGATGTTGAGCTTGTGCGGCTGTTATTCCCAAGAACCATCCGATTGTTATATATATAATAAGGTATAGATATTTCATGACTCTTTTGCTAACGAAAGGGCAAAAATAACGAAAAACCCGACACATCCGCATTAATAAAGTCTAAATCGAACAGTAACAACCTGCCAATACTGCATTGGCCAATACTGCATTGATATCCGGTTCGAAAAAGCCACAATCTGCACTTCTATCCGACACACTGTCTAAGCATATCTACTTAGCTTGTCAGTTTCGACCGACATTTTGTCAGTCCACACAAAACAAAACAAAGGACTTTTACGCTTGGCACAGCATTTGCTTACTAATAAGCGTAACGCTTCGGTGTTACAAAATCAACTTAATTAGCAAACAAATAAAAAAAATACAATTATGGGAAAGATTATTGGTATTGACTTAGGAACTACAAACTCATGTGTAGCAGTATTCGAAGGTAACGAACCGGTTGTGATTGCCAACAGCGAAGGCAAACGCACCACTCCTTCAGTCGTAGCATTCGTAGACGGCGGCGAACGTAAAGTGGGTGACCCCGCTAAGCGTCAGGCTATCACGAACCCGAAACGTACAGTATATTCTATCAAACGTTTCATGGGTGAAACATACGACCAAGTTCAGAAAGAAATCTCTCGTGTTCCTTATCAAGTAGCAAGAGGAGAAAACAATACACCGCGTGTAGACATTGACGGACGTCTGTACACTCCGCAGGAAATTTCAGCCATGATTCTTCAGAAGATGAAGAAAACCGCTGAAGATTATCTGGGTCAGGAAGTAACCGAAGCCGTTATTACCGTTCCGGCATACTTCTCAGACTCACAGCGTCAGGCTACGAAAGAAGCCGGACAGATTGCAGGACTGGACGTGAAACGTATCGTTAACGAACCGACCGCAGCCGCTTTGGCATACGGTGTCGACAAAGCCAACAAGGACATGAAAGTAGCTGTGTTCGACCTCGGTGGCGGTACATTCGATATTTCAATATTGGAATTCGGTGGCGGCGTATTCGAAGTATTGGCAACCAATGGTGATACACACCTGGGTGGTGATGACTTCGACCAAGCTATCATCAATTGGCTGGTTCAAGAGTTCAAGAACGATGAAGGTGCCGACCTGACTACTGACCCGATGGCTATGCAACGTCTGAAAGAGGCAGCTGAAAAAGCAAAGATTGAATTGTCTTCTTCTTCATCTACCGAAATCAACTTGCCGTACATCATGCCGGTAGCCGGTGTGCCCAAGCACTTGGTTAAGACATTGACTCGTGCTAAATTCGAACAATT
This sequence comes from Phocaeicola intestinalis, assembly GCF_014837065.1. Lineage (GTDB taxonomy): Bacteria > Bacteroidota > Bacteroidia > Bacteroidales > Bacteroidaceae > Phocaeicola > Phocaeicola intestinalis. The sequence goes on from NZ_JACSPP010000021.1 coordinate 53,136, forward strand.
GACCCACGATTTAATCCAGGCTTGTCTGGAGCCGTGCAAGAAAGCCATGAGCGATGCAGGCTTGAGCAACTCGGATATCGACGAAGTCATCCTTGTAGGTGGTTCTTCACGTATCCCGGCAGTTCAGCAACTGGTTCAAGACTTCTTCGGTAAAGTTCCTTCAAAAGGTGTAAACCCGGATGAAGTAGTAGCCGTAGGTGCAGCTATTCAGGGTGCCGTATTGAACAAAGAAGCTGGTGTAGGCAACATCGTATTGCTGGATGTCACTCCGTTGACCTTGGGTATCGAAACCATGGGCGGTGTCATGACCAAACTGATTGACGCCAACACGACTATCCCGTGCAAGAAGAGCGAAGTATTCTCTACGGCAGCCGATAACCAGACCGAAGTGACCATCCACGTATTGCAAGGCGAACGTCCGATGGCAGCACAGAACAAGTCAATCGGTCAGTTCAACTTGACAGGTATCGCTCCGGCACGCCGTGGTGTTCCCCAGATTGAGGTTACATTCGATATCGATGCCAACGGTATTCTGAAAGTATCTGCCAAAGATAAGGCTACCGGCAAGGAACAGGCCATCCGTATCGAAGCTTCCTCTGGCTTGAGCAAAGAAGAAATCGAACGTATGAAAGCCGAAGCATCTGCCAATGCAGAAGCCGATAAGAAGGAACGTGAGAAAGTAGATAAGCTGAATCAGGCAGACAGCTTGATTTTCACCACCGAAAATCAGTTGAAAGACCTTGGCGACAAGATTCCTGCCGACAAGAAAGCTCCTATCGAAGCCGCTCTTCAGAAATTGAAAGATGCCCACAAGGCTCAGGATTTGGCAGGCATAGACGCCGCAAGCGCAGAACTGCAGGCTGCCTTCCAAGCCGCAAGTGCTGAAATGTACGCACAGACCGGTGCTCAAGGCGGTGCACAAGCAGGTCCTAACGCTGGTCAGGCAAACAACAGCCAAAGCACAAACAACAAAGACAATGTGCAGGATGCGGATTTTGAAGAGGTGAAGTAAGTATCAGTAAACAACGATAACCAATCATAGGGGAATAGGGTGTAGCTCAATGAGTTATGCCCTATTTTATTTTGTCAACGTACCCATTTCCATAATTACGCCCCGACTTTAGAGCAGTATCCCTAAAGGCAAAACTGCTACAGCGCGGTAAGCATTCGATAAACTAACAAGTTTTAAACCTTTATAATCGAGTAGGAGGTAAACACTAATCATAGGTGTTTATCTCCTATTTTCATGTTTACCGACCTCTCACACCACCGTACGTGCCGTTCGGCATACGGCGGTTCCTATTTTGGGTACCATTCGAGATACGAGCCCATTAAGGTAGGATATCCTGCCTTTCGTAGGCTCTCCTTATTTATCGCCACCTTCAATATAGGACTATCAGCAATACGCCAATAACCTTTGCGAGTGTTACCCCATTCACATGCCTTGTATTTTCCAATACCACATTTAATGAGGTTTGCCACCTTGGTCTTGGGGGTCTTCCAAGCTTTCCATATACACATGCGTATTCTCCGTCTTAACCACTCATCAGTATCAAGAAGAAAACGTTTCATATCGGCAAGGTGATAGTATCCAATCCACCCACGTATGTAATCTTTCAGCTTCTGTTTCCTCTTAACATATCCCCATCCGTTGCTACGATTCGTCAGTTCTTTGAGTCTTGATTTCATCTTGGATTTGGACTTCGGATGTACTGTGAGGCGGCATTTGCCT
>NZ_JACSPP010000022.1 GCF_014837065.1 Phocaeicola intestinalis
CGTGTGTGCTTTGGGCGATTTTTTGGTCCTTTCCGCTTCTGTTCTTCGTCAGATAGCCCGCTATCTTCCTCATCACACAAGCGGAAATGCCTCAAAAACTCATCCCAAATCATCGCACGATAAATTCAAAACAGTTTCTTAGCTCTGCAAACATCCCATGCAGGGCGTATCGTATACGCCCGAATGCGTCAACTAATCCACGTAGATGTTTTTGGGCAGGCAAACCCTGCCCCCTACAAGGCATTTTGGCAAAATGAGGACATTCGTACTGCTTTTTTAAAGGATATATACTGCATCGGCAGTTGCAGTATATATTCATCAGCAGTTGCAGTATATATTCAACTGGCGATGCAGTATATATTCATTTTTCGGGTGTACTATCCTGTATGGTCTGTTCTGCCTGCTGCGCGTTCGGGGCGATGAGGTTCTGGCAGCCGTTGATGATGCAGACAAACTTGGGGTCTTCCCGCTCGTGGAGCTTGTCTATCTCATCGTGGTACTTCTAACTTATACTTCATTCTTCATTCTATAGGATGTCGCTTATGCTTACGCTCTTCGTCATGCTCTGCCACGAATGTCTTGCTACGGTGAGGTTCAGCGGATAACCGAGACCCATTATCTCACCCAATTTCTTCAGGCTGTAATTGATGCGGTGCAGGAGGCTGTCATACTGTTTCCATTGCTCGTGTGGGGCTTTTGCCGTGATGACAGGAAAGAGGCGTGCCGTGCCTTTCCTTCTGTAACGGTCTGCAATCTCCTGCAGTGCCGGCTCCCAGGGAATGGAGATTTCCTTACCGGTGATGTGCTGACGGTAAGTGAGCTGTCCGTCCTGGATGTTCTTTCTTGTCAGGCGGAAGATGTCATCACTCCTCATGCCACGTGCATAGACGGAGAACAGGAAGATGTCGCGGGCGAAGACGATTGACGGATGTTCGCTGCTCAAGTCCAAGTCACGCATATATTTTACCTCCGCAAGCGTCAGACCGTTTTTCTCTTTCTTGACGTGATAGCTCACGTCCATGCCTTCGAAGGGATGGCATTCATCGGCCAGTCCGCTTTCTACGGCAAGGCGGTAGACCCGTTTCAAGTTCCGGATGTACAAGGAAATGGTATTGCGCCCTAACTCCTGATTCTTCAGCCACGTATGATAGTTGCGTATCAGCAGGGAATCGAAGTCTTTGAAAGGCACTTCGCTCTTGCCCAAATAGGCAATGAACTTTCTGAGATACATTTTCAGCTTATTTGCGGCATCGTAACGCCCCTCGTCCTGCAGCTTCTCAACGCGGGAATTGGCGTATGCAATAAAACCGAAACCTTCCAGCCCCTCTCCGACTCTCCCAGTCTCTCTCCAGTTCTCCCCATGAGGAGAAAGGGTAACAGCCGTCTGTGCTATATCCTTTTGCACTTTATTCTTCATCTTTCATTCTTAATTCTCGGGCTTCATGCATCCCAGAAAATCGAAAATGTTAGGCTCGTCGAAATAGATGCCCATGTCGGCGTAACAGGCTTCCTCCGGGTCTTCCGGTACGGTGTAGAGGTCTTCGTAAAGACTGAGCCGCTTGCCAAACATGGTGGTGAAAAATGTGAGCTTTGCCGCATCCTGTTCTTTTTTAAGGATGTCGCTCCAATTGGTTTCACCGTTCCACACGGGCAAGGCTTCCTTGTTAAGCCAGACTGCAGAACCGTTTATGTAAGTTTTGTCATTGTAAGTGACAAGCTGGGCGGCAAGAGGACGGCTTTGCGCATTTTCCGAAACAGGTGCAGAGAAAATCACATCACGGAACTCACGGCCGTCCCTGTGGAGTAAAGTGAGCGTGCGCCCGTCTTTACGCCCGATAACCGTGTAAGTGTCCAAGCGTTCGGAACGGATAGCATCGAGACTTTCCGCCGCTTCTTTCAACCTGTCTTTTTCTTTTCCTTCGGCAAAAGACACTTCATAACGGAACTGCTTGGACAAGGTATCCGCCAAGGAGTATCCGCGCTTGTCACGCCAGTTGAAGGCAAGGTCTGCCCACAGCATCTGCCGGGCGGTCTGCCAGTCACCCGTAAGCCTGCGGAACATCACCTCCCTGAAACGTAAGTCCGGGAAAATGTGCCACATTACCGGGTCTTCACATGGAAACCAAGCCATCATTCCACTTATACGGGAAAAATCACCCGACAGCACGCATTCTGTCATCCATTGCCGGAGGGCACTGCAGCCGGCTCTTGACACAGCTTCTGACACGAGACTGTCCACTTGTGAAGTGGCATCCGCACCCATGTCCAGGCTTTCGCACCAACGGAACACGACATCGCCCACGTTGCGGTACCTGTATTCGTAAACACCGTCAAGCCCGACAGCAATAGTGTTCTCCGTATAAAGCAGCAGAGAAAGTATAAACTGTTCATCGAACCCCGCCGCATACTGTTCAGCCAAACGGTGCAGCCTGACGTAGATTTCATAAAAGAAAACCACGTCGCCATCCACATTCATGGACGGATGGTGGAGGCGTTGCCATCGGGAAGTAAATTCGGCTATCGTGTACATTTTATTTCAGGTAACAAGTTGACCAATTGACGAGTTAACGAAGTTTTAGATGCCATTAGTGAAACTATTCAGAACCTTGTTGCCTTGTCAACTGATACCTTGTCAACTTCAATTGTGCAGCCACACCGTCCGCAGATACCTGCGCCATACGGCAAGATGGTTGGTAGTATTGATTTCCTTGCAGATGCGGACACAAGTCTGTATCAGCTTGTCCTTTGCCGTGTCTTTTTCTTGAACTGAAGACCGGATAGCAAAGACATTCAACGTATCTTCGCCGACCTTAAAATCCGGTACGGCTTTTACGACTGAATCCGCATCCGTCAATACCTTATATAATGTTGGGGCATAGTTGCGGAAAGACTCGATGAGTTTTTTCCTTTCCGTATTCGTGGTCTCGTCAAGGACAGATTGCAACCTTCCCGACACTAACTTCTCGTTGGCTTTTCCTGCCGTAAGGAAATATTCGCTGAGGAAACCGTCCCAGTTGGCGAAGAAAACGAGGTTTTCCATCTCTTCCCTCATGCCGATATGGGCATCATACGCAGTGGTGACTTTTCCGTCCTCCTGTCTGCTGGGGTAATAAACCTCCTCGGTGATGTCCACCCTGCGGATGATTTCCGTAAAATTCTTATGTTGAAGTTCCACCTCGTTCTTGCCTTCTTCCCATTCTATCCCGGATGTAGGCGTAAGAAACGAACGCAGGAGCATCTTTTGCCAGTTTTCCTTCACATATCCGGGAGTATCATGTTCGTAGCGGGCAAGGTTTATCAGAAGTTCAGCTTCCTTGGTAGTCAGTCTGGCAAGACGGCCGCCCAATGTTTTCTCACCTTTCTTGTCAAGTTCCCGGCAGAGATTGGTCAATGACAAATCGACAGCAAGGCGTTCCATCAGTTCATAAAGCATGGCTTGCGTGCGCTTTCCGTAACCGCAAGCCTGCAGGATGCCGACAAGCAGGTCAACGGCACGCCCTTTTTCCGTGCCTATAGACAGGCGGTCGCCCTCGGCATTGTGGAGACGGACGACGTGCAGGTCGGAGACATTGGGATAGGTGACGGTCAACCAGCTGCCCGGCACCATGCCTTGCACGCGGAACACCAGTCCCTTTTTGCGGTGGAAGCGGCAGATGTAGCCTTCTTGGCCGGCAAACGGACCGTCGACCACGCGTACAATCTCATTTGCCTCGCCCTCTTTCGCGTTGAAGGCATAGTCCGAGTAAGGACGCTCCAGCACTATTACCTTATCAGCGTAATTCTCGTTGTAGTCACGGAAAGCGCGCATTTGCGATTCGGGTATGGTGCAAGCGGTGGCTTTCTCGTCCGGCGTACGCTTGCGGTTGTAGCGGATAAAGGCATCGGAACAGTTGTCACGAAGGAACTCAACCAGTGCGTTTTGGGTGGCAAGCACGAACACATAGCCATCAAAAAGGGGCATCCGTTGCTCACTGTCACCTCTGCGCATGTACACCTTGGTATGGGTAGGACAATAGACTTCCAGTATGTTCCGGATCTTGTCCTTTTCGCGCCCAATGAGTGCACACAACTCCTGTTCATGTCCGGGTTTGGTACGGACAAGGAACCATTGGTAATCTACGTTGTTGAGTTTGTCGGACAACATGATGGATTTACGATTTACAAAGTACTATTTACGGTGGTTAATCCCCATTTACAACACAGCTAAATCGTAAATTGTAAATAATGCCAATCAGGAGTTAAAAAGGAAGTTATAGGTAGTTATCGCCCACTTATCGGGCTGGGAGTTAGATGCCAATACCTTTTGCACAGCTTTCAGAAGCAAAGCTATTGACCTTTAACTCCTGAACGAAGTGATAACTCCTGTGAAACATAACTACGTTTAACTCCTGATTCGCATAAATAACCAAATTGTAAATGAACAAGGCGTTCCTTACGTTACCCTCATGACAATCGCATGACGGCTAACCGTTACCTCTCCGAATTTGAATCACTACGCTTTGCAAACTTTTTTAAGAAGTTTTCAGACGTTGTTTACAGCATTCTTTAGGTTTAGCGGCAGCATTCCGGAGTAAAAACTCAGCAACAATGTCCTGCCGTTGTTATGTGACGAGAAGTGCAAAGCGCAATGCGCTTGAATGTTTTTGCCTCCATATCACAAATATTTGATATACAATCAATTAAATATTTTCAAGTTCGCCGCTTTATCATTGTTTTATATTATGAAGCGGCAAAACACGTTGCAAATATAGTGAAAAGATTTAATATTAAGGATTTTACGGTCAAAAAAAAATTCATGATTAGTGATTAAATTTCCCCAAAAGCTGCATTTGTTCGACTAAATCCGGAGAACATTATCTACTTGAAAAGCAAAGCATCTGCACCAGCCGTGGTTTTCCAGACAGTGGTTTGACGGAGTTGGGAGTGATGGAAGACACTGGCACTTGAAATGCGAACATAAGCCAGCCCAATACACCACAAGCCTTTGTGAAGTTATCAAGGTCAAAGTCTAATTACTATATATACAAGATGCCATTAAACCTAAAACGAATATCCGCATTTTACCAATAACTTGTAGGGGCAGGGTTTGCCTGCCCGAAAACATCCACGTGAACGCATACAGGCGGGCTAACCCTGCCCCTACATTGTTTATATTATTGCTTCCGGCACACCCTATACCAGTAAAAGACACAAATAAAAGAGTGCGAAAAGTATAAGAAGCTGTTTTGAATTTCTCCAAAAAGTTTTTCTTGGCTTGATGTATCCGTTTTCGTGCGTGCTTTGGGCGATTTTTTGGTCCTTTCCGCTCCTGTTCTTCGTCAGATAGCCCGCTATCTTCCTCATCACAAAAGCGAAAATGCCTCAAAAACTCATCCCAAATCATCGCACGATAAATTCAAAACAGCTTCTAACACTAATTATCCACTGATAGCAATCTTCATCACCCCGTCCAGCTTATTCTCAAAAATGTGATAAGCCTCCTCTATCTGGCGAAGCGGAAAACGATGGGTAATAAGCGGAGTAGTGTCTATCTTGCCTGCTTCTATCAGACCGAGTATCTCGGCGCAGTCACACCCGTCCACACCGCCAGTCTTGAAGGTGAGATTCTTGCCATACATGTCGGGCAAAGGCAACATTTGGGGCTTGTCGTACATCGCCACCACGGTCACGATGGCATTGGGACGGGCACACTCCCACGCCAGGCGGAACGTATCGTCTGTTCCTGCCACTTCCATCACCACATCGGCACCACCGTGCACACTATGCGCTTTCACAAAGGCAAGGCAATCTTCGGGTTCTGTTACCAGCACTTCGGGGTAATGCCGGCGTACGAAACGGATTCGTTCGGGCGAACGTTCGCACACAATGATGCGCCGCGGACGCTTCAGCATCGTGCAAAGCAAGGTACAAATGCCCGTAGGACCGGCTCCGATGATAAGCACCGTATCCTCCTCTTTCACCTCGGAGATACGCGCCGCCCAAAAGCCGGTAGCAAGTATATCGCCCACAAACAACGCCTGCTCATCGGTCACCGAGTCGGGGATGCGGTTCAGCCCTGTGTCGGCATAAGGCACACGTACATATCCCGTCTGCCCACCATCGATACGGCATCCCAGCGCCCATCCGCCGTGAGGGTCGGTACAATTGTTCACGTACCCGTGGCGGCAAAAGAAGCATTCTCCGCAAAAGGTTTCCACATTGACGGTCACACGGTCGCCCGGCGCAACGTTCTTCACAGCCTCGCCCACGGCTTCCACCACACCCACCATCTCGTGACCTACCGTGATACCCGGCACGGCACGCGGCACGCTTCCGTGTTTGATATGCAGGTCGCTGGTGCAAATGCTGCTCAGCGTGACCCTTACGATGGCATCGCGCGGCCCCTCCAGCCGAGGTTCCGGCTTATCGCGCCATTCGAATCTGCCTTGTTCTACATAAGTATAAGCCAACATAAATTCATTTACTATTTTTCAATTTTCAATTTACAAAACTACAGTTTAATGTGCTAAGAAGCTATTTTGAATTTCTCCAAAAAGTTTTTCTTGGCTTGATGTATCCGTTTTCGTGTGTGCTTTGGGCGATTTTTGGACCCTTTTCGCTCCTGTTCTTCGTCAGATAGCCCGCTATCTTCCTCATAGTAAAGACGCAAGATTTTGCGTCTCTACAAAAACTCATCCCAAATCATCGCACGATAAACTCAAAACAGCTTCTAATAAACAAATGCAATGTGCTGATTCATTCTCACATTAGCCATTAAATCTACTCATTTCTTCCCAAATTCCGGGTCTATCTTCAGCAAGGCCGCCACGGCGAAAGTCGCACCGCAGCACGCCATAATCCAGATGAAGAAATGACGATAGCCCAGAAGCTCCTGAAGCCAGCCGGCTGCCATGCCAGGCAACATCATGCCCAGCGCCATAAAGGCGGTACAGATGGCGTAATGGGCGGTGCTGTGGCTCCCACGCGAAAAATAGATGAGGTACATCATGTAGGCGGTGAAGCCGAAGCCGTAGCCCAACTGCTCGATGAAAATGCACACGTTGACCCAAAGTAAGGGCGTTTGGGGAAAATAGCTGAGGTAAACGTACACCAGGTCGGGCAGAGATATCGCCCACACCATCGCCCAAAGCCAACGCTTCAAGCCGTGACGCGCCACGGCGATGCCACCCAGAATGCCGCCCAAAGTCAACCCGATGACGCCCACTGTGCCATGCGTGAAACCTATCTGCTCGGTGGTCATGCCCAGCCCTCCTTCTGACACGGGGTCGAGCAGGAACGGAATGCCCATCTTCGCCAATTGCGCTTCGGGGAAGCGGTAGAGCAGCATGAAGAGCAATGCCACGCCGATGCCTTCCTTACGGAAAAACGAGCGGAAAGTGAGAAGGAACTCGCGCCACAGGCTCTGCGCCGAAATGCTTGCTGCCGGACGGTCGGCACTGGGACACGGAAGTACAAAAGCGTGGTAGACGAACACAGCAAGAAACACCCCCGCCAACAGTAAGAACGTAACGCTCCAGGCAAAAGGGATTCCCCTACCCGACTGTTCCAACCAGCCGGCAAACATCAGGAGCAATCCTTGGCCGGCGATGGTGGCAAGGCGGTAGAAGGTGCTCCGGATGCCCACAAACAAAGCTTGCTGGTGCGGCGTAAGCCCCAACATATAGAACCCGTCGGCTGCAATGTCGTGGGTGGCGGAGGCAAACGCCATCAGCCAGAACAGGGCGAGCGTGGACTGAAAGAAATGCGGTGCAGGTATAAGGAAAGCAATACCCGCCAGTGCAGCACCAATAAGCATTTGCATTGCCACTACCCACCAGCGTTTGGTGCGCACCAAGTCTACGAACGGGCTCCACAAAGGCTTGACCACCCACGGCAGGTTGAGCCAACCCGTATAGAGCGCCACCTCGGCATTCGAGATGCCCATCCGCTTATACATCACCAGCGAGAGGGTCATTACCGCTATATAGGGCAGCCCTTCCGCAAAATAGAGCGTAGGCACCCACGCCCACGGAGAATCTTTTTTCAAGTTACGATTTGCCAATTTGCTATTCATGTGAACCAGGAGTTAAACGTAGTTATGTTTCACAGAAGTTATCACTTCGTTCAGGAGTTAAAGGTCGATAGTCTTACCGAGAATCTGTTTTGAATTTCTCCAAAAAGTTTTTCTGAGGTATTGGCATTCAACTCCCAGCCCACACCAGCGGGGCGATAACTTCTCACTAGTCGTCTCCCTCATCGAAACGGTCCTCGCCATCGTCTTCATGACAACACCCGCGATGGTGGCGGTGAGGACGGCGATAACGGTTGTGGTCGTTCCACTCATCATCTCCTTCGTCGAAATGGTCCTCGCCGTCATCCCAAGACTCGCCTTCCCAGCGTCCTTCGTCCCACTCGTCATCCCATTCGTCATCGTAAAAGCGGTCGATGATGTTTCCCCGCTCCGACACCACCAGCACGTAGCTTTGGTCATTACGGTCGGCCTGAACGATATAGAACATTCCCCGACGGTTCTCCATCGCCATATTATCGTTATCGTCTATCTCTTCGTACACGAATCCTGTCCGTCTCAATACGCTGATTACCGCACGCGGAAGCCTGCTGCGGCGTACTTCCCACATGGTACGCAACCATTTTCCATCGGCATTGAAAATAACGATCTTTTCCTTTCCGCGATGCGACATTTTCACTTCGATGAATCCGTCATCCCAATCACGGTCTAAAATACGGGCATCCGGATATCTGTTCCGTACAAACGACGTAGGATCACTCTCTGCATACACAAAAAGCGCAAAGCACATTGCCATCATTCCTAAAAATACACGCATTTTCATAAATAGTCTGTTTTTTAATGGTCTACGGCAAATGTACAACACTTTTTCTTATCTGCCAAAAAAACAATTGGCAATTGACAACCGGCAAAGTGCTTTGTGCCCTTTGGGAACTGGAGCATAAAGCAATCATTACCAATCATCAATTGCCAATCAGAAATAATTGTCAATTGTCAATTGCTCAGTTATTTTCCGGACGGAGCTTGCGTACCACCACACCCGTCTGCCACATTTCGCTTTCGCGCAAGGCTTTCAGTTCCTCGTTCAGCTTTTCGCGATAGTCGGGCTGAGAGTTGGAGTCGATGGAACGCTGGGCTTCCAGTCCGTCGGCTACCGACTTATACAGTTTTTCGAATACCGGCTTGGTAGCATCGTGGAACGGAACCATCCAGTCGAGTGCGCCGCGCTGGGCTGTAGTAGAGCAGTTGGCATACATCCAGTCCATACCTTTGGCAGCAAAGAGCGGCATCAGCGACTGGGTAAGCTCTTCTACGGTTTCATTGAAAGCTTCAGAAGGCGTGTGCCCATGTTCGCGCAAGGTTTCGTACTGAGCCAAAAGCAAGCCCTGGATGGCACCCATCAGCGTACCGCGTTCGCCGGTCAGGTCGGAAGTAGCTTCGCGCTGGAAAGTGGTTTCGAACAGGTATCCCGAACCAATGCCGATGCCCATAGCGATGACACGGTCCCAAGCCTTACCGGTAGCATCCTGATAGATAGCATATGACGAGTTCAGCCCGCGGCCTTCGAGGAACATGGTACGCAAAGAAGTTCCCGAACCTTTCGGTGCCACCATAATCACGTCTACATCTTTCGGGGGAACCACACCTGTACGGTCGTTCCACGTAATGGCGAAACCGTGAGAGAAATACAGTGCCTTACCAGCCGTAAGATGTTTCTCGATAGTCGGCCAGCAAGCTATCTGCGCTGCATCCGAGAGCAATACGGCGATAATCGTCGCACGCTCGCAAGCCTCTTCGATGCCGAAAAGGGTTTCGCCCGGCACCCATCCGTCGGCAACGGCTTTATCGTATGTCTTTCCCGGACGCTGGCCCACGATGACATTGAACCCGTTATCGCGCAAGTTCAACGACTGGCCCGGTCCCTGTACGCCGTAACCGATTACGGCTATGGTTTCGTCTTTCAATACTTCACGTGCTTTTTCCAAAGGAAATTCTTCGCGGGTCTCTACGTTTTCGATAACTCCGCCAAAATTCATTTTTGCCATAAAATTACAATCTTTTTACGCAGACCTTACCGGTCCGCAAGTTAATATTTGAGTTTGTTAGTTTTTAAGTTTGTTAGTTTTTAAGTTTTCACCACAAAAGACACAGAGGCACACAGAGTTTTTTAATTATTATGAATATCCGCATTTTGCCCCTACATAGGATGATTGCGGACATTCATTTTAATTATTAATTATTCAAACACCACTTTGCTCCGTATGGCGGTCTCAGTCCCGTTCTTCCGTACCTCGATGTCGTATTCGTTTTCCGACTTCTGTTCCCGATAAAACCCCAGCACATCACCATAATGGCTTTCGGCTGCATACGCAACCTCGAAACGGTGCAGCGTTTTTTCACGGTACATTTCCAGCGGAAACAGGTCGAGGATATGCTCGATGTACTTGATGCTGTTCACATGCCCGTTCAGGTCGATGTCGCTGTACCGGGTATGATATTCCGCCACCTGCTGCGCATCGCCTACCTTTACCCTGCCCGCCTTTGCGATGGGACAAGGCTTGTCGGCGCATATATAACTTGTGATTTCATCGCCATGCAAGAGAAACAAATCGGCAGGCTTACGGGTCTCCATACTAATCATCGCCCATACCGAACGTGCATAACCGATGGGCTTGCCTTCCGCATTGAGTACCGCGAAGTTGCGGTCGGTGAAGAGCCGGTAGACATTTTCCACCCATGTCTCGATACTGAACTTCTCGTATGCCCGGGGCATATCGGTCATTTCCACCGCCAAGCGCGAAAGCACCCACGTATAATGGTTCTCATTCAATACCGCTATCCCAAACCCGCGGTCGGCGGCATGGAATCCGGCACAATTCAATAAATGGTTTCCCAATACTCCCATGGTGAGCCGTCCCGCAAAATCTACATGAAAAGGCTCAGCCACAAATTCGTATCTGCCTACTTTCTCTTTTGCGTCCATAATGTTTACTCTTTTTTCTCTTTCAAATAACGTTCTTCCCGATGCGCCAGGTACTCGTTCACCCGCTCGAAACAACTGGTAGACACAGCTATCCGCCCTGAGCGGACAAACTGGAGCACGCAGTTCAGGTCTTTCAGTTTCTGGTACAAGTCGGTGATTTCGGCACTCATTCCTGTCAGTTCCACGATGCAGAACGTGGGGTTCACCTCCACGATGTGCGCACTGGCACGGCGCACCACCTTCGATGCCTCGGGGTTCGACTGAAACTCGGGTGTAGAAACCTTGTACATCGCCACCTCACGCTGAAAGATTTCCTTTTCAGTGAAATAATGCGCCTGAATGACGTCGATTTTCTTCTCTATCTGACGCACTACCTTCTCCACGATGTCGGGGGTGGTCCAGCACGTTATCGTATATTTATGCACGCCCTTGATGGAAGATGCCGAAACGTTCAGGCTCTCGATATTGATTTGCCGGCGGGTGAACACGGCGGTCACCTGATTGAGCAAACCGGCAAAGTTTTCCGAGTGAACGATAATTGTATATAATGTCTTATTATCCATTTGCGTTTTATTTTTAGGTAACAAGTTGACGAGTTAACGAGTTGACAAGGTTTTAGATACACAAAGCTATTCAGAACCTTGTCTCCTTGTAAACTGGTATCTTGTCAACTGATATTCAACAATCCAGTTCAAGCAGCATATCGTTTACCGAACTTCCCGGAGGAGTCATCGGAAGCACATTGCCTTCTTCTACCACACACACTTCGAGCAGGAAAGGTCCGTCGGTGTCCAGCATCTCGCGGATGGCACCTTCCAGTTCGTCCCGTTCCATCACGCGGCGTCCGGCTATGCCGTAGGCGGCAGCTATCTGCATGTAGTCGGGGTTCATCATCGGCGTAAACGAATAGCGGCGGTTGAAAAACATCGCCTGCCATTGGCGCACATTACCTAAGTAATTATTGTTCAGTAAAATAAGCTTCACCGGTACTTGCTGCTCCATCACGGTACCCAGCTCTTGCATCGTCATCTGCAAGCCTCCGTCGCCCATAAAGGCGCATACCGTACGTCCGGGACATCCGAACGTGGCACCAATTGCCGCCGGAAGGCAGAAGCCCATCGTTCCCATACCACCCGAAGTCACGATGCTCCGTTTTTTCCCAAACTTGAAATAGCGGCATGCCATCATCTGGTTCTGGCCTACATCGGTCACCAATATCGCTTCGCGGCAAGTTGCCTCGCTCACGGCATTGACCACCTCGCCCATATTCAGCGGACCGCTTTCGGGATGTACCTCGGGACGGATTACCTGCTCGTACTCTTTCTCATCGTACGGGCGGAAACTTTCTATCCATTCCGTATGCTTGTGGGTCTGTATCAATTCGGTCAGCAAAGCCAACGTACGCTTGCAATTGCCCAGCACGGGCACATCCACCGGCACGTTCTTGCCTATCTCCGAAGGGTCTACATCCAAGTGGATGACCTTCGCCTGACGGGCGTATGTTTCCAGCTTACCCGTCACACGGTCGTCGAAACGCATCCCCACGGCTATCAGCACGTCACACTCGTTGGTCTTCACGTTAGGGGCAAGATTGCCGTGCATCCCCAACATACCCTTGTTCAGCCGGTGGGCAGAAGGCAATGCCGAAAGCCCCAACAAGGTACATCCCCAGGGGATGTCCGCCTTCTCGGCAAATGCTTTCAGTTCTTCTTGTGCACCTCCCAATTCTACACCCTGCCCTACCAGCAGCAAGGGGCGTTCGGCTTCGTTGATGAGCTTCACCGCCTCTGCCACCATCTTCGGGTCGGTCTCGGGGTCAGGGTCATAACTCCGGATAAAGTCCACATCCACCGGTTCGTATTCCGTCATTTCGGTCTGCGCATTCTTGGCAAAATCGAGCACCACCGGACCGGGACGCCCGCTCCGCGCAAGGTAGAACGCACGCGACACCGCCCATGCCACGTCTTCGGCACGACGTATCTGGTAACTCCATTTCGATATAGGCTGGGTAACACCTACCAGATCCACTTCCTGAAAAGCGTCTGTACCCAATAACGATGCACCCACCTGACCGGCTATCACCACAATGGGCGTACTGTCTATCATCGCATCCGCCACACCAGTAATGGTATTCGTAGCGCCGGGACCGCTCGTCACCAGACATACTCCTACCTCACCCGACACCCGGGCAAAGCCCTGTGCCGCATGTACCGCTCCCTGTTCGTGACGCACAAGGATATGGTTCAACTTGTCCCGATGGTCGTATAATGCATCAAATACCGGCATAATGGCTCCGCCGGGATAGCCGAAAAGCGTCTTCACCCCTTCGTGCTCCAGCGAACGCATCAATGCCTCCGAGCCTGTTATTCTTTCTTTGTCCATATTCTTCCTTTTATTTATTTTAGGAACTAGGGTTTAGACACTAGTTGACTAAGCTTTGAATAGTCTTACGAATGGAATCCAGAACCTAGTTACCTAGTACCTAAACAATTCAGTCAATCATTCTCACTCCTCCTTTATCCGCCGAGCTTACCATCGCGGCATACGCCCTAAGAGCTTTCGACACCTTGCGGTCGCGCGTAACGGGTGCCATCGGACGTGCAGCCAGTTCCTCATCGCTCAGCCGTACATTGATGGTGCGGTTCGGGATATCTATCTCGATGATGTCGCCGTCTACAATCTTACCGATGTTTCCTCCGGCAGCAGCTTCAGGCGAAATGTGCCCGATGCTCAAGCCCGATGTACCGCCGCTAAAGCGTCCGTCGGTAATGAGGGCACACTCTTTGCCCAAGTGTTTCGACTTGATGTACGATGTGGGGTAAAGCATTTCCTGCATTCCCGGTCCTCCTTTGGGGCCTTCGTGGGTGATGACCACCACATCGCCGCTCACCACCTTGCCACCCAAGATTCCCTCGCAAGCCGCTTCCTGCGAATCGAAGACTTTAGCGGGACCGGAGAATTTCCAGATGCTCTCATCCACTCCAGCCGTCTTCACCACGCATCCGTCCTGCGCAATGTTACCCTTCAATACCGCCAGGCCTCCGTCTTTCGAATAGGCATGTTGCAAATCACGGATACACCCTGCGGCACGGTCGGTGTCCAGCGTATCGTACATTGTGTCCTGTGCGCCCAGCGCGATGCAGAACTTTCCGCCCGGTGCGCTCCGGTAAATGCGCAACGCCTCGGGATCGGGAGCAGGCACACATATATTATATCGGGCTATGGCTTCTGCCAAGGTAGTTCCGTCTACCCGGCGCACCGAAGTGTCCAGCAAGCCTCCCTTCGCCAGCTCGCCCAAAATGTTCAGAATACCACCGGCACGGTTCACGTCCTGTATGTGGTATTTCTGCGTATTGGGAGCCACCTTGCACAGGCAAGGCACACGTCGCGAAAGCTGGTCGATGTCGTCCATACAGAAATCCACTTCCGCCTCGTGGGCAATGGCAAGCAGGTGAAGCACCGTGTTGGTAGAACCGCCCATCGCAATGTCGAGGGTCATGGCGTTGAGGAAAGCCTGGCGTGTGGCGATGCTCCGTGGCAATACACTATCATCCCCATCACGGTAATACTTCCACGCATTCTCCACGATGAGCCGTGCCGCGTCTTCAAACAGGATGCGGCGGTTGGCGTGCGTAGCAAGAACGGTGCCGTTCCCCGGCAGGGCAAGCCCGATTGCCTCGTTCAGGCAATTCATCGAGTTGGCGGTGAACATTCCCGAGCAGCACCCGCATCCGGGGCAGGCATGACGCTCTATTTCCGCCACATCGGCATCGCTCACACTCGTGTCCGCCGACTTAATCATCGCGTCTATCAGGTCGAGATGCATCCCGCCCCATTCGCCGGCCTCCATCGGTCCTCCCGACACGAACACCGTGGGGATATTGAGCCGCATCGCCGCCATCAGCATCCCCGGCGTAATCTTGTCGCAATTGGAGATGCAAATCATCGCATCCGCCTTATGCGCGTTCACCATATACTCGATGCTGTCGGCGATAATGTCGCGCGAAGGCAATGAATACAACATCCCGTCGTGCCCCATCGCTATTCCGTCATCAATGGCAATGGTGTTGAACTCGGCGGCAAAGCACCCCTGCCGTTCGATTTCGGCTTTCACCATCTGCCCGATTTCATGCAGGTGGGTATGTCCCGGCACAAACTGGGTAAACGAGTTGACCACCGCAATAATCGGCTTGCCCATCATTTCTTTCTTCATCCCGTTGGCCACCCACAAGGTGCGGGCTCCCGCCATGCGCCGGCCTTCGGTACTCATTGAACTGCGTAACTGATGTTTCATCTCCATTATGTTTTTTTAGTTCTTTAGTTTTTAAGTTTGTTAGTTTTTAAGTTCTTGAGCTTCCACCCAATCACAATACCAGCTTAACCCAACTGCCAATTATAAAAAAGCCTCTCTCGACTCAGGGGTGAGAAAGGCTTTTCAACGTATAATCTCGAACAACTACATACACGAACCTTCCTCACCCCCTGGTACCACCACGACGTGAATCAAATGCAGGACTGCCAAGTTAATTCGTATATCAGTTGTCATTGTCATTCGGTTTAATTGGTTTTTACGGTTGCAAAGGTAAAGCCTTTTCCCGAATAAACAAATAAAATGAAACTTTTTTATCGAAAAAAATTATCATTAGTAAGAGAGTGTTTCAATTTTTCCGATAAATTTATTTAGCGGATATGAATCAATGTATGATTGAGAAGCTGTTTTGAATTTCTCCAAAAAGTTTTTCTTGGCTTGATGTATCCGTTTTCGTGTGTGCTTTGGGCAATTTTTTGGTCCTTTCCGCTCCTGTTCTTCGTCAGATAGCCCGCTATCTTCCTCATCACAGAAGCAAAAATGCCTCAAAAACTCATCCCAAATCATCGCACGATAAATTCAAAACAGCTTCTGAAAGGTTCAGTATCTGTTTCAAGCTGTCTTCTTTTTACGTTCTCCATATCAAAACCGTACGGTTTCCATATCGAGAACGTACGGTTTTCAATTGGAGAACGTACGGTTTTGATATGGAAACCATAAAAGGATGATGTCTGGATTGATAATATAATCCAATCAGATATTTCAATTATATGGCTTTAGGAATTTGATTATAAATGCCCATAACATTTTTTCTTTGATTAATTCAAAACAGTTTCCAAATAAAACGGTTCATCGTTTCCGGTATCCAAGCAAAAGACTATCTTTGCACTGAAAACGCATATTAACGCATATAAAAAAGCTATGACAAATACCCCACAACTATTAGTCTATAAAGCCTCAGCCGGTTCAGGAAAGACCTTTACCCTTGCCGTGCAATACATCCGGCAATTGATAGAAGATCCTGCATCCTACCGGCGTATCCTGGCAGTAACCTTCACAAACAAGGCTACAGCCGAAATGAAAAGCCGTATTCTGGAACAACTCTATGGGCTGGGCTACAACGTCAAATCATCGGACAGCTACCTCAATGAACTGAAACGAATATGTCAGATGGACGAAGACGCCATCCGCAAGGCAGCACGACGGGCGTTGCACAACATCATACATGACTACAGTCGTTTCCGAATTGAAACCATTGACTCTTTTTTTCAAGCCGTGCTGCGCAATTTAGCCCGCGAGCTGGAACTAGGTGCCAATATGACCATAGAACTGAATAACACAGAAGTACTCTCAGATACCGTAGATGCAATGATAGAAAAACTGGACCGTCATTCACCCGTACTGAGTTGGCTGATGGAATATATAGACGAACGCATCTCGGATGACAAACGCTGGGATATTTCAAGCGAAATCAAGAACTTCGGACGCAACATCCTTGACGAAGGATACATTGAGAAAGGCGACGGGCTGCGCCGTAAACTTGCCGACCCGACTTTCATTCCCAACTATCGGAGACAGGTGCAGGACATCCGCCGTGAAGCATTGGAAGAGATGAAAAGCTTTAACGACCAGTTTACAGGTGTACTGGAAATGAACGGCCTGTTGCCAACCGATCTGAAAAACGGTTCGCGTGGTATCGGAAGCTATTTCAACAAACTCGCCCTAGGAAACCTGTCGGACAATATCCGCAATGCCACTGTAGACAAGTGCCTGGCGAGTGAAGATAACTGGGCAACACGCACTTCACCCCATCGCGCTGCCATCTTAGACCTTGCCACACGCGAACTGATTCCCTTGCTGAAAACCGCCGAAGAGTTCCGGCCGAAGAATAACGTACTGGCAAACTCGTGCAATCTTTCGTTACGCTATCTGAACAACCTACGCCTTCTGGCACATATTGATGAAGAACTGCGCTTGCAGAACCAGCAACACAACCGTTTTTTATTATCCGATACCAACGCCCTCCTGCATAGCCTGATGCACGAAGGTGACGCAGCATTCATCTATGAAAAAATAGGTACTTCCATCGACACAGTGATGATAGACGAATTTCAAGATACGTCACGTATGCAATGGGAAAATTTCCATCTGCTGCTGGAAGAAAGTCTTTCACAAAGGGAAGGTAGCCTCATCGTAGGCGACATCAAACAAAGCATCTACCGCTGGCGCAACGGAGACTGGAAAATTCTGGCAGGACTGGGGAATGACCCGACCTTGCGTATCCACGAACTGACCCTGAAAACGAACTGGCGAAGTGAAGCACGCATCATTTACTTTAACAACGCAATGTTTACTTCCGCTTGTACCGCCCTGAACCACAAATATGAGGATGAAACAGGCACCCCATGCCTGCAATTGCTCAACGCATACAGCGACGTATGCCAGGAAACTTCCAAACAAAACGAACAGGGATTCGTCAGCCTGACTTTCCTACCCGATACCCAAGAACAGCCATACGCTGATGCTACCCTGCATGCCCTTGCCAGTCAGGTAGAACAACTTATCGCACAAGGAATACATACCAACGATATAGCTATTCTGGTACGGAAAAATAAATCCATTCCCTCCATAGCCGATTATTTTGATAAACATACACCCTACCGCATCGTATCGGACGAAGCCTTCCGCCTCGATGCTTCGCTGGCTGTATGCATGATGGTAGACGGGTTACGCTATCTCACCTCGCCCGAAGACCGCATAGCCGGTGCACGTCTGGCAGTAGCATACCAGCACGAAATACTTCACTCCAGCATCAGCCTAAACCAAATCTTAGCGGATGACCTCACTCCTTTCCTACCTGAAGCCTTTGCAGCACAGATGCCTGAATTGCGCCTCATGCCTCTTTATGAGCTATTGGAAAAACTCTTCCTGCTATTCGATATGCAACGCATTGAGCATCAAGACGCCTACCTATGCGCTTTCTACGATGCTGTAACCGAGTACATGCAGCAACATTCGTCTGAGCTAACTGCCTTCATTGCTTTTTGGGACGAACGCCTGCACGAAAAAACCATCCCATCGGGAGAAATAGAAGGTATCCGTATCCTTTCCATCCATAAGTCGAAAGGATTAGAATTCCACACTGTACTGCTCCCTTTCTGCGACTGGAAGATGGAAAACGAAACCAACAATCACCTGATATGGTGTTCAGTGGCAGGAACAGGAAAAGAGACCGACCGTGCCCCGTTCAACGAACTGGACATCGTACCGGTAAATTATTCTTCAGCCATGGCAGACTCTGTTTACCACGACAGCTATTGGGAAGAACGACTCCAGCTATGGGTGGATAACCTGAATCTACTCTACGTGGCGTTTACCCGTGCGTGCAAGAACCTTATTATATGGGGTAAAGCAAACCAGCGGGGCACTGTATCGGAACTACTTGCTGAAGTAGCCCCCCAACTCAACATTTGGGACACAAAAACAGAAGAAACCGAAGAAACATCTCCTCTGACATACACCTTCGGCTCTCTCTGTCCTTCGGAAAATAAAAAACAGGAAAAAGGCTCTGAGAATCCACTTGCAGTACTTCCACAAAGCTTGCCTGTACAGGTGGAATCGATAGAAACTCCAATCGAATTCAAACAATCGAACCGTTCTGCCGACTTTATCCGAGGCGATGAAGATGAAGAAGAACACGAACGCTACATCCGTCAAGGACAACTCCTGCATCAAGTGTTTGCTTCCATCACCACTGAATCCGACTTACCTGGAGTCATCAAAAAACTCACGTTTGAAGGCATACTGGAATCGGAAGAGAAAGCATGCGAAATCGAAAAACTTGCTCGTTGGGCGCTAAACCACCCGCAGGTAAAAGACTGGTATGGAGGAAATTGGAGACTCTATAACGAATGCAGCATCATTTACACTGATGAAACCGGAACATTCCAGACACGGCGACCAGACCGCGTAATGATGAAAAAAGACAAAGTGGTAGTAGTCGACTTCAAGTTCGGTAAGAAAAAAAATGTCTACCGCCAGCAGGTAAAAGAATATATGAACCTGCTCATCGGGATGGGCTACAAAAATGTAGAAGGCTACTTGTGGTATGTATTCGGAAACGAGTTGGAAAAAGTATGACTCCACAGAAATCCAGATATCCAGAAACCGATACTTTTCCCCTAAAAAAGCATTAATATCCAATCCCAAGTGACAAATTCCCCAACTACTAACCCTCAATAAACCAATAAAAAAGATGAAAACATTCCTACAAGAAGTAGCACACGACCTATATGAAAAAACGCACGGTGACCTGAGCAATGTTGCCGTGGTTTTCCCCAATAAACGCGCCAGCCTGTTTTTCAACGAGTATTTGGCACATGAAAGCAAGCGCCCCTTGTGGTCGCCCGCCTACACCAGCATCAGCGAATTGTTCCGCCAGTGCTCTCCATGGCAAACAGGCGATTCCGTCAAATTGGTGTGTGACCTGTATAAAGTATTTCGCCAAGTAACCGGAAGTAATGAATCTCTAGACGATTTCTTTTTCTGGGGAGAGATGCTGATAGCCGATTTTGATGACGCAGACAAGAACTTGGCAGATACCCAGGCGCTCTTCAGCAATCTGAAAGACCTGAACGGCTTAACTGATGACTACGATTTTCTGGAAGAAGGACAGAAAGAAGCCCTTTCGCAGTTTTTCCGAAATTTCTCGATTGACCGCGTAACAGAGTTGAAACAACGCTTCATTTCGATATGGGACACACTAGGAGAAATCTACACCCGATATAAAGCATTGCTGGAAAGCCAGCACATTGCTTACGAAGGAATGATGTACCGCCAAGTCATCGACACCCTGAATCCCGACAAACTTCCATACCGGCTGTATGTTTTTGTAGGTTTCAACGTACTGAACAAAGTAGAACATACACTCTTCCGTAGACTTGCCGATGCAGGAAAAGCCTTATTTTACTGGGACTACGACACCTTTTACCTGAACCGGACACCTCATGAAGCAGGCGAATTCATCCGCCGGAATTTACGGGATTTCCCATCTGAGCTTCCTCCCTCTTTCTTTAATAACTTAAATCAAGCCAAAGACATTACTTTTGTAGAATCGCCCACCGAAAACGGACAAGCGCGCTACCTGCCCCAATGGCTTCGTGAGAATCTTACCGAAGAAGAAAAAGAAACTGCCGTAGTGCTATGCAACGAGGCACTGCTCCAGTCCGTACTCCATTCGCTTCCCGAAAATGTAAAACACATCAACATCACAATGGGCTTTCCTCTCTCACAAACGCCTGCATATAGTTTTGTCTGTGCCTTGCTGGAACTGCATACTGCAGGATACAACACACAAAACGGACGTTATCGCTTCACCGAAGTAATCAGCCTGCTGAAGCACCCTTATACGCGACAACTCTCGTCACAGGCGGCAGAATTGGAGCAAAGCCTAACCCGTGACAACAGATTCTACCCACTTCCCTCCGAATTAGAAAAAGACGGAATACTGGAGATACTCTTCACACCCGTTACCACCAACTCCAACTTATGCCAGCTGATTACGAAGGCATTAGAGAAAGTCGCGTTATCTTACCAGCAACAAAAGCCTTCGGATACAACCGCTTTCGACCAGCTTTACCGTGAAGCCTTGTTCAAGACCTATACCTTGATGAACCGATTCTACACACTGATAGAAGACAAAGACTTAAACGTAAAACCCGAGACATTGCAACGCCTGCTTACCCGCGTCATGGCTACTTCGAGTATTCCTTTCCATGGCGAACCAGCCATCGGACTGCAAGTAATGGGAGTACTGGAAACACGTAACCTCGACTTCCGTCACCTCATTATGCTCTCGGTAAACGAAGGCCAACTTCCAAAAGGTGGAAACGATGCCTCATTCATCCCCTACAACCTGCGAAAAGCATTCGGAATGACCACCATCGACCACAAGATAGCCGTCTATGCCTATTATTTTTACCGTCTGTTACAGCGCACGGAAAAAGCTACACTGATATTCAACACTGCTACTGACGGCATCAACCGTGGCGAAATGTCGCGCTTCATGCTCCAATTCATCATCGAATGGGGGTATCCCGTCAAGCGTTTGAGACTGGAAGCTGCACAATCGCCACAAGGCTCTACCCCTATCTGTATCTCCAAAGGACCGACCGTCCTCCGACGCTTATGGGAAACCTTCGATGTACGTTACAACCCAAAAGCTGTACTTTCGCCCTCGGCATTGAACTGTTACCTGGACTGCCCGTTAAAATTCTACTACAAGTATGCGGCACACCTCAATGCCCCCGATGAAATCTCTCCTGAAATTGATGCTGCCAAATTCGGCAGTATTTTCCACCATGCTGCCGAACACATCTACAAAGACCTGACAACACACGGAAAAGTCATCAATCAAGAAACAATAGAGAATCTGCTGAAAAATGAAGTTCGCTTACAGGACTATGTCGACAAAGGTTTCAAAGAACTTTTTTTCCATCTGCCTCCTGAAGAAAAACCCACTTACAATGGTATCCAACTTATTAATTCAGCTGTCATACTACGCTATGTGAAGCAACTGCTCCAGAAGGACCTGAAGCATGCACCATTCACGTTCGTCAGTTCAGAATACCCCGTCTACGAAGAACTGAAGCTCACCGTAGCCGACACCGTCCTACATTCACGTATCGGAGGCATCATTGACAGAATAGATTGGAAAGACAACATTCTGCGCATCGTCGATTATAAGACTGGAGGAAACGCCGACACGCCATCCAGCATAGAATCGCTCTTTTCTCCCGACCTCAAACGTTCGAGTCATGTATTCCAAACATTCCTCTACGCTGCTATCGTATGCCGCAAGCTACGGGAGAAACAAGACACACGCCAAGTAGCTCCCTCACTGCTGTACATACACCGGGCTGCCTCAGAAAACTACACGCCAGTCATCCAACTGGGTGAAGCACGAAAAGCTGAACCAGTTTACGACTTTGCCCGTTACGAAATGGAGTTCCGCGAACGACTGAAACTGTTGCTGATGGAAATCTTCTCCCCGGAAATCCCATTCACACAAACCGAGATTCCGGATAAATGCACCTATTGTGATTTCAAGGATTTATGCCGGAAATAACAGATAATCCTATCTTCAAAAGAGGATTATCCGACCTGACACAGAAGATAATCCTCTTCTCATTCACCGCATTGTGGACATTTAACCTTAGCCTTGCAATATTGAGTACTACAACAATTTCACATACCCCAAACGAGTATAACGCACTCCGCGACTCTCGTAATGCGATATCACCTTAGCAGAAGCAAGATGCAACATCTCGTGAGCAATGACCTTTCGTGTATGGCAACTTAATACATTGGGCGAAAGACTACGTCCGCCTGCTTTAAGAAAAAACGTAAAACGATTTCCATCACGGTCGGCTGCCAAAATATATTGGTCCACATAGAAATCAGGCTTGTAAATATCTACTTGTAGACGGACATTCAACACTGTCAGAAAAAGTTCCTTCAAACGCTCGCCTACTTGCCCCACATTATGGCTCACCGATGAAACGCGACGCTTTTGTACTGTCAGTTCAAAATGAACACGTGCAAACTCTTTGGCCAGAACAACCAATGGTTCGTAACGCTTGAGACTAGGTACAAATTTATTTGCCAGCCACAATACGTAAGAAGGATCAATATAATACACTTCAGCCAATCGTTTGCCACGGTACTTTCCGAAAGGAACAAAATCTTCCGATTGTCCATAATAGCATTCAAAAACCCTATTATCAAATACTTCAAGTTTTACATTACAATTTTGAAGCAAAGAAAAAGCACGTTCAGCCGCCATATCAAAAGTGACGGCAAGTGTCCGTATAAATAAAGGAATCTCTACGTTGGGGAAGAAACGCCAGAAAGCATAATATGGACGATAAGCTGTAGCCACACTAATAGCATAACAACCATTAACGGTTGTCCTGCCCCGATTGAATTCACCGATACGGGCTATTACCGTTTCTGCCAACCGGGGAGATACTTGATATAAAGTCAAGTCATAATCCATATTCTCCCTTTTTTGCAAAGATAAGATTTTCAAGTCTATTTTACTACATATTCCCGACAAGAATCAAATAAAAGCATCATCATACCCTTTGGCAAGCATACTCTTTTCCAGTTGGTGATAAGCAGACTGCAAACGCTTGGCTATTGTCGATTTGTTCGAGTTTAATTTGACGGCAATAGCCTCTAAAGTCATTCTTTTCCAGATTTTCATCTCTACCAATATTCTTAATTCCTCCGGAAGCTCCTTGACCGATTTCCTTAGTTCTGCATATTTATGTTCTCTATCCTGCGAACTTAATTCATATTCATTTTGCCAATCTTTCACCGTCTCCAAATCCAAATCTGTGATTTTAGGCTTCATTTTCCTACAATAGCTACATAAATAATTGTCAACTACACAATGTAGCCAACCTCCAAATTTCCCATTTTCCTTGTAAGCTGTCTTCAGTTTAATACTGAAATGAATGGATAAATCTTGAAAAACATCTTCAGCTTCTTCAATACTGGATATGATTTGACGAATAGAATATTTAATCTGGTCGGCATAGCGGTGTAAAAGAATAGCAAATGCCTCATTGTTTCCAGACTGAAATAAAGAAATCAGCTCTTCATCAGAGCTAACGAGTAAATTCATAGTATCTGTTTTTATGGTTTATAAATTAATTCAATTACAAATGAAAACATCTATCATACAGTCAATCATTTAAGAAAGATATAAATCATTTTGCTGTAAAGGAAATATTTTTTCAGTAAAAAAGCTAATGAAAAAGGATTTTTTTTCGAAATATCTTAGATAAATACCGTTTTCTCCTTTAAATGACTGGTTCTAAGAAACAGTTGCAAGACCTAACCCCCAAAACCAAGTCTTTCAGCCAACTATTTTCATAGGTATATCCGTAGTCTGCCAACAACCGACAATAGAAAATAAATACTTCGCCATTAAAAGCTATGTTTCAGATGCAGTTGCATATATGAACTGCATCTGAAACATAGCTTCATTTTTAAGAACGACAGATGGGCAAAGTGCAGGCATCCGTGAATCATTGTTATTGGAAGAACACATCGTCCAGCCTGCTGGCATTTTCTTCTTCCATTTCAGTCAATTTGTCCTTACAAGGGTCAAAATCACCTGGTATGTCAAAGCGTTCCTCTTCAGAATAGCCCAATTCCTTATCAGCATAAACTTTTTGCATAAAGAGTCCCCATACCGGAAGTGCCATCGAAGCACCTTGTCCATCACGCATCGTGTCAAAATGGATATCACGCTCTACACCGCCAACCCAGCATCCAGACACCAATGAAGGAGTAAATCCCATAAACCAACCATCCGAATTACGGTTAGTTGTTCCGGTCTTTCCACCCATATCTGCCTTAATGCCATACAAACGGCGCACACGTCCTCCGGTACCCTCATTAATAACGGCACGCAGCATCACCAACATTTTATAAGCACTCGATTCACTGATTACCTCATCGACCTGTGGAGTAAAGTTAGCAATGACATTTCCCTCATTATCCTCAATGCGCGAAACAAACAGCGGTGCCGTGCGGATGCCCCGGTTGGCAAATGCCGTATAAGCACTAACCATTTCTCCTACCGATATCTCACACGGACCCAGACAAAGAGAGACAGTGGGCTGTATGTCTTTGTTCAGCACACCGAACGAGTGAATCAACCTCGCCAGCGCATAAGGGCTAAGCTTACTCATCAGATAAGCCGATATCCAGTTATTCGAGTTGGCAAGTCCCCACTTCAGAGTAACCACTTCACCATAATGCGAACGGGAAGAGTTACGTGGCGACCAAGCTTTTCCGTTCTCATCGAAAAGTGTCTGTTCCACATTACGTACTTCATCACAAGGCGAAAAACCATTCTCCATCGCTAGCGAATAAAGGAAAGGCTTGATGGTAGACCCTACCTGACGGCGTCCTACCATTGCCATGTCATACTGGAAGTAATTATAATTAGGCCCGCCTACGTATGCCTTCACGTAACCGGTCACAGGATCCATCGACATGAACCCGGCACGCAGAAAATACTTATAATAACGAATGGAGTCCATCGGTGTCATGATGGTATCTTTTTCTCCCTCGTATGAAAAAACCGTCATCTCATGCTTGGTGTTGAAGGCCTGACGGATTTCTTCTTCCGAGCATCCTGCTTTCTTCATCTGACGGTAGCGGTCGGTCTGACGCATTGAGCGGTCCATTATCTCGTTCACTTCTTCTTGCGTCAGCTGGTTGGTATAAGGAGCTGTCTTCCGCCCCATCTTCTCCTTAAAGAAGCGAGGCTGGAGATACTTCGCCACATGCTCGTAAACCGCCTCTTCAGCATATTGCTGCATCCGGGAGTTGATAGTGGTGTAAATCTTCAACCCGTCGGTGTAAATGTTATAGTTGGTGCCGTCCTTTTTCTTGTTCTTCGCACACCAACCGTAAAGCGGATTGGTTTTCCAGGCAATGGAGTCTTCGTAATACTGCTGCATCTGCCAGCCGCGATACTTACTCTTATCGGGCTGCTTAGCAGTCATTATATGACGCAGGTATTCACGAAAATAAGTAGCCAGCCCATCCTTATGGTCAACAGGCTGGAACCTTAACTTAAGCGGAAGTGCCTGCAACGAGTCACATTCAGCCCGCGTAATATAATTCGCCTTGCGCATCTGGTCGAGCACTGTATTTCGACGTCCCCGCGAACGTTCGTTAAACCTGCGCGGATTATAAAGCGAAGGATTCTTACACATGCCAACCAGTGTTGCAGCCTCTTCGATGGAAAGTTCTTTCGGATCTTTCGAGAAATAAGTTTTTGCCGCCGTTTTGATACCCACAGCATTGTTTAAGAAATCGAACTTATTGAGATACATCGTGAGGATTTCCTCTTTTGTATAATAACGCTCCAGCTTGACGGCTATCACCCACTCTATCGGCTTCTGTAACAGACGTTCCATCACATTGTCTGCCGTAGGTGAATAAAATTGCTTGGCAAGCTGCTGGGTAATCGTACTGCCTCCTCCGGCATTCTTCTGCATCAGTATTCCGCGCTTGATTACCGCACGCAAGAAAGCACGAAAATCAATGCCGGAATGTTCGCTGAAGCGCACGTCTTCTGTAGCAATCAATGCATGAACCAAATTGGGCGACAAATCATTATAGCCTACATAAACACGATTTTCCTTGCTATACGACCATGTCCCCAGTAATTGGTCATCATCGGATATAATCTGGGTAGCAAATTTCAGATTGGGATTTTCCAATTCCTCCACCGGAGGCACATAGCCTATCCATCCTTTCGCTATAGCCGTAAATACAACCGCCACGGCCAGAATACTCAAGACCACCAAAATCCACAATGCGCATATGAACTTCTTTCTCATAATTCTTATACCTTAATATATAAACATAGAACCCAGGAAATACAATGGCACAAAAAGAGGAATGTCTTGCTTCGCCGACAAAGAAAAACACTGCACCTTCATACTCTTGTGTCCGATATTACTCTTTACGAAGTGCAAAAGTATAAAAAATGCCGGAATAAAAACCGTTCATTCTATTTTTTTGACTATCTTTGAACTCCGGTATTTATTAAAGAACTATCATTAAACGGAAAATATGGAAAATAGAAGTTTAGTCACTATTGCCAACCACTCGAAGGAACGCATCCTTTATCTGCTGGAAATGGCACAAGAGTTTGAAAAGAAACCAAACCGTCACTTGTTGGACCAGAGAATCGTTGCGACCCTTTTTTTTGAACCTTCCACCCGCACGCGTCTGAGTTTTGAGACAGCTGCCAATCGTTTAGGTGCAAAAGTCATCGGATTCACCGACCCCAAGGTGACAAGTTCTTCGAAAGGAGAAACCCTGAAAGACACCATCATGATGGTAAGCAATTATGCCGATATCATCGTCATGCGTCACTACTTGGAGGGAGCCGCACGCTATGCCAGCGAAATAGCACCCGTTCCTATCGTCAACGCGGGCGACGGGGCCAACCAGCATCCTTCTCAAACCATGCTTGACCTCTATTCCATCTATAAGACACAGGGTACACTGGAAAATCTGAACATCTATCTGGTAGGTGATTTGAAATACGGACGCACAGTACATTCCCTCCTGATGGCAATGCGCCATTTTAACCCGACTTTCCATTTCATCGCCCCCAACGAACTGAAAATGCCGGAAGAATACAAACTGTACTGCAAGGAACATCACATCCATTACGAAGAACACAGCGACTTCAACGAGGAAACCATTGCCAATGCAGACATCCTGTACATGACCCGTGTACAACGCGAACGTTTCACCGACCTGATGGAATACGAACGGGTAAAAGACGTGTATATCCTGCACAACAAAATGCTGGAGCACACACGGCCTAACCTTCGCATCCTTCATCCGTTGCCCCGCGTGAACGAAATAGCCTATGATGTGGATAATAACCCGAAAGCCTACTATTTCCAACAAGCACAAAACGGCCTGTACGCACGTGAAGCCATTCTTTGTGATGTATTAGGAATTACGCTGGACGAAGTGAAAGCAGATACCAACCGAATCATGAACCTTTAAAACTTTTGATGTAATGAGCAACAAAAAAGAATTGCAAGTAGCCGCCCTTGAGAACGGAACGGTAATCGACCATATACCTTCAGACAAGCTGTTTACCGTAGTATCCTTGCTCGACCTGCAACACATGGACAGCAACATCACTATCGGAAACAACTTCGAAAGTAAAAAACTGGGAAAGAAAGGCATCATCAAGATTGCCGGACGGTTCTTTACCGATGAGGAAATCAGCCGTCTTTCTGTAGTGGCACCCAACATGAAGCTGAACATCATCCGCAACTACGAGGTAGTGGAAAAGAAAGAAGTGGTGATGCCATCCGAACTGAAAGGAATCGTGAAATGCAACAATCCCAAATGCATCACCAACAACGAGCCGATGCAGACGTGGTTCCATGTCGCCGACAAAGAACAAGGTATCCTGAAATGCCACTATTGCGAGAAAGAACAACAGGTAGACAACATCAAACTAATCTGACACACAAACCATGAAACAAGACTGGAAACCTGGCACGATGATATACCCCCTGCCAGCCGTACTTGTGAGTTGCGGAAGCACGGAAGAAGAATACAACATACTGACCATAGCGTGGGTAGGAACCATCTGTTCCAACCCACCCATGTGCTACATCTCCGTACGACCGGAACGACACTCCTACCCGATTCTGAAAAAGAACATGGAATTTGTCATCAACCTGACCACCAAAGATATGGCATTCGCTACCGATTGGTGCGGTGTACGCTCAGGCAAAGACTATAATAAGTTTGAGGAAATGCACCTCACACCAGGCAAGGCTTCAATGGTGCAGGCACCACTCATCGAGGAATCACCTCTATGTATCGAATGCAGGGTGAAAGACATTATCGCCCTTGGCTCGCACGACATGTTCATAGCAGATGTCGTCAATGTAAAAGCTGATGAAAAATATTTAAATACAGAAACCGGGAAATTTGAACTCGCACAATCCAATCTATTAGTATATATCCACGGCGGATATTATGAAACAGGAGAAAAAATAGGAAAATTCGGTTGGTCTGTAGAAAAGAAGAAATAAGATGAGAACAAATGCCTTTATCCTGCTTTGCCTTATGGGGCTGTCCGGACTTTCCGCACACGCCCAAACAGAATCGCGCAATGAGACAAACGACCCCAAGGTCAATATAGGCATCAAGGCAGGATTTAATTCCACCATGTTCTTCATCGACCATTTTACATTAGGAGAAAATGAGCTGCAAGATATCCAGAACAACTACAAGATAGGATATTTCGGAGCCTTTTTCTGCCGCTTCAATTTTAAAAAACACCATTTCCTACAAACCGAATTTTCGTATAACGTTTCAAAAGGGAGTATTTCGATTCCGAATGATGTAAACAATGCAGGACTAATAGATGACAATGCCTTGGTAAAAACAGACATCCATTCTATCGACATGCCTTTGCTTTATGGTTACAAATTCGTAGATGCCTATCCATACGGCATGGCATTCTTTATCGGACCGAAAGTTGCATACGCATGGGAAAAACATACCAAAAGCGAATATTCCGGGTTTTATCAGCAAGGAATCAAAGAAGAAATACGTCCCTTCAGCTTTAGTGGAGTAGTCGGACTTGCAGTCAATGTATCAAACATTTTTTTCGACTTCCGCTATGAAATCGGATTACACGATTTGGTTCAATCCATCACATACGACAAGACACTGACTGAAAATCCTTATAATACCCAAGACATTTCCCTAAAACGTCGCCGGAATGTATTAAGTTTCTCAGTAGGTGTAATATTTTAACATCAAATTATTTTATCAAAAAAAAACATACAAATATGAAAAGAGACGATTTAATTTTCGACATTATCGAAAGAGAACACCAACGTCAACTGAAAGGCATAGAACTGATTGCTTCCGAAAATTTCGTAAGCGATGAAGTAATGCAAGCCATGGGGTCATGCCTCACTAATAAATATGCCGAAGGTTATCCTGGCAAACGCTATTATGGAGGTTGTGAAGTTGTAGACCAAAGCGAACAACTCGCCATCGACCGCATCAAGAAAATCTTCGGTGCCGAATGGGCAAACGTCCAGCCTCACTCTGGAGCACAAGCCAATGCAGCCGTATTCCTTGCAGTATTAAACCCTGGAGACAAGTTCATGGGACTGAATCTGGCACACGGAGGACACTTATCCCACGGTTCGGCCGTCAACACTTCAGGCATCATCTACACACCTTGCGAATATAACCTGAATAAAGAAACCGGACGTGTAGACTATGACCAGATGGAAGAAATCGCACTACGCGAACACCCCAAATTGATTATCGGAGGTGGTTCTGCCTATTCACGCGAATGGGATTACAAACGCATGCGCGAAATTGCAGACAAAGTAAATGCCATTCTGATGATTGACATGGCTCACCCAGCCGGACTGATTGCTGCCGGTCTGCTCGACAATCCAGTAAAATACGCACATATCGTAACGTCTACTACTCATAAAACTTTACGAGGACCACGTGGAGGCATCATCCTAATGGGAAAAGACTTTCCCAATCCTTGGGGAAAGAAAACGCCCAAAGGTGAAATCAAAATGATGTCACAATTGCTTGACTCTGCCGTATTCCCCGGTATCCAGGGTGGCCCGCTGGAACATGTGATTGCAGCAAAGGCTGTCGCCTTTAATGAAATCCTCCAACCCGAATGGAAAGACTATGCTTTACAAGTAAAGAAAAATGCCGCTACATTAGCACAAGCATTGATAGACCGCGGATTTACCATCGTATCCGGCGGTACAGACAACCATTCGATGTTAGTAGACCTGCGAACCAAATATCCCGACCTGACCGGAAAAGTAGCTGAGAAAGCGTTGGTTTCGGCAGATATTACCGTAAATAAGAACATGGTTCCGTTTGATACCCGTTCAGCATTCCAAACCTCTGGAATCCGTTTAGGAACTCCAGCCATTACGACACGGGGTGCAAAAGAAGACCTAATGTATGAAATTGCCGAAATGATAGAAACGGTATTATCGAACGTAGACAATGAAGAAGTGATAGCTTCCGTTCGTACCCGTGTAAACAACACGATGAAAAACTATCCCTTATTTGCATATTAAATGTATCATATAAAAAGCTTATGAAAAAAACAAGTTGTATGGCTATCTTACTGAGCGGATGCTTGGTACTTAGCGGTTGTGGAAGTTTAAACAACACCGCCAAAGGAGGAATGATTGGAGGTGGTGGCGGAGCAGCTTTGGGTGCCCTCATCGGAGGTATTGCCGGTCATGGAAAAGGCGCAGCAATCGGTGCTGCTGTAGGAGCTGCCGTAGGAACAGGCGCAGGGGTCTTGATTGGTAAGAAAATGGATAAGGCTGCCGAACAGGCTGCGCAAATCGAAGGAGCAGAAGTAGAACAGGTTACGGATAACAATGGCTTACAAGCCGTCAAAGTAACATTCGATTCGGGCATCTTATTTGCTACCAGCAGCTCTACCCTGAGCACTTCTGCCAAAGCGGCTCTAAGCAAATTTGCCAACAACGTATTAATCCAAAATCCCGATATGGATGTAGCCATCTATGGATATACCGACAATACGGGTTGGAAAAACAGCACCGCAGAACAAAGTGTACAGAAAAATCAAGCCCTCTCACAAGAACGAGCACAAAGTGTATCCAGCTACCTTCTCAGTTGCGGTACTACTGCCTCACAAATCAAAACAGTGGAAGGATTGGGCGAAAGCAATCCGGTTGCAGACAACAGCACCGAAGCAGGCCGTCAAGAAAACCGGCGTGTAGAGGTATATATGTATGCCAGCCAGCAAATGATACAAGCAGCCGAAGCTGGCACATTGCAATAATATGGCAGAACAATACTGAATCAAGGATATTCAGTAAATGACCTCAAAAATTAAATGGCATATGAAGATGATTGCCTATACTCATCTCATATGCCATTTTTATTGGATTCTCACTTATGTTGTATAAATCCTGTTTTATACTTCTTGCGGCATTAATTTGTGCATTTTGTCGCTTGTCACATTTGTCAAGCTGGATTTGTGCCTGTACACTTGTCTACCGGTTGCTTTTCCAAGCCAAACCCTAACATCAGCTTAGTCCGACCATCCAATCTCCATGACTACCTTGTTTGTAAGATTAATAATCTTACAAGCAAGGCAGCTATATTGCGGAGAGAACAAAGCTTGATTGTCATGCCGGACGTGTAAGCCGGCGTAATTGAAGAAGCGGATTGACAATCCGGTGTGACACAGGCAACAGAAGTAATACCGACTGTGTGTATTCCATTAAAATGCACAATTCCACACTGTTCAAAATATAAGCTTTGTAATTCTGCATTTCTAGGAATAGCCAGAGTTAAATGCATAGCAACCGGCATACTCCCAAACATCGAACAGAAAAAAGACCGCTTCTCCCGAAGCAGTCTTTTTAATATCCAATTGAATTTGTTAGGGTTAGTATAAGCATTTGTAAATGCTAAGTGTGGTGCAAAGATACAACTTTATTTGATTACTTGATAAAAACTTTCCCAATTATTATTGAATTCCATCATAGAATGGAAAAGAAAGTTAGCTCCTTCTTGTGTCAATACTTCGTCAGGTAAGGGGCCGGTATTTACCGCTACTGTAAAAATGCCTGCCGCTACTCCTGCTTTTACTCCCAATGGGGCATTTTCTACCACGATGGCTTCGTTTGCTTTTACCCCTGCTTTCTGGAGTCCCATAAGATAAGGCTCCGGATTGGGCTTTCCGTATTTGACATCAAAAGCCGTTACCATTAATTCAGGTCTGAAAATATCCGGAAAGTTCTTATTGATCCGTTCCAATAATGATTTTTGACCTGAACCGGTGACAATGACCGGTGTTAATCCTTCTCCTTTTATTTTTTGTAATAATTCGTATGCGCCCGGCATACGTTCTGCTTGGGGTAATGAATTGAAAATTTCGGATTTGGTTTCGTAGATGTTTTCAATTTCTTCATCCGTCGCTTCTTTCTTCCGCTGGCGGGCGCTTATGATGTTGATAGTATCTGCTCCCGTACGCCCTTCGTGCAAATAAGCCTCTTCAGGAGACATTTGCAGGTTGTAACGTTTCATCGCTTCGTGCCACGCTGCCGCATGGTTTTTCATGGAGTCGAACAATACGCCGTCCATGTCGAATAATACAGCTTTCAAGTCGAGTGACCCGAAGCGATGTGCTTGCAGATAAGTCCGAATTGCTTCTTCAAACATAGGCTACTTGTTCAAACGGGCTTGGATAGCTTTCGATTCTGCTTCGTATCCCGGTTTGTTCAGCAAGGCGAACATGTTTTTCTTATAAGCTTCTACACCTGGCTGGTTGAACGGATTGACTTCCAGCAAATAGCCGCTGATACCGCATGCTTTTTCAAAGAAATAAATCAGCTCGCCCAGATAGAATTCATTCAGCATCGGAACACTGACGCGCATATTGGGCACTCCTCCGTCTACATGGGCCAATTGAGTACCTAATTCTGCCATCTTATTGACTTCATCAATGCGTTTTCCGGCAAGGAAGTTCAGGCCGTCCAAGTTTTCTGCATCGGTAGGAACTTTCAATTCATGGTTAGGTGTCTCGACGGACACTACGGTTTCATAAATGGTACGTTCGCCTTCCTGAATCCACTGTCCCATTGAGTGTAAGTCTGTAGAGAAGTCTACCGAGCTTGGATAAATGCCTTTGTGGTCTTTTCCTTCCGATTCGCCGAACAATTGTTTCCACCATTCCATGAAATAGTGCAGTTTAGGCTGGAAGTTGACGAGGATTTCAATTTTCTTTCCATTCTGGTACAGTTCATTGCGAGTTGCCGCATATAAGGCAGAAGGATTTTCCATCAGGTTCTCGCTGGCACATACCTTTTCCATTTCGCGTGCTCCGTTTACCAGCTGTTCGATATCGAATCCTGCCACGGCAATGGGCAACAGACCTACCGGAGTCAATACAGAGAAACGTCCGCCTACATTGTCAGGAATGATAAACGACTTGTATCCTTCTTTGTCGGCAGTAGTGCGGGCTGCACCTTTCTTGGCATCGGTTACAGCTACGATAACTTTGCGTGCCATTTCTTTACCGCGTTGTCTTTCGCATTGCTCTTTCAACAAACGGAATGCGAGGGCGGTTTCTGTTGTTGTTCCTGATTTGGATATGTTGATGATACCAAACTTTTTATCTTGCAAGTAAGAGGTCAACTCGTACAGATAGTCTTCGCCGATGTTATGTCCTGCGAATAAAATAACGGGCTGGCCTGCTTTTTTCTCTTTCAGCCATGCAAAACTGTCAGACATCGCTTCGATAACGGCACGGGCACCCAAGTAGCTTCCTCCAATGCCGGCAACAACTACTACTTCACAATTTTCACGTAATACTTGAGCTGTAGCTTTTAAATCGTCCAAGTGTTCTTGAGTGATAGAAGAAGGCAGGTGCAGCCATCCCAGGAAATCGTTTCCAAGGCCGGTGCCTTTTTCCAAAGTTTCCATACAAGCTTTTACTTTGGGTTCGTAAGAAGCTAATTTTTCTTTAGAAATGAATCCTAAAGTCTTTTCGATGTTAAGTTTGATATTTTCCATAATAGTATATGTATTTTATCTGAATGAATCAGTCAGTAATTTTATCTCAATCATGGGAGAAATGCGTTCGTACAGGATGTTGTAGACAGCATCTACTATCGGCATATTCACATGCAGGTGCTTGTTCAGTTCCTTGATGCATTTTGTGCCGTAATAGCCCTCTGCTATCATTTCCATTTCGATTTGTGCACTTTTCACCGAGTATCCTTTGCCTATCATGGTACCGAACACACGGTTACGGCTGAAGTTGGAATAAGAGGTAACGAGCAAATCGCCTAAATAAGCCGAGTCGTTGGTGCATCGGTCTACCGGATGTACCGTGTCTAAGAAACGGTTCATCTCTTGCAGGGCATTCGAGACCAATACAGCCTGGAAATTATCTCCATACTTCAGACCGCTGCAGATACCTGCCGCTATGGCGTATACGTTTTTCAACACCGAAGCATATTCGATTCCTGCCACATCCGTATTTACGGAAGTCTTGATATATTGTCCGCTCAGCTGGCGGGCGAACATTTTGGCTTTTTCGATGTCTTTACATCCCACGGTAAGGTAAGAAAGACGTTCCAGAGCCACTTCTTCCGCGTGGCAAGGTCCTGCCAGTACGGCGATGTTTTCTTCGGGCACATCATACATCTTGTGAAAATAATCGGATATGATCATATTTTCATCGGGTACGATACCCTTGATGGCTGTTACGATGAACTTGTCCTTTAGCTTCGTTTTCAGCTTTTTCAGGTGTGCTTTCAAGTAAGGTGAAGGAGTGACGAATATCAGCGTATCCGATTCTCTCACTACTTTGTTTATATCCGATGAAAAGTTAATGCATTTGATGTTGAAGCGCACACTGGTCAGGTAAGCCGGATTATGCCCCAACCGCTTGAAGTCCTCGATGCGGTCGTCTCGGCGCATATACCAGTTTATCGTACCGGCTTGGGCAAGGACAATCTTTGCGATAGCCGTTGCCCAGCTTCCTCCACCCATGATTGCTATTTTCCCGGGTAATTTCATGTTTGTTTTTTACTTACATGATTTTACTTATCCATGCTGCGATTTCGTCAACACTTGGATTAGTCAGTCCCAATTTATATTTCTTGTTTACTCCGCAGATGTCCATTTGCAGCTTTTGCGGATTAACTTCTTTCATGTCTGATACCAAATTATATCCTGCTTTTTGGATAAGCGGGACCCATTCTTCAGGAATGCCTAAAGCAGTAAATTTTTCAGTTTTATCTTTAGGGGCCACCTTTTCGGGACGCATCTGCGGGAAGAACAATACTTCCTGAATGAAAGTCTTGCCCGTCATAAGCATAACGAGACGGTCAATTCCGATTCCGATACCGCTTGTAGGAGGCATACCGTATTGCAGGGCACGCAAGAAGTCCTGGTCAATAATCATCGCTTCATCATCGCCTTTGTCGGCTAAGCGCATCTGTTCCTTGAAGCGTTCTTCCTGGTCTATCGGGTCATTCAGTTCCGAGTATGCATTGGCAAGCTCTTTCCCGTTTACCATCAGTTCGAAACGTTCGGTCAGTCCGGGTTTCGAGCGGTGCATCTTGGTAAGGGGCGACATCTCTACGGGATAATCGGTGATGAACGTGGGTTGTATAAAGGTGCCTTCGCAGAACTCGCCGAAGATTTCATCAATCAGCTTGCCCTTGCCCATGGTGTCGTCGATTTCCATGTTCAGCTTTTGGCACACTTCGCGGATTTGTGCCTCGTCCATGCCAGTCAGGTCATAGCCGGTCTTTTCTTTGATGGCTTCCAGGATAGGCAAGCGGCGGTAAGGCGCCTTGAAGCTGATGATGTTGCCGTCAATTTCACGTTCGGGCTTTCCGTTTACGGCGATGCAGACGGTTTCCAACAGCTTTTCGGTGAATGCCATCATCCAGTTGTAATCCTTATACTGTACGTACAGTTCCATACAAGTGAACTCCGGATTATGATTGCGGTCCATGCCTTCGTTGCGGAAGTTCTTGCCGATTTCGTATACACCTTCGAATCCGCCCACTATGAGCCGCTTCAGATAAAGTTCGGTCGCGATACGCAGGTACATGTCGGTATCAAGAGCGTTGAAGTGGGTAATGAAGGGCTTGGCGCTTGCACCGCCTGCAATGTTCTGCAAGGTAGGAGTCTCTACCTCCGTATAGCCGGCTTCGTCCAGTACGCGGCGGATGGTACGTATCACCGTAGCGCGTTGCAGGAAGATGTCTTTCACTCCGTCATTTACTATCAGGTCCACGTAGCGTTGGCGATAGCGCAGTTCGGGGTCTTCGAACTTGTCATACGCCACGCCATCCTTGTATTTTACAATGGGAAGCGGGCGGAGCGATTTCGCCAGCACGGTCAGCTTCTGCGCATGGATGGATATTTCTCCCATCTGAGTTCGGAATACAAAACCTTCAATGCCGATGAAGTCGCCTAAGTCGAGCAAGCGTTTAAATACCACATTATATAAATCTTTGTTTTCATCCGGACAGATGTCATCACGGGTGATATATACTTGGATACGTCCTTTCGAGTCTTGTAGTTCGATGAAAGAAGCTTTCCCCATTACACGACGTGACATCATGCGTCCTGCAACTGATACTTTGCGCGGTTCTGCCTCGTCATCCTTGAATTCGGCTTTTATATCGGTTGAAAATGCATTAGTTACATACTCGGCAGCAGGGTACGGTTCGATGCCCATCGCTTTCATCTCATTCAGACTGTTACGCCTGATAATCTCCTGTTCACTTAGTTCTAATACGTTCATTTGTCAGTACATTAACTCAATTTCGCTACAAAAATAAAAAATATTTTGCAATCTATCCCTATGTTCACCATTTCTTTTTATGAATTCCATCTTAAGCTGGCAGCTTCTAACTTCTTTTGCCTCTTGGAAAATGCTTTCGTTAGTACCCTATCGGCAAGACATCGAAGCCCATTTATTAAAATTTTACTCATTTTGTTGGGTAATGCCGATTAATTCGTTACCTTTGGGGATGTTTCTAACGATATGAAAAGCATTATGAAAGTCATTATTCTGCAAACCGATATTTGTTGGGCAAATCCAGCAACGAATCAAAAGCATATTGAAAAGATGATGGAGGCGCATACGGGAGCCGACCTTTATGTGCTGCCCGAAATGTTTTCGACCGGTTTTTGTACGCAGCCTGAGGGAGTGGCAGAGACGGAATGCGAGTCACTTCGATGGATGGAGCAACAAGCAAGGAAACGCGAATGCGCTATTGCCGGAAGCGTAGCAACCGAAGAAGACGGTAAATATTACAATCGTTTTTATTTTGTATACCCTGATGGGCAGGTATGCTGGTACGACAAAAAGCATTTGTTCACATACGGGGGTGAAGATAAGCATTATACGCCTGGCAATAAACGTGTGATTGTTCCGTTTCGGGGCGTACGCTTCCTGTTGGAAGTCTGCTATGACCTGCGTTTTCCTGTCTGGTCGCGCAATCGGGGCGATTACGATGCCATCCTTTATGTGGCAAGCTGGCCGACACCACGCGTGGAAGCATGGAAAATGTTGCTCCGTGCCCGTGCCATTGAGAATCAGT
The DNA here is from genome assembly GCF_014837065.1 of Phocaeicola intestinalis. GTDB lineage: Bacteria > Bacteroidota > Bacteroidia > Bacteroidales > Bacteroidaceae > Phocaeicola > Phocaeicola intestinalis. The sequence goes on from NZ_JACSPP010000022.1 coordinate 38,052, forward strand.
GCTATGTAATAGCCGTGAACCGTGTGGGTAAGGACCCTACATGTGAATATTGTGGGGGAAGTGCTGTAATAGACCCTTACGGACACACACTAGCTGCCTGCAAGGACGAGTGTGAGGAAGGAACTGAAGCCATCGTGGATATGGACAGTTTGAAAGTTTTCCGCAAAAAGTTTCCCGTACTGGACGATGCCGACGGATTTTCTTTGTCTTTTTCCACTACAGATTATTAATTGATTAAAATGAAAAAATTCATCACGAAAACACGAAATCCAGTTAATGATTAATGTCAATGTGTGGATAACTAATCACAGAGAATAGCCTCATTGCTGTTATCATTTTTTATTATTACATTTTGGATTCATGTTATTCGATGGTGAACCAATAAACACATTTATGGAAAATAGCGAAAAATTTTTATTATTGGGTGACCAGGCAATAGCTTTGGGAGCCATCCATGCAGGGATTTCAGGGGTATATGCCTATCCGGGAACTCCCTCAACCGAGATTACGGAATACATACAAGATTCGTCTCTGGCAAAAGCCAGAGGATTACACAGTACCTGGTGTACTAACGAGAAGACTGCAATGGAAGCGGCTTTAGGAGTTTCGTATGTGGGCAAGCGTGCATTGGTATGCATGAAACACGTGGGCATGAACGTATGTGCCGATGCTTTTGTTAATTCTGCCATCACGGGAGTGAACGGCGGTATCGTAGTTGTAGCGGCAGACGATCCTTCAATGCACTCATCGCAGAACGAACAAGACTCTCGTTTTTATGGCAAGTTTGCAATGGTACCTGTCTTAGAACCTTCATCGCAACAAGAGGCATACGATATGATGGCATATGCCTACGAACTTTCGGAACGGGAAAAACTTCCTGTACTGATGCGTATTGTAACTCGTTTGGCACACTCACGTGCAGCGGTGCAAGTGAAAAGTTCATTTCTTGATGTGACTTGTACGGGAAGGGAATCAGTACCTTCCGATTGGGTATTGCTGCCAGGTAATGCTCGCCGGCGCTATCTGGAAGTAATTGCCGCCCAACCCCAACTGCTTCAGTTAGCGGAAACTTCTCCTTTCAATAAAACCGTATCACGCGAAGGAAAGGCTGAACGGGGCATTGTAGCATGCGGCATCGGTTATAACTATGTGATGGAAAATTATCCCGAAGGATGTCCGTTCCCGATGGTAAAGGTATCGCAATACCCGCTCCCGATGAAACAGATAGCCGACCTGGCAGAGTCGTGCAAGGAAATACTAGTGGTGGAAGACGGCCAGCCTTTTGTAGAAGAACAATTGAAAGGTTTGCTTCCTTCTCCCTACGTAGTGAAAGGACGTCTGAGCGGAGACTTGCCACGCACCGGAGAATTAACCCCTGATAGTGTGAAGATAGCATTAGGCATTGCCAGCGTAGAGGTGTATGCTCCTGCGCAACATTTAGTACCGCGTCCACCTGCCTTGTGTGTTGGATGCGGCCATCGTGACGTATATGATGCATTAAACCGTGTGGCTGCCGAATATCCAGGTGCGAAAATCTTTGGTGACATCGGATGCTATACGCTGGGAGCGCTTCCTCCGTTCCGTGCATTAAATAGTTGCGTGGATATGGGTGCGTCCATCACAATGGCGAAAGGTGCGGCAGATGCCGGACAATTCCCTGCCATTGCGATTATCGGAGACTCTACATTTACTCATTCAGGAATGACCGGTCTGTTAGATGCAGTGAACGACAAAGCAAACATCACCGTAGTGATTTCGGATAATCTTACCACAGCCATGACCGGCGGACAGGACTCGGCAGGCACCAACAAATTTGAAGCCATCTGCCTGGGGCTGGGCGTAGAGCCAGAGCACGTACGCGTGGTAGTTCCTCTGCCTAAGAATATGGATGAAATTACCCGCATCATCCGCGAAGAAATCGAGTATCAGGGTGTATCGGTTATTATTCCGCGACGTGAGTGCATACAGACATTAAACCGTAAGTTGAAAAAGAAAAGAGCAGAAAAGAAATGAAAACAGACATTATACTTTCAGGAGTTGGTGGACAAGGTATCTTGTCCATTGCTACCATCATTGGAGAAGCGGCCACCCGTATGGGGTTGGCATTAAAACAAGCCGAAGTACACGGGATGAGTCAGCGTGGGGGCGATGTGCAGTCGAACCTCCGTCTCTCGGACAAACCTATTGCGTCCGATCTTATCCCTTTAGGAACAGCAGATATGATTCTTTCGCTTGAGCCGATGGAGGCGTTGCGTTATCTACCTTTTTTGGCTAAAGACGGATGGATTATTACTTCGTCTGCTCCGTTCAAGAACATCTCTAACTATCCAGATGAACAAGCCTTGACAGATGAACTGAAAGCACAGCCCCACGTAGTGTCACTCGATGTGGAACAATTGGCGAAAGAAAACCAAATGCCAAAGTCTGCAAATGTAATTTTACTGGGAGCTGCATCGGCATTCCTAAAGATTCTCGACCCTGCCACGTTACGCGAAAGCGTGGGACGGATATTCGCCTCGAAGGGAGAAGAAGTCGTGCAAATGAATTACCGTGCTTTCGACATCGGTCACAACTATGTGAAAAAGCTTGGATTTGTGAAGGAATAATAATGCAGGTCCATACTGATTTTCGCAGATTATTGCGATTCATTTATATTGCTGTTTCAAGTGTCCATCGTCAATTGAAATAATCGATTAATCTGCGAAAATCAATATTTTCAAATTGTAAATTATTATATATATTATATGAGCAGTATATTTAATAAGGAATTGGTTGCAGAAGTGGCACGCGAGTTGAAAGTCGCCGACTTGCAAAATGCCACTATCGGCGATGTGTTGCTTGTAGCATCCCGTTTAGAAGAACTGACGGGCATTCCGTTTATCCGTATGGATCAAGGTTCTCCCGGACTCCCGGCAAACAAGGTAGGTATTGAGGCTGAGAAGAAAGCTCTTGATGCGGGATTGGGAGCACAATATCCTGCTGCAGCCGGTGTTCCCGAACTGAAGGAAGCAGCATCCCGTTTCGTAAAAGCATTTATTGATATTGATATCTCTCCTCGCGCATGCATACCTACTACAGGCTCGGTAGCAGCATCATTTGGAGCATTCATTGCCTGTACCCAGCGTATTCCAGGTAAAGATAAAGTGCTTTTCATCGACCCTGGTTTCCCTATCCAGAAGTCGCAACTCCGCATACTGGGCGTAAAATGGGAATATTTTGACATCCACGATTTTCGGGGAAATCCGCTTCGGACCAAACTGGAGAGTTATCTAGAGAAAGGAGATATAGCGGCAATAGTTTATTCTAATCCGAATAACCCTGCATGGATATGTCTGGAGGAAGAGGAATTGAAAATCATCGGCGAACTTGCCACCCGCTATGATGTTGTGGTAATGGAGGACCAGGCTTATTTCTGTATGGATTTCCGCCACCCGTATGGTCATCCGTACCAAGCTCCGTTCGTGCCTACCGTGGCACGCTATACCGACAATTACATCCTGATGCTTTCTGCCTCGAAAATATTCAGCTATGCCGGTCAGCGTATAGCCTTGGCTTGCATATCCGACAAGCTTTTCGACCGTCAGTATCCAGCGTTGGCAGAGCGGTATGAAAACTTGGGAGTATTTGGTCCCACTTTAATCGCTTCCATTCTTTATATGATTACTTCGGGATGTACTGCTACTACCCAATACGGAATGGCAGAGATGCTTAACCGCTCGGTTTCGGGTGAAATCAATTTCGTAGAAGATGTACGCGAATACGAGCGTCGTGCCCGTCGGATGAAGCAGATATTCACGGAAAACGGTTTTACCATTGTGTACGATAGAGATGTGACCCAACAGGTGGGCGACGGTTTTTTCTTCACATTAGGTTATCCGGGTATGACTGGAGGAGAACTTCTTTTAGAATTGATGTATTATGGAGTGAGTAGCATTTCACTCTCTACTACCGGAAGCGAGCAGCAAGGTGTTCGTGCTTGTACCTCGCGGATGTGCGAAGAACTTTATCCGGTGTTGGAAGAACGGATGAAAGCGTTTCATGAGGACCATAACATAATGAATAATAAACAATGAAAATTGTAATTGATAGCAATGAGCCATGCTCAGCCTTAAATTATTAACCATTAATTATTAACAGATTAAATGATTTGGAATCCCAATAAAGAATGTATGCCTCGCGAACAGTTACGTGAGCTGCAAGGCAAACGGTTGCAAAAGCTTGTTGCCTACGTTTATCATAATGTGCCGTTCTATCGGCATAAGATGCAAGAAATGGATTTGATGCCTGAAGACATCAGGAGTATTGATGATATCGTGAAGCTTCCCTTCACCACTAAGCAAGACCTGCGTGACAACTATCCTTATGGACTGATGGCAGCACCGAAATCGGAAGTAGTGCGAGTACATGCCTCATCGGGAACAACTGGAAATCCAACCATCGTGGGCTACACACGCAAGGACCTTGCGATATGGTCGGAGGTGATGTCGCGTTGCCTTTCGGCATATGGCGTGACACGTGAAGATACTTTCTCTGTGAGTTATGGGTATGGATTATTTACAGGAGGTTTAGGAGCGCACTACGGAGTAGAAAACCTAGGTGCCACGGTAATACCAGCTTCGACTGGCAACACAGAAAAACACGTGCGACTTATTCGAGATTTAAAGATTACGGGCATTGCCTGTACCCCATCGTATGCTCTCTACCTAGCAGAAACAGTAGACAAGATGGGCATTAATAAAAATGATTTAAGCCTGCGTATCGGAGCATTCGGAGCTGAACCGTGGACAGAGCATATGCGGCAGGAAATACAGGAACGACTAGGGCTGAAAGGATATAACCTGTATGGCTTGAGCGAGATTATGGGACCGGGTGTGTCATGCGAGTGCGAGGCACAGCATGGATCGCATATCCACGAAGACCATTTTTATCCTGAAATCATTGACCCTGTTACCTTGGAGCCTCTCCCTATTGGAGAACAAGGTGAATTGGTATTCACCACACTTACCAAAGAAGGGATGCCTTTACTACGTTACCGCACCAAAGACCTTACTTCGCTGATGCCCGGCGAATGCGCTTGTGGGCGTACCAGCGTACGTATGACTCCCATTATGGGGCGGAGCGATGACATGCTGATTATCCGTGGTATCAATGTCTTTCCTTCACAAGTGGAAAGTGTGATATTGAGCATGAAGGAGTTCGAACCACGATATATGCTTGTAGTAGACCGGGTAAACAATCTCGACACCTTACAAGTACAGGTGGAAGTTCGACGTGATTACTTTAACGACGATATCGGCGGTATGCTAGCTTTGAGAAAACAGTTGGCAGACAAGTTGAAGAGTGTGCTTTCCATCAGTGCTGACGTGAAATTAATGGAACCGAACAGCATTCAACGCAGCCAGGGCAAATCACAACGTGTAATAGATAAACGGGTATTGGTGTAAAAATTTGTTCCAGATAGTTTTACAGGACATATTTAGAGTTTAGTCAACTTAAAATAAAAAACTTATGACAATTAAACAATTATCAGTCTTCTTAGAAAACAAAACCGGACGAATCAACGAAGTAGTACGTATCTTGGGGACGAACGGTATCAATATGCATGCTTTCAGTATGGCGGAGACAACAGATTTCGGCATTCTCCGCTTAATAGTGTCTGATGTAGACAAAGCAGTAGAAGTACTTCGCTCACATGATTTTGCCGTGATTTCCACAGATGTCGTTTGTTTAAGTTGTGTCAATGAACCAGGTGCATTGGCAGTCATTTTGGAATACCTGGCACAAGAACAGATTTTTATCGAGTACATGTATGCCTTCGCCCAAAACGACCGGGCGAACGTGGTCATCAAGCCTAACGACCTGAAGCATTGCCTGGAAGTGCTTCAAGCCCACCAATGCGACGTATTGACCTTTTGACAATTTATTCACTAATTTTCTGTTTTACAGTGATGACTTTTACATTCCACCATCTGTAGGAACAAGGTCTTGCCCACTTATACGTTATTCACGTTTATGCTTCCAAGCAGGCAACTCCTGTTCTTACAGAAGGTTGGTGAAAGGAGCCTTACAAACAAAAAATTGTTTTCAACCGGAAACTTGTATCCGATTTGTCAATTGCCTATTGTATAGAAATGCAATTCATTTTCCAGCTTGCGCACGCGCTCTTGCAGGTCTTCTATCCGCCGGAGCAGGTGTCGGATGGCATCAATGCCTTCGATGTTAATCGACAAGTCGTAATACAGATGGGTGTAACGCTCCAGTTCGCCCAATTGGGAAGCCGGGAAATAACCGGTATTTCCGATAATTTCTACATCTATCAGTCCGCCTTCGCCTAACATCAGTACGAAATCCGGCTCGATGTCGCACCGTTCGCAATAATCGTTTATGATAATCAAATCGTTTTGCATAATCTTTGAGTTTTTAAGTTGTTGAGTTTGAAGCACAGATTTTCGTGGATTAACGCGGATTTCTTAATTTACGATTTGACAATTTACCATCTACTATTTGAGCATTAAATCGTACTTCGTAAATCGGAAAATAGTAAATTAAAAAAATCTGCGATAATCCGCATTAATCTGCGTTTCAATAAAAGCATCACGCTCCTTTTTGCAACTCCCGGAAGAGGTCTTTCTGATGTTCCGTGAGCGAAGTCGGGATAGTTATATGATACGTTACCAGCAGGTCGCCGAAACTGCCTTCTTGCTTGTAGACCGGAAAGCCTTTGCCCTTCAGGCGCACCATCGCGCCGTTTTGCGTGCCGGGACGCACCTTCAGTTTCACTTGCCCGTCGAGCGTGTTCACCGTGACCTCGCCGCCCAATACAGCCGTGTAAAGGTCGATGGTGACATCGGTATACAGGTCGTTGTCTTTCCGCTTGAATACAGGGTCATCGCCCACTACGAACGTGATGTACAAGTCGCCGTCCGGACCTCCGTTGGTACCTTTCCCGCCATGGCCTTTCAGCTTGATGACCTGCCCGTCCGCCACGCCTGCAGGCACCGTGATACGCAAGGTTTCTCCGCCCACGGTAAAAGTCTGCTTATGCGTCGCCGCCGCCTCACGCAACGTAAGGTGCAGCTCCGCTTCGATATCCTGCCCTCGGAAGGCTCCTCTTCCCCGCCGGTCGCTTGCACCTCCACGGTGCCCGAACAGTTCTTCGAAGAAATCGGAGAAGCCTCCGGCATTTCCGCCAAATCCGCCGGTAAAATGCTGCCCGTCGGTAGAATACCAGTATTCCGTTCCGCCGGCGGCATCTCCCTGACGTGCCTGATAAGCCCTCTGCTGTGCTTCGAACTCATCGGCATGCTTCCAGTTCTCCCCATAAGCGTCGTATTTCTTTCGCTTCTCGGGGTCGCTCAATACCTCGTTGGCCTCGTTTATCGCCTGAAACTTTTCCTTCGCGCTCGGGTCGTTCGGGTTCAGGTCCGGGTGATACTTGCGTGCCAGCTTACGGTATGCTTTCTTGATGTCGTCTTGAGTTGCCGTTTTGTCAACTCCCAAAATGCTGTAATAGTCTATGTAAGCCATATAGTCAGTTGTTTTTTTACGCGAAAAGGAACAAAGTCTATGCCAATGACATTATTTTAACTATCTTTGCACTAACCGACAATTTGTCACATCACATAAAAACCAAACTTATGCATATCCGAAACTATCTTATGGCGTTGCTCGGCGCCGGAAGCATGCTGGGCGTACAGGCATCGAACACCGAAGAAATTACCATCAAACTGTTGGAGACAAGCGACGTGCACGGGGCTTATTTCCCCTACGACTTTATCAACCGGCGCCCACAGAAGGGCAGCCTGGCACGGATTTCCACCTTCGTGGATGCCCAGCGCAAGCAATACGGCGACAACGTACTGCTTTTCGATAACGGAGACATCCTGCAAGGACAGCCCGTAGCCTATTACTACAACTACATCGACACGGCCTCGACCCACGTATGCGCTGCCATGCTCAACTACCTGAAATACGACGCAGGCAATATGGGGAACCACGACATCGAGACAGGACATGCCGTATACGACCGCTGGGCGAAGCAATGCCGCTTTCCGATGCTGGGCGCCAACATCATCGACCGGCGCACGGGCGAGCCTTACTTCCCTCCATACCGCGTGTTCGAACGCAACGGCGTGCGCATCGCCGTGCTGGGGCTTATCACACCCGCCATCCCCTCGTGGCTGCCCGAAACGATGTGGAGCGGACTGCGCTTCGAGGATATGGAAACATGCGCGCGCCGATGGGCAGGCATTATCGCCGCCAAAGAGCATCCCGATGTACTGGTAGGGCTGTTTCATGCCGGACCGGAAGGGAACCTGCTGGATAACGTAGTAGAAAACGGCTCGGAAGCGGTGGCACGCAACGTGCCGGGCTTCGACATTGTATTCATGGGGCACGACCACCGCCGCCTGTGCAAGAAGATATGCAACGCGGAAGGTGACTCGGTATTGCTCATCAATCCTGCCAATGCCGCCCGCACCATAGCCGACGTAACCCTGAAAGTGACGCGCCAAGACGGCCGCATCCTGAAAAAAACGGTTGAAGGCAAGCTGAGCGATGTGTCCTCCCTTCCCATCGACGAAGACTTCATGCAGGCGTTCGACCCGCAATACCAAGCCACGCTCGGTTTCGTGTCGCGCAAGATAGGAAGCATCCGGCAAACCATCTCCACGAAAGACGCCTATTTCGGCTCTTCGGCATTCATCGACCTGCTCCACCAGCTCCAGCTCGACATTACAGGAGCCGACATCTCGTTCTGCGCCCCGCTCTCGTTTGATGCTGAAATCAAGGCGGGCGACATCTACATGAGCGACATGTTCAACCTCTACAAGTACGAAAACCTGCTCTACACGATGCGCCTTACCGGACGCGAAATCAAAGGTTTCCTCGAAATGTCGTATGCCTTGTGGACCAACCGGATGCAATCACCCGATGACCACCTGCTCCTGCTCAACGACAAAGACGAAGGTTTCGGCCGCCTGAAGAACCCAAGCTTCAACTTCGATTCGGCGGCAGGCATTCTTTACACGGTAGATGTCACCAAGCCCGAAGGCGAGAAAATCACCATCACGAGCTTAGCAGACGGCACACCGTTCGACCTTGACCGCACCTACACCGTAGCCGTCAATTCGTACCGGGGCAACGGAGGAGGTGACTTGCTGACCCGAGGGGCAGGCATCCCCAAAGAAGAACTCCCCCGGCGCATCGTCTTTTCTACCGACAAAGACCTGCGCTATTACCTGATGAAACGCATCGAAGAGGTCGGGACACTCGACCCGCATCCCTTGAACCACTGGCGTTTCATCCCCGATGAGTGGGTAAAACCTGCCGCCGAACGCGACAGGCAGCTGCTCTTCAACAAATGATTGACAACTATTAAAAATATATGTTGTTTTTTGCTCCAAACCGTTTTGTTGGATACAAAAATAGCAATACCCAAAAATAGCAATATGACCAAGCATACAGAAAATCATGGAATTGGTACACAAACTAATGAATATTTTCGTAGGAACAGATTATATAAAGTATCAGAGGATGAGTTTTTGAGAAAGCAATTCAAGAATTTCAGCAAATCATACAAATATGGGAACAACAGATAAATACAGTGAATGCATTGCTTTATTGGAAGCAAACAAGAATCTTATTTTGACCGGTGCGCCGGGCACAGGGAAAACTTACTTGGCACGTGAGATTGCTACAGCTATGGGAGCGGAATGGGAATTCGTGCAATTTCATCCATCGTATGATTATACGGATTTTGTCGAAGGGTTAAGACCGACTCCTCCCGATAGTAGAGGCAATATAGGATTTGAACGGAAAAACGGGGTGTTTAAGGAGTTTTGTAAAAGGGCGATAGAAGAAAAAGAGAATATTCAACCGATTACTCCTAATGATACATCTCAATCTGTTGCTCCAAATAATCCATTAAAAAAAGAGACGAATACTTCAGTTTCATTTGAAACTGTATATCAATCAATTGTTGAGGACATACGCAATAGAAAAATACAGTATACGAATTGGAGAAATTGCAAACCTTTTAAACTGGAAATACGAAATGGAAGAATATGGTATGAAAACAGATTTGAAAAAGAAGACAATATAAAGAGAATGTATGAATATTGTGTCGCTAAAAACAAATTTGATATTAGCTATTGGGGACGAGATGATTTCTTTGATTTAGCAAAGAAAGTAACTAATACTGCATCTACTGTAGATTATACACTTTATGGGTGGATTTTACAAGAATTACTTTCAAGAACAAAGAAACTGAAAAGTGAAGAGCCGAAATCAAACACTATACAAAAGCACTATTTTTCACATCCGGATATACTGCCATTGATGCAATCTACAAATAATGCATCAAATATTTCCCGACCAATTACTTTTTCCCCTAAAAAAGCCTCAAAGCCTTTCGTTTTCATCATCGATGAAATAAACCGAGGCGAAATCTCCAAGATATTCGGCGAACTATTCTTTAGTATCGATCCTGGCTATCGAGGCGAAAGCGGACGGGTAAAGACCCAATATCAAAACATGATAGATGAAAAAGATCCGTTTTATGAAGGCTTTTATGTTCCGGAAAACGTCTATATCATCGGAACGATGAACGATATTGACCGAAGCGTGGAAAGTATGGACTTCGCCATGCGCCGCCGCTTTGCATGGAAAGAAATAAAAGCAAATGAGAATACCGGTATGCTGGATAGTTTTGGAGGATTGAAAAATGAAATTATAAGCAAGATGAATCGGCTGAACAATGCCATTTGGAACGAAGAAACCAACGAAGGCATTGAAGGACTTAGCGCGGCTTATCATATTGGAGGGGCATACTTCAAGAAACTGGAACTATATGACTATGAAAATAATTTGCCGGAAGCTTATCAGCAACTATGGGAAAACCATTTGCGGGGCGTGCTTTTCGAATACCTGAGAGGTTCATTCAATGCGGCTGATAACCTGAAAAAGTTGGAAGAGGTTTATTATTCGAAAGGCATATACGAATGATGGAGTGGAAAGACAATAGCGAACATCTTCTGACGGAGAATGTGGAAAGGCTGTTGCCTTTTGCCAACACTCCGGTTTCTTCCTTGGTGGATGACAAAGGAAAGCCTTTGCTCGTTTTTCCTTTATCCTTTCAGGAGTGTGAAGACTGTATAGGCAAGCAACACCTGTTTGACATTGCGCCCAAAGGGAAGAGTTATGTGGTGAAAACAGGAAACTTAGCTGGATTCATAGGTCTGAATGATATGTACATAACCATCCGTTCACGGTTCGGGACGGAGAACGGTGATGACTATTTCCTGCATTATATGTTGAAAAAAGTCTTATCCGTCAATCTGTTTAATCTGAAGCATACGGCTACAGACGAACAGATATTTGATTTCCTGCTACATCTGTTTCCTTATTTCCTGAATAAAGCGTTGGTGCAAGGTCTTTATAAGGAATATCGGCGAAATGAATACAACGACTGCAACCTGAGAGGCACGATTGACATCAGCCGGCATATCAGGTGCAACATGCCCTTTAACGGACGTGTGGCATATCGCACGAGGGAGTTCAGTTATGACAATCATGTGACCCAACTGATACGCCATACGGTGGAATATATCCGTACCAAACGGTTGGGCGAAATGGTTTTGCACACAAACGTAGATACGCAAGAGAATGTTTCCCAAATCGTTTCGGCCACCTCAACGTATCAGAGGCAAGACAGGCTACAGGTTATCAAAAGCAATTTGAGACCTGTTGTCCACCCCTACTATACACAATATGTACCTTTACAGAAACTTTGCTTGAAAATACTAAGCCATGAGCGATTAAGATACGGACAAGACAAGGATGAAATTTATGGCATTTTGTTCGATGTGTCATGGCTTTGGGAAGAATATTTAAACACATTGCTCACTCCTTTAGGGTTCAAGCATCCTGATAACAGGCAGAATGCCGGAGGTGTCTGGTTGGGATATAGTCTGATAGAGAATAAAAAAAGAAACGCTTTTTTGCGTTATCCTGATTTTTATGACAAAGAAAGAAGCATCATCTTGGATGCCAAATACAAGAGCCAGATTGATTATGTTGCCGATGTAAACCAAGTCATTACCTACCTGTATCGGATGAAAGGGCGTATCGGTATGTTTGTCCAGCCAACACCTGATGAAAATGAACCAAAATCATATAGCTTGCGAGGATATGGTGAAGATGGCGATGCCCGTCTGATTGAATACCCGTTTCAGATTCCGGCAAGCGTTTCAAGCTTCGAGGATTTTGAAAGAAAGATAAGGCTTTCTGAAACAGCGTTAAAAGAGCAAATAGAAATTTTGCATCCATAAGAGTCACCCGAACAAGCCAAGCGATGCAGATTGCGACTATTAGAATGAATTCCAACCATAAAAAGACTCCGGCATCCAATCTTTTACTACCTTTACACACGCAAAAACAATAAACCGATATGTACAAATACAAACTGATATGGATAATCACCGCTTGTCTGGCTCTCACCTCATGCGCCACCGCTTCCTTCTCGAAATACAAAGGAGTGGGACGCATCAAGCGGTATGAGATTTACAGCGAGCAAGTGCCCGACTCTTTCAACGGGTTCCGCATCGCTTTTGCTTCCGACTTCCATTACGAAAGCCGGTTTGATGCCAAGCGCCTGCATGGAGCCATCCGTGCCTTGCAAGCGGCAGATGCAGATGTCCTCTTATTGGGAGGAGACTATCGCGGACGGGAAGGAGGAGATATGGAAGAACTGTTCTCGGCACTGGCACAGGTAAAGACACGTTTCGGCACATACGCCGTCATGGGCAACCACGAACGGGGAAAAAGCGACACGTTGGTGCGCCGCGCCATGGCACATACGGGAGTGCGTCTGCTGGAACATAAAACGGATACCTTATGGAAAGGAAACGAATACATCCTGATATGCGGTATCCGCAATCCGTTCGACCTGAAACGGAACGGTGTATCGCCTACCCTTGCGCTTCGTGCGGAAGACTTTGTGGTAATGCTGGTACATACCCCCGATTATGTGGAAGACACGGACGTATCGAACACCGACCTTGCCTTGGCAGGACATACGCATGGCGGACAAGTCAGCCTGTTCCGCCGGTGGAGTCCTGCACACTTCTCCAAATACGGGAACCGCTTCCTCACGGGACTGAAGCACAACAGCCAGGGCATCCCCCTCATCATCACCAACGGGCTGGGCACCTCGCGGAAAGACATCCGCCTCTTCACGCCCAGCGAAGTGGTAGTAGTAGAACTCAAACAACAATTCCCCAAGCCATCAAAATAATTGGAGTTTCTGATTGGGTTGTATTATCAATCCAGATAGCATCTTTTTATAGTTTCCATATCAAAACCGTACGTTCTCCATATGGAAACCGTATGTTTTCGATATGGAGAACGTACGGTTTTGATATGGAGAACGTAAAAAGAAGACAACCAGAAGCAGAAACTGAACCTTTCAATCATACATTTATTCGTATCTGCTGAACAAACGTAGAAACAGTTTCTTCCAGGTTTTAGAAGCTGTTTTGAATTTATCGTGCGATGATTTGGGATGAGTTTTTGAGGCATTTTCGCTTCTGTGATGAGGAAGATAGCGGGCTATCTGACGAAGAACAGGAGCGGAAAGGACCAAAAAATCGCCCAAAGCACACACGAAAACGGATACATCAAGACAAGAAAAACTTTTTGGAGAAATTCAAAACAGCTTCTCAAAACAGCTTCTTATTTTTAACCGATGATTTCGTATATTTGCAGAACATTCAAAACATTCACGTATGACACACATCATTCAATTAGAAGGAACTGATAAACAATTATACCCATTGATCGGACCGCTTGTAATGAATCCTGATGTACTCCGATACAACAACCGATACCCTTTCAAAACCGGGAAAAAATTCCGTTGGTACATTGCCGTCAACAAACAAAATGAAGCCATCGGTTTTATTCCGATTGAAAATAAAGCGAGCGAATGCCTCATTAATAATTATTACGCACAAAAGGAAGGGCATGATGAAATCCTGACCGACTTATTACAAACCGTATGTGCCGACTATACAGGCGATACACCCCATCTGACCGCACTGGTACAGACTGTGCATAAAGAATTGTTCATCAGACTAGGTTTCAGCACCATCAAGGAATGGAAGCTTTACATAAAAATGGAAAGAAAATGAAAGAGACAACAGCTAAAAATGTCTACCAGCTGGCACAAGAACGGCTTGACATTATTTTCAAGGAATTTGACAATGTATATGTATCCTTTTCGGGTGGAAAAGACAGTGGGGTCTTGCTGAACATGTGTATCGATTATATCCGAAGTCATAAGCTGAACCGCAAGCTGGGAGTTTACTTCATGGACTATGAAGTGCAATACAAAATGACTATCGACTATGTAGAACGTATCTTTGAAGCAAATAAAGACATTCTAGATGTATACCGCATCTGCGTCCCATTCCGGGTAGCTACCAGCACATCAATGTACCAATCCTACTGGCGCCCTTGGGAAGAAGACAAAAAAGACATCTGGGTACGCCCCATGCCCAATGATGCCACTACCGCAGACAATTTTCCAGGATTCAAGCCAGAAATGTGGGATTACGACTTTCAACTTTACTTTGCCAGTTGGCTTCATGAAAAAAAGAAAGCCATACGCACCTGTTGCCTGGTAGGAATCCGCACACAAGAGAGTTTCAACCGCTGGCGATGCATCTACCAGACTCCTAAAATGTTATTATACCACCGCTATATCTGGACTTGCAAAATTAACAATGACATCTACAACGCTTATCCACTCTATGATTGGCGCACCTCCGATGTATGGGTAGCCAATGCAAAATTCGGCTGGGACTACAATCATCTGTATGATTTATACTACAAAGCAGGAGTCAGTATCGAACGTATGCGCGTAGCCAGTCCGTTTATCGGAGAAGCCATCGAAAGCCTGTCTCTTTATAAAGCAATCGACCCCGACATGTGGGGACGTATGATAGGCCGTGTGAACGGAGTCAATTTTGCCGGTATCTATGGTTCTACCCATGCTACCGCCCGCAACAAAATCAAACTTCCCAAAGGATACACATGGAAATCATTTATGTTTTTCCTCCTATCCACCCTTCCCGAAGAAACAAGGAACGGCTACCTGCGCCGCTTGGATGTCAGCATTAAATTCTGGCGGAACAAAGGAGGATGTTTGAGCGATGAAGTCATCCAAAAACTGATTGATGCCAAAATACCTATAGAAATCATGGACAAAAGCAACTACAAAACCCATAAACATCCTGTACGTATGGAATATCAGGAAGATATCGACATTCCCGAGTTCCGCGAAATCCCTACTTACAAACGAATGTGTATTTGCATCTTACGAAATGACCATGCCTGCAAATACATGGGATTCTCGCCCAACAAGGAAGAAATCAGCAAGAAAAACCAAATAATGGAAAATTACAAACATATCTGGAGATGAGAAAGAAAAAAGAACAACTTGAGGAACCTATCCCCCAAAACTATAAAAGTCCGGTATACAATGTCATTGCCGTACCAGTAGAAAAAGTACATGCCAACGATTACAATCCGAACAAAGTGGCACCGCCTGAAATGAAATTGCTCGAATTGTCTATTTGGGAAGATGGCTTTACCATGCCTTGTGTGTGTTACTACGACCATGAAAAAGATGAGTATATACTGGTAGACGGTTTTCACCGATATAGTGTATTAAAAAAATCAAAACGCATATACGAACGTGAGAAAGGTATGCTTCCGGTAGTAATAATCGATAAAGACCTGTCAAACCGTATCGGTTCTACCATCCGACACAACCGCGCACGGGGAACACACGATGTAGACCTTATGTCGCACATCGTATCCGAATTGGACAAAGCTGGCATGAGCGACCAATGGATAATGAAAAACATCGGGATGGACCGCGATGAACTGCTCCGTCTGAAACAGATATCCGGACTTGCCGAACTTTTTATCGATAAAAACTTTACGATTCCACCAGCTAAGCCCACTTATCTGCCCGACCCTGAAAATACAGAAGAAAATGCTGTAAAGAGCGAAATCGAAAAATAAATGCCAAGAAGAGGAATAGAGGAAAGTCTAGGAAAAAACGTTCCACGTATAGGAAGCTGCCTTATAAAGCTATTAAGCAGCTTGTGATTTTCTTTGACTTTCTCTTCCTTAGAAGCTGTTTTGAATTTCTCCAAAAAGTTTTTCTTGGCTTGATGTATCCGTTTTCGTGTGTGCTTTGGGCGAT